>DCJH01000071.1:71321-83921 GCA_002317385.1 Prevotella sp. UBA1705 | reverse complement strand
CATCGAGGCAATATAAAAAGATAAATAAGTAATAGTATAAAGAAATAAATATATAAAAATATAAACCTATGGCTAAAAAGAAGACACGCGTACTGCTTCCTGGAGGCATACAGGGATTGGTACATGATTTGCAAAATGGCACGTCAAACTTTGCGCAGAAACCGCTGGTAGACGAGACTATCGTGCCCGATGACGATGATCAGGAACCCGAAATCGAGGTGGAGAATGCGGCTCTCGCTACCCCAGCCCCGGCTGCTCAGCAGTCCACTGCGGCTGCGCAGCCAGCTCCCCAGTCTGCCCAGCCTGAGCGTCAGCAGCCTGCCCCCGAGACCAAAGTCGCTTCTGCTCCTGACAATCAGTCGGTTAGAGACCATCTTGTGCAGCCTGTTTCCTCGCCCCAAGCACCCGTTGCGACAAATAGGGAGGATGTCAAGATAGAGGTTACCCCCGTGGATCAGCCCTCTCAACCTGCCCCTGCGCCCCAGGTTGAGCCCGACGACGATACCCACGCCCGTGGCCGTCGGCCCAAGGAGAACACCATGAAGGAATACCACATCGTGAAGGACGACTCCACCGACAGCTGGCAACTGTTCATCGACATGGCCAAACAGTATAAGAGCGGAGGCGGAAAACTCGCCACCATCTACATCGACGAGTCGCTCAAGAGCGTTCTCGACCGCATGAAGTATGCCGGCCCCGACAAGCTTTCCACCTCGGCCATCCTCTCGTCCATCGTGGCCCGCTTCATCTACGACCACGAAGACGACATCAAGAAAGCCCTCTTCAGCGGCAATCTGCTCTAAGCAAAACATTTTTTTTCATACTTTCCTCACAAATCTCCTTGGGTGCACGCCGTCTTTGGGCTACGTGCCACTCAGGGGATTTGTGTTCTATCTGTTCGGCCATTCGCCCGAACCTCCCACTTCCCTCTTGTTTTTCTTGTTCATTTTTGAACACAATCAGTTAACTTGCTAAATCAAACTAAATCGCCTTTTCACCTTATTATATATAAGACGAATGCGCTGTATCCGTTGAAAATCAACGCTTTTTTACTTGTTTCCCATCGTCAACTTTTGAATCAAAAGATAAAAATTGAATTAAAATCGTAAAATTTTGAATCATTTTTGAAAAAGTTTTTTTCTCTTTTGCCGTAACTTTGCACCGTAAAACGCTCCATATGGCCCAATTAACTCAAAAGATAGGTATAGGGACAGGGGCCTGGAGACGTTTTTTAAACCTACTTATTTGCTGTGGTTTGGCTGCCAACCCAGCCTTCAACGGTCTGGAAACCGACAACCGGAAACGCATAGAGCACTGCGGCTGAGCATCAGCAAGCATATCGACGACAATATTTATAAAGAAATTATAACTTACACATTTATGGCAAAAAGTAATTATATCAGTCCTTCGACATTGGTGTTGGCTGCTCAATCTGGCGGAGACGGAGGAGCCACGGTTAGCCAGGCTTATAACCCTGGTGGTGACACAGGCAATCTGAGTAAGCGGAATTCTGATTTTGAAGACTGGCAACCTGTTGCCGGGCAAAAATCATTGTGGGACGATTAATTACCAGCATCAACCTTCTATTATTATTTTCATTATGACTACAATATAAAACTTAGATAATTAGAGAATGAAAAGATCATTACACTTCTTTAGAAATGCAATTCTGCTGGTTGCGGTGTTCCTTGGTGCACTCAGTGCACGCGGTGCTGTCCCAGCTGGAGCATTGGAGATATACGTGTCATCGCAGACAGGTAATGACTACCGCAACGGCAGCTCGTGGGCGGCAGCGTTGAAGACCTTCGAGAAAGCTCTCGACTTGGCAGAGACAACTAAAAACCCTCTTACCTATATTTATTTGGCAGAGGGTGTCTATAATGAGCCTCAGACTATTCAGGGTTCGAGCGTGGGCGGCACCTATAAGATGACGCGTGACGGGCAGAAGCTCTACATCATCGGCGGTTTCCCCAAGCCAGGGGCTATTACTCAGCCACACGACACCTGTACATCTGCTCCGAGAACATACATTTCTGAAATCCGCGCCTCAAAGACCACGACACAACTTTTCCGCATGGAGAACGATAACCAGTGGCTTGTGATGCGTGGACTCACATTTGGCTCTACCAATTTTACGGGCGCCCTAAACGAAGGTGCGTTTCTTACCGCTTATAAGACGGGTACCTCGATTTCCAATCCACAGAAGAACCTGAGATTGGAAATTTCCGACTGCATGTTCAAGTATTATACAGCTGCACGTGGTGGAGCTTTCTGTTTTAGTGGTCATTTCTTGAACCCCCATATTGTGCTGCACCGTATAGAAGTACTGAAAGGTCAGGCTAACGCTGCAGGTGGCGGCGGTTTTCTGGGTACGCTTGACAATGGTTCCAAGAATGCGCAGCTCGATATCGACTATGTAACATTCCACGACATCTCACACCAAGGTGTGGTCTATAGTACATGTCTTATTGGATGGTATAACTGGGGTACTTTGGCAGAAAACCCCAACAACTATTGCAAGATAGACCATGTGCAGGTGGCACGCGCCACGGGCTTGAACCTTGCAGACCAGCAGCCGGCCATCGGACTGAAGGGCTTTGATAAGGTTTCGGTTACCAATTCTGTCTTCCATAACTGTGTTGGTGGATATGGTGGCGTGTTCCGCTTGACGGGTATCAATACGACAGAGTTTAAGAACAACAAGTTCTGGAATAACCAGGGTGGTCAGATTGGCGGTTGTCTCTTTGTGGAGGAGGCTAACAACGGTATTGAACAACGTACAACGCGTACTTTCACTTCGACCAATGACGACTATATCTACAATGGTTCTGGATCTACGGCGGCTGTTGGTCGTGGTGGCGTTATTTATGCTGAAACAAAGGATGATACCCATAAACTTAGCTATACTTTCACGAATTGTAACTTCAAGCAAAATGCCACATCGGGATATCATGGTGGTGCCGGTGAGTTCAGTATTGCCGGTAATCTGACTTTTAAAAACTGTGTGGCTTGTGATAACGAGGCTGCCCAGGTGGGTACTGTTGTTGATGGTGGAGGTGGTGGCGCATTCTTTGTGCGTGATGTCCAGTTGCTCACTGTAGACGGATGTTATTTCGGTTCAAACACCTCACGATATGGTGGTGGTGCTTTCCAAATATTGAATGGTAATTTCGCCTTCAGTAACACGGTGTTTGAGAATAACTCAGCTGATAACAGCGGCACATTCTTGACCACCTGCCCTGGCGGTGCCATTGGCGTGGCCCCCTATTCTTCAGTTTATCAGTCTAATGGTTACGGAACCATCACCAATTGTAAATTCATTGGCAACCACTCCAATACATACGGTGGTGCCATCGGTTTCCGCAACGATAATCTTTCGACCAATCCTGTTACGATTGACGGTTGTGAGTTCATCAACAATACGGCAAAAGCGGGTGGTGCACTGGGTAGTGTGTCTATGGGCAGACTCATTACGGTAAAGAACAGCAAGTTCACGAATAACAAGGCTACCGATGGCGATGGTGGTGTGCTCTATCAGGGTACTGCTGCTGGTAATGTGGTGTTCGAAAACAACATCATGAGTGGTAATACAGCCACCAAGACCGGTGGTGCGCTCTATTTTGTAAGTGGCTCGCTGACCATGCGACACAATTTTGTCAAGGAAAATACGGCTTTGAATGGTGGGGCTATCTGGAATGATGGTGGTGGTACATTCCTGTTTGAGAGCAATCAGTTTATGAACAACTCTGCTGGTCAAGCAGGTGGTGCAATTTATACTAACGACTATACTTCATTTACTTCCACTGGTGACATCTTCAACGGTAATGTAGCTAATGCTGATGTTGGTGGTGCTATTCGGTTTCAAATACACAACGACCGTCCCACCAAGGTTACTCAGGGAACATTCGTGGGTAATATCGCAAAACTTCAGAAAGGTGGCGGTGCAATCTGGGCTGGCCAGCAGAGCGGTCTCTTAGGTTCTACAATCGATGAACTGAGCTCGTGTACCTTCTATAATAACCAGGATTATAATGCCAGCAATGCCTTGGTTACTACAGCTGAGGGTGCCGACTTGATGTTGTGGGATCAGGCAGCACTACGTGGTTCTGCGAACTTGTCCAATTCCAAGATGCAGTTGGCTAAGGCCACCTACAGCACTTGGTTGACAGATAATGGTGGCAATACCTTTCAATACAATACCCCAGTAACAGTTCCTACCGATGGCAGCAGCTCTCTGTCGGGAGCAGCTGTTGGCAACAATACGGCAAACTTTGTGCAGGCTGCTTGTGTTGATCCCAAACCCATCGACGAGATTGAAGTAACTTATCCTCATGCCACTGTGACAACCAGCGAGACTGCCCCCAAGACATACGCTACCTATTGTCCTGGCGATGCCAGCTGGGTGAAGTTCCAGTCTACCTCAGGCGAAGGCCCCTTCACGTTTACATACGATATCTACAGGACTGTGGGTGGCACCATTACCAAGCTCAACTCCAGTCCCTTGCAGGCTCAAACGAGTTCCACTCCCATCCAGGTAACCTCTACTGTGCCTAAGTACGATTTTGCTAATCCCAATCCCGACGGTACATTCCCAGTCATCGGCACAGAGACCATCACGGAGACGGTTATGCCCGACAATGTGATCATCACTAACCCTCTGGAGAAGGTTGGTGTTACCGAGACCAAAGCTGGCGAGCTCTATACGATTATCGTGACTTCGATGTCGGATACCCAGACCACTTATACCTACGACTGCTATCAGGATTATCCCACGAATCATGTATATTCGCAGAATGTAGGTGCACAGATTTTCTATAAGGATTGTAGCATTAGTCTCACCGATCTTGACCTTGACAACGATGGCATCCGCAATGATGTGGAGTGTGACGAGACCAATGCCACCAACACGGCGCAGGTAACGCGTACCGATCTTGTTAAGACTTCGTGGCCTGTGGCCTATCGTACGCCGGCGATTGCCTCCAACCTGTTCGCTTCTATCGTGAACAACTCGGCCTATTTGCAGTCCACACCTGCCAACATCAGTCAGGTGCTCACGCTTACTCCGACAGTGCTCGGCGTGACGGGTTCCAACGGCAATGTTGTGAAACTGGATATCTCCGACAAGTTCGGTTATACTGCCGGTACTGGTCGTGTAGTGGTGAGTGTATACAACTATCAGGTGCAAAATGATAAGTTCATCACAACGCAGGATTTGAGCAATTTCTATACTCGCTGGGAGATTACGGGAACCATGCATCCTTACGTGCTCATGCAGAGCACTCCTACGGGAGCTTTCAACAGCGGCACAGGATTTGGCATCAATATTCTCGACAACCTCACTCCGCTGTCACAGACCAGCGTGTACACAGACATGACCTCGTCTTCTGCTCAGTCAAAATACATTGTGTATGAGACCAACACTTATAAGAAGGTGCTGTTCAATGTAGACAATTTGGATCTTTCTAAACAGGTAGGTCTATCTTATCTGAACTACAATCCGACGGATAAGTTCTTTGAGTTTGACCAAAGTTACAATTCAGGTGGTAACACGCTCACATCTGTAACCATCATGCTCCCTTGTGACGACGACCACGACGGTATCCCCAATGTCGAGGATTACGACTCTGATGCCGACGGTTGCTCCGATGCCATTGAAGGTGACCAACTCATTACAGCTGATCAGCTGAAAGATGGTGCCATCGACAGTCCGGAAGACAAGGATGGTATTCCCACATTGGTCAATGGTGGTCAAGGTATTGGTGCCTCACAAAACGCTACAGTCAAAGCTGGTTGCTCCTACTGGATTGGTGGCATCAGCAATGAATATACCAATGTGGAGAACTGGGGTGGCAAGTATGTTCCCCTGCCGGGCGAGGATCTCGTATTTGCAACCATCGACAACAATGGCAAAGCCGTAGAGGGTAACACCCAGGTGGGTCCTGCCGTGCGCGACATGGTGATTCCCGCGGGTAGCTTCCTTTCTCAGCGTGTGCTTGTCAACGAGACCAAGGCCGAGCTTGGCAAGATTGGATTAGACGGCAACAAGGTAGCCAATGCTCACCCCGCTACGATCATTTCTGCCGGCGCAGGCCTCACCGTGACCTCGGCTACCGGCTTCAGCACCGTGGCCGACGAGGACAAGCTGCTGCTCAAGGCATCTACAGGAACGACCCCAGCCGGTACGTTTGTGATGAACAATACCGACCCGTGCTCTCAGACCGTGTATGCTACGGTGGAGTATAAGCCTCTTGGCATATACAATCCTGGCGTGTACACTATCGACACTGAACCTACTTCTCCTGATTTGGGCAAGAAGCTCTATAGCGAATTTGATTGGCAGTTTATTGGAATCCCAGTGGAGTCGGTGGTTAAGAATCCGAGCTTTAGTGGCATGAAAGTGCGTGTCTATAGTGAGGAACTCAACTCCCCGCTGCACTACTATAGCAAGTGGAGCGATGTGAGCAATACCACTACAATGAGCAAATTCAAGGCTTACGAGGTTGCTCGCGTACTTGACAGAGGCGATGTGACAACTACCATAACGGGAAAACTTAATTTCTGTGAGGAAGTGTTGCCGCTCACCCGTAAGGCTTCCATCGTGACTGCCTCCAAGGCTGCCACAGAAGACGGCAAGCGCTACGGACTGGGATACAACATCTTTGGTAACTCGTTTACCGCAGGTGTGAAGATCAAGAGCCTTGTGTTTACTGCCAACACCGCTAACGACGGTCTGGAGAAGACCATCTACCTCTATTCTACGGGTAGCTTCAAGGACTGGGCGACCAATCAGAGCAGCACGAGTTCATTTGTTAAGGGTGGATATTTCGCTATCCCCCAGGCTAATGCAGGTGACACTGGATTCCCCGAGACCATTGCGCCGATGCAAGGTTTCATGGTGAAATACACCAATCCAACCTACAGTGAGACCGACGACCAGCTCAGCATCCCATACGTGGCCGATGCCCTGAGCACGTCGACAGAGCCTCTCCATGCCAAGGGCATGACGATGGGCGAGAGCGACCCCAACGGATTCGTGTTGGCTACTCTCGACAACGGACATGTGTACGATATGGCTCACTTCTATGAGTACGGCCAGTCTACCGAGGCTTACGAGCCTGGTCGCGATGCAGAGAAGCTCAATTTCGGCACACCCTCTGTGTTTGCCACAACCTCTGAGGGCACCAAGGTGCAGGTGAGCAGTCTTGCTTCTGTCAACGGCATGAAGTTTGGCGTGCAGACCATCAAGGACTCGCTCTACACCATGTCGCTCAGCGAATACCGATTGAGCTATCAGGACCTGAAGATGGTAGACCTGGTGAACAAGCAGGTGGTGCCGTTCACAGACGGTAAGCTGAGCTACTTCTTCACCGCCGACGTGACAGGCTTCGAGGAAGACCGCTTCTTGCTGGTGAACACCACAGAGACCGACTTCGCGAAGATTATGGGTCATGTTACCGACATCTCTTCGGTGAAGGTATCGCTGGAGTCGGGTACGGCCACGGTCTACACGCTCTCGGGCAAGAAGGTGGGCGAGTTCTCGCTGCCGCTCGACGTGAAGACGCTCAAGGGCCGCGTGCCTGCCGGTGTCTACATGGTGAAGTCGACCGACGGCACGACCACCGTGAGCCAGAAACTCGTGATAGATTAATGTACTATGAGGCGGTGGGCAGTGCCCCTCCGCCCCTTAGTTAACCCTTTATAAATAAGTTTTCCTTCGGGGATGACGTGCGAATTAGCGATCGCAGCGTCGTCCCCTTTTTTGTGTTTGTGGCAGGATAGGGTAGGGGTCCCCGCCCATAACACCTGACTTTCTCGTGGTGGGTGAGAGGGGATAACAGGTCTATCTCACACGGAGCACGGGTTTATCTCACACAGACTCGCACAGATTTTCACAGACTCCTTCCCCTTTATTTTCTTGAACAATGGCGCAGCCTCTGTGCAGTTCTGTGAAAGTCTGTGTGAGATAACCCTTTGGTCTGCGTGAAATTAAGTTGTATTTCAGTGTGAGATAACCCCGCTGTTCGCCCTACGGCGGTGCGGACATGCACGGGGCATGTCCCTACCATTCTATCGCTTTTCTTCGTAAATAATGGGTGGTTCGGTCATTATACTCTCCTCCCTTCGGGGGAGGGGCAAGGGGGAGAGGCTGAGGGGTGTTGAAATAAGGTAGTAATCGCGGGGCGATTTGTACCGAATTGCACGACGATTATGTAGTAATGGCGAGACGATTAGGTACTGAAGGCCGGACGCACATATAGGGGCGGAAGAAAGGGGGAGGGGAGGCGGTTTAACAAGCATTAACCGGAGAGAGGGGGTGGGAATAGTTTGTTTTTGCTAATTTTGTGGGAGACATCTGCGCAGGAGGTGCCAGGGAACGAGGAATGCCCGCTCGATGGGGCATGAAGGGACATGAAACTGGGACTTCTGCGCAAGGGATGGACACAAAAAACTCATGGAAAAATATGAAAAAATGGATGGCTATGGCAGCAGCGCTTCTTGCGGGAACCACCGTGTGGGCGGGCGATAAGCTCAATATGGTGGTGGGAACCTATACCGGCTCGGGCAGCCAAGGAATCTACAGTTTCCGCTTTGACCAGAGCAATGGCACCGCCACGCTCTTGGATTCGGTGGAGACCGACAACCCTTCTTACCTCACTTTCTCGAAAAATGGGCGCTTCGTCTATGCCGTGAACGAGCAGACGGATGCCTCGAAGGCTGCCCTTTCGGCCTTCAGATTCGACCCTAAGACGGGGCATCTCAGCCTGATGAACCGACAACCCACCGAGGGCGGCGACCCCTGCTTTGTGGAGACCAACGGGCAACTGGCGCTCACGGCCAACTATTCGCGCGGGTCGATGAGCGTGTTTCCTATCCTTCGGGATGGCTCGCTGGGCGAACGCAGCTGTCTCTTTGAGGGGCATGCGAAGGCGGGTGCGGAGCGTCCGCAGCACGTGCCCCACGTTCACACGGCCCGATTCACAGCCGACGGCCACATCCTTGCCACCGATTTCAGTGTAGACCAGCTGCTGCGTTTCCGCGTAGATGGGCTGCGCGTGACGGGCCTTGGCGTGGCGGGAGAGCTCGTGGAAGGGTCTGCGCCCCGGCATCTTGAGTTCTCGCGCGACCAGAAGCGGGTGTATGTCATGAGCGAGCTGGGCGGTACGGTGACCGTGTTTGCCAATGGCCGTGCCCAGCTCACGCGTCTGCAGACCATCGCTTCCGACAGCGTGGGCGGGCGAGGAGGTGCCGACATCCACCTCTCGGCCGACGGACGATATCTCTATGCCAGCAACAGGCTCAAGGCCGACGGGCTCTCTATCTTCAGCGTCGATGCCCAGACGGGCCTGCTGCGCAAGGTGGGCTATCAGCTCACGGGCATCCATCCGCGCAACTTCGCCATCACCCCCAACGACCGTTTCCTGCTCTGCGCCTGCCGAGACAGCAATGTCATCGAGGTATATAGGCGCGATACCGAGACCGGTCTGCTCACGCTCGTGAACCGAATAGAGCTGCCGAAGCCCGTGTGCATCAAGTTTGGAGCAATCAGATAGCTTGGCGACAGCGCCACAAAAAGCATGCACCCTTCCTATTCCACAGGTCAGCGAGCCTGGAAGAATGGGAAGGGTGCGTGTTTATAGGGGTGGGAAGGTTGCTGCTTAGGCCTTTTCTGCGGGCTTCTCAGTAGCCGGTTTCTCTGCAAGTGCCTTCTTCACGCCGGTAGATTTCTTGGGTGCGGCCTTCTTGGCAGGAGTCGTTTTCTTCGGAGTAGAGGCCGTCTTGGCTGCAGGTTTCGCAGCTGGCTTTGGGGCCGACTTGGTGCCTTCGACCTTGACGCGCAGCTCTTCGGCAGCAGCTTCAATCTTTTCTATCTTGGCCTGCAGGCGGGCAATCTCCTTGTCTTTCATCTCAATCTCCTCGCCTTCGTTCTTGATGGTGGTGAGCAGAGAGTTGAGTTGCTCGTTGTCTATGTCGGTCGAATAGCGGTCGTTGATGCGGGTGATGAAGTCGCCGAGGATGTTCATATAGTTGGTAAACGCGTCGAACGGACTGCTGTAGATGCCGCGGTCGAGCCCCACATTGCTCGGTTTGGTGGTCATAAACCTGAAGTTGTTGCTGGCCTGGAGATAGTCCCAGTCTTGGTTGAGGCGCGGGTCATTGGCTATGCGCACGCGCTCGGCCACGCTATAGAGTTTCTCGAAAGCCTCGCGCTGCATGGGATTGCCGAGCCATGAGCTCACGTCGCGCTCCTCGTCTACCCACGACAGCGTGTCGGGCACGTCGAGTGCACCCACGCTCTTGAAGTCATTGCAGATGTCGGAAGGCGTGGAGAATGTGATGTCCTTGAGTTTGGCAAACTGCGGCAGGGCGTGGAGGAAGTCGAGGATGTGGGACGACAGGGGCTGTGCAATGCCGATGGCCGACAGTTCCATGAAGATATTCACCACCCGTGAGTCGTTGGAGAGCGACGCAATATTGTTGATATACTGGTCGGCGAAGAGCGGATAGCCCTCCCAGTCGGTGTTGTTGAACCTCAGACAGAGGTCATCGCTGAGCTTGATGTCGCGCAACAGCAGCTTGAGGTTGGGGGCAAGGGCACAGTGATACACGTAGTGGGGCGACTTCCAACCCAGCACATGCTTGGCGCCCTCGGTGAGCATGCCCTTGAATCCCATCTGGGCGGCCTGCAGACCGATATCGTCGCTATAGATGAGCGAGGAGTTGCGGAGCACCGTGGGCGTCTTGCCGAAGTACTCTTTCATCTTGTCGCACTGCTTCTTCACGTCGGCAGCGAAGCACTCGGAGTCGATGAGCGACGACAGGCCATGGGAGTATGGCTCGGCGAGAAACTCCACGCAGCCCGTCTTGTTGAGCTGCTGCAGCTTCTCGATGACCTGCGGCGCATGGAGCTCAAGCTGCTCCAGGCCTACGCCCGAGATGGAGAAGGCCACCTTGAAATAGCCGTCGCTATCCTTGATCATCTGCTCCAGCGTGTCGAGGGCGGGCATATACGAGCGCTCTATGGTATCGTTGATGGTGCGCTCGTTCTCGTAGTCGTCGTAGTAATAATGGTCGGTTCCGATGTCGAAGAACCGATATCTCTTCAGATGAATAATCTGATGTATCTCGAAATAAAAGCAAATTGTCTTCATAAACTTTGAACTTTGAACTTTGAACATTGAACTTTTTGATTACCTCCGAAATGCTTTGAACATTGGTATTTGAACTTTGAGCTTGATGATTACCTTATTGTTTGTCTGGCATTTCACTCCCCTCCCTTCGGGGGAGGGGCCGGGGGAGAGGCTTGGGAGGACCTGCGGATAGCCCGGAGCGGACCTTGAGGATGGTGGAGTTTATCCCATTGTCCTCAAATACAGTTCCTTAATCCATGCCCCCACCTTCTCCCAGGTGATCTGGGCCACCTCGTTTCGGCCTTCCTCCTGCAGATAATGGAAGAGGCTGTCGTTGTGACAGATGCTGTAGATGGCATCGGCGAGCGCATGGATATCCCAGTAGTCTATCTTCACGCAGTTGTCGAGAATCTCGGCACAACCGCTCTGTTTCGAGATGATGGTGGGCGTGCCGCACTGCATGGCCTCCAGGGGCGAGATGCCGAAAGGCTCGCTCACCGAGGGCATGACGTAGACATCTGATGCCTTGAGGCACTCGTAGACCTGCTTGCCGCGCATGAATCCGGGGAAGTGGAAGCGGTCGGCGATGCCGCGTTCGGCCGCAAGATAGATCATTTGCTCCAGCATGTCGCCCGAACCCGCCATGCAGAAGCGGATGTTGCGGGTGCGATGGAGCACCATATTGGCCGCCTCGACGAAATATTCGGGACCTTTCTGCATGGTGATTCGGCCGAGGAACGTCACCACCTTCTCCCTGTCGGTGTGGTCGGGACGTGGTATGGCCTCGTTCTCGGGGCTGAGCGGATAGACCGCATTGTGCACGGTGAACACCTTGCGCGGGTCTTGATGATACTGGTTGATGACCGTGGTGCGCGTCAGTTCGCTCACGCACATGATGCAGTCGGCATGGTCCATGCCGTCTTTCTCAATGCTGTAGACCGTGGGATTCACGTGTCCGCGACTGCGGTCGTAGTCGGTTGCATGCACGTGGATGCAGAGTTTCTTGCCGCTCACCTGCTTGGCGTGGATGCCGGCANNGGTGAGCCAGTCGTGGGCGTGGATGATGTCGAACTCTTCGGCCCGTGCCACCACGCCTGCAATGACCGAATAGTTGTTGATCTCCTCGTGCAGGTTGCCCGGATAGCCCCCCGCAAAGTCCATACAACCCAGGTCGTTGACGTGCATGTAGTTGAAATCGGAATAGATGTGGTCGCGATAGCGATAGTATTCGTTAGGGTCCATCAGGTTGCCCACGCGCGAACGCACATAGTCAAAGTCCACATCGCGCCAGGCGATGGGCACGCAATTCATGGCCACGATGCGTGCATAGGTGTGGTCTTCGTCGCCCCAGGGCTTGGGAAGACACAGTATGGTCTCCACGTCGCCCTGCGCATGCAGGCCTTCGGAGATGCCGAAGTTGGCCGTGGCCAGACCGCCATATACATGGGGAGGATACTCCCATCCAAACATT
>DCJH01000071.1:69971-71304 GCA_002317385.1 Prevotella sp. UBA1705 | reverse complement strand
TTAATATTTATACTTCTCCATCTGCTCCAGCGCACGCAGTATCTCGCCCACGTTCATGGCAAACGACACGGCTCCACGTCCGTGGAACGGCGGGTTGCCGTCGAAGAGCTCGGGCAGCGTGCCCACGCAATGATAGAACATCTCATCCTCGTAGCCCACCATCTGGCGCTCCAGGAAGCTCAGGCGGGTGCGCTTATAGAGCTTCATGCTCGCCTCCATGTAGAATCCGAAGAGCCAGGGCCACGCCGTGCCCTGATGATAGGCATAGTCGCGCTGCACCTGCGGGCCGGTGTACATGGGGTTGTAGCCGCCGCTCTTGGGCGAAAGCGAGCGTAGGCCCTTGGGCGTGAGCAGCTCGCGCGTACATATATCTATCACCTTCTTCTTCTGGTCGGGCGACAGCGGCGAGTGGTCGAAGGCCGCAGCAAAGATCATGTTGGGCCTCACGCTGTAGTCGGGCTTATCGCCGTCCACATAGTCGAAGAGGTAGTCGTATTCGTTGAGGAATGTCTTCACGAACGAAGTCTGGCATTTGTCGCCCATTGCCTCCAGCTTGCCGGCCGTGGTGGGGTGCTTGGTGGCATGGGCAATCTCGGCTCCGAAGCGCAGGGCATTGTACCAGAGCGCGTTGAACTCCACGATATAGCCTGTGCGAGGCACCACCGGTCGCCCGTTGGCCACCGAGTTCATCCAGGTCGCTGGGCGCTCCGTGCCGTCGGTCGTGAGCAGTCCGTTGGGTTCGAGCAAGAGGTTGGGATGCTTCGCCGACTGGATGTAGCCCAGTATATCGAGCACCAGCTGCCCATACTTGGCGCAGCAGGCCTCCAGCCCTTTCTCCTTGGCGTATTGCTGGATGCACCACACCGCCCAGAGCAGCACGTCGGGTTGCTCAATCTCGTAGAGCTTCACCGAAAGCGGGCGGCCCGCCATGAAGTCGCGCAGACCCTTCTCGGCCGTCTGCATGGCTGCCTCGAAGTAGTCGTCCTCCTCGATAGAGAGCGTCAGTCCGGGCAGCGCAATGAACGTGTCGCGGGCGCGGGCCTTGAACCAGGGGTATCCGGCCAGGATATAGCGCTCGCCGTTTTTGTCTCTCAGGTGGAACTGGTGGGCGGCATTGATGAGGCAGTGGAAGAAGTTGTCGCGTGGCGAACGGTCGGCCACCTCCTTCTCGAAGAGCGTCTTCAAGCCCCGCGTGGTCGACTCCGAAGTGGATGCGGCAAATACGATAGACTCGCCCTTGCGGATGTTCAGCTCAAAGTAGCCGGGCACATAGAGGTCTTCGTTAGACGCGTAGCCGCGCTCCTGCTCCTTCGGATACTCTATGCCGCGATAC
>DCJH01000071.1:68861-69907 GCA_002317385.1 Prevotella sp. UBA1705 | reverse complement strand
GATGCCATTGTCCACCTCCTGATAGTCGCGGTTGGCCATAGAATTCTCGTGCGTAAACTGTCGCACGCTGCGGAAGGCGAGGAACGGACGGAACCTCAGTGTGGTGGCCGAGTGGGCGTCTTCCAGCGTGTAGCGGATGAGGATGCGGTCTTCATAATGCTGAAAAACCACCTCCCGCTTCAACACCACACCGCCCACGCGATAGAGCGTGGTGGGCACATTGTCGCAGTCGAAGGCCCGGATGTACTTGTGTCCGTTGGGACTGAAGTTGTTGCCTTGATACTTATGCAGGCCCAGATTGAACGCCGCGCCATGCTGAATCACCGTACAATCGAGCGACGAGAGCAGCACATGGTTCTCGTCGTCGAGCTCAGGCACAGGCACCACGAGTAGTCCGTGATACTTCCGCGTGTTGCAATCCACGAGCGTCGAGCATGCGTAGGCACCCGAACGGTTGGTACGCAGCAACTCCTTGGGCAGCGATTCCTGCAGGTTAGTCATCTGAGCCTTTTCAAATCTAAGATAACTCATAGCTATTAATTAAGGCTGTTATTTGATATTTAATGGTTCATTAGATTGACAGGCGGGCCTAAGCCCACCCGCTTCATACTTCTCCAAAAGTAATGAAAAATCGTAATAATACAAAATTAATGGCATGATATTTTGAAGAATTCTTCGAATTTTTCGTTTTCTTGCCCTCTCTTGTATCAAATGTTGTATGGGAAGCGCATAAATTGCATCATTTTTTGTGCAAACGTTTGTATGGAGAGGCTCCTGCGGGCAGCCCTCTCGCGCCGTAATTCCTCCCGTGCTCCTCACTCTCACGTCCTCTCCTCCACACCCCCTCACCATCCCTCGCATTCCGCCCCTCCTATCTGCGGCCTCCGCAATAACTACCTTTTCGCCTTGCGATTCCTACCTCATCGTCGCGCGATTCCTACCTCATCGTCTTGCGATTAGTACCTTATTCCGGAGGCATATCAACCTGCACTGACTATCAATAAGTTATGGGGTTTCAGGCGATTGCTCAGTAGGGACATGCCCCG
>DCJH01000071.1:21956-68801 GCA_002317385.1 Prevotella sp. UBA1705 | reverse complement strand
CGCGTTTCACAATGACAGGCAGATTACCCGCTTGGGTGTTTCATTAATATGTTATTCTTGTCTTGATGTCATGATCATAATATGTCATTATTTATGCTATGGGGAGGCTGGGGAGGCTGAGGAAGGGTTTAACAGCGGGGTTAAGAGAAAACAACAGAGGCTGCATCATCATCGCGATGCAGCCTCGGGCTGTTATTCTTCGGGCTCATCCTCAGAGGGAGCCGTGGGGATGTCTTCGTCGAGAGGCACGCCGTGCTGGGCGCTCAACGTCACGCCCCAATAGCTCTCGTTTACCTTTTGCTCCACTTCCTTTTCCTTTTGGTCGGGAAGATTACAGAAGAAGTCGAGGCCGGTGCGGTGCTGCAGTTCCTCGATGGTGATATATTGTGTTTCGCTGCCCTTGGCATGGGGAGACCAGATGCCCAGTGCTTCATAGGTGCCGGTGGCTGCTTTGTAGGACAGGAGCGCCATGAAGAAGTATTTGGGAACAATTAAATTGCTCTTTGTATAAGTCTTGATGAAGCGTGCCGAGTCTATGGTTGCTGCCTTTACAACATAAAGTGTGTCGCACTGGCGAGCCCAGTTACGCACCTTGCCCTCAAGAATTTTCCATACGCCAGTATTGTGTCCACCTTCCTGAGGCTGTATGTTGCTCAAGAAAAAAGTCTGTTTATTGAGATCCTGACTTGAGATACGATCATCTGAAGGACAGAGATGTCCTTGATGATACCCGCTTTTCTTATAGTCAGCGGGAGTTGTCTGATATTGCTCTGGAATATCTGGGTCAACATAGAACTTATTTTTTCGTTGAGTATTCTTCTCCAAATCAGCCTTGCAGAGCTGGTAGGCCGACCAGCGGTTGGCCTTTTTCAGGCCGCACCACTCTACGGTATAGTTGATTCTGCCATCGATTGTTTTCTGGATATAGTAGTCGGTGGTCACGTTGCTCACCCTGGGCAGTTCGAGCATGGTATAGCGATAGTGATGCCCCTGGTCGTTCACGCCCTGTATTTTGTTCTCGTTGGTGTTGTCGACAGGCGGCGTGATATACTCAATCTCATAGTCTACCTGCGACTTGAGATAGTCTATCGACTGGGTGTTACCCTTGGTATAGATCTTGACGCCTATCTCTTCGATGATGCGTATGCTATCGGCATTGTCGCCAACGGTATAGACCGCCTGTGTGTGGCCGGGTAGATTGACCTTGATTTGCAGCTTATGCTGTGCCTGAACGCCGAGTGCCAGCAGGGTGGTCAGCGTCAGCAATATGTATTTTTTCATGTTTCTTCGGTTATGTTTTATTCCTCGTTGTTGTCATCCCAGATGGTGGTTGCACGCTTGCTATGGGCTCCACTGGCATCGCCGCCGCCGCCCGTGCCGGGCACAACGACCTCTGTGCCACCGGCGTTCACGTCGGCTGAGGCTGCGAGCAGGGGCTCAATGTCCATGGATTTGACTTTGATAACAGGTTTACGATATGTTGTTTTCATGATGATTCAGGTTATTTCTTGATGATTTTGTGTCCGTTGATGATATAGATTCCCTTGGGCAGGTCGTTTAGACTGCCGTTCATGAGCTGGCCGTTGAGGTTATAGATTTTGACGTCCTCGGCCTGGCTGATGCTTACGATGGGCGCAATGCCGGTGGCTTCGCCTTGGAACATCACCTTGGCAGCCTGCACATCGGTCGGCACCACGTAGTAGGCTCTCATGCCTTTGAGCAGTTTGTAGTCGGGATTGCCGTTGTCCTCGGGCCAGCAGAGGGTCTGGTCCTTGCTCAGGAAACGCTCCGACTTGTCGGTCTTCATCTCCCTACGGCCGTAGGTTCCGATAAAGGCATAGCCCTCCTTGTCGGCCTTCACGCTCTGGGCGGGCGTAGATTTGAGAGTTACATTGTCCCAAATGGTGTTGGTCAATTCGCCCTTGATGAGGTAAGGCACGCCGGCTTCAATCTTATCTGCGGGTGCGNNAAACGAGGCTTCGTCCGTCCTCGGTCACCTTGCCAGTGAACCGAGTGGCCGTGGCATCCTCGGGCAATTCCATGTCGAAGGGCACGCAGAATGTGTTCCATGCGTCGGCCTTGAGCGTGCGGTTGAGTCGCACCGCCACGTTGGCAAAGTCGGTCTGGGGCGAGGTGTAGTCCTCGTTCTCGTCGACAACGAATACCACAGCGCGCTCATTGCCTATCTCTATCGGGCAGAGTTGCTTGGTCGTGTTGGCAGGAATGGCGATGCCGGCAATGTCGACAATGGCATTTTTGTAGAGCTTATGGCCGTCGGCGAGGGCAGAAGGGGCAAAACTGGTGTTGAGGGCAATGCCTTCACGGGTGGTCAGCTGGTCGTCGGCGATGTGCAGCGAACGGATGCGCACCCAGTCGGCAGCATGGTTATCGTAGGCCTCGGCGGCGATTTCGTTCGGAGTTACCTGCGGTTCGTTCACGGGTTGAGCAATGACGAGGTAAGCGGTGTTGGTCTTGCCATCGATGGCGCAGAGCTTGGGCAGACCGTTGTCCGATGTATATCGGCCTGTGATCTGGCCCGCGAGATGCTGTCCATGCTTAAAGGGCACGTTGGGACGGATGCCGTAGAAACACACGGCACCGGTGTTGTCGCGTACGAAAGCCTCCTGCGTGGCATCCTCACCATGCACGTAGGTCACCCGCGCCATGGCCTCGGCGCTGAGCTTCAGCGTCACTTCGGCATCATTCTCCACCCGACAAAGGTCGGCGATAGAATTGACTACGAAGGTCTTGACGGGGCTACCCGAGTATTCCACCTCGATGCTCTTCACATAGAGGGCCGACTTGGTAGTCTGTGTTAGCTTGACCTCTATCGTTCCATTGCCACTGCCTTCAAAGGTGAAATCAGCTGCTTTGTTGGATGTAACATTTTGGTTTTCGCCGAACTTCTCATTGCCTACTGATACAGAAAGCACGGCATCCACGCCTTTGTTGCCCGCTGCACAAACCGTTATCTTGCTGATTTGGCCGACAATGCCGCTGGTGGTCAAAGTTAAATAGGTGGGAGGCGCTGCGTTGGTGCCATAGTGGATGCCTCTATCAGAGTCTATTTTTTTCTCTTGAGCATCCGATTTTACAATCCATTCCACGCCGTTGTCGGCTGTTCCTTTGCCGCCACATTTCTCTGTAAATGTTAGCTTCGAGGTGTCTGCAAAGCTGCTGATACACAGCATGAGGGCAGACAACAATAGGTAATAACGTAACTGTTGCTTCATTGTTTTGATTTTAAAGTTAGCATGTTTGCTGGTATTATATTTTCAAGTTCACACTCCACGTGCCCGGGCAGCGCACAATCTGCCCTGTCGGTAGTCATCAGATAAGCTTACATGATATTGGTTTGCTTGTGTTTTGCATGGCTTTCTGAACAGTGGCCAAAGTTAGGTATTAAATCATATATTGCCCTATGGTAGAGCGATTAAAGTCTGTCTTTTTATATATTTTTAATATTTCTCTGTCCCCAACAGCTCATTTCTCCTCAAAATGAGCAACCCCTATGTCCGCCCCCTACATCTATCGTCTCCGAGATTACTACCTAAACGCCTCGCCTTTACTACCTCATCGCGTGACGATTAGGTAGTAAAGGCGAGACGATTAGTACCTTATTCCGGAGGGTGGGGAATGGCACGGGGGTGAAGGGTGGGGGAGACGGCGGAGAGCCCAGTGTCTATTGGGGTTGGGAGAGAGACTGGAGGGCGGCATCCATGCGCTCTCGGCCGAGGGCGATAATCTCTTCGGCCTTGTCGAAATCGAAGAGGCTATACTCGCCCATGGGCACCTCGGCGCACACGTCGGGCGGCGTGAGGCGGAGCGCCATCTGCGTATTGTTTTGTATGGCAAGCTTGGCCACGCGCAACATCATGTTCATATAGTTGGCCGAGAACTCGGTCTTGAGGAATGGGATGCGCTGCCAGAGCGAGCGGTCGGTCTCGTTTTTGGGCTCGCCATACTTCTTCAGGTAGGCGGTAAACGGGTCCGGGTCGGGTGCGCTCACGTTCATGGCCACGAGCAGGTCGCCCTTGGTGCGGTGCACATGGTCTAAGGGAAGGGCGTTGTGCACGCTGCCATCCACATAGAGATGATGGCCGTCGTAGACGGGTTTGAACACGCCCGGTATGGAGATGGAGGCGCGTATGGCGCGCTTGAGCGAGCCCGAGGTGAACACATGTTCGTGTCCGCTCACCACGTCGGAGGCCACGCAGCAGTAGGGAATGGGCAGCGTCTCGATGGTCTGCGAGCCAATCATCGGGTCGAGCAGCTCCATGAGGTGCCGCCCGGTGGCTATATGGTCGAGGCCGGGCGATATGTCCATGAGTTGGAGCATGCGCTTGCGGTTGAGTCCTGTGACCGAGGCCTTGAGTTCGGCAAGTCGCCCGGCCGCGTAGACGCCGCCCACGAGGGCCCCAATCGACGTGCCCGCCACGGAGGTGATGTGGTATCCGTGAGCCTCAAGCGATTCGATGGCGCCGATGTGGGCGAGCCCTCTCGCGCCGCCTCCGCTGAGCACCAGCGCTACGTTGCGGCGGTGGCGAGGGTGGCCCGTGAGCCTGTTCCAGAGGTGTTTGAGATTGATGGTCATGATGAAATAGTTTTTTTATTAAGAGCCTCTCCCCCTTGCCCCTCNNCCCGGAGGGAGGGGAGTAGAATGCCTGCTCACTCGATGAGCCATGCGGAGCATAGGTAGGGACATGCCCCGTGCATGTCCGCACCGCCGGATGGCTACCGCAAGGCTCGTGGATATGAGGCTCGCGGGTCGGGAGGGCTGTGCACATCTCCCTTGGATCTGTGGCTTGCGCCGCAGCGGACATGCACGGGGCATGTCCCTACTGGATGGTCGTTTTTTCACCATCATGCGCTGGCCACGCCGGAGGGCAGTCCCCTCCCTGCAGGGAGGGGTAGGGAGGGTCTCGTCATTTACTATTCTTCCGATAGCTCCCGATGGCCCACAGATCGATCAATATGGCGATGCCGGCGAGGCGGACGAGCTGCGTGGCGATGCTGTGGAGGTCTCCGCCGCGCACGAATACCGTGCGGATGGCATCCATGAAATAGTGCATCGGGTTGGCCAGCACGATGGTCTGCGCCCAGTCGGGCATTGAGGCCACGGGCGTAAACATGCCGCTCATGAGCAGCATGATGACCACAAAGAACCACATAACGAACACCGCCTGCTGCATGGTATCACTGTAATTGCTCACCACCAAACCCAGTCCGCTGAAGAAGAACGCCAGCAACAAGACGAGGAGATAGACCAACAGCAGGTTGCCCTGGCAGGTAATGCCATAGACCGCCCATGCGAGGAGGATGCAAAACGTCATGACCAGCATGCCCACGAGCCAGTAAGGGATGAGCTTCGCGAGGATAAACTCCCACTTTTTCACGGGTGTCACGTTGATCTGCTCGATGGTGCCGCTCTCCTTCTCGCCCACGATGTTGAGGGCAGGAAGGAATCCACAGAGCAGCATGATGAGGATTCCCATGAGCGCCGGAATCATAAACACCTTGTAGCTCAGGTGGGGATTGTAGAGGTCTACCACCGTCATCTGCAGCTGCGGCAGCGTGGCCTGGGAGAGACTGGCCGTTACAATCTGCGCCAAGTAGTTGGCCCCCATGCCGCCTTTCATGGCATTGCCGGCATTGGCGGTAATCAATATCTGCGGGTGGAGGCCATTGGTGAGGTCGCGCTCATATTGATAGGGCACCTCCATCACGATGTCGGCATCGCCGCGCTCTATGTTTTTGAGTCCCTCCTGATAGGAGTCGGGCAGGCCGCGGAATAGGAAATAGTTGCTCGCCTCGATGCGCTGGATGAGCCGCTGACTCGTGGGGCTGTGGTCGTTGTCTACCACCTGCACCTTGATGTTCTTCACTTCCATGCTCATCACCCATGGCATGACGCACACGATGACTATCGGGAAGAGGAAGATGAGCTTCGGAACAAACGGGTTCCGGAACATCTGGATGAACTCTTTGCGTATGAGATGTTTCAGTTTCATTCCAAGCGGGTCTTGAATTTAACAAGTGATATGGTGAGGATGAGCACCGTCATGCCGCACAGGATGGCCATCTCCTTGAGCACATAGGCATAGCCCACGCCCATGATCATGAGCTTGCGCATGGCCGAGATATACCAACGGGCGGGCACGATGCACGACAACCATTGCAATATCTGGGGCATGCTCTCCACCGGGAAGATGAGGCCCGAGAGCATAATCACGGGCATGAGCATCACCATGGCCGACATAAGCAGGGCCACCAGCTGCGAGTTGGCCACATTGCTCACCAGCAATCCGAGCGAGAGCGAGAGGAGAATGTAGATGAGCGACACCACGACGATCCACAGCAGAGAGCCGGCCAGCGGCACGAGGAGCACATAGTAGCTCATGAGCAGGATGGTGATGAGGATGATGATAGACAGTACCATGTAGGGCACGGCCTTGGCAATGATGATCACCAGCGGCTGGATGGGCGACACGAGGAGCACCTCCATCGTGCCCTTCTCCTTCTCGCGGGCGATGCTCACCGAGGTCATCATGGCGCAGATGAGCAGGAGCAACATGCCCATGATGCCCGGCACGAAGTTGTAGGCCGACAGCAGACGGGGGTTGAAGAGCATCTGCGTGCTCACGGCCGAGGGCGCGGCGGCGGTGTATCCGCCGTTGAGCTGGGCGGCAATGGCACTGCCTATGATGCTCTGGGCATAGACGGCATACTGCTGTCCCATGTTCGGGTCGGCGGCGTCGGTAAGGATTTCCACCCGTGCGTCGCGGTATTTGTTGTCGGCATAGCGTGGCGAGAACACGATGGCAAGGTCGGCCTGCTGGTTGTGGATCATGCGCTCGGCCTCGCGTCCCGACGGGGCGGTGCCCACAACGGTGAAGTATTCCGAGGCGTCGAGGGCCTCGACGATGCGCTGCGTGGCCCCGTCTATCGACGAAGTGACCACCAGCGTGCGCACATTACGCACGTCGTTGCGGATGGCAAAGCCGAAAAGCATCATCAGCATGATGGGCATGCCAAAGAGAATGAGCATCGTGCGCCGGTCGCGCAGGATGTGCTTGGTCTCCTTCACGACAAAAACGAGGAATGTTTTCCAGCCGTCGGTCTTGGGCAGAGAGTCTATTTCGGAGGGTTTAGTCATTGCGAGTGGATTTGCGTGCCAGCCAGGTGAAGACGCCGTCCATATCGGGCTGGTGGTATTGCTGTTTGAGTTCGGCCGGCGTGCCCATGGCACTGATCTTGCCGTCGACCATGATCGAGATGCGGTCGCAATATTCGGCCTCGTCCATGTAGTGGGTCGTCACGAAGACGGTGATGCCGCGTTGTGCCGCCTGATAGATGAGTTGCCAGAACTGTCGGCGCGTGGCGGCATCCACGCCACCCGTGGGTTCGTCGAGAAACACGATGCCCGGCTCGTGGAAGATGCTTGCCGAGAAGGCCAGTTTCTGCTTCCATCCGAGTGGGATAGACTTCACGATGGTGTCGCGCTGGGCCTCCATGCCGAGTTCGCTGAGCACCTCGTCGGTCTTGAGGCGTATGTCGTCGTCGCTCATTCCGTAGATGCCGCCGAAGAGACGGAGGTTCTCTGCGATGGTCATGTCTTCGTAGAGCGAGAACCGCTGGCTCATGTAGCCAATGCTTCGCTTAATCTCTTCGTGCTGCGTCGATACGTCGAGGCCCAGCACGCGGCCCTTGCCCGAGGTGGGTTGGTTAAGTCCCGTGAGGATGTGCATGGCCGTAGTCTTGCCCGCTCCGTTAGCCCCGAGGAAGCCGAAAGTCTCTCCCCGGTGCACGGAGAAGGAGATATCGTCCACCGCATGGAACGTGCCGAAGGCTTTTACTAAATGCTCCACCTCGATGACGGGCTCCGCATCCTCCTGGTGTTTCACCGCAGGGATGGGGTCAGGATTAAATACATCCTTGAACTTCGAGAGGATTTCGTCGGCCGTTCCGATGCCCGCCACGTGGCCTTGGTTAAGATAGGCCACCCGCTCGCAGCGCCGAATCTCGTCGATGTAGGGCGTGGCGGCCACGATGGTGATACCCCGTTCCTTGAGCATGCCGAGCATATCCCACAGCTCTTTGCGGCTCACGGGGTCGACACCCGTAGTGGGTTCGTCGAGCAGCAGCACCTTGGGCTGATGCACCAGGGCGCAGCTCAGTGCCAGTTTCTGCTTCATGCCACCAGAAAGCGCACCGGCCTTGCGGGTCTTGAAGGGCTCAATCTGCGAGTAGATGGCCTTGATGCTGTCGTAGCCCTGCTCTATCGTGGTGCCGAAGAGGGTGGCAAAGAAGCGCAGGTTCTCCTCCACGGTGAGGTCTTCGTAGAGCGAAAACTTGCCGGGCATGTAGCCGGTGAGGCGGCGTATGGCGCGCATGCCCTGTCGGGTGTCGTGTCCTTCGACCGTGACCGAGCCCTCGTCGGGCAGCAGCAAGGTAGCGATGATGCGGAAAAGCGACGTCTTGCCGGAGCCGTCGGGACCTATCAGGCCGAACACCTCGCCCGGCTCGATGTCTAAAGTCACGTCGTCGAGGGCTCGCACAGTGCCGTACGACTTGCTGACATGGGATATTGAGATAGATGGCATGATGCTGATACTGAGGTGATGGCGGCGGGACGGCCCTATAAGCCGGCCTCGGCGCCGATGAATGGACTATTTGGAGAAGACCACGCGGCCATACATTCCGATCTTGATGAGGCCGTCGTTTTTCACCGAAATCTTCATGGCGTAGACCAGATCGGCACGCTCATCGTCGGTGAGAATGGTCTTGGGGGTGAACTCGCTCTTTGCCGAGATCCACGTGATGGTACCGTCGTAGCTCTTGCCGCGGCCGTCGCCGTAGTCGGTGGAGACCTTCACCTGCTGGCCCACACGCAGGTCGGCCAGTTGGGCGGAGGTGACATAGGCTCGCAGATACATGGTCTGCGTGTCGGCCAGCTTAAACAACGGCTTGCCGGCGGCTATTACCTCGCCCTGTTCCACATACTTCTCCAGCACGGTTCCACCCTGCGGAGCGCGGATGTGGCACTTGGCAATCTGGTCCAAAAGCAGCGCGCGCTCGGTGTCGGTGGCCCGCTGCTGCGACGAGATGGTGTTCACCTGGGTGGCCAGCGCCGACCGCTGGGCAGCGAGTTGCTTCTGCAATACGAGCACCTGAGAGCGGGCATCGTCGAGCATCTTGCGCGGGGCGGCACCGTCGGCCACCAGTTCCGAGTAGCGCTTCTGCTCCAGACGGGCCTTGGCCAACTGCTGTTCGAGGGCGGCCATCTGCGTCTGCACGTCGGGCCGCTGGGCGCCATACACCTGTCGGGTGGCCCCAATCTGTGCCATTCTGAGGCGCAGGGGCACCGTGTCTACGAGGCCTACCTCCTGACCTTGGGTCACGGTCTGACCCTCGGTCACGCTGAAACTGACCAGCCGACCACTCTGCTCGGCCGACACCGTGGTCTCCGTGGACTCAAAAATACCCGTCGCTGCCGACTCCTTCTCCTGTTTGGAGCAGGATGTCAGGGCCATGAGGCCCAGGGCAAAAAATATTGTTGATGTTTTCATTCCTATTCTTTTCATTATATAGTGGTACATGCTGGTTTATCGGTTGAGGGTGTATTTCATGCCGTAGAGCTCGCGGAGCATCTCGATGTCGTGGGTGGTCTGCTGAATCTTCGCGCTGTTTTCGCTGTTGATTTCCTTCACGAGGTCGTTCACATCGATAATGCCGTGGGCGAGTTTAGACTCTGCAGCCTTGCGCACGGCGGCGCGGAGGGCAATGATTTCATCGTCCTGCGCCTTGAGTTTACGGTATTTCTCGATGTTCTCGCTCTGCTGCGCGGTCTCCAACCGGTTGTTGAAGACGAAGAGGTCGAGCTGATTCTGTGCCATCTGTCGCTGCACATCGAGTTGCGCCTTGTCGTTCTTGCGGGTGTAGAGCGCCCCGATGTTCCAGGCCAGTCGCACGCCGAGGAGTCCGTTGAAGCTGGGTGTGGTGCTCTTCATATCATGGAACATGTCGAAGCCGGGGTAGCCATAGTAGCCCTGGGCGAAGGCCGAGAGCGTGGGGCGCAGGCGAGCGTCGAGCGCCTTCTCCTGGGCATTGGCCAGCGCTATCTGCTGATTGAAGAGGCGATATTCCGGTCGGCGGGAGGCATCGAGGGAGGATTGCTCAGACCAGTAGGATTTCTCGGACCAGTCAGACTGGTCGGACTGGTCAGACTTGTCCGACCTGTCGGAGAATCCTCCAGGCCGAGAAACCTCTGCCACCTCCTTGCCCACAAACAGCGAGAGCAGCCGCAGCAGTGCCGTCTTCTGGCTCTGCAGCTCCACGGCCTGCTGGCGGGCGTTCATGCGTTCGGCCTGCAGCGAGGCGAGGTCGCTCGTGGCAGCCGTGCCCGCCTTGACCATACTGCCCACCTTTTGCTCGCTCGACTGCAGGAGAGCCTGCAGGTCTTGGTTGAGCTGCAGCTTCTCATTGATGAGCAACACGCCGAAGTAGAGGTCGTTCACCCGCTGGCGAACGCCATAGAGCGAGGTCTCGATTTGGGCCGACTCCAGCTCGCTCTGCCGGCGCACCACCTCTTTCTGCTGGCGCATGCGACCGCCGTCGTAGAGGGTCTGCGCCACATCCACACCTATTTTATATTGTTCCTTCTTCAGGCCGCCATACTGCTGGCCCTGCTGCGCCAGCATGCCGGTGAGGGCGTCGGGCAGCGCCGACACCTTGTTTTGCGCCGTGGCCTGGGCGTAGGCCGACACCTGCGGCAGCCAACCCTTATGGATATTGTCGAGGTTGAGGTCTGCGGTCGACTGCACCAACTGGTATCTCCTGATGAGCGGATAGTTTTTTTCGGCCGCCTGCTGGCACTCCTCCAGGGTCTGGGCCGACCCCGTGAGCGCCGTGAGACCTATCAGGGCCACCGACAGCAGGCGTCGCACGCCGCACGATGGAATGTGGATAATCTTTTTCATCACTATTGCAACATTGTGGTTTACTGCTGCAAAGTTAGGACGTTCCGCCCGAACCATTGTTATCCTATCATCTGAAAAGATGTCCCTTTCGTTGGATTATTAGGATAATTGTTGCTACATATTGTCTAAAACCTTATCTTTGCGTCATTAAATCATACATTATGGAAAAGAAGGATATCAGGCGATTGTCGTTGCAGGAGATGCAGACAGTGGTTCATGGACTTAACGAAAAAGACCTCCATGTGTATCTCAGCCAGAACGTGGGCGTGCTCAAGCAGGGCTTTCCTGGCGTGGTCGACCAGCTGCTGAGCCAGCCTTTCATCATCGACGAGATGCGCGTGATGATCATCAAGCAAGGCCATTCGACCCCCATTGTCAACCTCTTGCCCATGGATCTGCAGGCCGGCGACCTGCTGTTTATAGGCAAAAACTCCACCGTGGTGCTCGAAGGCTACTCCGACGACGTGCTGGCCGAGGGCTTCTCCATGTCCGACGAACTCTTCCGACTGGCCATGGGCACCGCCATGCCGCACTCCTTAGACGGCCATCTGCGCAGCTTCAGGCTCTCGCTCAAGCCCGACGAGATGGAATATATCACCCAACTCATCACCTTGCTCTACGACACCATCAGGCAGACCGACTACAATTCGCGCGTGTTTCTGAGCCTCGCGTCGGCCTTCTGGTGGTATCTCGACTCGCTCTACAGCTCCCATGTGCAGGCCAACCGGCAGGAGACCAACCGCGACCAGGAGGTGTTCGGGCGGTTCATCAGCCTGGTGAACGAGCACGCCCGCACCCACCACAACCTCGCCTTCTATGCCGACCGTCTCTGTCTGTCGCTCCGCTACATGGGCACGCTGGTGAAACAGGTGAGCGGGCGAAGCGCCAAGGAGTGGATAGACGAGGCACTTGTCACCGCCATCAAGGTGGATCTGCGCCACACCACCAAGCCCCTCAAGCAGATTGCCGACGAGATGGAGTTTCCGAACATGAGTTTTTTCAGCAAGTTTTTCAAGCGCATGACGGGCCTCACCCCCATGGCCTATCGCCATGAGAGCACGCACGATTCGCCCGAGAAATAGGCATTTTCCACACCATAGATGATAGTCGCCCTGCCGTTGTTGCGGAGGGGGTTTGAGAAAAGGTAGTAATCGCGGTGCGATTACTACCTTTTCGTGTTGCGATTAGTACCGAATCGCGAGAGGATTAGGGCCGAATTACAAAAGCACAACTGCCTCTCCCCCTTGCCCCTCCCCCGGAGGGAGGGGAGTGATATGACTGAGTAACCCTTTGATTGCTGAGAAATAGGTGTGAAACGGTGCGGACATGCACGGGTCATGTCCCTACTGTATGGGTGTCTTGTCGCATACTACTCCCCTCCCTGCGGGGGAGGGGCGAGGGGGAGAGGCATACCGTATGGGTGTCTTGCCGCATACTACTCCCCTCCCTTCGGAGGAGGGGCAAGGGGGAGAGGCAGTGGATGTGAGGGGGAGAGGCAGTGGGTGCCCCATGTTTCACAGGACTGTTACTCGTCGTAGGCATCGTAGGAGATGCGGTCTTCGTCCCATTTGTTCTTCGGGGCGACCGGCTGGGCGGGATATCCGATGACTATCGCGCTGAGGGGAACCACCTCTTGGGGCAGTTCGAGGACGGTGGAGACAGCCTTCACGCGGTCGGGGGCAGGATAGACTCCCGTCCACACGGCACCGAGACCGAGAGCATGGGCGGCCAGAAGGATATTCTCGGAGGCGGCAGAGGTGTCGAGTATCCAGTTGTCGCGGCCCTTGCCGTCCATGGTGAGACGCATATCGCCGCATACAACAATGACCAGCGGTGCCTTGCTCATGAACTCAGCGTGGGGGTTGGCCTTGGAGAGGGCAAGGAGTTGGTCGTGGTCGGTCACGGCCACGAAGCGCCAGGGGCGCTTGTCGGCGGCCGTCGGGGCTGCCATTCCGGCCTTGAGCAGCGTGGTGAGCTTGGCGTCTTCCACAGGCTGCGACTTGAAGGCGCGCACGCTGGCACGCGTCATGATATTGTCGATGGCGGCGTTGCGGGTGGAGTCGGGCTGGGCGAGGGCAGCCGGTTTATCGTTTGAAGTGAAGTACATCCGGCCGCATACGATGGCGAGGGCCACGGCGAGGATGAGACTGAGAAGTGAACTTGCTTTCATGAGCTGAGGGTTGGGGTGGGTGGATGATGGGTAAAAATGTGGAGAAACGAGGTGGCGGGCGTGGACTATTTGTTGCCCTCGGCGAGTCTGAAGAGGGTTCCCGTGGGGCAGACGAAGCGGCAGTAGGGGCGCGTGACGAACAGTGAGAGCACCACAAACAGCACCGCGAGCACGATGACCACCACGGCGGCCGACTGGAAGATGAACGCGGTGAAGAGCTCATAGTCCATCCACTGGAAGCCCACGCCGGTGAGCATGAGCACCATGAGCACGGCGAAGAGGCCCTGGCGCAGGTAGCCCAGTCGGCGCACCACGGGCTGAGAGAGCCGCCAC
Source organism: Prevotella sp. UBA1705 (assembly GCA_002317385.1). Classification (GTDB taxonomy): domain Bacteria; phylum Bacteroidota; class Bacteroidia; order Bacteroidales; family Bacteroidaceae; genus Prevotella. Next base: position 55,319 of record DCJH01000071.1, on the reverse strand, counting down.
TTGCGCTTGCCGGCCTTGCCCGCCAGCTCCTGCAGCGAGCCGAAGGGGCAGAGGTTGGTGCAGTAATAGTTCTTCTTGCCGAAGAGAGGATAGACAAATGCGGTGATGAGCATCACGATGGGCACGAGCGAAATCCAGAAGTTGATGCCGCCAGAGAGGTAGGCGGTGAACATCGACCAGTTGAGGAAGGTGCCGCCCCAGAGCCCGAGCACGCCCACGTTGAGCGCCAGCTGCAGGGTGCGATAGGTTTTCCGTCGGTAGAACAGGGGGACAATGGCGCCCATGAGCACCACAACGAGGCCGGCAAGAGTCTTCGCCCGGTGGTCCATTTTGTCGAGCAGCGTGGGGGTGACGGCATTCTTGGAGGCATATTGCAGGGCTCGCCTCACGTTGCCGATGATGGCACGCGAGGAGAATGTGGCGCCGCTCACGGCGTCTACCTGCTGGGCCTGCGCCTCGTCGAGAGGCAGGCCGTTCCACCGGGAGAGCAGCTTGCGGGCCTGTTTGAAGAATTCGGGCGTCTCGGTGTTGGCCAGCGCCTCCACGCGGGTCACCTTGCCGTCGCGGATATAGACCTCCAAGGGCACCTGTCCGCCGTAGCCCACAATGTCTTTGCCGAGCGAGGTGGTGTTCACCACAAGGGTGCCGTCGGCCAGCGTGCGCACCGTCTGGGCCGAGTCGGTGGCCGTGCTGTCGGGTTGCGTGGCATGGGCCAGCTCGTGGCCCCACACCTTGCCGTCGCGCTGCATGGCTGCCACCATCATGATGAGGAGGCACGTGGCCAGCAGCACCATCTGTTCAATCTTTTTCATTCTCTATTGTCGTAGGGTTCCGTTCTTAGGGTTGGCCCTGAGCGCCAACCATTTGCAAAAGTAGCTTAAATATGGATAGGGCGGTAGGCTGAGGCGCGAACTCTAACGTTTTTTTATGCCCTGTTTGGGTTTATTAACATCTTTGGGGCCGGCATGGGTGTGTGATGCCAGGGTCGGAAGCCCGTTTCGGGAGGGGGATAAACAGAAAAAGCCCGCCACCAAGACGACTCTTGGGAGCGGGCTAAAGATTTTTCCGGCGTTAGAATATCAAGAAGTGGATGTGGAAATCCGCGCGCGGCGGTTCCGCATGTCAGAAACAAAAGATTTCTTCAAATATCAATTCTTAGTACCTGAGAATACCATGGGCACTGCCTTGGTGAGCAGACCCTGGTTGAGTTGCCCGTCAACATAGATGCCAGCAGCGAATAGCTGCAGCTGCATCAGCTTCTTGGTGGGCTCGTACAAGCCAAAGGAGTATTGGTTGTTTGTATAGAACAGCACCTGCACCTTGTGGGTAGCGCCACCGTAAGTCACGTTGTAGGTAGCGCCCAGGGGGTTGATGAGGAATCCGATGTTGGTTACATTGTAGAATCCGTAGTAGGCCTTGAGCTCCTGCGTAGGCTCTGCGGCGATGGCCTTGGCCATGTCGGTGTCGTTGATGTAGAGTGATACGGGGGTCGAAGGGAAGTTTTTGATGACGAGGGTAGAGTCGGTGTTGATCTGCCAGTTCACGTTGATGCTGTCGTTCTGGTCGGCTGCCGTGGCGGCGTTGGGGTTCAGATAGATGAGCACTCCGGCGTAGTCGCCCTTGATTTGCTGGAAGGCGGCCTCTACTTGGGCGGGTGTTATCTGGTTGGCTTCATCGTCGAAGGAGTTGCAGGAGATGAATGCCATAGAAGCCACACAGGCTAAAAGGGCTGTAAAAAGCTTAATTGTCTTCATTTTGTGTCAGTTTTTTGGTTATTGTTTACCCGTTAAATGCAGGGCCATGAGAAACCTTGCACCGAAAGAGAAATATTTTTTAGAAAAATGTGGAATAGCTTTTCTCGGCCGCGTCTCGGCTCGATGGGAGAGGCGAATCGAGGGGGCGGGTCTATGTGCAGGTGGTCAGAGCACCTTCTCGAAGGCGATGCGCTCCACCATCTGGCCCGCATGGTCGTAGTAGCAGAGGCCGCAGCGCTTGAATCCGAGGCTGTCTACGAGGTGGAGCATCTCCGTATTGTCGTAGTTGGTGTCTATCCGAATGCTCGGCATGGCATGCTGACGGCTGAGTCGCTCGGCCTCGACGAAGAGCAGTCGGGCCAGTCCCTGCCCTCGGTGAGCGAGGTCGATGGCGGTGCGATGGATGGTGGCGTAGGGGCCGTGGGTGAGCCATTGTCCGTCGAGCTGGTCGTAGGAGGGCTCGCCAGAGAACGTCACGGCGGTGTAACCCACGATGTTTCCGTCGAGCCGGAGCACGTAGCCGTGGCCCTGACTGATGTCGCTGAGGATGCTGGTGCGTGGCGGATAGCCGTCGTCCCACTGGTGCCGGCCGCGCGCCACCATATCGAGGGCGGCGCTATGCACAATGTGCCATATCGTCTCCTCGTCGTCGGGCTGGGCCGGTGCGAAGGTGTAGGGCAGCAGCAGAGGCTCCAGTTCGTGGCGCAACCGGTCGGTGTGGGTGAACGTAATGCCGTACATGCCCACACGATGGGCGCCCACGATGTTCTCCATTTTGTCGTCGATGAAGACGCACTCCTCCGGGCTGACGCCGAAATGCTGCAGGAAACTGTGGTAGATCTCGGGCTCGGGCTTGAGCTGATGCACGTCTTTAGAGAGCAGATAGCCGTCGAGCAAGTTGAAGATGTCGAACTTCTCCATCACCTCGTAGACCTTTGACGACCAGTTGGAAAGTCCCAGCAGTCGGTAGCCGCGGGCCTTGAGGTCGAGCATGAGCTGCCTCATACCCTCGGGCTCACGGGTGAAGATGTCGGTGTATCGGGTGAAAAACACGTCCAACGCCTGCCGGTAGTCGGGCCAGAGCCGCTGTTGCTGTTCGATGAAATAGCGGGGCTCGTGCTCGCCGCGGTCCATATCGGCATTGACATTGGCAGGGAAAACATTGTCCAGGAAGAACTCGCCTTGCTCCTCCGAGCCTAAGATGTCGGAGAAGAAGCGGCGGAAGTTGTATTCTACGAGTACGCCGCCGAAATCGAAAACGATGGTTGTTATCATGAGATTGGGGAGTTGAGGAGTTAGGGAAGGGGGGAGTCCGCCATGGTATGGCGGTGTACAGGGACATGGAATGAGGCGGGGAGCGTTAGGCTGTGGGCGTCTTTTCAGCGAGAATCCTGGGATAAATCTCGTCGAAAACGGTGCGGAGGCGGTCGGCATCGGCAATGATTTCGCGCACGGTCTTGATGTATTTCTCGTTGGGCGAGTTGGGAATCCAGAGCTTGATATAGCCGTTGGCGCTATACTTCTCCTCCATGTGCTGGGCAAAACGGGCCCACTGCTGCTCGCGGTCGAGGTCTGGATAGTGCTCCAGCCCATACTCGATGGCGCGCGAGAACACCACGTCGGGCTGCAAATCGCGGTCGGCTTCGGCCACAATCTTGCCGTAGATGCTGCGCGGTTCGTGGGCTGCCGAGGCGCGATGGTCCTCTACGGCCTCCTTCATAATCTTGATTTGCTCGGGCGAGAACCACTTCTTCAGTCGCTGATCGGCCATGAGAATCTTGCCGCTCGTGATGTGATGGATGGCTCGCGGACCGCTCATGCCCAGGTCGTGATAGGCTGCAATGGCATAGACCATGTTGATGTCGGTGCCCAACTGGCGCGAGAGCACCAGCGAATTGGCTATCACACGCTGCACGTGGCCCAGTCCGTGGGACTTTCCGAAGCTATTATATTTGGGGAGAATCGAGGTTTCGATGAATGACATTAAGTCGAGACTAACTTCCATGCTGGGTGTATTTATATCTGTTTTTGCCTTGCAAATATAGTAAATAATGTTTATTTTTGCAAGCGATTATGGATGAATCTCTTGTTAAAACCAATTCGCCGAAAGCATGGTTGCTGGCCGCCCGGCCCAAGACGCTTGCCGGAGCGGCGGTGCCTGTGATGATTGGCGCGTCGCTTGCCGCCGTCGACAGTGGTGCCCGCATGGCGTGGCTGCCGTGCGTGCTCTGCTTCCTCTTTGCGTTTATCATGCAGATCGACGCCAACTTTGTGAACGATTACTTCGACTTCAAGCGTGGCAACGATGATGCTGCGACACGTCTCGGCCCCAAGCGCGCGTGCTCCATGGGATGGATTACGCCCCGTGCCATGCGGTGGGGACTGCTCCTTACCACGGCCTTGGCATGCCTCGTGGGTCTGCCGCTGGCCTTCATCGGCGGCTGGCCGATGGTCGTTGTGGGGGCTGTCTGCGTGCTGTTCTGCTTCCTCTACACCACGCGGCTGTCTTATCTCGGACTGGGCGACGTGCTGGTGCTGGTGTTCTTCGGCATCGTGCCGGTGTGCCTCACCTATTATCTGAGCCTTCCGGCCGACGAGAGAACCATCACGTGGGAGGTGTTTGTGGCCTCGGTGGCTTGCGGATTGGTTATCGATACGCTGCTCTTGGTGAATAATTACCGCGACATTGACAACGACCGGCGCGACGGAAAGCGCACGCTTGTCGTACGCGTGGGGGCCGAAGGCGGACGCCAGCTCTACCTCTGGGCCGGCATATTGGCCACCGCTCTGAACCTCGTCTACTTCTGGAGCGAGCACTATCTGCCCGTGGTGCTCCTCTCCTTGCTCTATCTCGGCCAGCACGCCGCTACCTATCGCCACCTGAAACGCATAGGCAAGGGTCGGGCGCTGAATAAGGTTCTGGGCGAGACGGCCCGCAATATGTTTGTCTACGGCATTGCCTCGGCCGTGGGATTGCTATTCTATCTGTTTTAAGCGAGGCACCAACGGCAAGGGCCAACCATCGGAACTGTTGCTCCGGTGGTTGGCCCTTGTCGTATGGCAGCTATGCCCTAATCCTGTGATGTCGTTGCCTGCGTCGAGTGGCAACGACGTCTGCGTCCTATTATATATAGGTGTAGGGTGGACTTAGTTATAGAAGTTCCAGCTCAATCCCATGCGCAGCACATTGCCGTTGAGCGGGTAATGGGGCGCGAAGAAATAGTTTTTCTTGCCGTAGTTGGCGTTGATGTGACTCATCATAATGAAGAATCGCGTGTGCTTCAGGTGGAAATTGGCGTAGACATTGATGATAGGGCAGTTGCCTATCTTGATTTTCGACTCGTTGCCCTGCACCGCATACTGTCCGAGTGCGGGCAAATAGTCGGGCGCATTGTACTCCGTGAAGTAACGTACATCGGCTCCGAAGTCGGTCTTCAGCACGTGGGCTATCTTGAATCTCAGGTAGAGGTTGGTGTAAGCATTGATAGCTGGCAGGGGCAGCGCGTCCTCGTTGGTCGACTTCTGGAATGTCACCACGGTCTCCCAATTGAGCGGACCGAAAGTGAAGTCCTGCTTCACCTCGGCCGTCAGCACATTGATGGCACCGCTGTTCTGTTTCACCGCCACCGTGTTGTAGAGTCTTCCGGCGGTCGATGTGGCGTAAGTGTCTGAGAGATATGTGAAATTCTTGATTACGTCGTAGGCCACCCGGAGTCGGGTGCGGGTCTTCTGATAGTTCAATATGCCCTGCGCGTGCAGATGATCGATGAACGAAAGGTCCTGGTTGTCCCACCAGAAGTGTCGGCTCTGGTAGTGGCGATAGTAGAATGCGGGCCGCTCATGATGGTAGAATCCGCTGGCGGCGAGCGTCATGGTGTCTTTGAAGAGGGGGAAATTGAGGTCCACTCCGCCATCCACATGGAGCTCGCCGAGGTTGATTCCCACGATGCCGAACTCGCCGGTAACATTGTAATGGAGCGTCTTGCCCTGCACCTTGGAGAGCTGTCCGCCCACGCTCACCGCGTTTTCGTTCCACGACCGCGTGCCCACAGAGTCGGGTAGGGCGTAGTGATTGAGCTCATGCGAGACGAAAGCCTTTACTCCTGCCTTGGCCCACTTGTTGAAACCTTCGAGCAGCGAGATAGCAAACGTGTTGCGGAGATCCCAGTGACGGGTCTTGTCGAAGATGGAATCGGCTGCATATTTCTCCTGAACGTTGAAGGTATCGAGGTAATAATTCTCGGGCGTGACGTAGGCCTGATAGATACGGTTGTAGTTGTTGAACTCGGCCGTATGGATGAAACTCGTCACGGGCACATACTCGTTCTTGAGCCATGAAGTATCCTCAGCGGCCTTCTTCGATGCGGCGATGAGGCTGTCGGCGGCTGCCTTGCTGTCCACTTTCACCCGACCGTTGTCGCCCAACGAGTCGGTGGCGGTATCATGGCGCGCGGGTCCATCGGCAATCTTGGCCCCATCGGGTCGGCCACCGTAGGTCTTGGCCGGCTCTATATCGGCTTCGCTCACCTTGCGTCCGTCCTTGCGTGCCTGCTTCAGGGCCTCGGCTTTGGCCTTTTGCTCGTCGGCCTCCTTGTGAGAAGCCATAGCAAACTTCTTGGCAGCTATCTCCTCCTTGGTCATGGGCACCTTGCGGTTGTAGCCGAGGCTATAGCGCTGGGTGAAGAACACGTGCTGGTTGTCGTTGCGATTCCAGTTGCGCGTGAGCATGGTGGGTATCTCCGAGGTCTGATAGCTCTCGTTGAAGGCCTCGGGATGGGTGATATAGTTGTCGTCGGCGATACCTCCGTTCTCCGCCACCTTCTGGTGATTGGTCGACGCCAGGATATGCGCCTGATAGCGGTCGCCGATGTATGAGCCATACATGGTGTAGTTGAAGTGGGAGGTTGACTGCGAGCTGTAGTAGCCGCGACCATAGAGATAGTCGAACTTGAAGCCCACACCGAGCTTCTTGCCGGCGTTCACGGCGAAGCGTGCGGTGAAATGGTCCTCGCCGTTGGTACGGTCGCCGCAGCTGTTGTAGCTCAGATTGGTAAACGGCGAGAGCGTGTTGGTGAAGAGAAAGTCTTCTACCGGAGTGATGAAGAAGTCGTAGGGATTGGTGAAAAGGAAGTTGCGGCTCTCATAGCGGCGGTCGATGAACACGCGTGCCTCACGCGGCGAGCCGAGGTTTCCCGTCGTGTTGTATTCGCCACGGAGGCCCTCGGTAAACACCGAGTTCATGTACATGTGCGACAAGGTGTCGGGAACGGCCGGCCGGCGGTCGCCAAACCTGCGGTCCACGGTCCACACATGGATGCCCTTGGGAATCTCCTTGTCGGAGCCTAAGGAGTCGCCCGGATTGTGCGTCTGGCCCGAGCGGGTGATATTGCCCGTCTCATCAATCTGGTTGTAACCCTCGCTCTGTCGCTGAATCTGACCCATGGCGGGCAAGATGCAGAGGGTGAGGAGGAGGGATAGAAGAAGTTTTCTCATTTAATGCAAAAAGCGAAGCGCAGACTCAACAATCTTAAACACCATGGCCACCAGCACAATGATGATGCCCACCTGGTGGTTGCTGAGCAGGTAGATAGACACGCCGATGATGGCTCCCACCATGAAAATGATGTTGAGCCAGTTGCGTAGCTTCAGGAATTGGTCTTTCGGCCGGTCGTCGTCTCTGCGGCGATGGGCGAGCCTTGAGTTATCGTTATCCATAGAATGAGTTCTGATTTAGAGGTGAATAATCGTGGGCCATGGCCCGATATCAATATTTCAGACCCAGCGCACCGCATATCTGGCCGAAGATATAGTCCTTGCGGTCGATGGTCTTGCGGCGGAACTTGCCGCTGTATTTGGCCAGCTTGGTCTGCTTCTTGTTGAGCGCCATCTTGTCTGTAATCCATTCCTCGGCCCTGGCCTCCATGCCTGTGCGGATGTCGGTGCGGTCTTTCTCATAGGCATAGCTCATGCGTTCCATGGTGACATGGATGTGTCCGTCCTGCGACTGGGCAATGAGCGTATAGTTGAAGACCGTCCGGTCGAGCGAGATGAAGTTGCTCTGAAACACCAGCCACTCCTTGTAGCGACCGGCAATGGTATGCTCGCCCTTGTTCACGGCGGCTATCTTACTGGTCTCCAACTGGTTGTCCTCCTTGGTTATGGCATCCATCACGTCGTAGACCTTCTGGTAAATATCGTCTGCACTCATCCCCGGCACATCCTTGTCGAGGGTAAACACCACACGACCGTCTACCTCGGGTACGGCTCCGGCGAGGTATTTCGGGTCTTCGATCGACTTGTTTTTGACGGAGACTGTTGCCTTCTTGGCATCGGCCTGCTGCTGTTGGTCTTGCGGAAGTTCCCAAGTATTCTGTGCCATTGCCATGAGCGGCAGACACGCCAGGAGAGCTATGAGTAGCTGTTTCATGACTTAAGATTTATATATTACGTAAGGCAAAATTACGAAATAATGTTGTATAAAGGGGTGTGGACGATTCATTTTAACTTTTATTATTCTGTCCATCAGGGCCCTGAAAGCCCTATTCCTCCATCAATAACCCCTTCCCTCATCACGCATGAAGAGGGGTTGGGATGGTGGAGGGGAAGTATTCCACGAAACAGCGCACGCAAAACTTCTGCAGAATTCTGCTCAATCTCACACAGATTTTCACAGAATTCCACAGACAAGAATATAGAACGATTAGTCTTTTCGGTCCACCTACACGTTTATCCCACGCTCAGCGGGGCCTTGATCACGTCGTCGGGATGGTAGTCTTCGATGATGAAATCGTCGTAAGTGAAGTCGTCGATGCTGCTGATGGAGCGGGCAAACCTCAGCGTGGGCAGGGTGTCGCTGCCCTTTCGGGAGAGCTGTTCGTGGACGGCGGCGGCGTGATTCTCATACAAATGCACATCGCCGCCCACCCAAATCAGCTCGCCTACGCCCAGATGGCATACCTCGGCAATCATGTGGGTGAGCATAGCGGCCGACGCAATGTTATAGACCGTGCCCAGGAAATAATCCTGCGAGCGACACTCCACCATGCAGCTCAGCTCGCCATTGTCCACATAGAACTGATACAGGATGTGGCAGGGGTAGAGCGCCGCGCTGCCCGCCGTGGCGGGATTGTAGCAGGTGAGCAGTATGCGGCGGGAGCTGGGGTCCTGGCGAATGGTGCTCACCACATAGTCGATCTGGTCGAACGACCCATCGAAGTTCCTCCAATTCTTGCCGTACATCTCCCCGAGGTCGCCGAATCGGTAGGTGGTGGTCACTCGGTTTCCGCCTGTCTCCGCCTGCAGGTCAAGCGTCTTCTCCTCCAACACGGCCTGCACAAATTCCTCTTTCGGGAGAATCTCTATCGGCTCGGCCATGGGATTCAGCGCGCAGTGCTTCCCCACGAGTTCGCGATAATAGCGATAGGCGTCGTCGGTCCATATATTGGTCTGATGCTCAACGAGGTACTTGATGTTGGTGCTGCCGCTCACAAACCACAGCAACTCATGGATGATGCCCTTGGTGAACACCTTCTTGGTGGTGAGCAGAGGGAATCCTTCCTTCAGGTTAAACCTCATCTGTCGGCCAAACACCGACCTCACCTTTCCACTTCGCGTATCCTTCAAGGAGCCGTTCTCCAGGATATCCCTCATCACTTCGAGGTATTGCTTATCCGCTTGATTCATTTTTCTTAGTCCTATATTGGTTTAGTCTTGTTCCATTCTGCGCGTCTTTGGCCTACCTTCTGCCGGGTGTCGCCCCGCGATGTCCACCGGACGACACTGCCTAAAACCCTCCATCCCCCATAGTCCATGGCCAGGGGAGACAGGCTGAGCGGGGTTTCCCATGAGAATCTACATCTTGTTGACCCGTCCGGCAAAGAGTATCGTGCCCGTGCTCTGCTCCCTGATGAGGAAGATGAACGGCCTGTCGACGAAGAACTCGCCCCTCTCGGGCAGCGCTTCGTTGACCATTCCCACCTCGGTCACGGCAGCGGCCTCGGTGCCCTTCTCATCGATTTTGATGACTCCGGCCTGCAGCACGTCGTTCACATAGAGCCTCTCGTCGCTGATTTTAGACAGGTCGGCATTGCTGGTAAACACGGTTTTGATACCCAGCGCGGCCAGGGTGGAGAGCAGGCTCTCCTTGGTTTTCAGTTCGAGTTTGGGCATCTTCACGGTCAGTTCCAGTTCGCGGCCGCTCTGACTGATGGTGTTCCAATCGGCCTTCTGCAGGTGGTTCATGCACTCTGCGGTGGTCTCGCCTTTGGTGGGGAGAATCACCTGCATGGCAAACGCGCCGTTGCCATAGGGGAAGGTGGCCATGGCGAAATGGACATCCTGATAGAACCGGTATCTGGCGCTGCCGTTCATCATCTGCACCCGCTTGCTCGAGCCGTCGCCATTCGTAAACTGTTCGGATGCGGTCTTGCCTGCGTCGAACGGCAATGTCCATATTCCCTTGAAATAAAGCGCATTGAACAGCATCATCCGCATTCTCGAATCGATATCCGACAGGAAGTCCTTGATCATGTCGTTGGTCTTTTTCGAGCACCAGTCGTTCACCGCATTCACGGCATCGCGCAGCGAGGTCTGCATCACTTCTGCATCGTAGAAGTTGCGCAGCGAGGTCTTGTAAGCCTCCCGCGCGCTGGCATCCTCCGCCATCCAAAGCATGTTGGCCGAGGTCATGATGGTAGCCTTGTCGAGCGTCGAGAGCTCGCTCGTGAGCTTATGGTTCATCGAATTGATGTCGTCCATGGCGAGTCCTTCGTAGCCCAGCGCCTTGATGATTTCCGTCTGGGTGGGTCCATCGGCGCCTTCGGCCAGCATCGAGAGGGCATACGACGCGCTCAGAGGCGAGATGACGAATGCGTCTGCCGACTGGTACACCTGGTTGTAGGCCTTCAGCAAGGCCATGCCGAAGTAGGCCGACCGCACGGCAACCTTCGCCTCGCCGTCGGTGAGCTTGATGCTCTTCAGCGGATTGTTTTTGGGATCGATGCCTTTTCCCGAATCGTCGTTGTTGCATCCCATGAGGCAGAGCACGGGAGTCATCATGAACAAGAGTAATAGTTTTTTCATTATCAAATAATTTGGGGTGAAATATATGTAACGCTTTGTGCTGCAGTGTCTTGCCATTTTTCCGTGCCTCGCCTGTCGGTCTCTCGGACAATAGCCGTGGCTCATGGCGCCGTTGGTCTGGAGTAGCCTCTCGTCTTCTCCGGTTTCACCCTATCAAATGTTTTGGTTTTACAAATATGGCATATAAAAATGGGAAATAAACAAAACTTAACAAAAGATAACTAAAGTTTGTTTTTATTTGTCATTAGGGGCGGGGCGGCACACGGATGGGCGCAGCCTCTGTGAAGATCTGTGTGAGTCTGTGTGAGATTGATTTGCAGTTCGCCATGCGGCGGTGCGGACATGCACGGGGCATGTCCCTACTGAGCGATGGAAATAAAATGCTGATGAAAAAAGTTGAAGATGGGGAATGAGAGGGGCGGCGGAGGAGAAAAGAAGGGGAATGGAAGGAAAATGAGGCAAAAATGGAGCGAAATGGAATGGGCTGAGAGTCAAGAGGTTAGGAAAAGAGGGTTGGAACGAGGTGGAGAGAAGGTGCTTTTCGTGGGAGGATTAGTACCTTTTCGATTGGCGATTAGTACTTATTCGCGATGCGAAAAGTACTTCAAGGCAGGGGGATAAGGATGTTGTTGGGAGGAAAAAGCATCGGAGGGGGTGAGGCTGGAGGGCGAAAAGGGAGTCGAAAAAGGGTGAGATGGGGGCGGAAGGAGAAGGAGAGGTGGGGAATGAGAGGGGGAGAAGGTGAAAAAGTTGGGTAGAAATGAGGATTGGAAGATGTATTAGAGAAATTAATGATTCCTAATAATCTTGACAAAATGGGGAGGTGTAAGAACGAAATAAAGGGTGTGGAGCATGGGCGAGGAATGCGAATTGAGACTGCTTGTGAGAACTTGGAGAGCAGGCGAGAGGTGAGGGAAATGGATGCGGAGAGCCTTGGAAAGACTCCCCGCATGGGATGTTTTCTAATTGTAAACGGCTTGTTACCAGTTTCAGTACGACCAGTTTTCTGTTTGCGCATAGCCTATTTCTGCTCGAGCTGGGCTTCCAAGCGCACGATTTCGTCGCGGTATTGGGCGGCCTGGATGAAGTCGAGGTCCTTGGCGGCCTGCTCCATGAGCTTGCGAGTGTTGGCGATGCTCTTCTCCAACTCGGGGCGCGACATGCGCTGCACGATGGGGTCGGCAGCGAAAGCGGCACTGTCGGGCTCCATGTAGACCTGCTGATAGCCGGGGCGCGAGGGGCTGTCGTGCTGTTCGCCACGGCCATAGGGCAGGGCGCCGTGGATGTCTTTCACAATCTGGCGCGGCGTGATGTGGTGCTCCTCATTGTACTGCATCTGGATGGTTCGGCGGCGCAAGGTCTCGTCGATGGTGCGCTGCATGCTCTCGGTAACGGTGTCGGCATACATGATGACCTTACCGTTCACGTTGCGGGCCGCACGTCCGGCCGTCTGCGTGAGCGAGCGATGGCTGCGCAAGAAGCCCTCCTTGTCGGCATCGAGGATAGCCACGAGCGACACCTCGGGCAGGTCGAGACCCTCGCGCAAGAGGTTCACGCCCACGAGAACATCGTACACTCCGGCCCGCAGGTCGTTCATAATCTGCACGCGGTCGAGCGTGGCGATGTCGCTATGGATATAGTTGGCCCGCACGTCGTGGTTGAGCAGATACTCCGTGAGCTCCTCGGCCATGCGCTTGGTGAGGGTGGTAACGAGCACGCGCTCGCCCTTCTCGGTGCGGATTACGATTTCATTGAGCAGGTCGTCAATCTGATTTTCCGACGGCCTCACCTCGATTTCGGGGTCCAGGAGGCCTGTGGGGCGGATGAGTTGCTCCACCACTACGCCCTCAGCCTCCTGCAGTTCGTAGTTGGCCGGCGTGGCCGAGACATAGATAATCTGATGGATCATGTCGTGGAACTCCTCGAATCGCAAGGGCCTGTTGTCGAAGGCGGCGGGCAGGCGGAAGCCGTATTCCACAAGGTTCTGCTTGCGGGCGCGGTCGCCTCCGAACATGGCGTTGATCTGAGGAACGCTCACATGGCTCTCGTCGATGACGATGAGGAAGTCCTCCGGGAAGAAGTCGAGCAGGCAGTAGGGGCGCTGTCCCGGCTCGCGGCCGTCGAAATAGCGCGAGTAGTTCTCAATGCCCGAGCAGTGGCCGAGCTCCTTGATCATCTCCATGTCGTATTCCACGCGCTCCTTGATGCGCTGAGCCTTGATGCCGTCGCCCAGTTCGTTGAAGAAGTCTATCTGCTTCACGAGGTCGTCCTGGATATTGCGGATGGCGAGTTCGGTCTGCTCCTTCGAGGTGACGAAGAGGTTGGCGGGGTAGATCTGATACTCCTCAAACTTCTGGATGGTGCGCATCGTGATGGAGTCTACCTCCTCGATGGCGTCGATTTCGTCGTCCCACCAGGTCACGCGGAGTATATAGTCGCTGTAGGCCATGGCGATATTCACCGTGTCGCCCTTCACCGAGAAGAAGCCTCGCTGCAGGTCTACGTCGTTGCGCGTGTAGAGAGCGGTGACGAGTCGGCGCAGGAAGTCGTTGCGGTCTACGCGCTGTCCTCGCTTGATGCCGATGATGCTCTCCTGCATGGCCACGGGTCCGCCCATGCCGTAGATGCACGACACCGACGACACCACCACCACGTCGCGTCGGCCCGACAGCAGGTCGCTCACGGCACCGAGCCTCAGTTTGTCGATCTCGTCGTTGATGGCGAGGTCTTTCTCGATGTAGACGTCGGTGGCGGGGAGGTAGGCTTCGGGCTGATAGTAGTCGTAATAAGACACATAGTAGTCCACGGCGTTCTCCGGAAAGAACCCTTTCATCTCCTCGTAGAGCTGCGCGGCCAGCGTCTTGTTGTGGCTGAGCACCAGCGTGGGCTTGTTCACGTTGGCTATAACATTGGCTATCGTGAAGGTCTTGCCAGAGCCAGTCACGCCGAGGAGCACCTGCGCGGGGTCGCCGTTCTCTATGCCTTGGGTGAGCTGCTCGATGGCCTGGGGCTGGTCGCCGGTGGGCTTGTATTTGGAAGTGAGTTTGAAATTCATCACTTGCAAAATTACTATATTTTGAGGTTAAAGGTCGTTTTTTTTACTAAAAATAACTATCGCCTCTTGGGCAAACGGAGAATTATGTGTATTTTTGCAAGTCAAAAGGTTGAATATGAATAAAACTGTATGGGTTGGCCTGCTGTCATTGCTGCTTTTCAGCAGCTGCGCGAAGGAGTTCAACCAGGTCTATAAATCCACCGATTACCACTATAAGTACGAGTATGCCAAGGAATGTTTCGCCAATGGCAAGTACACTCGTGCCGTGACTTTGCTGCAGGAGCTCATCGTGCAGGCCAAGGGTACGGCAGAAGCCGAGGAGAGTCTCTACATGCTGGCTATGGCAGAGTATTGCGACCGCGACTATGCCACGGCGTCGGAGACCTTCAAGCGCTATCAGAAGTCGTATCCGCGTGGTGCCTATGCAGAGATGGCCGAGTTCTATGTGGGCGAGAGTCTCTATCAGAGTACGCCCGAACCGCGCCTCGACCAGAGCGAGACGGTGCAGGCCATTCAGGCTTTCCAGGAGTATCTCGACCTCTATCCCGACGCCAAACTCAAGGATAAGGCTCAGCAACGGCTGTTCTCCCTGCAAGACAAACTGGTGGAGAAGGAGCTATATTCGGCCCAGCTCTACTATGACTTAGGCTCCTATTTCGGCAACTGCACGAGCGGCGGCAACAACTATGAGGCCTGCATCGTGACCTCGCAGAATGCCTTGAAGGACTACCCCTATACCAACCGGCGCGAGAATTTCGCCGTGCTCATCATGAAATCGAAGTACGAACTCGCCCAGCAGAGCGTGGAGACGAAGAAGCTCGAGCGCTTTCAAGATGCCGAGGACGAGTGCTACGGATTTATCAATGAGTATCCCGACTCCAAGGAACGCAAGCGAGCCGAGGACTATATAGAGAAGTGCAAGAAGGTCACCTCTACGGCCAAGGACTAACGCACGGTCCTCGCCCACCCCACAAAACAACAATAGGTAACATCAAATAATTATCATTTATAATGGATTACAAGAAGTCTAAAGCTCCGGTAAACACCGTAACGCGCAACATCATGGACCTTTGTCAGGAGACCGGCAATATCTATGAGAGTGTGGTCATTATTGGAAAGCGTGCCAATCAGATCTCCATCGAGATCAAGCAAGACCTGAACAAGAAGTTGGCAGAGTTCGCTTCCTACAATGATTCGCTGGAAGAGGTGTTCGAAAACCGTGAGCAAATCGAGATCAGCCGATACTACGAGAAGTTGCCGAAGCCCACATTGCTGGCCACACAGGAGTTTACTGAGGGCAGCATCTACTGGCGCGACGCTTCCAAGAACTAATCGACGGGAGACAGACCAATGATTCAACGCAAGCAAACCATATTCTTGCTTCTGGCACTCCTGGCGCTCATCGTGTGCCTGTGCCTGCCCATCGGCCAGATGGAACCCAAGGGAATGGGGTTGCCTCTGGTGTGGTACAACTTCGGATTGGTGCGCGATCATGCCATCCAGGCACGCCCCATGCTCTTTGCCGACCTCGTGGTGGTAGGCGTGTTGACGCTTGTCGACATCTTCCTCTACCGCAAACGCCAGCTGCAGGCCCGCCTGTGCACGGCCGGAATGCTGCTCTGTCTGGCATGGTATGGCTACTACGCTTTCGTGGTACTCAATGAGTTGCAGACCAACGGAACCTTTGGTTTCCGCTTCGCTGCGTGCCTGCCGTTCGTGGCTTTCGTGCTGCTGTTCATGGCCCGAAAGGGTATCATGGCCGACGAAAAGCTCGTCAGGTCGATGGATCGCATCCGATAGCAGCTGTCTCCGTGGCCTCGGGGCATGCTCCGCTGGCCGCCATTTTCCACCCATCATCATCCCCGAGAGGTATGTTCACCTCCCGGGGATGATTGTTTTTGGGCCTCGCGGTCTGGCGATGCGGAGGTTGAGGCTGCTGGCTGGAGGCTTATCGGAGGAACGATGGAGTATGGCAGATTCCACGATGCGGTAGGGTTGGTTTTTCGATGCCTCGCTCGAGGGTTTAGGATGGCGTGGATTTGACAAATAGAAAGCGACGGCGTCTGTTTTAGGCTGAGTATTCGTAGTTTTCAGATAAAATAGAGGCGATTTCGCGACAAAATAGAGACAAATGTAAGATTTGTAGGATTTGACCTCGTTTTTTCCTCGAAATCCTTTGCAGGTTTCTCCTTTTTAGCTTATCTTTGCCTGCATAACCTCTAACTTAAATTCATATGAAGAACGAACAACTGGCTATGAACGCCAACGTGTTGGTGGATGAACTCAAGAAGCATCCATCTGAGTTTACTCGCGAAGACATTATCAATTATGTTGTCGACCACAACATACGGATGGTCAATTTCATGTATCCCGGTGGCGACGGAAAACTCAAAACCCTCAACTTCGTTATCTCCGATGTGGCCTATCTACGCACCATCCTCACCTGCGGAGAGCGTGTAGACGGTTCGAGCCTGTTCGATTTCATCCAGGCATCGAGCTCCGACCTCTATGTCCTGCCGCGCTATTCTTCAGCCTTCATCGACCCATTCAGCGAGGAACCCACACTCTGCATGCTCTGTTCCTTCTTCGATAAAGACGGCCAGCCCATGGCTTCGTCGCCCGAACACACCCTGCGCAAGGCTGCCAAAGCCTTCCGCGACGCCACCGGCATGGAGTTTCATGCCATGGGCGAGCTCGAATATTATGTCATCAAACCCGTTGAAGGCCGATTCCCCGGGCGCGACCAACACGGCTATCACGAGAGCGCGCCGTTTGCCAAGATGGGTGATTTCCGCAAGAAGTGCATGAGATATATCGCCCAGGCCGGCGGACACATCAAGTATGGACATACTGAGGTGGGATGCTTTGAGCAGGAAGGTCTCCTCTATGAGCAGAACGAAATAGAGTTTTTGCCCGTGGAAGTGTGCCAAGCTGCCGACGAGTTGATGATCGCCAAGTGGGTGATCTATAACCTCGCATGGCACGAAAACCTCACCGTGACCTTCGCTCCGAAGATCACTGCAGGCAAGGCAGGCTCAGGCCTCCATATCCACATGCGCCTCATGCGCGAGGGCAGGAACATGCTCGTGGAGCGTGGCGGAGTGCTCACCGACAACGCACGCCGCGCCATCGCCGGCCTCATGGAGCTGGCGCCGAGCCTCACGGCCTTCGGCAACAAGATTCCTACGTCTTATTTCCGCCTCGTTCCCCATCAGGAAGCACCTACCAACGTGTGCTGGGGCGACCGCAACCGCAGTGTGCTCGTGCGCGTGCCGCTGGGCTGGACATCGGGTGTAGACATGAGCCAGACGGCCAATCCGCTGGAGCAGGAAGTGCCCATCGAGGAGCGCGGAAGCAGCAAGCAGACCTTCGAGATACGCTCGGGCGACGGCTCTGCCGACGTTTATCAGTATCTGGCAGCCCTCTGCGTGGCCTGCCGCCACGGCTTCGAGATGAAAGATGCGCTCGAGATAGCCGAGCGTACATACGTTGATGTGAACATCCACGACGACGCCAACGCCTCTCGTCTCAACCAGCTGGCTCAGTTGCCCGACAGCTGTTCGGCTTCGGCCAAGTGCCTGGAGGCGCAGCGCGCGGTGTACGAGGAGCAGGAAATATTCTCCAAAGACATGATCGATGGCATCATGGCGCAGCTCCGTAGCTACCACGACCGCACGCTCCGCACCGATATCGAGGGCAACGTAGACGAGACCAAGCGTCTCATCCAGCGCTTCTTCTATTGCGGATAACCCCTGTGGGGCATAGACCATTGCCCCGTGGCGGAGCAGCATTGGCGCCGGCCTATACCATATTATATATATAGAGCCCGCGCCCTATCCTTCAACTTCAGGCATGGCATGGCTGGAAACCTGAGAGGCCCTCCGTGCCATGAACCATAGAATCCGACGTCCGGACGACCATTGGTGGGTCTTTCGAGCGTCGGATTTATATTTTTATAGATATATATTTTTATATATCCGTGTCAGGAAACGCAAAAGAAACAGGAGTCAAGTCCACCATTCGGGACCTGGCTCCTGTCGTTATTGTTATTGAAAGGAGTTCTTAAGATTAGAGTCCGAGACCCTTCACAGCCTTAGAGGCAGCCTTGTTCACAGCGTCGTTGGTCTTGGCAGCGGCGTCGTTCACAGCCTCACCAGCCTTAGCCTTGGTAGCGTCTACAGCCTCGTTAGCCTTCTCTGCGGCGGCGTCCTTAGCGTTCACGGCAGCATCCTTAGCGCCTTCCATGGCGTTTCCGGTGAGATTCTTCAGGGCAGCAGCGGCAGCTTCAGCCGTAGCACCGCCGGCAGCAGCCTTCTGGAAAGCAGAAGAGGCGAGGTCGGTGAGCTTGCTCGACACAGCCTGCTTAGCCTGCTCGGCAGTGGTCGAAGCGTCGGTGGGCAGAGCCTGGATGCCAGAGAGCAGACTGCTGATGGCAGTGTTGTTGCCAGCAAACGACTTGATGGTGTCGAGGTTCTTAGCCACAAAATCCTTGATCACCTGGCCATAGGAGAGCGCGTCCTGCAGCTTGCCGGAGTTAACCAGTGCCTTATACGAAGCGGCGATGTTGGCCAGCGTGGTAGTCAGCCCCTTGGTGTCCTTGTTCTTGATAACGTCTGTGAGCTGAGTGGTCAGCGAGTTGAGCATAGACTTCGTCTCGGGAGCGAGAGCGGTGGTGTCTACCATAGAGGTGTCGGCAATGGAATCGTTAGCAGCTGCGGGGGCAGCGGTCTTGTTTCCACAACTTGCGATAGTCAGTGCAGTTACTGCCAGGGCAGCAAAAAATAATTTCTTCATGTTTCTCTAATTTGTTTGTTAGTAAAAAATAAAAGTGAATAACTTTTCTTGTACTTATTACAAGGGTCAAAGTTAACAGCAAAATCGGAATATTCTTCTTTTTTTAATCAATCTTAACTATAAAGTGATGCATATGCCTCAAAAGCCGACAAATCGTAGAGTTTTGCCGTGTTTTCCACCAGAAGACGGAGTAACAAAAGTGAGAAGACAGGGTAGCGGGAGAGAGAAGACATAGTAACATAATAACATCTTATGATGGGGTCGGAGCATGAAGAAATCAAAAATATTTGTAGAAGACATCCAGCGAAAGGGGCTCTCTTCATGACATTTTCCTACTCTTCCGTCGCCATCTATCTACCTCCAAAGCCTCTCGCCCATATCCCTCCTTTCCTTTGGAAGTTGGGGCTGTGCGAAAGCCCTTTCCCTTCTCTACCTAATCGTCGAGCGATAAGGTAGGAATCGTCGCACGATTAGTACCGAATCCTCTCGCGATTAGTACCTGAAGGCAAAGCGGCAAAATTCAGATTTGATTATCGGGACTATGATAGGGGCTAATATTTTGATAATGAATGGTTTATAACTTTATGACGAAGAAAGCTACATCTTTATGAAATCTTATCCCCTAAATGTCTGAACACGCAAAAGACCAACCCGTGGGGTTGGTCTGAGGGAGGGAAAAAAGCGATGCTGAGGGGCCCGTTGCTCATGGCAAAAGGCCTTGAGCGGTTGCCCTCGGCATCGGAAAGGGGATTAGCTGCCCATGCGGAAATCGCCCACCTGGGTCTGGTCGAGGTGGAGATTCTGGAACAAGCTGTTGCACTGCGTCTTCTGCGGGCACTGGCTCGACACGCCCACCCAGAGTTCCTTGGGATAGCTGTTGCGATAGAGACGCACCATCTGCCACTCCTTGTTGTCCTTAGAATAATAGTATGCAATGGTGCGTGTGTCCGACGATACCTTGAGATAGACCGAGGGCTGGGTGAGCACTTCGTGGTTGTTGTCGTCGGAGGTGCCGATGGTGCGCACGCTCACGATGCGGTGGTTGCCGCGCTCGTCCTGCTCATAGCAGAACTTCTGCCACAGCGTGTCGTTCACCAGCACATAGACGGCAGCCGCGTTGTAGAGGCCTTCGCGGGTGAATCCCGGCGTCACCTTGGTGCTGAAGGTGAACGGCTTGGTGTTGTCCACCTTGGTGAGGAGTATCGGGGCAGTAGACTGCGTGAGGATGCCGTCGTTGGGATCGCGGAAGAAGTCGCGGCCCATGGGCGTGTTCATGGCCAGCGTGCCGTCGGTCTTGACCTGCGTGAGGGTGTCGGCGCCGTTGTAGGCACGGGTAAACGTCACGTTGCCGGCCTTCACCTCGCAGTCGGTCACGGTGGAGCTCAGACCCACGGCGGTGGTGTCTGCGGCGTTGGCTGGGGTCGGTTCGGTCTTGCCTGCGCAGCTGCCCAGCATGAGGACGCATCCTGAGAGGACTGCAAAAATAATTGACTTGTTCATACTTGATTCTCTTTTTATTTGTTTAATTTTACAACATACAAAGATAATGGATTGCGCGACGGCGCGCAATAGTCAATTTTAGCCAATTTGAACATGGAGGATAGAGACCTACAACTGAGACATCTGCTCACCGGACAGCCGTTTGGCGAGGGCGCCATCCGCCCCGAGATTGTGGAGCGGCGGATAGAGCAGGTGCGACAATTTGTGGATATAGAGAATGGCATAGCGGTGCTCTCCGACCTGAAGCGCGACCTGAGCTATATCTTTTCGGGCGACATGGGTCGGCTGCTGGGGCTGGAGCCGGGGCCGATGGTCATCCCCTCCATCTTCGAAGACGATATTTTCGGGTGCATCCCGCCCGACGAATTGGTGGAGCGCCACGTGCTCGAGCTGCGCTATTTCCAGTTTCAGAGCCATCTGCCGGTGGAGCAGCGCCACCGCTACCACACGGCGTGCGTGGTGCATTTCAATCTGCCCGGCGGCCGGACCATTGCCGTGCTCCACCGCACCTATTATCTGGAGCGCCTCGACAACGGCAGCGTATGGCTGTCGGTGTGCCTCTACACGCCCTCCGTCGTGTCGCCCGAGGGGTTTGTCGGACAGATTATCGACAGTGCCAGTGGCGTGCCGGTGCCCATCGTGGAGTATGAGCAGCACGACCAGCAGATGCTCAGTCCGCGAGAGAAAGAGGTGCTCCGCCTGCTGGCTCAGGGCTTGGGCAGCAAGCAGATCGCCTCGCGCCTGTGCATCTCTACCAACACGGTGTATCGCCATCGCCAGAACATCCTCGCGGCCCTGCAGGTGAACAACACCGCTGCCGCGGTGCAGATAGGCCTTCGCCTGCGCATCATCTCATAGGGCCGAGCCCGTCTTCCGGAATCCATCATCCCCTTGTTGGATGGTCGGTTCACAGATATTACATGAAAACCACGCCATCGTGCAGTAGCCATCGAAGGCTTATGGAGAGGCGACTACTGGAGGATGGGTCATTTACGGGTTATATTTTTAGAGTCTTATATATAGAAAGGTGCCCCACGGGCATACCGCGGGGCACCTTGAAAGTGGTTGTACGCATTAGAGGCGGCTACTGCCAGGCATCGTCGGAGGACGGCTGATCCTCGGAGTCCCACACGCTGTGAGACTTGCCCAGCACGGTATAGGTGTCCTTGGCATCCTTCTGAGAGGTGACCGTTGTGCCGGTTACGCTGCTCTGCAAGAGCTCAGAGGCATCCATATTCCTGTTTTTGATGGCCGGAGCCAGATAGGTTTTCTTCATGATGGGAAGGGGTTTAGCGGTTGAGATACTTCTTGCCGTTCACGATGATGATGCCCTTGTAGCTCTTGTCTACGCGCTGGCCGGCGAGATTGTAGATGGCACCGTCAGTCTGGGTAGCGGCTTTGATGCTGCTGATGGCGGTGGGATTGCTGAGGCCTGTGCCAATCTTGGCAGCGGCAGCAGTATCTGCTGTGAGGTAAGCGGTGTAGGCGGGAGCAACGATATTGCCGCTATTGGCATCTACGATAAAGAAGGCTACATCGCCGTTCTGGTTCTGAAGCACGTAGTTGCCCTGTGCTACCTGTGTGTCGGCATACACGCCGTTGAGCGCGCCGTAGGTAGAGGCGGTAGCCACTTCGGGACAAGCCTTGCCATTGATGGCGGCGAAGGCGTAGCTGCCTGCTGCAGCGTTGACAAGCACCGGAGTATTGGCAGCGAGTGTGCCGGTTACTTCGGTCGGGGTAGCTGCGGCAGCACCGGAGGTGTAAGCGAGTGTATAAGCCTTCAGTCCGGCGGGCAGTGTGGCGTCGAAGGGCAGTGTGAGCGTGGCAGCCTGAGCATCGGTCATGGTGAGCTGATAGGTGTCTACAGAGGTGCCTGTGCTATAGGTGATGGTGAGCTGAGGTACGAGGTCGGCTGCGAGATAGGTCACATTGTTTTGGGTATTGGTCACATCCACGGCTTCTTTGGTAAAGAACTCGTCCTTATTGGTGCCTGCGGTGCCTGCGTCGAGCATGATCTGGAAAGAGGACGAGGCCGCAGCATTGACCAAAGAGGTAATGTCGATGATGTTGGTCCATGCAGCTACATCGGTGTTGTCGGTGAAAGCATCTGCCGTGAGCGACTTGCCTCTCACACCATAGGCCACATTGAAGATAATGGGAGTGCTTTGGCGGGCTGCGGTGATGTAGCTGTTCTCTGCATCGTAGGTGGTACTTTCGGCAAAGGCATTGCCATAGGGGTAGATGTTCATGGTGGTGGAACCCTTGCAGTTGTTGGTCACGAGGCGCAGCTTGGCACTTGTGATCTTGCCCACGGCGGCCTCGGGCAGGGTGAAACTCATGAGACCTACAAAGTCGGTAGGTGCCGTGGCATTGGCCAAGTCGGTGTGGATTTCCATCACTGTCTTAGTGCCGAAGTTGCTGGTATTATTCAATCGCACATAGGTGTCGGCCGAAGAACCGATGGTGGAAGTGGCTGACGAAGCACTTTCGTTGGCATAATGCATGATGATTTGGTCTATCGCGAGTCGGCCCTTGTTGGCTTTGCCATAGACAAACAGCTGATAGAGACCCGAGTTTTTGCTCAGAGCCACGTTGTTGGCGTCGTCCATCGTCACGGTTCCGTCGTATCCTCCATTGTAGGTTACGCCCGATGTGGTGATGGTGAAGTTGGCACCGGCATAGTTGGTGGGGTTCTTTCCGCTGGCAACGGTGGTTGGGGTGGTCTCTGCTACGATGCGGGCTACCTCACAGGCGGCGCTGCGGATGGTGCCACTGAGATTGCCGAGCGAGGTGGTGTTCACGTCGGGCAACTGTCCGGGAGCCACGGCGGCAATGCGTAACCATGATTTGTTGCCGCTGCCGTCGCTCACGAAGGCTGCGCCTTTCACCTCAATGCTGGACACCTGAGCCAGATTGAACGTGCCGAGATACCACACGGCGTTGTCGGCATTGGTGTAGGCCACGGTGCCGCTGCCGTCGGCCAGCGTTGCGGTGCCGCCGTTCACGGTTACCTGATCCTGTACGGTGATGGTGGTTTGAGCGGTCGACGGAAGGGCGACTGCTACGAGGAGTGCCAGGGCACTCAACTTTTGGAGTAGACTATTTTTCATCTTTTTAGTTATTGAATGGGTTTTTAGATATTTTAATCATAGTACGCTTGCGGTGGGATGAACTACTTAGAGAAAATCAAAAAAATATTTCTTTTTTTTTGTATAGTGGTTTTCTTGGGTAGAAGAAAGGAGGAAACAGAGTTATTCGAACGTGGTTTCGTGGATGGATGGGGACGGAAGGGACACTACAAAACGGTGTGGAGTTGGGCCGAGAAGCGGGAGATGGAGTGGGGGATGAGGCGCGGTTTGTGAAGTTTCATTTCCTTGAAATCCTAACGATACTTAATCCGTTAATCAATTTTTGGATATCATGGGGCTATCGCATACCTTTGCTCAGGCGGTTGGACCTATGCCGGCTTGGTGCCAATCCCATCAATACTTACTCAAAAAACAGCAAAACAACATGAACAAAACATCAGCAAACAAGACAGAAAACGGGCACACGGCCCACATGATTCATCCTAAACATCAACGCCTATGACCCCGATGGAGCTTATTCAGGAGCGACAGCGCCGCCGCCTCAAGGCCCTCAGTCGCATGACCGACGACCTGGCGTGGCTCATTGGCCAGCCTGCCGGCAGGGTGGGGTGGACCGGAACGCAGCGCGGACTGGTGGAGATGGTGCATCTGGTGTGGCAGCAACGCAGGCTCGTCGACACCCAGGGATGCCCCTACACCCAGGCCCAGCTGGCACGGGAAGCCTTTGCCGCCGTGGGGCGGAGGGTGCCCGGCAGTCTGACACGCATCGTGGGCGACCTGGCAGAACGCGTGAGCGACGACTGCTCGATGCTGTCACGCTATGAACGACTCGACGGAGAAGACAACATTTTAAACCATTTTATAACCTACAACACACTATGACACATCAGGAAAAACTGCATCTTTCAGACCATTTCACGCTCTACGAGCTCACCCGCTCGGGCGTAGCGATAGAAAACGAACTGCCCAACCTGCCCAACCTGCAGCAGGAACAGGCCCTGCGCGACCTGGCGCTCCACGTGCTCGAACCCCTGCGCCGGCAATTCGGACCAGTGGTCATCTCCAGTGGTTTCCGCACCACGAAGGTGAACCGACTGGTGGGAGGCGTGGCCAACTCGCAGCACACACGTGGCGAGGCCGCCGACATCGTGATCAACGATGCCGACCGAGGGATGCGCATGTATGAGTTCATCCGGTGCTATATCGACTTCGACCAGCTCATCTTCGAGCCCATCGGGTCGCCCCATCCACGCTGGATCCACGTGAGCTACACCTCCAAGCGGAAGAATCGGCATGCCATTGTCTGACCCTCGGCGCCCCAATTGCCGGGCGATAGCCCCATGGTGGCATGCATTTTATAGGCCGCGGGCTTGGCCCATTCACCTATTTATATTAACTTTGTGACCCAAGTTGAAGGGCAGTCAAGCCGAAAAATCTCGGCTGGCTGCCCTCTTTTGATATCCATACACAAGCCATGGCAACAAGAATCAGAATCAAGACTCCCGAGGGAGATATCGTGGTGCGCCTCTACGACGAGACGCCGCTGCACAGAGACAACTTTATCAAACTGGCCCGTGAGGGCTACTACGACGGCACTTTGTTCCACCGCGTCATCCCAGACTTTATGATTCAGGGTGGCGACCCGGAGAGCAAGGGGGCGCCGCAGGGCAAGCGGTTGGGCACGGGCGGCCCCGACTACACCATTCCGGCCGAGATTAGCGTGCCCCAGCTCTACCACAAGCGTGGCGCGCTGAGTGCTGCCCGACTGGGCGACGAGGTGAACCCGCAGCGCGAGAGTAGCGGAAGCCAGTTCTACATCGTATGGGGTCAGACGTTCGGCGAGGGCGAACTGGGGCAGATGGAGCGCCAGATGGCCATGCAACAAGAGCAGGATATGTTTGAGATGGTGAGGCGCGAGCATCTGGAAGAGATGAAGACCATGCGCCGGAACCGCGACCGCGAGGGTCTCCAGGCGTTGCAACAGCGCATCGTAGACGAGGCCAAGGAGCGGTGTAAGGCCGCCGGACCGTTCCGCTTCTCGCCCCAACAGCGCGAGACCTACACCACGCTCGGCGGCACGCCACACCTCGACGGCGCCTACACCGTGTTCGGAGAGGTGGAGCATGGGCTCGACGTGGTGGAGCGGATACAGGCTATGGACACTGCCCCCGACGACCGCCCGCTGCGCGATGTGACCATGTGCGTCGAGGTGTTGTGACGCAAAACCATGAGAATGAGACCGAGTTGGGATGTCCGACTCGGTTTTTTTCATTTTACCGTGCTATCTGAGGAAAATCGCGGGAAATGGTGAAAATAAATGTGTTAATATTCTTTTTCATAGCATAAAAAACATTATCTTTGCATTTGTATTATGGAAAGTAGGAAGGGCGGGGAGCCCGCAGCTTTCCATGTCCTACTTTTACGAACTAACACCTAATAATAGATGAAAAAGCAATTGATGATGGCCCTCGTGGGCTCAGCTATGATGAGCACGGCCGTGGCACAGACCAAGGCTCCCGCTTGGATCAACAATGTGAAACTCTCTGGGTATGTAATGACGCAGTATCAGTATTCTGGCCAGGACGGTGCCGAGTCCAACGGATTCAACACAAGATTTATTCGTATGACGCTCGATGGTCGCATCGCGACCGACTGGTATTGGAAGATTCAGCTTCAGGCCAATGGCAACTCGTCTACGCTGTCGCTTTCGCCGCGCGCCGTGGATGCTTTCGCCGAGTGGCAGAAGTACGATTTCTTCATGGTGAAGGTGGGACAGTTCAAGCGTCCGTTCACTTTCGAGAGCCCGATGAGCCCCATCGATCAGGGCTTCATGGGATTTGCGCAGAGCGTTTCGAAGCTTTCCTATTTCTCCGACCGCAGCGGCGCCATCGCCAGCAATGGTCGCGACCTCGGTCTTCAGATTCAGGGCGACTTCCTGAAGAACTCTGCCGGCCGCAACCTGCTGCACTATCAGGTGGGCGTGTTCAACGGACAGGGCATCAATCTCAAGGATGTGGATCAGCGCAAGGATATCATCGGCGGCATCTGGGTGATGCCTGTGGCCGGCATGCGCATTGGCGTCTTCGGGTCGGAAGGCTCCTATGCCCGCAAGGGAACATGGACCGACGAGCAGGGCAACACGCAGACGGGCACCCGCTCGCTGCCGCAACACCGCTACGCACTGTCGGCCGAGTATAAGTTCAGCGACTGGACGGTGCGCTCGGAGTATATCCACTCCACCGGCAAGGCCTTCAAGACGGCCTACAACAGCTCGGCCGATGCCAGCAAATGCGACGTGAACGAGGCCATCGGCAATAAGGCCGACGGTGTGTATGCGCTCGTCATCGCGCCGGTGATCACCAAGAAACTCTATGCCAAGGCTCGCTACGACCTCTACCGCAACGATGGTACGTGGTCGGGAAGCCGCACGCAATATGAGGTGGGCTTGAACTATGTGTTCAACAAGAATGTGCTGCTCAATACCGAGTATGCCCGCATCAACGACCGCACCCTTGCCAAGCACAACTACGATTTGGTGGATGTGGAGCTGGATGTGAAGTTCTAAAAGACCCTCCCCAACCCCTTCCTGTAGGGAGGGAGAGGGCTCACGCGATGGAATTGCGTGGAAGTTGTAGATGGAAACAGGATGTGAAGAGCACGACTTGGACTAATGCAAAGAGTCCGAAAATGGGCTTATCTGACTTGTCCTGATGACGAATGAAATATAAAATGTGCCGTAAAACCAGTGTTGGTTTTACGGCACATTTGTTTTATAGCTCACAGATGCGACATATATCCCATGGGTATTTCATCGCGTGAGCCACCCCCTCCCTGAAGGGAGGGATGGGGAGGGCCTCTTTAATACTCCATCACCGCAGGCAGTTCCTTAGCCTGGTCGATCATCTTCTGAACCTCGGTCTCAGAGGGAACGCGGTTCACAAGGTTTTTCTGCTCATTGATTTCCACCAGTTTGGCGTGCAGGTTGGCAGCCACGCGGTGCTTCAACTCCTTCACGGTGTCTACTCCGGCAGCCTCGAGAAGCTCTGAGAACTGGGGGCCTACACCATTGATGCGCATGAGGTCGGCATGGTTGGTCCAGGTGAGGATGAGCTTGCCGCTGATGCTGGTCTGCTCTTCCAGAGCCTTGCGACCGGCGGGCTTGCCGCACTTCTCCAGCAGTTCGTCTACGGTGTCGATACCTGCGTCCTTCAACTTCTTGGCATAAACTTCGCCGATTCCCTCGACGTCAATAATTTTGTAACCCATAATATTATTACGTTTTAGTTAAACAGTTTGTAATCTTTCTTATTAATACTGTAAGCAAAGATAGGCGAATCGGGTTAAAGTAAGAAATAATTTATATTTTTTTAATAGGAAATGCAAGGTTATGCTCAGTTCAAACCCCTGCTATGGATGGAGACATATCCAATTGATTCTCAATTGAAAATCATGGCGAGGCGGATGGAATGGGTAGCATGCAGGATGCCCGCCTCGATGGGCTTTGGCGTTTCTGGGCGAGAAGTCGATGGGGAGCGTTTGAGTGTAGGGTTTTCGTGCTCTTGGGATAAGGTGCTAATCGTCTCGCGATAACTATCTTTTCGCGTTGCGATTAGTACCTTGAGGCGACATGATTAGTACTTTAAGGCAACACGATGGAGAGCGCCTCGAAAAGGGATGAGGCGGAGAGGCTGGTTTTGTTGAGAAAAAATCACTTGATTTTCTTGACCTCTCTGCGGTTTCATGCCCATGGACTATTGATAATAGTGGGCATAGTTGAAGAAGGGTTGCGACACTACATGGGTGGAGCTCTCGGTATAGGTGTTGCCCCAAGGGTCGGTGGCCTTGACGAAGAGGATAGAGTGGGGCGAGCGCGGCTCGTAGTAGTAGAGGTGGTTCATGATGAGATAGGTGTTTTTCTTGCTCACAAACCAATAGCTCACCGACTCGCTGTACTTGTGGTGATAGCCCGTGGCGAAGGCATCCTGACCCACCGACGAGATGCGCGTCATGGGGTATTCTCGACCGTTCTCCATGGCCACCACGCGCCATCGGGAGTCGGCGTTGAACACGTTGGCCACCAGCACGTTGCGCTTGTGCGGCAAATCCCAGTCCTTGGCGTAGCTCTCGTCGTTGAAATTGGTATCGGCACGGAAGAGCGTCATCTGCTGCGAGCGCTTCCACTCGGTGCCTTTGTAGTAGGCATTGGTCATCTCGGTGCCGTCGAACGAGTAGACATAGTAGCCGTTGGGCGTGCCGCAGATGTTGACGTTCGACTGCCAGATGTTGCCGCAGGCGGCCGCGTGGCAGTGCTCCATCACGTGATGGCCCTCGTAGTCTATCTCGTGGTTCAGTGCGAAATGGGTGTGTCCGCAGAAGAGCTCGTAGCCTCCGGCAAAGTTTTCGAGCAGCAGTAGGAGGTCGGAGAGGCGCGAGGAACTGTAGTGGCCGGCCTCGGTGGGGATGTCGAGCGGCTGGGCTTTCTTGTTGGGGCGGTTGCCGAAGGTGAGCGGAATGTGGTAGCAGAGCACCACTTTCTTCTGCTTGTCGGCCAGCTCCAGGTCTTGGGTGAGCCACGCCATCTGCTTGTCGGAGAGCTCGCCGGGCGAGTAATAGAGTGCGCCGTGGTAGAAATCACAGTTGTTGAAGCACACATAGTGCACGTCGCCGCGGTCGAACGAATAGTCCGTGGGCCCCCAGTTTTCCTCCCATTTCTCTTTATACACGCGCTTTCCGTCCTGGTCATGATTGCCGATGACCGAGAAAAGCGTCATCTCCGACGAGCCGAGGGCGAGCCTGATCTGGTGTTCGAGCGAGTCGTTGTATCCGCCGTAATACTGCACGTCGTCGCCCATCGAGAGCCCGTAGACGGGCGTTCCCTCGGGCAGGTCGGCGATGGTGCGGCGAATGTCGGCCATGGTCTCGTCGGTAAATCGGGCCAGGTCGCTCTTCTTGATGGGGTTGTCGTTGGGCCCTGTGTAGTAGGGGCTGAAGGCGTTGGTCACCTGCGGGTCTCCAATCACAATCATCCGGTAGCGCGTCTCCTTGCCGCGCGGCAGACGGGTGAGGGTGAAATTATAGACCGAGTCGGTGTCGTTGATGGCCCGATAGAAGTCGGCGGTGCGGTCGTCAGCGGCATGGGTGGGCACGGCGCAGTAGTCGGGCACGGTGTAATACACAAAGCGAGCACCCTTGTGGCGGTGCAGGGCATATCGTCCGAGGGAGTCGGTGAGGGTGCAGGCAACCCCATCGCTCACCACCACATGGGGCATAGCCACTCCGGCGGTGTCGGTGAGGGTGCCCCGCAGACTGTCGCGCTCGCTCCTGATCTGTGCCTCTACCACCTCGGCCTCCTTCAGGGCGAGGGCCAATGCGTCGCGGCTGAAGGTGCTGTCGGCCAGTGTCTCGGCCTTTTTCTCAGCCGCCTGGCTCACCATCGAGGCCACGCCCATGATGAGCATTGCCATGGCTCCAATCATGGAAAGTATGAAATATTCTGTTCTTCGTTTAATTCTCATTGTCGATGAACGTAGGGCTGTGGGCGCCTTTATTCTGCGACAAAGTTATGAAAAAACTTCCAACTGCGCGGGTGCTCCGCTGTTTATTGTTGTTAAAAGAGTGGCAGACTGGTCGGACAGGTCTGACTGGTCAGACTCGTTTGCTTCTTATGATAATACTCCCAAGCCGTCGGCGCCATCCCCCAAAAGTAATTTTTTTATGGCATAGCGCTGCGTTGTGGCACGGGTTTTGTTGCAGAGACGGCATACGAGACATAGGATTATAAATAGGTAAGACATGAACAATGTATTGATTGTATCCGGCCACACCGACCTCAACGACTCTGTGGCCAACGAGATTGTATTGCAGCGATTGAAGGCCAAGTACCCCGACGCTGAGTTTTCCATCCTCAGCGAGCTCTATCCCGACTTCAAAATCGACGTCGATAAGGAGCAGGAGAAACTGCGCCGGGCCGACATCATCGTGTGGCAGTTCCCCATGTTCTGGTATAGCATGCCCTCCATCATGCACCGCTGGATAGAGGATGTGTTTGTCCACGGCTTCTCCCACGGCTCCACAGGTCATGCCTTGAAGGGCAAGAAGCTCATCGCCTCGTTTACCACCGGCGGTCCTGAGGACTATTACAGCCACGACATGCTGGGCTACACCATCGAAGAGCTGCTTATGTCGCAGATTCGTTCCATTGCCGGACTGTGCGAAATGAAGGTCGAAAACTTCGTCTTCACTGGCGGAGTATCCTATAGCATGCGCACCAATCCCGAGCAACTGGAGGGCATCAAGCAGCTGGCCGACGGCCATGCCAGCCGTCTCATCGACGAGATAGACCGCTTGGCCTGATAACGCTGACGGCCAACGGGAGATATTTCTCCCGAACCTCAACCCATCTTCGCCCTCCCGCTGTGTAGGAGGGCGATAGTCTTTATAGTGGCCTCCCGCCACTGATAGAGGCTGAAATCACCCTCATATCAATCTATATAACATGTTGAAATGTAGATAATTAATCCCTTTGTTCCCTGCTTGGCCCCATGCCGTGCTCATCATGCCGGAGACATCGGTTCGGAAAGAGGTACTAATCGCCTCGCGATTACTATCTAATCGTCTTACGAAAAGGTAGTAATCATCGGGCGATTAGTACCTCTTTTCAAATACGCTGAATAGTAATAGAATATGAATAACGTGGAGAGGTATTTGTATGGACTATAATTTGGCTATAACCATACTATATATTTGGTAAGCCTGTGGGCGGTGAGGTGATTCGGATAAAGGCCCCGGAGGAATGGCCTGTGGGTGTTCAGAGCTACATTAGGCTTACGAATGCTGGGGCAGGACTGGTGACTATGGGCCGTAATTCTGCCCTATAAATATTGGTATCTATATCGGGGATGGGGAAAGGGACGCGCACCCGCACTCAAGCCGCGGGCTCCCAGAGCACCACATGCCCCTGCCGCAGGGAGGCAGGAACGTCGATGATGCGCTGGTTGCTGGAGCCACGGAAGATCAGGTCGGGGTCGCGGAGGCGCTCCACGAAGGGCCCGTCTACGAGCACGTCGAGCTGTTCGAGCAGTCGGCGACGGCTCGGATGGCGCAGCAGCACCTCGAAGGTGAGCCCCGTGAAGCACCAGATGGTCTTCCGGGTGCGGCGGCGGATGGCCTGGGCGAGGCTGGTGAAGCCCTCCGGTTGGAACATGGGGTCGCCGCCGGAGAAGGTGACATTGGCGAAGGGGTCGGCCTCGATCACCTGCATGATGTCGGCCACGGCCATGCGTTGGCCGGCGCGGATGTCCCACGACTGCGGGTTGTGGCAGCCCGGACAGGCATTGGGGCAGCCGGCACAATAGATAGATGTGCGGAAGCCTGGGCCATCGACCATGGTGTCTTCGACGATGCTCAGGATGGAAAGGGAGCCCTGGGGTTCACTTGAAAGGGTGGGAGAAACTGGGGAAAGGGGCTTGGAGATTAGAGGAGAAGAGGGCATAGAGAGGTGGATGAAAGGGGAAAATGGAGATTTGAACACTGAGAAGGAAGGCGAAGAGGGCGAAGGGAGGACCGCCACAGTGTGGCGGTGGACAGGGACCCGAAGCAGCAATAGAGAACGCCAAACTACCAAGAACGACCCACAGCGATAGGCAAGAGTTGAAGGCAAGCTGCAGATGGGCGGCAATCGGATCAGGAACAGGCCACAGGAATGATAGGAGACGCTGCGGGAAGCCGGCTCCGGAGGGCGGCTGTCAGTGTAACTACGCCCCTCCCTACAGGGGAGGGGCAAGGGGGAGAGGCTTACTTATTGTGTATGCGTCACCCTGTCTTTCAGCTCGGCAAGCTTGCCGTGGTTCCAGCGGTCGGTGGTGCCGACGAGGTAACCGGTGATGCGCTGCAGTCGGTCGATGTGGGTGCTGCCACAGCGGGGACACTTCTCCAGATGGGCGTCGGCATTCTCATAGCCGCAGTCCATGCAGCGGTTGCGGTTGTGATTCACCGAGCCGTAGCCCATGTTGAGCCGGTCCATCATGTCGACCACACCCATAATCACTTCGGGATTGTGGGTGGCGTCGCCGTCGATCTCTACATAGAAGATGTGCCCGCCACGCGTAAGCTCGTGGTAGGGGGCCTCCACCTCCGCCTTGTGGCGCGCGGAGCAGTGGTAATACACCGGTACGTGGTTGGAGTTGGTGTAGTAGTCGCGGTCGGTCACGCCCTCGATGACTCCGAATTCGCGGCGGTCTCCCTTGGTGAATCGGCCGCTCAGCCCCTCGGCCGGCGTGGCGAGGATGGAATAGTTGTGGTGGTAGCGCTCGGAGAAATCGTTGGCCCGGTCGCGCATGTAGCTCACGATGCGCAGTCCGAGTTGCTGGGCTTCGTCGCTCTCGCCATGGTGATGGCCCGTCAAAGCCACCAAGCACTCGGCCAAACCAATAAACCCGATGCCGAGCGTTCCCTGGTTGAGTACGGGCTCGATGGTGTCGGCGGCACCAAGATGCTCACATCCCGCCCATAGTTTCGTCATGAGCAGGGGGAACTGCTTGGCGTAGGCCGTCTTCTGAAACTGATAGCGCTCGTCGAGCTGACGGGCCGTGAGTTCGAGCAGATGGTCGAGTTTGGCGAAGAAAAGATTCACCCGTTGCTCCTCGTCGGCGGTGCTGCGGCACTCCAAGGCGAGTTTCACAATGTTGATAGTAGTAAAGCTCAGGTTGCCGCGGCCTATGGAAGTCTTGTCGCCGAAGCGGTTTTCGAACACGCGCGTGCGGCATCCCATGGTGGCCACCTCCCAGCGATAGCGCTCCGGATCGTCGGCCTTCCAGCATTCGTTCCGGTTGAACGTGGCGTCGAGGTTGAGGAAATTGGGGAAGAAGCGGCGTGCAGTGACCTTGCAGGCCAGCTGGTAGAGGTCATAGTTGCGGTCTTCGGGCAGATAGTTCACGCCCCGTTTCTTCTTCCAGATCTGTATGGGGAAGATGGCGGTCTCGCCGTTGCCCACGCCCTCATAGGTCGATTTGAGGAGCTCGCGCATGACGCATCGGCCCTCTGCCGAGGTGTCGGTGCCATAGTTGACCGACGAGAACACCACCTGGTTGCC
>DCJH01000071.1:16898-21941 GCA_002317385.1 Prevotella sp. UBA1705 | reverse complement strand
GTTGTGGATGAAGGCCTCCATGGCCTGGTGCACGCGGCCGACCGTTTGGTTGATGGCGTGCTGCCTCAATCGTTCGTCCGCGGCCAGGCCGTCGAGGTCTCGTTCGAGATAATCGGTAATCTCAGTGTTCATCAGGTATTGTAGGTCTTGGCCCGTGAGCTGTTCCAAATGCTTGATTTCCTCCTGGTAGCTCAGTCTCACAAAGGGTGCGAGATAGAAGTCGAAGGCGGGTATGGCCTGCCCGCCGTGCATCTCGTTCTGGGCAGTCTCCAAGGAGATGCAGGCCAGCACGGCCGCCGTCTCTATGCGCTTGGCAGGCCGCGACGACCCATGGCCGGCCACAAAACCGCGCTGGAGGATGTGGTCGAGGGGGTGCTGCACGCAGGTGAGCGACTTGGTGGGATAGTAGTCCTTATCGTGCACGTGGATCATGTTGTGCTTCACGGCGTCGCGCACATCCTCCGACAACAGGTAGTCGTCTACAAACGGCTTGGTGCTCTCCGAGGCAAACTTCATCATCATGCCCGCGGGGGTGTCGGCGTTCATATTGGCATTTTCGCGCGTCACGTCGTTCTTCTGTATGTTTACAATCTCCATGAACACGTCGCGGGTCTTCGCTTTGCGGGCTATGGAGCGCTGGTTGCGATAGGCAATGTACTTCTGCGCCACGTCCTTGCGCGCGCTCTTCATGAGCTCCACCTCCACGGCGTCCTGAATATCCTCCACCGACATCTGGCTGCGACCCCTCAAGGCGATGTGGTCGGCTATGCGCCCGATGAGCTGTTCGTCCTCGCCGCGCTCGGTGTGAAGCATGGCTTTGCGGATGGCGGCCTGTATTTTCAGGTCGTTGAACCCCACGATTCTTCCGTCTCGCTTTACTACTGTCTGTATCATCTCTATTTGGTTTTTTAGATTATTCTTCCCGTTCTAATACGCTTTTATATTAGACAGTGCAAAGTTAGGTATTTATTTAATACGAAATTACTTTTGGATAACTTTTTGTTAGTTAATAAATGTCAATCAATTTATTATCATAAAGTTATAGATTTATTTTGGAAACTTTTATATTTTATATAGTTATTAGTTTATCTAAAAAGAATATTTTGTTTTTGCAAATTACTTATATAGTTATCCTTTTTAGAGTATTTTGATATACAACAAGAAGCCACGATCATGCCTTTTCGGCACAATCTTGGCTCCATCAATAAGGTACCAAGGCGAGGGTTCGCCCCAAAACGGGTTTAGGCGGGCGGGCGGCGCACCAAGGTCAGCACCCCCTGCTGTCGAGACCGCAGGCCGGACCGTCGGGCATGGGCTCCAGACCGACATCGGCTGACGACAGCGTTACCGAGCCGTCCTCACGCACATAGCAGGGCACGCCCACGTCGCCCTCGGCCTTGGCCTCGGCAAAGGCCGGATGATTGTCGCGCAAATCGAGGAATTCCTTGAGGAGACTCACGTGCGTGCTGATATCGATGACCTGGAAACGGGCATCGCCCTCCACCTGCCGCTCCACGTATTCGCAGTAGGGGCAGGTCTTCATGACATACATTTTAATCATTGTTTCGATGGTTTTGAAATGGATTGGATAATCTGATATCAAAAGTAACGAATATTTTCTACATCCCCATGACGGGCTAACTTCTTTTAACTCGAATTGACATGGCAACGACATCGGGGTGCCAAGATTAAAAGAAGTTAAAACCAAGGCGCAGGGCACATTTGTTACCGCGTAGGCCTTGAAAATAGATTATCTTTGCCGTTGAATCAAAATATTAGAGTTATGACACATGGACACGACGTTCTCCACATGATGGAGGGCAACACATACAAGAACAAGGAAGAGCTGGTGGCCGCCATCATCGGCCGATTCGGCACAGAGGAGCGGTTCCACACCTGCTCGGCCGAGGGCATGGATGCCTCGGAAATCGTAGATTTTCTCTCGGCGCGCGGCAAGTTTATGTCCACGCCCGACGGCGGATTTACGGTAGACATCAGCCAGGTTTGTAATCATTAAACGATAGGGGGATAAGCTATGATCAAGATTTATGGCATGAAATCATGCCCCGACTGCCAGGCCGTAGAGCGCCAGGTGGAGGGCGACGACCGCTTCCAGGTGATTGATATCGGCGACCACGTGCGCCATCTGAAGGCTTTTCTGCGGCTCCGCGACAATAGTCCGGTGTTCGATGAAGCCAAGCAAATGGGCTACGCCGGCATCCCCTGCTTCCTGCTCGAAGACGGCACCGTGACGCTCTCGCCCGAAGATGTGGGGCTCAAGTCGGACCCAACCGACGGCCCTGCCTGCGGACTCGATGGCAAAGGATGCTAAGATGCTGCAGGCATATAGCGCTGATGCAGGCTCCTTCTCCACCAGTTTACGATTGGAGAGATAAGCTTTCTAAATATCCAAGCAACCCCATCTTGTCAGCCATACGGTTGAGAAGATGGGGCAATTCTTATAGTTTTATGAAAATGGGAAGATGAAGTCGCGAAACAGATAAGATAAACAGAGAGGTCGAACCCCTAAACTTTACAATGTCCATCAGGCCACCTGCCTGTCTGTTCAACCCATGAAGCCGCCCCAGGGAAGACAGAAGATTAATCGAGGAAGAGGGAGAAATATTTATCCAAGATATATCTTTTACCTCTCTTGCCTCCTGTGATTTCCACCAATATTCCCTGTTTTTCCATTTCTTTAATCAGATTATAGGCCGAGGCAATGGTGGCATCGATCACTTCCGCAACCTTTGCCGCATCAATTGTGGGGTACTTATACATATATTGTATCAGTTTTAACCCATTAGCCGACCTACTTCCCATCTTGGCGATGAGTCCCCTATATTCTTCCTCAAGCTTGAGAATACTCTCAAAAGTATTGACACTCTTTTCAGAAGTCTCTATTATTCCCTGAAGAAAGAACTTCAGCCAACCCACAATATCGTTATCAACCCTTGCCCGCATAATCCTTTCATAATACAAGTTCCGGTGTCGCTCCAAGAAGTCGGACAAGTAAAGCACAGGCTTTTTAAGCAAACCTTTGTTCACCAGATATAGCGTGATGAGGAGACGTCCAGTCCTTCCGTTTCCATCATTGAAAGGGTGGATGGTCTCAAACTGATAATGTATGATACCAATTTTCAGCAAATCGGGAATTTCGCAGACTGGATTATGGATAAACATCTCTATGTCTGTCATTAGTTCGGCAATCTCTGTATGAACAGGAGGAACAAAGATTGCATCATTGATGTTGCTGCCACCTATCCAGTTTTGCGACCTGCGAAACTCACCAGGCTGTTTAAATTCGCCTCTCACCCCTTTCATTAGGGTACGATGAACCTCCCTGATCAGCCTCGAAGAAAGTGGAAGGCTTTCTATCTTATCAATGGCTTCGTCCATAGCCTCGATATAATTTTGCACCTCCGCCCAATCATCCCGTTTGTCCAGTGGAATATCTTCTTTCGACAACAGTGCCTCCTCCATATTGGTCTGCGTACCCTCTATGCGCGACGATTGCGTGGCCTCTTTCAAAATGTGCATAGAAATAAAGAGGTCTATATTAGGAATGTGATTAGAGAACATATCCAGTCGGCCAAGCATTCGGTCAGCCTTGCTTAGCAGAGTGATTAGTTCCATATCGTTGAACGACCATTCCCTATTGATGAAATTGGGCAAGAAACTCTTGTAATAGCCTTGGTTTACAAAATGTCCAGAGTTGAATTTATCCATCTTTCCGTTATTTTAAATCCTGCTACAAATATATAAAAAGCATTCGGCTTATTCTAAATTTGAGCCTTTTTTTATAATAAGAATAATATTATTCAAAGTTTTTGCCGATTTTTTGAATAAGGATTTTGAAATAGATGGCTAAAGAAAGAGAGGTGGCACAAAGGGTTATCAGCAAAAAGGGGTCATCATTTTAGAGCGAATAAATGTAGATATTACGAGATATTAACCGAAAAAAAGATAAAGGAACTTGGTCTTCTTCATGAAAAGAAGTAACTTTGACGGATTGAAAAAAGCACGTTGTGTGTAATTAATCAAAATGAAGGAAGGATGAAAGCACCGATTATCGCGCTGTCGTGGATGGCCATGATCCTCATGTCGTGCCACGCCAACGGACAGCCACCAACAACAAAACAAAACAATAAGAATATGGAAATAAACGACACCAACCAATATGTGAAGCCCACAGATGCCGAACTTCGCGAGCGACTCACGGCCGAACAGTATGAGGTGACGCAGCATGCCGCCACCGAGCGCCCCTACACCAACGCCTACGACGAGGAGTTCCGACCGGGCATCTACGTCGACGTGGCCACCGGACAACCGCTGTTCGCCTCGACCGACAAGTATGATTCCGGTTGCGGATGGCCCGCCTTCTCGCGCCCCATCGACCCCAAGCTCATTGCCGAGCAGACCGACCGTTCGCACGGCATGGTGCGCACCGAGGTGAAGAGCGCGCTCGGCGGCAGTCACCTGGGGCACGTTTTCCCCGACGGGCCGAAGGACAAGGGCGGACTGCGCTACTGCATCAACAGCGCTTCGCTCCGCTTTGTGCCGTGCGAGGAGATGGAATCGCAGGGCTACGGCGCCTACCTCAAACTCCTCAACGAGCATGCGCTCA
Organism: Prevotella sp. UBA1705; assembly: GCA_002317385.1. Taxonomy (GTDB): domain Bacteria; phylum Bacteroidota; class Bacteroidia; order Bacteroidales; family Bacteroidaceae; genus Prevotella. The sequence goes on along the minus strand of DCJH01000071.1, from coordinate 17,314 downwards.
AGGAAATCTATCTTGCCGGCGGATGCTTCTGGGGCACAGAACACTATTTCAAGCAGATTGAGGGCGTGAAAGAAACCGAAGTGGGCTATGCCAACGGCGTCACGAAGAACCCCACCTACCAGGAGGTGTGCACCGACAAGACGCAGTTTGCCGAGACCGTGCGTATAGAATACGACCCCGAGGTGGTCGACCTGCGCTTCCTGCTCAACATGTATTTCGAGGCCATCGACCCCACTGCCGTCAACCGTCAGGGCCACGACGTGGGCTCGCAGTATCGCACGGGCATCTACTACACCGATGCTTCCGACCTGCCCACCATCAATGCCGTGATGGATGAACAGCAGCGAAAGCTCTCCGAACTTATCGCCGTGGAGGTGGAACCCCTCAAAAACTTCTACAAAGCCGAGGAATATCAT
>DCJH01000071.1:0-16863 GCA_002317385.1 Prevotella sp. UBA1705 | reverse complement strand
TCAGGACTATCTCGACAAAAATCCCAATGGCTACTGCCACCTTCCCCGCTCATTGTTTGAGTATGCGCGGAAGGCCAAGAAGAAATAAGAAGGCCACCACAGGGGCAGGATGCCTATCATCCTGCCCCTGCCCTATACCATAAATACCATGAATCGAGCCCGAAGCAACGGGCTACTCATCCCACGGCCTATCCAGGCGAAGAATAGGCCTACGGCCTTCGGGTCATAATAAGGACTTAAGACGTGGAGACAGCTCGCACAGTCTTGCTGATTACGCCCCTAACCAACGAAAATACCGAAGAACACCCAACGATAATCCGACACCATGCATCCAACACAACCGTCAAAACGTTCAGCGACCATCACCTCACCTCTCTATATCCTCATGGCATTCTGCCTATGTGCTTGCCATAAAACGAGCAATCCGAAGACCTGGACACAGATGGAATCGTACTTTAATGACAAACTTTCGTCACTCACTGCCGACACCAGCGGCTACTGGCTGGGAGGAGAGACTGGCGTGGTGTGGCATATAGACGGACAGAACAAACAACGCATGGAGACCGGTCTCGATCGGATCTATGACGTGGTGAGAGACCCACAACGTATGAATCGGGTGTGGATTGCCTCGCGAAATGCCGGGCTGCAACAGTGGGAGCAGGACGGAAACCAGTTGCGGCACATTGAGACATACCCCATAGCGCAGAAACATGACCGCTATTCGCCCTACACCATAGCCATAGCCCATGGACAAATCTTCACTGGAACCTCACAAGGGCTCTACGCTATGAGTCTCGCACCGGTAGGCAAAAAACTAACACGCCTATATCCGACGCCCCAACAAAAAAACTGGGCCGAGGGCGCACCATTCCCCGTCGGCGATATCTGTCTCTATCAAAACCGAATGCTCTACGCCGCCACTCCGGAGGGAGTCATCTGTCATTCGCTGGTGGATGGAACCACCACGCTCATCCACAAAGGCATGTCGGTGAACCATATCGCCGTGTTTGACAACAAGCTCCACGTCTTGTTCGACCGTCGACTCAGGGTGGAGCGCCCAGACGGAAGTGGTTCTGCCGACTACCAGCTCCCGATATCGGCGCAGACATTCTACAAAGTGGGGCACACTTATTACTTCATTTCTGCATGCAGCGTGCAGCTATCCAATGACCTCGCCCATTTCTTCACCATCCCACTCAGCGCCAGTCTGCCAGCCCACGCATTGAACACTACCCTGATCAACAATGGCAGCGGCTTCTCGATAATAATCACCGATAATGCCCTGTGGAAGTTTCCACACCACATGGGCATACTCAATGAAGGGGAAAACATCGTGGCCGCCTGCAACAATGGCACCAGCCACTTCTACGTGAACACCCACAACGAACTGTTCAGGCAGTCGGGTCACAGCAACTATGCCACGAAAACCTACGACCTACCCAAGGATCACACGCCGGTAGAACTATGCGCCACAGGCAACCACATATTCTATTATAATGCCAGCAACGCCTTGTTCAGCATAAAATTGGATAAGAATCTACCGTTCAATCAGATGCTGACCCGACCGCGAAAGCTATATCAATCGGGCACCCGCATTACCGCCATGACTATCTCCCCGGGTACCAGCCGACTGCTCTTGGGCATACAAGACAACCTCCTGGCCATCGACATCCATTCGGGCCGTACCGACACGATTCATGGCATGGACAATAAATACATCACCAATTTCTATTGTCCGCCACACAGCGAAGATGTCTACATCTCCACGCTCAACCATGGAATATTCTGCCTCACGGGCTCCAAGGTGCATCAGGTGGCGGGCACAGAGCAGTATCCGTTTGTCAGAGACCTCTGCGTGGACAATCATTACGATCGCAATCTCTTTCTCCTCACCAACCACCAACTGCTCTCCAGCGGGCCCGACTCACTGCGGGTGGATGCTAATTCGCGTGTATTCTATGTGAGCGATAGCGTGCTCTACACGCTGCCTGAGACCGGAATACACAAGTTTATATGGAAAAACGGGCAACTCTCCGACCGTGGATTGCTCTACGCCGACATCCGTTTTCACCCCAACTCCTCCTACGTGAGCCATGAGCGAGTGTTCTTAGGATCCGACCTGGGGGTGTGTATCCTCACACCGCAGCACGAAAATCACCTCACATGGATAGCTTTCGACGACTCCGTGCCCTCACTCCGTACCATAGTTCTGGCCATAGCCTTTCTGCTTTTCGCCATATTCTGCCTCTGGCTGATGAGCAAACGAAAGAAAATTATGGAACGCAAGCAGCTGCAGATGCGCACCGACGACTTGAGAAGCAGAGCCGAGAGCCTCAATGCCATGCTCTCTCTACTGAACGAGAGCGATCGTAAAGCCATCGAGATGATTAACCGGAAGATAGAGGACATCGACATACAGACCTCAGACGTTGCCTCCACCGACCAAAGGATTCAGACGCTGTCACACGAACTGATGCGCCTCAACCGAGACGCGGCGCTACACATGATGAAGGTGATAGACCAGCAGATGGAGGAGATAAGCCACGTGGCCATCTTCGAATCGCCACTGCTCATCAAGGAGTCGGAGGCCGCCAGAGACTCGGGCAACATGGACCGCATCGTCAGCCAGAGCAAGCGTAACGGACTCTGGCTGCAGCATGTGAATGAACTGAACGACCAACTGCAAAGAATAAAACGTGACACCGAGGGCACTCTCGTGCTGCCCCACTTCAACGATAACCTGGCTCTCCACATAGAAAAACTCTATGAAGACAGCCAGCGCAAGCCCCTCTCAGACCTCTATAAGCCTTTCACCACGGTCAAGGAAGAATACCAACTGCTCTTCACCGCCCAGGCCTTGGCCACTATCCAGGGACACATGCGCGAGATGTGCCAGTTACTTGAGTCGGAAAAACAGTATGCCACAACCGCATCCGTCATGCTCTCCGACCTACTTAACCTGAGTCGCGACATCGAGAGATGCGACCGCATTGTGCTGCTCCGCATCCTCCAGCAGACCGACCTGCACACCCGACAACTCCGAATGTTCCATGAAATACATCACCTCATGCACCAATACGCCACAACCCACCATGCCATTGTCAGGGAAAACGAGCAGAGAATCATGAAAAAATTCGATACCCGACTCTTCGAAGAGATAGAACACGGCACCCGCAACATCACCACCCAACTGGCAGCCTGTATCGAGGAGGCACATTCACTCCTCTGTCAGACCGACCGCGAAGTGATGGAAGATCTGCTCCATTTCAACAACATCAACAATCAACAAGTAAAGGTTCTCCTCCTACTCTTGGCCGACCCGAAGGCCAAGCGCTCGCTGCTCCCCGGCATGCTGGGCATCTATGGCAACCTCAACCCGGTCATCAGCAGGCTCTACCACGGCAAAATAGGCGACAACCAAACCGCCCTCAAGTCATGGATAGCGCACAACCCGTCGAGCATGGTCTTCTATATGCTGAAGCTGATAGAATGAGAAAACTCCTGAAAGTCAATGGATTCCAAAAAGTTGCATCTGCTTATTCCCCGGAAATAACAGGATGCAACTTTTATTTTGCAACGTTTATCCTAATTTTGCAGCAGTCAAATCACCAACTAAACACAAACCATTAAAAATCAAAATGATGAAAAAGAAAAACCTGATTGTTGCCCTGCTGACGCTCATCTCAGTATCGACCTTCGCACAGACAGCCACGCCCGTGAAAGACGTGCGCACCAAACCCAACCTCTATTTCCTGCAAGACGGTCAGCAAGCCAGTTCGCTCGACCTGCTGCCTGCACCGCCCCAGCCGGGAAGCGTACAGTTTCTTTATGATGAAGCACAATATCAATGGGGCAAGATGCAGCGCAACACCGAACGCGGCGACCAGGCTGTGGCCGACGCTCGCGTAGGTGGAGACGGTGTGCCCCAAGCTTTCTCCGAGGCCTTTGGCATCACCATCAGCAAGGAGACCACCCCTGAAATCTACAAGCTCGTGCTCAATATCCGTGAGGATGCTGGCGACCTCTCCACCCGTGGCGCCAAAAACCACTACATGCGCATACGACCCTTTGCCTTCTATCAGGAGGACACCTGCAACCCCGAACAGCAGAAGGAACTCTCCACCAACGGATCCTACCCCTCCGGTCATACTGCCATCGGATGGGCCACGGCACTGGTTCTCTCTGAAATCAATATCGACCGTCAGAACGAAATTCTGAAACGGGGCTACGAGATGGGACAGAGCCGCGTGATTTGCGGATACCATTGGCAGAGCGACGTGGACGCTGCCCGCCTGGTGAGTGCCGCCGTAGTGGCACGCCTGCATGCCGAACCGGCTTTCCAGGCACAGATGGACAAGGCCAAGAAGGAGTTTGCCCGTCTCGTAAAAGCCGGCAAAGTGGGCAAGAGCACCTTCAAGGCCAGCAACTAACCCATATCTATCCTATCGATGGGAGCATCCCGGATGCTTCTGCTCGAATACCAAAAGGAAACACCCCATCCTATCACCAATGCGAAACTAAAACTAAATTAACCACTTCTTTATGAAAAAAATAATGATGACCGCCTATGTATTGACGGTCTGCATAGGACTTTTTGCCCAGAACGAACCCAAACTTGAAACCAAACTGTCGGGCCGCATCCTCATGGATGCAGGAGTGATGCACAGCACCGACAAGGACCTGAACAACAAACTCAACAGTGGAGTGGCCATACCCGACGCCCGCATAGGGCTCTGTGCCACCTACGGCAAGTGGAAGGCCAAGGTGGATATCGGCTATGCCCGACAGAAACTTTCGCTCAAAGACATTAACATTGACTATAACTTTGACAGCGAAAACCTGGTCCGCGTAGGCTATTTCGTCCATCAGTTTGGATTGCAGAGCGCCACCTCCTCCAGTTTCAAGATCTCCATGGAGGAGCCTGAAGCCAACCAAGCCTTCTTCAACAATCGCCTGCTCGGAGCCATGTTCAAGCACTCTGGCGAGCTGTTCCACGCCACCGCGTCGGTGTTTGCCGAGAACGATGCTATGAAAAACTCTACCGACAAGATTGGCAATGAGGCTTGGGGCGTGCTCTCCCGACTCGTCTACCATCCTCTCACCGAACGTGGCAAGATACTCCACGTGGGAATCAGTGGTGGTTATGAGTCGCCACGCTACAACGACAAAGAGCAGCTCAACCACAAGTCCTATACACTGCGCGCCTCTTTCCCCACCCGCATTGCCAAGGTGAGCATCCAGAGCGCCACCATCGCCGATGCCAAGGCTCTCTGGAAATTCACGCCAGAGCTGACCGCTGCCCTCGGCAATCTCGGCGTCGAGGCACAATACTACTATGTGGACGTGACCCGCGAGAAGGCCCTGCCCAAATTCCATGCCTGGGGAGCCTACGGCAATCTGCGCTTCCTGGTCAAGGGCAAAGGCTACACCTACACCCGCTCTGATGCCGGAATCGCCACGCCCGACCCAGGAGCCATGGAGCTCGTGGCCGCCTACAACTACTCGACCCTCACCGACCGGAAGGCCGGAATACTTGGCGGTACGGTCAACGACTGGTCGCTCACCTTCAACTATTACCTCAACAAATATATGATCTGGCGCGTCCGCGGCTCTATCAGCCGGGCCACAGAAAACCAGGCTTTCAACGACAATACGTTCTCTGTACTTGAAACTCGTCTCCAAATCAAGTTCTAACCCGCTATCTTCCTTCACATCCACCCCTTCCCGCACCTCATTGGCGCAGGGATCGGGAGGGGGTGAAAGAATTCATCCATCCATTCTATTTATTTTCCTAACCCTAACAACCCCAACAATGAAAACACTAAAATCGATACTATCACTATTGGCATTGTCACTGCTCTGTCCCGCCCTCTCGTGGGCACAGCTCCAGCGTTCACCGCAGTTCAAATCCAGATATCAACTCCGAGAGGTGGTCGTGCTTTCCCGCCACAACATCCGTTCGCCCCTCTCCACCAATGGTTCTGCCCTCAGCAAGATGACTCCCCACACGTGGACACCTTGGTCCTCGGCCGCCAGCGAACTGACCTTGCGCGGCGGAGTGCTCGAAACGCAGATGGGACAGTTCTTCAGAAAATGGACCGTCGAAGCCGGACTTTTCACCGACAACTATGTGCCCACAGTCGATGAGGTGAACCTTTATGCCAACTCCATGCAGCGCTGCATAGCCACAGCCCAATATTTCTCGGGCGCATTCATGCCAGTAGCCAATCTGAGGGTCTATCACCGGTATGTCCCTTCGAAGATGGACCCGGTATTCCACCCACAGATTACTAAGCTAAGTGAGGCTTTCCGCACCGAGGCCATGCGCCAGATCAACGCTATGGGAGGTACAAAGGGGCTGAAAGGTGTATGCGAGAGTCTAAGCGAAAGCTACCGACTCATCGCAGATGTACTCGACATGAAGCAGAGCAAATACTACAAGAGCGGGGAGGTGAGAGACCTCAGCTTCGACGACACACAGATTGCACTTGAACTCTATAAGGAGCCCAGTATGAAAGGTTCACTGAAAAATGCCAACTCGGCCAGTGACGCCTTCATCCTCCAATACTATGAGGAACCCGACACGCTGAAGGCAGGCTTCGGTCATACCATGAGCCGCAACGACTGGACCAAGATAGCCAAGGTGAAAGATGTGTATGGCGATGTGCTCTTCACCGCACCCATCGTGGCCGTGAATGTAGCCCATCCGCTACTGCAATATATGTTCGACGAACTGAACTCCAAAGGTCGCAAGTTCACCTTCCTCTGCGGTCACGATTCCAATATTGCCAGTGTAGACGCAGCTCTCGGCGTGGCAGACTATTCTCTGCCCCATTCCATCGAGAAGAAAACCCCAATCGGTTCCAAGCTTGTCTTTGAGAAATGGGTCGACCAAAGCGGCAAGACGTTTGTGGCTATCAACCTCGTCTACCAGTCCACCGACCAGTTGCGCCAAATGCCTCTACTCGACCTGCAGCATACCCCACAGGTCTTCCCGCTGCGTCTCAAGGGGCTCCACTCCAATGCCGACGACCTCTACACGCTCGAAGACGTCAACACCCGCTTTCTCGAAGCCCTCCGTGCCTACGATAATATCCGGTAGCTCGCCCGACATCACCATCGTTTTCCATACACCCATTGGACATCCAAACACTGCGAACTACGTTTTTCCCAGGTTCAGGCATTTCCTAAAAGCATCTATATATGGGGTGATTCTTTCCACTTCTCGATTCCTATCTGTCATGATATCCCATCGATGAGTCATCTCATAAGGGCTGCCATCTATAACTGTGGTATCTGAAAACAAAGAATCAGCCCGTGAATAATGAAGAGGCACCTCTACCCAGTTGGGTAAGGAGAGCGACGTGGCAGATGACGTATGGGAGCATGGCCCCAACCTCTGGGACGAGGAATAGGCTATCCCTTTGCCCCGATTCCCGCACGGAATCGGGGCATTTCTTTTTTTGTCCAGTAGGGATATGCTCCGCTCATATCTCCACAGAACAATCGTCATTCCTCTATGGAGAAAACGGGTGAGGAATGATTAGCTTCGTACTAATGATGGAGAAAACTGTAGGGAATGATAGGCGTTGATAATCAGCGAGATAGAACGTCTGTCGGAATAAGGTAGTAATCGCCGGGAGATTAGTACCTAAACGTCTTGCGATTAATACCTAAAGGCGAGGGGATTAGTACCTTATGGCAAGAGGGGGAATATGGGGGTGGGGCGGTGTCAGGGCATTTGATTGATAGATAGAGGATTATGCCTTTGATTGAAAAGGGGAAGGAGGGATGATGAAAAGTGTTGGTAGGCCATGCGGCGGTGCGGACATGCACGGGGCTTGTCCCTACAGAGCGAGGGTTATTACAGCATTTGATATGGGGAAAGGATATGTTGAAAATTGGCTCCGTGGTAAGATTTTCGAGGGCTATATATAATAAGGTGGGAGCGGCTACGGGCGGAAACGCTTCTCGGCAGAACGCTTCTCGGAGAGGATTTTCTTCTGGGCTTCGGTGAAGGAGGTGGGCGACCAATGGGAAATGGTGTCTGCGACAAAATGGGTAGAGGCTTCGTCGGAGGCACAAAGGCTGAGGTAGAGGCTGGCACGGAGGCGCAACAGGCTCACGCTGCGCAGGCGGGGAGCCACCGAGAGGAGCGTGGCGAGATGGGGAGCGGCTACAGACTCGTCTTCGGCAAGGGCCTTGGCGGCGAGGAAATGGGCCAAGGCGTAGCTCGCTTTGTCGGCGGGCATGAATGTTTTGCAGCCTTCGAGCGCCATGCGGATGGTCTGCAACTCACCGATGAGCAGGCTTCGGGCTGTCTCGTTGGCGATGTCGTCGGGCAGGTCGTAGAGCAGTTTGCAGGCGATTTCCGTCATGCGTTGCACGTCGCCCTCCACGTCGGAAGAACGCGCCACGTGCTTCCCGATGGGCTCCACATAGTCGGGTTTGATGCTCGCGGCCACCACCGACACGCCCGGAATCTCCACCACGAGGTAGTCGCCGCGCTTGTGAGGCAGTTTCTGCACGGTGCCCACAATGTTCTTGAAGATGCCGTCCATGATGCGCACCTTCTGTCCTTTGGAGAGCCTGAGCTCTTCGGGCTTGAAATATTTGAGCCCAATCTCCGACATCTGCGTGAGTTTCATGAAGTTCTCCATGTCGTCTTCGCGCACCACAATGGGCTTCCAGCCCTGCTCCAGGCGCATGCTTCGGAAAAAGATGTAGGGATTGAGGCGGGAAGAATGCTTATAGTCGAGCAGGTCTTCCTTGGTGGCTTTGACGAAGACCAGCTCGTGGATGGCAGGGCGCAACACGCGCTGGCGCTGGCCGTTGACCTTGAGCAGCTCATACTGCATGGGCACATAGGCCTGAAAGCCGAGCCCTATGAGCTCGTCTCTCACGGCGATTTCTTTCTTATAATTGGCCGAAAGCACGTACCATTGTTCGCCTTTGGAATTGTTTGCTTGAAGCGTTTCCATCAGTTTGGAGTCAGCGTGAGACCGTCGTCTCACCCGCGCAAAGGTATATATAAATATTGGGCGGAGCAAGCAAACCACATGAAAACTCTGTCTCAAGGGGCTCCGGAAACCATGAAAAACACGTGATGAACCCGTGAGAATGAGTGGCCGAGCCACCGATCTCGCCCCGAGCCATCATGAAAAAAGCCATATCCACCGCGGCGGATATGGCTTGTAGGGGTCACGATGCCCGGTGATGGACAGCGGATTAGTGGGTCTGCGGACGACCGCCAACGATGTCGTCGATGGCCGGAATGGTGGAACCCTCGCGATGGCGGAACAGGTTCAGGATGTCGCGGAGGCTCTTCTCCTCTTCCACCTGCTCGTCTACATACTTGCCGCAGAAGTTGGAGGCGGCGCGGTCTTTCTCTTCATCGGCCACGTCGGCGAGCTTGCTGATGAGCGTAGACACGTGCTTCTCGTGAGCCATAGCGCTCTCGAACACGTCTTTGGGGCTCTTCCACTCGGTCTGAACCGAAGGAACGGCGCGCAGTTCTACCTTTCCGCCGCGGTTGAGCACGAAGTCGGCCATGTCCATAGCGTGGCCTTTCTCCTCGTCACTCTGGTGTGCCATCCATTTGGCAAAGCCGATCCAGCCTTCCTTGCGGAACCAGAAGGCCATCTGAAGATATAAGTTAGAAGAGAACAACTCCTCTGTGATTTGCGCATTAAATGCGTCCTGCATTCTCTGGTTGATATCCATAGTAGTGATGTTTTAATGAATGATTCGATCTGTAAAAATAATAATTATTGCAAATATAGGGAATTAACGCTACATTCCCATGCTTTTATCGGATTATTTCGAATGATTTATGAAAATTTTAACACCTGCTTCCGGCAGTCCGGTGGATATCTGGGCACGACGGGATTGCAGCGTGGCCTATCTGAGCTCGACGGCGAGCGGCTTGCCCTCGCGTATCTCATGGGGCGAAAGTCCGAGGTGATGCTTGGAGAAAGCAGCCATGCGTTGGAGTGTGCAAAACCTGAGACGACAGGCTATGCTGGCCATCGGCTCATTGGTCTCGCGCAGTGCACGGTAGAGGAAACGGCACTTCAGACGGGTGGCCCACTCCTTGGGCGTCTCGTTGAAATTGTCTTGGAACCGGCGCAGAAAGGTAGATCGGCTCATGTGCAGACGCCTTGCCATGACGGCCACAGTGGGGAATCCCACGGCCATAGACATCACCTGACTATAGAATGTGTCGCTGGTGCGGAAGAGTGGAGCCAGGAACGTGCGCAGCTGAGACTGCGAATAGTAGACCGACATGAGCGCACGCAGCTCGCGTTGCTTGATGAAGCTGATGTCGCGGCATAGCCGTTGCCGGTCGCGGATGTACATAGTTATCTGGTCGGCAAACGTTCTCAGGATGGGAACGATGGGCAGCGTGTGGATCCGGTGGTCGAGAACCGGCATGTGGTCGAGCGACTCGCGGGTGAGAACTTTCTCGCAAAACGACACGTTGTCGCCGAGAATATAGAGAAACACCGCCGTGCAGTCTTCAAGAATATCAATGTTATGATAGACGTTCTTGGGGAAACAGGCCATGTTTCCGGCAGTCACACGGGTAGAGCTGAGGTCTTCGCCCGTAATCTGCACCTCGCCTTCGAGCAGCAGGGCCACGGTGGATACCGAGTAATCAAAATAGTCTTTCACGCCCTTCTCGGCTTGGGCGTATCCGAATCCGGTCGTCACCACTTCGGATGGGGTGTAGTTCATGTCGGCTTCTCTTAGAAAATATAAGTCCATTGGGTTGAGTTTTAGTTAATACTGCTGCGCAATGTTTTCCCCCTTGCGCTCTGAGGTGACAGCTTATCGGTCTGGCCGAATCACCACCTCGCCCGACCTGATGGCCGAGGGCGTGGCATCGAACTGTTCTTTGCAGAACGAAGCCAGTCGCTGTTGCGACGAAAACTTGAGTCGTTGGGCCAGGAGGTTCAGTGGTTCATCGGTTTCTATCAGGGCTTTGTGGAGCAGCGTGGCCCGCAGATGGATAGCCCAGTCTTTGGGTTGCATGCCGAAAATCTTCTTGAAGGTGCGTGTGAAGGTGGACCGGCTCATCCTCAACCTGTCGGCCATCTCCTCTACAGTGAGGAAGTTGTTGGAGAGACTCATCACCTTTCCGTAAAACGTCTGCGACGTATGGTATAGCGGAGCGAGGAAGTGCAGCATCTCGGCGCGGTCATAATACGATGTGAGGATGGTCACCAGCTCGTCTTGTTTGAGGAAGCTGATGTCCCGGTTGAACTTCTTGTCACCGATGTAGAAGGCTATCTGGCGGGCAAAGAGGTCGATGGGCGGCACCATGTGCAACGTGTGAATGGTGTTGTCGTCGGCTGGAAGGCTATCAACCATGTCACTTCCGAGCACCTGCTCGCAGAATGTGCGGTCGTCTCCTATAATATAAAGGAATACGGCAATGGTGTCTTCAAGGATGTCGATCATGTGGCGAAACTTCGTGGGGAAGATGGCCATCTGGCCTGCATTGAGGACAATGGGGGTTACGCCTTCGACCGAAATCTTCACCTTGCCGTCTACCAGAAATGCAAGTGTCGACACCGAATCATCGAAATAGTCGCAGGCCCCGGCCCCCACCTTCACAAATCCGAATCCCATGCGGATGATTTCATCGGGATTTGTGTTGAAGTCGGCTTCCTTGAAATATTGTGGATATATCATCGTGTGCGTTGGATTAATAATGATGAAATACTCTCTCCCCCTTTGTAACAGGTATGCAAAAGTAGTAATATTATTTCAAAACCTATGTCAACTTTTTATGCCCAATACTTTAAAAAGTGTTAATAATGAGTCAAAATCATAAACTATTGACACATTTTGATGAGAAGATATACCTCAAAACAGGCTAACTTTGCAACCGAAATGCTACTCGCAGGCATTTAGGGAACTCTCCTCGTGGCCCGCGGCAGCTCTATTTGCGCGTTGGAAATAGGATTAACTCACCATCGGTTGGACATCTGCCCATGCACTCATGTCATGGCAGAAATGGGGTCTTTATCGATTTGGTTCATTAAAAAGGAAAGGAAAAGAGAATGAAATTGATGTATCTGAACAGGCATGCCAGTTGTCCCCACTATATTGGCAGCTCCCCCGTGGGGTTCAGTGTCGTTGAGGAAGAGGCTGGAAAAAACCAATCCTTCAATCCATCTTTTTCTACGTTAGCATTCCTGCTCAAGGGCAAACTGAGAATCTCGGGGGTCGGTTTCGAGCCGTTTATGGTAGAAGACAACCAGATGTTTGTCATGCCCTCGCACCTGGACCATCAGATAGAGGTGCTCGAAGACGCCGTGGGCGTGCGCCTCTACATCATCGGCAACCACCTCGACTTCTGCAGTCGAATCGTGTCTGAGGAGCAGATGCGCCGCTTTGCCAAGAACCACAGCCAGCTCCACGCACTGCCCATGATACCCATCGTGAGGACCTTTGCCGAGCAGATGGAGACCTATACCCGCGACCAGTTGCTGTGTTGCGACATCCATACGCTCAAACAGCGCGAGCTCTCGGCCATACTCCAGGCCTACTACAAGCCCACCGTGCTGCGCGCCTTCCTCGCCATGCTCTATCGCAACGACGAGTCGTTCCTCGACAAGGTGATGGAATTGGCCAGTAGCTATCTCAACATTGAGCAGATGGCCGAGCGCCTCAACATGAGCCGCTCCACGTTTATCCGCAACTTCACCGACCAGTTCAAGGAGTCGCCGAGCAACTGGCTCAACCGTGTGAAGACGCGTGCGCTCTTCGATGAGCTGCGCAATACGGAGGTGCCGCTCGAGGTAATCGCCGCCAAGCTCAAGTTTGCATCGCAGCAGAGCATGACCACCTTCTGTCGGAAGAACATCGGCGCCACGCCGTTGCAGGTGCGTGCAGGCGACGTCTCCGTGCCCACCAAGCTCATGTCGGGCCGCGAGCTCAAACCCATGATGACAACATTACGTCCGGTCCTCGGATAATCAGGATACCCATACTATCCATAGCGAGGATAGTTTTTAATTCTACAGAACAACAACGTTGATGTTCGCATCCGCTGAGGATGTGAACATCTTTTTTATATAGACCAACGAGTAGGTTTTCATCCATTCGCCATTACTACCTAATCCCTTCGCCTTTAGGTATTAATCGCATCGGCTTTAGGTACTAATCTCCCGGCGATTAGTACCTTTTTCCGACCGACATTCTATCTCGCTGATTATCAACGCCTATCATTTCCTGCAGTTTTCTCCATCATTAGTACGAAGCTAATCATTCCTCACTCGTTTTCTCCATATAGGAATGGCGATTGTTCTGTGGAGATATGGGCGGAGCATATCCCTACTGGATAAAAAAGAAATGCCCCGAATCCGTGCGGGAATCGGGGCGGAGGATTACAGTCTTATGCTGGAACTCTGTTGCTCCAAGGCCATCGACAAAGGGCTGCGCCCTATGCGGGCAGCTTGGAAAGCAGGATGGTGAAGCGCTCGCGGGCCTTCAGTTCGTGTACATGGTTGGCCGGAACGACGAGGATCTCGCCTGCCTTGGGATTGTAGATGGTGTCGTCGATGCGTACCTCGGCCACGCCGTCGAGCACATAGACCACTGCCGTGAAGGGCACGCTGTGCTCCGGAATCACTGTCCCGGCATCGGCCGAACGAAGGATTACGGCTGCGCCGCCAGACTCTGCAACGACCTTCGTCACCACCTTACCGCTCTCGTAGCCAATCAACTCCTGTGCACCGTAGACGGTGCTCTCATTTACTTTTGCCATAATTTCTGTTGTTTTAAGGGTTTGTATCTACCCTATTCCATACAAAAGCAATGCCAGGCCTATTCTCGGCGGATGGTGGTAACAAATGTGCCGCTATGTGGTGACGGACGGGGTAATAAGAGTTACCCCTATGAGTATGGCGGGCGGGATGGCCTATTCCTCGTCCCAGAGGTTGGGGCCCTGCTCCCATACGTCATCTGCCACGTCGCTCTCCTTACCCAACTGGGCAGAGGTGCTCTCAATATTATTCACGGGCTGATTTCCCGAGGCAGCCAGAAGGCGGCTCTCATGCCTCAACCTGGAAAAGCGAATCGTGGGTTCGACATAGTGCTTCATGTAGTTTGCTTTAACTTATTTTAGCGTTTAGGGTGGTTTTTCAGGAGTTTCTATATGGGAAATCACTACCTAAAACCGCCGTTTTGTATATTATTTTGCAAAGAATTTCCTACCATTTTGTATGACAAATCCATGATAATTTTCATCCACCTGCTGGCCGGAAAGGTTGTATCTTGCCGCAAGTTTATGCACATTTTCCTGTATAATATGTATAGCGGTAGGCTCATCGAAGAGGTAACAGCTCTTGGATTGCTGCGCCACGGGTAGCTTCAGGTAGGCCTTATGGGCGCCATTGGTGAACGCCGCACCGTTGGGCGCGGCCCAATAGAAGCCCGTCGAACTCAGGTCGCCCTCGCTGTTGAGCGACAATTTGTAGAAATAGCACGAGGCGTCCGCGGGCAGCTGCTCGCTGGCATCGGTGCCATGGAGCACGTTGTCGGCGTCTGCCGTGGCTTGGGAGCTGGCCGGTCTGAAGGTGTAATCACCTGCCCGGGCCTTCACCACCACGGCCTCGCCGGCTGGAATGACTGCGCCTGCCGCATACGTCCGGCCCTCCTCAATCTGTCCGTTGCTGAGTCTGTAAGTGGCAACCTCCGTTCCTGCGGGGACGACGAGCGCCTGCGCGCCGTAATAGAGCGTGGCATATCCTGCGGCACTGACCCTGAGCGTCACGTCGGGCGCTGCCTCCCCGGTCACTTTCCGGTAGATCTGGACGGGGGATTCTGCTGTCAGATAGCAGGAGAAAATGTTGTAGGTGGTGTTGAAGGAGAGCTTGTTATGTGAATATGCCCCTTGGAACTCTATGCTCGCATCGCCGCTGCTGATACTGATTCTGGCCCTGTTCTCGTTGCCACAACTGGTGCTCGTTTTCAGGTAATTGGCCGAACTGCTGGCCGTGCAGAGGTAGCTGCCATTGTCCAGACGGAAGGTCCACGCTCCGGCGGAGCCTCCCAGCGTGAGTGTGGTCACAGCATCGGTGGCCGTGAACCGGTTGTCTGCCATGGTAATGTCGGTGGAGCCGAAGTTGCTGGCGCCCGCCGCACCCAGGGCTTTGCCGCCTTGGGAATAGACGAAGGTGACGATGTCGCCGGGTTTCAAGGTGGAGGCATCGGTCACCAGCTCATAGGTCTGGGCCGCGAGATCCTGCGGAAGCACCTGCAGGTGGCAGGTGGCCGTGCCGGCGTTGTAGGTCTCATCGCCCGCGAATCGGGCCGTAATATCAGTAGAGCCGGGGCCCGCGAGAGTCACTTTGCCGGTCGAGGCATCCACCTCGGCCACCTGATTGTTGGACGAGGCGTAGGTTATCGGACTGAGTTGGTAGGGGTTCTGCAGCGCGGGCAGCGAGAAGTCTGTGCCCATCTGGGCAGTAGCCGCCGACTGAGTGAAGGCCAGGGCCGGATCGATAAGGGCGGTACTGCTATCAAAGGTCACCGAGATGTACTGCAATTTCCAATGTCCCGTTACATCGGCGCGAGCCAATGTCACCGCCCCTGCCATCCCCGTCCATGTGGAGGTGGCTATATCGTATGCTCCCGTATCTACCCTATAGTCGGATGATGTCGGTGCGAAACTTGTATCCGAGAATCCGAATTTTATCTCCGAGATGTTGCGGCCGTTGGTAGCCTTCACGGTGATGATGCCGCCATTAAGCACATGGAATGAATGGTCTGATATATAATAGGTGATTTCCGTCCCTATCGTCCCGAATAGAACACTAAATTCTTTTCCTTTGATTTCTGTGGGTTGGGAGATATCTCTGTACCCCGACCTGAAGTCGAGGGTCTCGTCCGCGGCCCTCATCGCATGGGCACCAAAGAGCCATAGCAATAGAATGGCCATGTAGAACCGATAAATTTTCATAGGCAGTAGGTAAAGTCTAACAATGATTGCAAATATAAAGACTACTCCTGAAAGTTGTATACTTTATTTTTACCAAATGTTATTTTGTTATAATTATTTAACAATTAGAGGTCTATTCTATCTAATTCATGACCGAGAAAACCTAAATATTAATATGAATACAACGATATTAATATAGAGTAAATCATTCTTCAATTGATCTTTGAATTTAGACGAACGTTTGTATTGAGAAACACCAATAAGTGTTCTGTGCGTCAAGCAATTCAGTTAAAGAAATGGAAAACACATGGGATAATGGGTCCCATACCCACGTGACACTCTTGAAGCATAGTGGCCCGAGGTTGGCTTCCTTCATTTTCAATTCCATAGAGTGATGTCAAGGATAGAAAGATGATGAAAAAGGAATTCGATTCATACATAGAAAGTTATGTTTTTAAGAAACGCTAAACGAAAGAATGAGGGAGGTCTGCAATAGGCAGAATCTTTGTTTTCAGATAACACAGTCGTAGATGGCAGCCCTTATGAAATTACTTATCAATGGGATATCATCACTGATAGGAATCGAGAAGTGGTAAGAATCACCCCATATATAGATGCTTTTAGGATATCCCTGAACCTGGGAAATATGTAGTTCACAATGACTATCGCAATTTTTCTTTACACCTCTTCGTCTCCCAACACAGTGGAGTCACCTCTTTTTATCTGATGATAAATTTATAAAGCCACCTGTAATTCGTCAAAATAAAGTCAAATAAAAGAGAAATAAGAAATCCCATCCTTTTTGGATGGGATTTCCTTTAGCATCTTTATTTTTAATTTTTCTATAAAATCCGCAACTCTCTGAAATTCAGCACACTAATAGTTTCAGGCTGTTGTTTATGATGCAAAGA
>DCJH01000024.1 GCA_002317385.1 Prevotella sp. UBA1705 | reverse complement strand
CTGAGCTATCCCGCCATCATTTTCAGCTTCCATGCTTGAAAGCGAGTGCAAAGGTATAGTTTTATTTCTGTATCTCCAAAAAAAATGGGAGAAAATTGTGGTTTGTATCGGAAAATTATTATATTTGTAGGCATATAGAGATATGAAATGATTACTTTTGTGGAGCTTTAAAAGCATTTCGCGAATGAGAAAAAAGAAGATAACTATTGAGCGGGCACTGCGGTCACGCACGGAGGCGATTATCTGGAAACTGATTTCTACTCCGGAGGGCCTGAGCAAATGGATTGCGGAACAGGTGGAGCTTGAGGGCGACACGCTGGTATTTACCTGGGGCAAACCGGGGCAGGAGTATGAGACACGACGAGCCGATGTGCTGGAGGTGGTGAGGAACGGGTCGATCAGATTCAGATGGGAAGACGAGGATGAGGCGGATGCCTACACGGAGATTGCCTTGACGAGGATTGGCGTAACCGATGAGTTTGCGCTGTTGATCACGGATTTTTCTGAGAGCGACGATATCGACGACATGACCTATATGTGGAATCACGACCTGGACCGACTGCAGTATAAGACCGGCGTATAGGCCGCGGAAACATGGATGGAGTGGGGAAGGCGGCTGACGGACCGGCTTCCCTGGAGTGAAGTGGAATATAAAATAAGGTAAAATGAGCGGTTTCTGATAATTTTCCATTAACTTTGCATTTTAGTTGAAACTGCGCATGCCAACACGGTGTCTACTGTGCAGGAAGACCATTTATGAACTTTCGAATCAAGAAACTCGACATATTTGTAGCCCGTCAATTCGGACTCTTATTCGTGGGAACGTTTTTCATCTGCCAATTTGTGCTGATGATGCAGTTTCTGTGGCGATATATCGACGACCTCATCGGTAAGGGTCTGTCGATGGAAGTGATGGCGCAGTTTTTCTGGTACATGGCGCTGATGCTTGTGCCACAGGCTTTTCCGCTGGCTATCCTGTTGAGTTCGCTGATTGCTTTTGGCAATCTGGGCGAAAGTTCGGAACTCACGGCCATCAAGGCAGCCGGCATATCGCTGATGCAGACCTTCCGTTCGCTCATCTTCATCACAGTCTTGATTTGTCTGGGCTCATTCTATTTCCAGAACAATGTGGGGCCGATGGCCAATATGAAACTTACTCAGCTGCTCATCTCGATGAAGCAGAAGAGTCCAGAACTGGAGATTCCAGAAGGCATTTTCTACGACGGCATACCCAACTGCAATATCTATGTGCAGAAGAAAAACGTGAAGACGGGTAAGCTTTACGGCATCATGATCTACAAGATGACGCAGAGCTACGAAGACGCGGCCATCATCCTGGCTGATTCTGGCATGCTACAGTCTACGGCAGAGAAGAAGCATCTGCTGCTGAGTCTGTGGAATGGTGAGTGGTTTGAGAATATGCAGTCGCAACAGTTTGCGGGCAGCGCTGCCGTGCCCTACCGCCGCGAGTCGTTTGTTACCAAGCAGATTGTGCTCGACTTCGATGGCGATTTCAGCATGACCGATGCCTCGTCGCTCTCGAACAACGCGCGAGGCAAGAGCCTGTCGCAGATCTACAGCGACATCGACTCGCTGAATCACGCCTTTGACAGCATAGGTCGGGCATTCTACAACGATGCCAGGCACGGCATCTATGCCACGCCCGTGCTGAAGCGTCCCGACTCGCTCGCGGCCGTGAAACGTGGCATGTCGGAGCGCCTCGACTTCGACAAACTGCTGGATAAGCAGAAACTGGAACAGAAACAGCAGATGTATTCGATGGCCCTTGGGCAGGTGCAGAGCGAGGTGAACGACCTCGAATTCAAGAGCATGATAACCAATGACAACGAGCGCATCATCCGACAGCACCAGATAGAGGCCGTGAACAAGTTTACGCTGGCCCTGCAGTGTCTCATCTTTTTCTTCATCGGAGCACCCTTGGGCGCTATTATCCGCAAGGGTGGACTGGGTATTCCGGTCATCATATCGGTGTTTGTGTTCATTGTCTACTACATTCTCGACAACTCCGGATTCCGTATGGCCCGCCAAGGCGACTGGGCTGTGTGGTTTGGCAAAGGCCTTGCGCCGGCGATACTCACCCCTGTGGCCATCTTCGTGACCTATAAGGCCTGCAACGATTCTATGGTATTCAACGCTGATATCTGGCGCAACTTCTTTATGCATGCACTCGGACTGCGAACCAAGCGGCATGTGAGCGGCAAGGAAGTGATCATCGACGAGCCGAGATATGCACAAGACGGCACTACGCTGCTGGACATCAACCATGAGGTGACCCGCTATTCGCGCGATCATAACCTGGTGTCTCCGCCCAATGTGGTCAAGGTGTTCTTCAAGTATCGGCCAGACCATGAGATAGAACGCATTAGCGGAATTCTGGAGAAAACCATCGACGACCTGTCGAACACGCGCGATAAGCAGGTGCTGCACTATATCAATCAGTATCCCATTATGGCCGTCAAGGCCCACACACGCCCCTTCGAGCGTAAGTGGCTCAACGTGATGGCCGCCGTGGTGCTGCCGCTGGGCATCTTCTTCTACCTTCGTATGTGGCGCTACAGGTTGAGGCTCCTGCGCGACCTCCGGGTCATTAGGCAGACCAACAGCAATATGGTGTCGTATATAGAGAAGCGCATCGTCAAGGCGCCCATCACGGCTACCGACCAGGCCTGACACTGCGCCTCACCTCCAACCTCCTCGAATCCCGGAAGGGAATAGGGGAGAAAAATATGAAAAACCGGAACCATACATATATTATATATAGAAAAACAGATAAACATCGATATTATGGCTGATTTCAAATTGAGTAGCATCGAAGATGCTTTGCAGGATTTCAAGGAAGGAAAATTTGTGATTGTTGTAGACGATGAAGACCGTGAGAACGAGGGTGACCTGATTATCGCGGCCGAAAAGATTACGGCTGAGAAGGTGAACTTCATGCTGAAGAACGCCCGCGGCGTGCTCTGCGCCCCCATCACCATCTCGCGGGCCAACGAGCTTGCGCTGCCCCATCAGGTGGAAGACAACACCTCTGTGCTGGGCACCCCGTTCACCATCACCGTCGACAAGCTCGAGGGCTGCACCACCGGAGTATCTGCCCACGACCGCGCAGAGACCATCAAGGCGCTCGCCGACCCCGAGTCTACTCCCGAGACCTTTGGTCGCCCGGGCCACATCAACCCGCTCTATGCCCAGGATAACGGCGTGCTGCGCCGTTCGGGCCACACCGAGGCTGCCGTAGACCTCTGCAAACTGTCGGGGCTCCATCCCGCCGGTGCACTGATGGAAATCATGAGCGACGACGGCTCCATGGCCCGCATGCCCGAACTGCAGGAGCGTGCCAAGGAGTGGGACATGAAGATTATCTCTATCAAAGATCTCATTGCCTACCGCCTGAAGCGCGAATCGAGCATTGTGGTAGGCGAGGAAGTGGAGATGCCCACTGCCTACGGCCATTTCCACATGATACCCTTCCGCCAGAACAGCAATGGCCTGGAGCACTTCGCCCTCATCAAGGGAGAGTGGACAGAGGATGAGCCCGTGCTGGTGCGTGTGCATTCCTCCTGTGCCACTGGCGATATTCTGGGCAGCCAGCGCTGCGACTGTGGCGAGCAGCTTCACAAGTCTATGCAGATGATCGACAAGGAGGGCAAGGGCGTGGTGATCTATATGCAGCAGGAAGGCCGCGGTATCGGACTCATGAACAAGATGGCCGCCTACAAACTGCAGGAGCAGGGGCTCGACACCGTCGATGCCAATGTGCACCTGGGGTTCAAGCCCGACGAGCGCGATTACGGCTGCGGTGCACAGATGTTGCGCCATCTCGGCATCCACAAGATGCGCCTCATGACCAACAATCCCACCAAGCGCGTGGGGCTGGAGGCCTACGGGCTCGAGATTGTGGAGAATGTCCCCATCGAGGTGACCCCCAACAAATACGACGTGCGCTACCTGCGTACCAAGCGCGACCGTATGGGGCACGATTTGCACTTGTAGGAATCATAGTTGTTACACTATTGTTCCAAATAATAAAATAATGGTAGCATTTTTTCGTTTTAATGATTAAATTGCTTAATTTTGCAGTACAAACATTTTATTTAAAATCATTAGATTATGGCACAATTATCAGATCGTCTTAATCGCCTGGCCCCTTCAGCCACTTTGGCGATGTCGCAAAAGAGCAGTGAGATGAAGGCGCAGGGCATCGATGTGATTAACATGAGCGTGGGTGAACCCGACTTCAACACCCCTGACCACATCAAGGAAGCAGGTAAGAAAGCTATCGACGACAACTATTCCAAGTACTCGCCCGTGCCGGGCTATCCCACGCTGAGAGACGCGATTGTTGCCAAACTGAAGAAGGAGAACCATCTCGAATACACTTCCAAGGAGATTATTGTGGGCACCGGTGGCAAGCAGGGTGTGTGCAATACGGTGCTGGCGCTGGTCAACAATGGCGATGAGGTGATTATCCCCGCCCCCTACTGGGTGAGCTATCCTCAGATGGTGAAGCTCGCTGGCGGTGTGCCTGTGGTGATCCGTGCTGGATTTGAGCAAGACTTCAAGATTACGCCCGAGCAACTTGAGGCCGCCATCACGCCGAAAACCAAGATGATTATCCTCTGTTCGCCGAGCAACCCCACCGGTAGCGTCTACTCTCAGGAAGAGCTTGACGCGCTGGCCAAGGTGGTTTTGGCCCACGAAGACGTGTTTGTTCTCTCCGACGAGATCTATGAGCATATCAATTACATTGGCAAAAACGGCAGTATCGCCGCTTATCCGGACATGAAAGAGCGCACCATCATCTGTAACGGCGTGAGCAAGGCCTACGCCATGACCGGATGGCGCCTGGGTTGGGTGGCCGCCCCCGAGTGGATTGTTAAAGGCATCAACAAACTGCAGGGTCAGTACACCAGTGGTACAAGCGATGTGAGCCAGTTGGCCGCTTTGGCCGCCTACGAGAGCAGTCAGGACTGCGTGGTAGAGATGAAGCAGGCCTTCGAGCGTCGTCGCGACCTCATTGTGAGCCTCGCCAAAGAGGTTCCCGGTCTGGAGGTGAATGTGCCACAGGGTGCTTTCTATCTTTTCCCCAAGTGTTCGAGTTTCTTCGGCAAGAGCAACGGCGATTTCAAGATCAACAACTCGTCCGATTTCGCGATGTATCTGCTTGAGGTTGGACACGTTGCCACGGTGGGCGGTGATGCCTTCGGCGATCCCGATTGCTTCCGCATGAGCTATGCCACAAGCGACGACAATATCCGCGAGGCACTACGCCGTATCAAGGAAGTGACTGCTTTGTTGAAATAAAAATTTTGTTAAAACCAAGTAAATACACTTGCAATAATCTAAAAGTTGTTATCTTTGCGAACGTTTGTTCAGAGAGACAATCACGTTCTGACCGCGAGTGAACGCCCCGAGCACGATGACTAACAACTTTAGACAATAAGAATTAAAAGCAAATAATAATTTATTAATAACTAAAAATTAAACTTTAAAATTATGGCAACTACACAAAAAGCCGCAGCCCCCAAGGCTGTAAAGAAGTCTCAGGGCTTCACAGGAATTAGAGGTGCATTTTGGATCATCGTAGTATGTTTCATTGCAGCTGTTTGTATTTTCAATTTCGTACTCGGTAATCCCACAAACTTCCAGGGCCTCAACAATGAGAATGCTCCTGCTAACATCCTGGGTACTATCTACAAGGGTGGTGTCGTTGTGCCTATCATCCACACACTGTTGCTCACCGTTCTCTGCCTTTCTGTAGAGCGCTGGTTGGCTCTGAAGACTGCTTTCGGTAAGGGTAGCCTCACCAAGTTCGTGGCTAACATCAAGGCTGCTTTGAAGAGCAACAACTTCACTGAGGCTGAGAATCTCTGCAACAAGATGAAGGGTTCTGTAGCCAATGTGGTTCTGGCTTCTCTGAACGCTTACAAGGAAATGGAGTCTGGCGCTAACGCTTCTCTGAAGAAGAGCCAGAAAGTTGCCAAGATCCAGCAGGCTCACGAGGAGGCTACTCAGCTTGAGATGCCTACTCTGCAGATGAACCTCCCGATCATCGCAACTATCGTTACTCTGGGTACACTTACCGGTCTTCTTGGTACTGTAACGGGTATGATCCGTTCATTCCAGGCTCTGGCTGCTGGTGGTGGTGGCGACTCTCTCGCTCTGTCAACTGGTATTTCTGAGGCCTTGATCAACACTGCTTTCGGTATTCTTACTTCTTGGTTCGCAGTTATTTCTTATAACTACTTCACCAACAAGATTGATAAGTTGACATACGCTCTCGACGAGGTAGGTTACTCAATTGCCCAGACATACGAAGCAAACCACACAGACGAGGCTTAATTTTTGCTAACCCTTTAAAATTTTATCGCTATGGGTAAAGTAAAAATTAAGAAAGGTGACGTCTGGATCGATATGACTCCTATGTCGGACGTGATGGTGCTGTTGCTGACTTTCTTCATGTTGACGTCAACGTTCGTGAAGCAGGAGCCGGTAAGAGTAAACACGCCGGGCTCGGTGTCTGAGATTAAGGTTCCTGAAAAGGACGTTCTGAATATCCTTGTCAGCAACGATGGCAAGATCTTCATGAATATGGACAAAACCACAGACGTAGCGGCAGTTCTGGATGACGTTTCTGGCCAGTTTGGCCTGAAGCTACAGCCTGCCCAGCACAAGAAGTTCCTGGACGACCCGATGTGGGGCGTTCCAATGAATGAGCTTCAGAGTTATCTCAATCTGGATAAGACCAAGATGCCGGAGGCTATCAAAAAATATGGTATCCCCACAGACTCTGTACCCGGCAAGACTGGCGACGCTGCTATGAGCGAGTTCCAGATTTGGGTTAAGGCCGCACACAATGTCAACCCCGACGCCAAGATTGCAATCAAGGCCGACGAGAAGACTCCATACAAGACGGTCAAGAAGATCATGAGTGAACTTCAGGATATGAATGAGAACCGTTATTATCTGATTACTCAATATAAGAAGACGGAGGATTAAAAATGGCAGAATTAGTAACACAAGAAAAAGGCGGTGGACACCAGAAAAAGATGAATGTCCGTGTGGACTTCACGCCTATGGTGGATATGATGATGCTTCTTATCACGTTCTTCATGCTCTGTACGTCTCTGGCTAAGCCCCAGACTATGGAGTTGAGTATGCCGAGTAACGATAAGAACCTTCAGGATCAGGACAAGTCGGTGACCAAGGAATCGTACACCGTGACGATTTATTGCGCTGCTGATAACCAGATTTACTATGTAGAAGGTATGATTAAGCCGGAGAATCCCGATTGCTTGAAGAAGACCACATGGGGTGCCAAGGGCATCCGCTCAGTGCTCTACAATCACGTAACCGAGGATGGTACATACCCTGTACAGGATGTGATGAAGGCTAAAGTTGAGCTCGATAAGTTGAAAGCAGACCCGAACAAGAATATGCCGGACTCTGTTTACAACGCTGAGCTGGCCAAGATTAAGGGCGGTGATCTCAACGGAAAGAAGATTTCTACGATGACCATCATCATTAAGGCCACAGACAACTCTAACTACAGAAATCTGGTAGACGCTCTCGATGAAATGCAGATTTGCAGCATTGGTAAGTACGTTATCGATAAACTTAACGATCAGGACATCGCTCTTCTGAAGAAGAACAACGTCAAGATGTAAGTACCAGTCAATTGATTAAAAAACATTAGAAATGGCAGATATTGATTTAACAACCAACGGTTGGGTCGATCTTATCTTCGAAGGACGTAATCATGAGTACGGTGCCTACAAGCTTCGTAAGAATACTCCGAAGAGAAATATCTACTCCATCGTTGCTATTGCACTGCTGGCTGCACTGTTCATTGGATTCTATATTGCAAAGTCTGCTTACGACCAGTATCAGGCTGCGCATACTAAGAACGAACAGGTAACAGAGCTGTCAGCCCTCAACCAGCCTAAGAAACAGGCCAAGGTGGAGCGTAAGCAGATTCAGATACCCGAGAAGAAACAGGAAGTGGTGAAGCAGGTGAAGTCATCCATCAAGTTCACGGCACCCGTTATCAAGAAAGATAACCAGGTGAAGCCCGAGGAGGAGATGAAGACCCAGACCGACCTGATGAAGACCAACACCGCTATCGGTTCTCTCGACGTGAAAGGTAACAGCGACAACGGTGAAGTGCTGAAGGTAACTCAGCGTGTAGCCGACGAGCCGGTGAAGCCCGATAAACCTGAAGTGGAAAACAAGGTGTTCGACGTAGTAGAGCAGATGCCGTCATTCCCCGGTGGTACCGGTGCTTTGATGCAGTATCTCTCTGAAAACATCAAATACCCCGTTGTTGCTCAGGAGAACGGTGTTCAGGGTCGTGTGGTAGTATCGTTCGTGGTTGAACGCGACGGTTCTATTACCGATGTGAAGGTCGTTCGTTCGGTAGACCCCTCACTCGACCGTGAGGCCACCCGCGTGGTGAAAGCCATGCCCAACTGGATTCCCGGTAAGCAGAATGGTTCCGCTGTACGTGTAAAGTATAACGTTCCTGTAGCATTCAGATTGCAGTAACAATTATTTTATGAGAAAACAGACATCTTACATTATAGTAGGATTAACACTGGCTGCCAGTCTTTGCTCCTCTTGCAACAACAAGAAGAGCACAGACGGCAGGACAGATACATATTCATCAGGGGCGATTAGTTTCGTCTCTGATGAAAGTTTTAGTCCCATCATCGAGGAAGAGCGCGATATCTTCCAAAAGGACTATACCCAAGCAAAAGTCACTCCGGTGTACACCAGCGAGTCTGAGGCCATCAATCGATTGCTCAACCAGAAGGCCTGGTTGGCATTTGCGGCCCGCGATTTCAAACCATCGGAACTCAAGTCATTGCAGGCCAAGCAGTTTCAGCCGGTATCCATCAAGCTGGCCTACGATGCGTTGGCATTCATTGTGAACAAGGGAAATAAGGACACCCTCATCTCTGTGAACGACATTGAGAATATCATGACCGGCAAAGCCACCAAGTGGGGCGACATCTATAAGGGTTCTGCCCGTGGCATCATCACAGTGGTATTCGACAATGCCAAGTCGAGCACTGTGCACTACGTAGAAGATTCTGTCCTCAAAGGTCGTCCCATCACCAATCCCAACGTGGCTGCCGTGAACAAGACTGCTGAGGTTATCAAATATGTTGAGTCACATCCGGGTGCTATCGGCATCATCGGCAATAACTGGCTCAACGACCAACACGATTCAACCAATCTTACTTTCAATAAGAATATCCAGGTGATGAGCGTCAGTCGCATCCACCCGGCTACGGTTGCCAGTTCGCGCAAACCCTACCAATATTACATTTACAACGGTGAGTATCCGCTCATCCGAACCATCTACGCCTTGCTCAACGACCCGCGTCGGGGACTGCCTTGGGGATTTGCCCACTTCATCGAAGGCCCTAAGGGCCAGCGTATAGTCATGAAGGCAGGATTGTTGCCCGTATTAGGTAACATAAACGTAAGAGATGTTAATGTAAGTCAATAGCCGAAACAAACACGATATTTCTTCGTCATACAAGTAAAAAAAACTGGTTGTTTCACTTTAAACAGTAGAGATTATGAAAGCAATTAAATATTTTTTGGCAGGTGCACTGATGTTGACCTCAGTGACCGCTACGATGGCTCAGGACAACAAGACCATCATTGAACAGGCCACCCAAGTGATCAAAGCTAAGGGGCCGGATTATCAGAACCAGGTAAAGCAGCTCTACAAGCTCAACAAGAAGAATCCCGAGGTGCTCGTTGGTATCGGTAAGGCATTCCTCTTTGAGAAAGACACCGTGAATGCCCAGAAGTTTGCCGACTATGCACTCGCAAAAAACGGCAAGTATGCCAAGGCATTTCTGCTCAAGGGCGATATTGCCGTGATGAAGGATGATGCCGGTGCAGCTGCAGAAAACTATCAGCAGGCCAAGTATTTCGACCCGAAGGATCCCGATGCTTACTACAAGTATGCCATGATTCTCCGTGGCCGTAGCCCCGAGGAGGCCGTAGCCAACCTCGAAGAGCTTCGCAAGCAGCGCCCCGACTACCCCGTTGACGCACTCTGCGGACGTATCTATTACATTGCTCAGAAGTATGAGAACGCCGCCAGCTACTACGACAAGGTAACCGACCGCAGCAAGCTCGAGGACGAGGATGTGACTTACTATGCCATGACAGAGTGGCTGTTGGGCAACCGCGACAAGAGTATTGAGATTTGCAAGAGCGGTCTGGCACGCGACCCGCGTCGTTCGGGCTGGAACCGTATAGCATTCTACAACTATACCGACCTCAAGCAGACCGCCGAGGCGCTCGACTATGCCGACCGTCTGTTCAACAAGAGCGACAGCGCCCACTTCATTGGGGAGGACTACACCTACTATGGTACTGCCCTGCAGCAGGCACAGCGCTGGGACGACGCCATCAAGGCTTACAATCAGGCTATCGAGCTCAACAAGGGCAACGACAAGCAGATTGCCATCATCAATAAGAACCTCTCGGATGTATATCTGAAGAAGAACGACTATGACAATGCCGTTGCTTACTTCGAGAAGTCTATCGCCGGCGCTGAGCCCACTATGGACAACCTTGACAACCTCGGTACGCTCTATGCCGAAATCGCCTCCAGCAAGACTCAGGCTGGCGATAAGGAAGGTGCCGCAGTAGCTTTCAAGAAGGCCGACGAGACCTATGCCCGAATGATGACGGCATATCCCAACTTCAAGAACTATTGCAACTACATGCGCGGTCAGATCAACGCCAACCTCGATCCCGACAGCAAGCAGGGTCTGGCAAAGCCTTTCTATGAGGACCTCGCCAACTCTCTCGAGACCAAGGCTGACAAGAACAATAGCGAGATTGCTATGCTCAAGCAGGCTTATCTCTACCTCATTGTTTACCACTTCAATGTGAAGCAGGATAAGGCTTCTGCCAAGGCATACGCCAACAAGATGCTCGTCATCGATCCTGAGAACGAGACCGCAAAGCAGGTAGCTGCCCTCTAATCGAATTTATTTCTCACTCATCTTAGGGTGAACACAACCTCATATTTCCGGGGGCTCACATCGTGGGCTCCCGTTTTTTATTGATGTTTAGTAGATATTTTAGTAGACAAAGGGAGGTGCTGTCCACAGAGGACCTGCATTTTTCAGGTATTGTCTCACTTGTCTGTGGTTTCATGAAGTCTCGTTAAACGAGGGCTTAAAGCCTCAGATGGCCCCGCCCGCGCTCAGTAGGGGCATGCCCCGTGCATGCGTCTCTCCCCCTTGCCCCTCCCCCGAAGGGAGTAGAGTAGTGTGCGGCAAGACATCCATACAGTAGGGACATGGCTCGTGCATGCCCGCATCTCTCTCTTCCGAGTCTGCTGCGGAGCCCTACTGCTGGCGATAGTTCTCCACGTAGTCGTCTACCTCTATATAGATGTAGATTTTGTAGTTGGGAAAGTCGGCGCGGATGTGCCGCTCAATGTCGTTGATGATGTCGGCCGAGTGGCTCTCAAACTCCTCTTTGAGGTCTATCTTGCCGGTCACCATGATGTCGGTGGGGCTCAGGTGGATGGTCTTGAGGTTGATGAGGCGCGACAGTTCCTCGCGCTCAAACGACCGGCGCAGTATCTTCAGGTCGTGCTCCGTAGCGCTCTCGCCGATGATGAGGCTATAGAACTCGCGGGCGAGGAACAGAGCGGCGAGGCAGAGCAGCAGTCCGATGAGCACGCCCGAGAACGCGTCGTAGAACGGGTTGCCCGTTACATGGCTCAGCACCGTGCCCGCCATGGCAAGCAGCAGACCGATGACGGCACAGGTGTCTTCGGCAAAAATGATGAGTATCTCGCTGTGGCGGCTCTCCCGCAGGAATCTCCACAGGGGCAGATGGTCGGTGTTCAGCTCGTGAATCTCCTTGAAAGCCACGCGCAGGCTGGCCGACTCAATGATGAGTCCGGCTGTGAGGATGCCCATCACGAGCCACGTGTTCTCCACCGTGTGCTCCGGATGAAACAGTTTCTGCGTGGCTTCCATCACGCCGAGCGCGCCGCCCGCGAAGAATAGCATCATGGCCACCACCGTGCTGTAGAAGTATTTGGCACGGGCCTGACCGAAGGGATGGGTCGTTGTGGCCTCCTTGCGGGCCTGCCGGTCGCCCACGAGCAGGAGTATCTGATTAGAGCAATCCACCACGCTGTGTATCGACTCGTTGAGCATGGCGGCCGAGCCGGAGAGGGCATAGCCCACGAATTTCGACACGGCCACGAGGATGTTGGCGGCCAAGGCGGCCAGCACGCTGACCATTCCGCCCAGGGATTTCTTTTCCATTGAATGAGGTTTACTGTATGTCTACAGCTGCAAAGTTACGAAACGAATGGGAAAAATGGCCCGTTTACGATAAAAAAAGATGAGGAAGACGTGCTCTACAGCGCTTCTTCCTCATGTCGATGGCCGGTGGATACGGCCCTGTCAGTCTCTCGCCAGCCGGCAGGTCTTGGGCTGATGTCGGCGGTCTACCACCACGATGGCCATGGGGCGCATGGTCCAGCTCATGTTGCGCTCGGTTGTTTTCAGCCGGTAGTGCATGGTGAGCGTGTCGCCATGGGCCACCAGTCGGGTGGGAACGACCTCGGTGTTGTCGTTGGTGAGCGGCAGCACGATGCCGATTACAAACTGCCGCGAGAAGTCGATGTGGGTGGGTTCGCCGCCTTTGCCCATCACCGCGGCCATGCCAAACAGCCGGTCGAAGGCCCGCTGCGTGGTGACCATGGGGCTCTGCGGGTCGTCGGCATCGTTCACATAGTAGTAGTTTCGGGCCAGCGTATAGCGCACGTCGGTGGGTTTCCCGGGTGCCGACTTGCGCTGCACGGCGCACGATACCATGATCACGGCCGTGGCGAGCAGCATCAGGCCAATGGTCTTGTGTGTCATTTTTGTGGAATAGTTCATATCAAAGTAAACGGCGCGCGGTGCGGAAACTTGCGTGGGGAGGGGGAGAATTTTACAAATTAAATATAAAAAGCCTCTCCCCTTGCACTCCAGCCTCTCCCCCTTGCACTCCAGCCTCTCCCCCTTGCCCCTCCCCCGGAGGGAGGGGAGTATAATGACCGAATAACGGGTAAACCGTTGTGGCAGCACGCCCGCACAGTAGGGACATGCCCCGTGCATGTCCGCACCGCCGAATGGCATAGGGGAAGGAGATGAATAAGGATAGAAAGGCGAAGAAAGAAAGGCGTGGAGAGGATAAAGATGGTACAGCGGGTTGCGGACATGCACGGGGCATGTCCCTACTATTCGATGGATTTCCCACCACAAAAAATTTGTTTTTATGTCTTTATGTCTTAAACCTTCTCCCGCGCAGCCCACGTTATTCTGTTACTCTGTCTTCCTCACCCTGTTCTTCTGTCCTGCCAACCAGAGGCCCACGAAGGTGAGGGCGCCGTTGAGCATCAGCAGTTCGTAGCCGAAACGATAGCCTGTCGTGGCTGTGGCAAGGGTGTCGATGGCATAGCAGATGAGCGGCGAGGCGATGCAGACGTAGGGCACCCATTGGTCGGCGGTGGGCCGGCGGGTGAGCAATCCGAAGGCGAAGAGCCCGAGGAGCGGCCCGTAGGTGTAGGAGCAGAGGATGTAGATGGCATCGATGACGCTCGTAGAATTGAGCGCTTTGAATAGCAGGATGAACAGCGTGAACACCACGGCGATGGCGATGTGCACGCGATGGCGCAGGCGTTCGTCGGCGGGGCGCTCACGAATGTCGACGCAATAGCTCGTGGT
Source organism: Prevotella sp. UBA1705 (assembly GCA_002317385.1). Classification (GTDB taxonomy): domain Bacteria; phylum Bacteroidota; class Bacteroidia; order Bacteroidales; family Bacteroidaceae; genus Prevotella. The sequence continues at coordinate 10,458 of DCJH01000024.1, read as the reverse complement.
GAGGGCCGTCAGCGCCGAGTCGGCCGACGAGAATGCGGCGGCGAGCACACCGATGGTGAACAGTATCACCACCGTGGAGCCCATGCGGCCCGTAGCGGCAAACATGGGCAGGAGGTCGTCGCCCTGTGTGGGGAGGGCCAGTCCCTGCTGTCGGGCAAGCAGGGTGAGCAGGATGCCGAGGGCCAGAAACAGCAGGTTGGCGGGCAGGAAGGCGAAGCCGTAGGTGCACATGTCCTTCTGCGCGTCGCGGAGAGAGCGGCACGTGAGGTTCTTCTGCATCATGTCTTGGTCGAGTCCTGTCATCACGATGGTGACGAACACGCCGCTCAGGAACTGCTTCCAGAAATTCTGTCGCGATACCCAGTCGGAGAACTCAAACACCCTGCTGTGGGCGTCGGAGGCAATGGCCGCCACGGCTTCAGGCCCAGTGAGATGGAGTGTCGATACCACCTGGAAGATGAGCAGGATGAGGGCGGTGAACATGCAGGTGGTTTGGAACGTGTCGGTCCACACCAGCGTCTTGATGCCGCCGCGCCGGGTGTAGAGCCAGATGAGGCAGACCATGACGACGACGGTCAGCGGAAACGGCACGCCCATCTGCTCCAGCACAAACCGCTGGAGGATGAAGCACACCACATAGAACCTCACGGCGGCGCCCGTCATCTTGGAAAGCAGGAAAAACGAGGCCCCCGTCTTGTAGGCTCGCGGCCCTAACCGATGCGCGAGCCACGAGTAGATGGTGGTGAGGTTGAGCCGATAGTAGACCGGCAGGAGAACTAATGCCACGACGAAATAGCCCACGATGAATCCCATGCACATCTGCAGATAGGTCATGTCGGTCTTCAACACCATGCCCGGCACCGACACAAAGGTGATGCCCGAGATGCTCGCGCCCACCATGCCAAAGGCTACCATATACCACGGCGACTGCCTGTTGCCGCGGAAGAAGGTGTCGTTGTCGGTGCGCCGCGTGGTGAATCGGCTGAAGAGGAGCAGTGCGGCGAAGTAGGCCAGCACGGTGATGATGATGAGCATAGGGCTTCGGTGTTGTCGAATGAACGCTTGGAATTGCAAAATTACAACATTTCAGGCACAATGCGAAGCGTTTTGTGGGGAGAGGAGTAGAATATTATCTTGATATGAGGTATCCGTTCTCGTAATCAATTGATTATCAGATGAGTTTCTCGTCAGGCAATTATGCCTCCGAGATCAGTACCTTTTCGTGTTGCGATAAGGTAGTAATCGCGACACGATTAGTACCGAATCGCGATGCGATTAGTACCTGATGGCAAGCCACCCTCGTAGTCCCTACTGCCTCTCCCCCTTGCCCCTCCCCCGAAGGGAGGGGAGTATAATGACCGAGAAACCTTTTAGCGCCTCGTGAAAGTCGGTGGAAGAGTAGGGACATGCCCCGTGCATGTCCGCACCGCCGGATGGGGAAAACAGCACGGGTGAATCATGTGATTGCTGCTGGCGGATGGGGAAATGGTATATAAAAATCCTGTGACAGCTACTGATGGATAGGGAAAACGATATAAATAAATCTCTCAAGCGCAGCCTTTCGGGTTGCACTTGTCGGTGCGGACATGCACGGGGCATGTCCCTACTGTATAGGTGTCTTGCCGCATATTACTCCCCTCCCTTCGGGGGAGGGGCCAGGGGGAGAGGCAGTGGATGCACGGGGCATGTCCCTACTGTATAGGTGTCTTGCCGCATACTACTCCCCTCCCTTCGGGGGAGGGGCCAGGGGGAGAGGCCTTTATTTGTTATTTCCTCCCCATCTCCAGCGTCATCTTGCCGATGAAGAGGCCCATCTTGCCGTTTTGGTCTACGGGAATGTCTTTGCCGTCGAGGTTTTTCACATAGCGCAAGGTCTGGAAGAAGGTGTGGCTATGGCCGCCGAGCACCAGGTCTATGCCGCGCGTGTGGCTGATGAGCATCTGGTCGCCCATGCCCTTCTCCTCCCATCCGAGGTGGGAGAGGCACACCACGAGGTCGCAGTGCTTCTTGCGCAGCAGGTCGGCTGTGGCCTGCGCCGTGGCGATGGGGTCGAGATATTCGGTCTGTTCGTAGTTGGCCTTAGCCACCAGACCATCGAGCTGGGGCGCGACGCCAAACACGCCGATCTTGAGTCCCTGCCGCTTGATGATGACATAGGGCTTCACTATCTTGTCGAGCCCGTACTGGTGGAACCGGTAGTTGGCGCAGACGATGGGGAAGTTGAGCCCACCGAGCACGCGGGCAAGGTTGGGCAGTCCGTAGTCGAACTCGTGATTGCCAATCGTTCCGGCGTCGTAGTGCATCTCATTCATCAGTCCCACTTCCACGTCGCCCTTGAAAAGCGTGTAGTAGGGGGAGCCCTGCGAGAAGTCGCCGCTGTCGAAGAGCAGCAGTCCGGGGTTTTTCTGGCGTTCTTCCTTGAGCATGGCCACGCGGCGGATGAATCCGCCTCGGCCGGCGAGCATGGTGTCGGCGAGGTTCTTGCTCAGGGGCATGATGCAGCTGTGCACATCGTTGGTGTGGAGGATGACGAGCTGTTTCTGGCCCCATGCCAGGGTCGCCATCATACAAAAAACGGATGATAGGATGAGGTTCTTGGTCTTCATGATTCAGCAATCTTGATTCTTCCTTCCACCTGTCGGTCTACCACGATGCCCTTCTGGGTGCAGGCGCGGAAGTATTTGGTTATCAGGTCGCGCACGTTGTCTTCTTTGCCGGTGAGTGCGTTCACCTTGGTGGCGCTCTTGAAAGCCGTCATCTGGTCGTTGCCTTGGGAGAGATAGTCGAGCGTCACCACCCTGTACGACTTGGCAGCATCTATCTCCGCCCCGTTGACGCGGGCGCTCAGCAGCTTGCCGCTCTTCGAGATCACGAGCTCTACGCCATGGCTTACGCCCTCGCCGCCACGCATGGCGATCTGGCCGAAGAGCTCCATCACCTTCTCGCCCGATAGGGTGAGGAAGCAGATCTTGTTTTCAAACGGGGCCACATCGAGCACATCGCCCAGCGTCACAGGCCCTTCGGCCAGTGCGGCGCGTATGCCGCCCATGTTGTAGACGGCAAAGTCGGGATGCTCGTTGTAGAGCGGTCCGCTCTCCATGAGAATGTCGGAAAGCAGGTTTGACAGTGGACTCTCTGGACGGTCTTTGGCCATGTAGCGGGCCACATTGCCCACCACGGGGGTCATCAGGCTGTCTACCTCATGGCTGTAAGACTTCATGAAAGCCATGGCTTGGGCGTCAGGATGGGCATCGTAGCGCTGATCCATCACGATGCGCGTGCGAGAAATGCCGGACATGGAGTAGGGCGTGTGGCAAGAGGCCACGGTGATCGCCATACCGATTCCACCCAGCAGTATGATGTTGTGTTTCATATCATTATATGATTTGTGGACTGCAAAATTACCTTTTTTCTGAGAAAGCGACAAGAAGATGGGCGTGTTTTTGGTATTAGGGCAATATTCTTCTGCGTCTTCTCAGCCCGGTGCTCCCGCTTTGGGGCAGGGGGCTACCTATAAACACAACGGATAATACCGCAAAACCCCTACTGTGGGCAGCGCCCAAATGAGGTTTTGTGGGTATTATCCGTTGCGATGGGGGCAGCAAGCGGGCCGCGAGGCTCACTTCCTGAGTATCTTTTCCATCTTGCGGCCCTTGGCCAATTCGTCGATGAGCTTATCCAGATAGCGCACCTTGCGCGTGAGCTCGTCCTCGATATCCTCCACCCGATAACCGCAGATCACGCCTTTGATGAGCGCCGCGTTGGGGTTGAAGTGGGGCGACTCGTTGAAAAACGTGCGCATGTCTACACCGCGCTGCAGCTGGGCGGCAAGCGACTGGTCGTCGTATCCGGTGAGCCAGCAGATGATTTCGTCTACCTCTGCCTTAGTCCTTCCCTTGCGCTCGGCCTTGTTCAGGTAGAGCGGATAGACGTCGGCAAAGGGCATGGCGAAGAATTTTTCCCAGTTGGCCATGATGCTATGCGTTGTTGTCGGAGACCATGAAGGTGAAGGCCCCACGACGAAGATTTACTCTATATTCGAGCCATGCCTTGAGACAGGCCAGGAAATTGGCCCATCCCTCGGTGTTGCCCACCAGCCAAGCCAGTCCGGCCTCGTTGTTGGGCATGCCCTTTTCCTTAACTCTCACCACGGTCGAACCGTCGCGTCGCGCTTCGAGCGCCATCTCCACGGTGAGCTCCTCGCCCGAGGCGGCATCCCAGCAGAAGCTCACCAGTGAGGGCGCTTCGACCGTTTTGACGCGCACCGGCGAGTCGACGGGAAACTCCGGAAACTGCCAATACACGGTCTTTCCGGCCTCCAGCCGGGCCGAGCCCTTGGAGATGAAATAGTTTTTCATCTGTTCCGGGTCGACGATGGCCTCGAAAACCTCCTCGCGCGGCTTGCCAATCTGCAGGGCAGCCCTGATTTCCAATGCTTCCATAGCGTGGGGGTTAGGCCTGCTGGGGTTCGTAGTTCACCATCCACTCGATGCCATACTGGTCGGAAACTAGTCCGTAGAGCGGCGTCCAGAACGTGGGACCGAGGGGCATGCGGATGTTTCCGCCGGCAGCGAGGGCATCAAACAGCCGATGGGATTCCTCCTCTGTGGCGGTGTTCAGGCTGATGGCCACGTTGTTGCCCACTACCAACGGCGCACCGCCGCAGGCCGCGTCGAAGCTGTCGGAGCCGTAGAGCACCACGTCGTCGTTGATGGGAAGGTTCACGTGCATCACCTGCTCCTTGATCGAGTCGGGCACGGGGAAGTCGCCCGCAGGCATGTCCTTGTAGCGCATGAGGGCGCCAAACTCGCTGCCAAACACTGTCTTATAGAAATTGAAAGCTGCCTCACAGGTTCCGTCGAACGTGAGATAGATGTTTACTTTTGCCATAATTGTTGATGTTTAAGTGGGAAAATAGACCGAAATGTCGGTCTTCTGTCATATAAAATATGTGGATTGCGCCGAGCCATTGCCTTGCGGCGGCACGGGTGTGGGGGTGCCGGTCAGGCATTGCCGAGGGCTTGCCGGTAGAGGTCTATGGACTTATGGCCCTGCCGCAGGATGGCGACCATCTCCTGGAAATGCTTCTCCTGCGTGGCCTCCGACTTCACGGCGTACACGTATCTGGCCCATCCGCGCTGGTAACCCGGCGTGAGCCGGCGATAGAACTCGAGCGCGTCGGGGTAGGCGGAGAGCCTCTCCTCCAGCTCGGGAAGCCGGTCTACGTAGGCGCCGACACACTGGCTGGGCTGCGAGGAGGCCCGCTTGCGAGGCTCATTCTTCAGTCCGATGACCGTAAAAGTATCGTCGAACGCCACCATCTTGTTGAATTTCACAGTCGACTGGGCCACGTAGCCGTCGGCATTCATGTCGATGATGGTGAAGAAGTCGTCGCGCCCGATGAACTGGTCGTACCGCTTGTTGCCCTTCTTGGGGTATGCAAAATAGACCACTCCGCCCTCGTTGAGGCGCCGGTGGGCAATGATGTCCATCAATCGGTCGTGGAATTGCTGGAGCGTGAAGATGAAATGCACGATGAGGTCGTAGCTTCCCGTACCCAGACTGGTGTCGTAGGCCACGCCCTCAAAGGCGTCGACATGGGGTGGGCAGCCGATGATGGCCTTGCGATTGAACTTCCCGATGTTGAGCTTCTTGCAGATAATTTCGTCCATACTGGTGCATACAATGGTGTAGGTGGCCCATTATATAGATTGCAAAAATAGGGAGTCGTCGCCATTTTCCATCATTTTTGCGACAAAATTTTCGGGTGACACGCCTTTTTTAGCTATTTTTATCATTCGCCGCTGACGATGGCAGGCGAATGGATGGCGCGCTGAGTCGGGGCCGTGGATAACGGGGCGGCGGAGCGACAGCCGCAGCCTATCGCCACCGCCAATGCTTCACCACCCGGTGGCCCATGCGGTTGACGAAGCTGAACACGCGTCCGGGCGATAACTGGCGCCCCATAACGATGACCATCACGGCCAGCAATATGAGCACGATGCCGAGCAAAAGGCGCGGCGTGAGCACCTCGCCGAACACGAGAATACCGATGATGACGGCCGTGAGCGGCTCCAGCGCGCCCATGATGGCGGTGGGCGTGCTGCCGATATGCTTGACTGCAACGGCCATCATCACGAGCGAGAGCACCGTGGGCAGCAGCCCCAGCTCGAGCGCGCTGAGCCATGAGCGCAGGGTGGGCAGACCCTGCAATCCCCCCGAGGGGTCGAAGAACGAGGAGACGACATTGCACAACACGCAGATGAGCAGCACGTAGAATGTGAGTTTGACCGACGACATGCGCACCCGCGAACGGTTGAGCACCACGATGTAGAGCGCGTAGGTGAGGGCCGAGACGATGACCAGCGCCATGCCCGTGAGGCTCAGCGTGGCCGTGCCGTCGCCCTGATAGAGCAGCAGGATGCCGCCCAGGGCCATCACGATAGATAGCCCCGTGCTCACCTTGAGCCGCTCGCCGAAAAACAGCGCCATGATGACGGCCACCATCACCGGATAGAAAAACAGGATGGTGGAGGCCAGTCCGGCGGCCATAAACATGAAGCTATAATAATAGGTAAGCGATGAGGCCGCAAACAGCAGGCCCAGGGCACCGATGACACGGGCCTCCGAGTGGGTGAGCGCCATCGACTTGCGCTGCACGAGGAGCATGAGTCCGAGAATCAGCGCGCCCACGGAGAACCGGTAGAAGAGCACCGACGTGGGGCGTAGGCCGTCTTCATAGAGGAAGAGCGCGCCCAGCGGATTGGTGCCGTAGGACACGGCGGCCACGATGCCGCATAGATAACCTTTCAGCGTGTTGTTCATATCATGGTGTGTTGTCGCCCATCTTCTTGTCTCTCAGGCTGTTCAGCGTCTGCAGCGAGACACTTGTCAGGATGAGCGCAATGCCGACATAGAACGAGAAATTGAGCTCGCGGGCCTCGCCGAAGAAGAGCAGCGCGATGAGGATGGTGTAGCAAGGTTCGAGGTTGAAACTCAGATTTACGGTGAAAGCCGATAGTCGGCGCAGGGCCTGAATCTGCAGGATGTAGAGCCCCACGGTGCAAAATAGCGCCAGGCAGAGCAGCCACCAGAGGTTGCTTCCCTCGGGCACGACGAGCACGCTGCTGCGGGCCGGGAACACGTGGAGGTAGATGGGGTCGATGGCCGTCACCACGATGAGGCCGCCGGCCATCTGATAGAGCAGGGCCGTGCGACTGCGCACGTCGGCGCTCACCTTCTTGTTGAACACCGAATAGAGGGCGGCCACGGCGGCCGACGCCACGCCGATGAGGATGCCGTAGCGGTAGCGCGCGTCGAAAGAGAACACGCAGAGAAGTCCGGTGAGGGTGAGCAGCGAGTAGCCCACCTCCGTCCAGCGCACGCGCCGATGGAATACCATGGGTTCGAAGAAGGCCGTGAACAGACCCACCAGGGCATAGCAGATGACGCCGATCGATATGTTCGATGCCTTGATGGAGCCGTAGAACAGCATCCAGTGGAGCCCCAGCAGTGCGCCCACGCCCGCCAGTGCGCCCAACTTGCGCAGGGAGATGCGCGGCAGTCCGGCAAAGACGATGAGGATTACTGCCGTGAACATCATGCGATACCACACCAGATCCACCTCGTGCAGCGTGATGAGCTTGCCGAAAAGTCCAGTGAATCCTGCCAGCAGCACCGCCAGATGGAGCTGTATAAACGCTTTCTGAATACTTCTCATTCTGCCTGCAAAAGTACGAAATCGGTGGCTAACAGAGAAAAGAATGGGCGAGAAAATGGGGACGGGAAAGTGGAATAAGGGTAGAGGCGGGCTCTCCCCATTCCACCGTCTTGCAGCTGGGCCTTTGCGATAAGGTATTAACGGCACGGCGGTTACTACCTAACGGCAGTGCCTTTAGTACCTAAACGCGATGCCGTTAGGTAGTTATCGCGGAGAGGCTGGATAGGGCTTGGAAAAAGATAGGCTTGTGCCCGTTGTACGGCTATGTATTTCGGGTTCTATTGATGATATTTCTGGATAGCCAGATATGCCACGCACTGAGAATCTAAGGGCATCATTCTCCGTCCCCTTTGCATACCATTGCAATTGCTTGAGACCGTCACAGCCAGCTCCAACAGAGAGCTCTGCTTGAAAAATTCCCAGCAGAACGTCTCCCTCCGGCGGTGCAGACATGCTCGCTTCATGTCACTACTACGGCACCATCTTTCATGAGAGGCTACGTGGTGTGTCGGTCATACTCCTCTTCCTACGGGGGAGGAGTAAGGGGGAGAGGCTGTGGAGGAGTTGAGATGAGACTTTTTTCTCTTTCTTCCCTCGTCTTTTTTATTATTTTTCCTTATCTTTGCCGTCGAAGGGCGGGCATCTGCCGCATGCCCTCACATCGCATTTTCCCACCCTGTCAATCTAAATCTGAATAATGATGAGACTACTCCTATTTTATATAGCCTTCCTTTTCGGCTCCCAACTGACGCTTGCCGCCCCGCGCGACCGTGCTGCGATGATGCGCATTGCCTATCAGGCGCTGCAGGGCGGAGCCATGGGCACGAGGGCTTCGGGCGCGACTGGGGGTGTGAGCATCATGATGGAGAAATCCTTGCTCACCGTGTTCCGCTCGGCCGACGGCCGTATAGCCGTGGTGACTGCCGACGATGAGTTCCCCGAGGTGATAGGTCTGTCGGACCAGCCGCTATCCGACGAGTTGCCCGATGGGCTCGCGTGGTGGATGGAGTCGGTGGACAGGCGTATGCAACAGGCTTTGGGCATGCCCCAACGGCTGCCCAAGGCCATGGCCGCGACGCTGCCCGATTCCGTAAAGCCCTTTGTCCAGACACAATGGGGACAGACTGCGCCGTTCAACACCCAGTGCCCCACGAAGACGCAGAACGGCGAGACGCAACACTGCAAAGTGGGATGCGTGGCGCTGGCCATGGGGCAGATCATGAACTATTATGAGTTTCCGCAGCGTGGCACAGGCTCGAAAACATACGGGTTGATACAGAAGGTGTCGGCCGATTTCGGCGCGACGACCTACGATTGGGACAATATGCCCGATAACGCCGCTACCCAGTGGACGCAGGCGCAGACCGATGCCGTGGGCACGCTGCTGTTTCATTGTGGCGTGTCGGTGAGCACGATGTATGGCGTTGCCACGAGCACCGTCATCCGAAACCAGTCCATCCCCACTGCCATGACCACCTATTTCGGCTACGATGCCGCCACCATCCGCTACATGGACCGTGCCGACTATGATAATTCAGCGTGGTTAGACACCATCTATCAGGAGCTGGCGGCGGCCCGGCCGGTGCTCTACACGGGCAACAGCGCCACCTACGGCGGTCATGCGTTTGTGCTCGACGGTTATAATTCGGCCGGCAAGATACACGTAAACTGGGGCTGGTTTGGCAATGGCAACGGCTATTATAACATCGATCTGATGGAGTCGGGGGTCGATTTCAACCAGAAACAGGCCATGGTGGTGGGCATACGGCCTGCCTCGTCGACCATGCCGGTGGTGCTTCCCGTTGCCGATTCATCCGAAAAACGCATAGTGGGGCTCTTCGATTTCATGGGACGCCCAGTGTCTTCTTCCCATCAAGGTCCCTGTTTGATAAAATATTCTGACGGTTCGGTCGTTAAGAAGTTATCGGCACCCCGCTCAGGCCGTTAGGTCGTGGGTGCCCGGTCTACATCGTTTTAAGCCATTCCAAGCAATGAAAACAGAATTCCAAAAGATGCGTTCGGAGGAACTTTACAACTTCGACGACCCTGAGATAAATGCCAGTTTGATGCATGCCAAGGAGGCTTGTCTGCGGCTCAATGCCCTGACGCTCACCTCGCCCGGCTATCGCGAGGCCTTGGAGAAGGTGATTCCCGGTGTGCCCGAGAGTAGCGCCATCTGCCCGCCGTTCCAGTGCGACCATGGCAATGGCATCACCATTGGCCGCGATTCCTTTATTAACTATGGTTGCGTCATCCTCGATGGAGCCACTGTCACCATTGGAAACGACGTGAAAATAGGCCCCGGATGCCAGTTGCTCACGCCCCAGCACCCCATAGATTATCTCGAACGGCGTGGCACGCGTGAGACATCCTATCCCATTGTTATCGGCGACGACACCTGGTTGGGTGGCGGAGTCATCGTCTGCCCGGGTGTCAAGATAGGCAAGCGTTGCATCATCGCCGCCGGGTCGGTGGTCATTCGTGACGTTCCCGACGACTCTCTGGCTGCTGGCAACCCTGCTGTGGTGAAGAAAAGTCTGAAATAAGACTCCGAAGTTTTATTACAATCGTAACGCATTCCTTATTTTGTTATAATTCCAAAACATATAATATAATAAGGAGTCGCTTGAACGCAAAATGCTTTTTTGTCAAGCTATCAGAAAAAATCTCATTATTTTTCAATTTTTTCTTAAAATCGTTTGGAGGGTAATGATATTTTCTATACCTTTGCACTCGCT
>DCJH01000025.1 GCA_002317385.1 Prevotella sp. UBA1705 | reverse complement strand
TTCGGGTCCCACCCCCGCTACATTAAATAGCCTGTAAGTCGTTGATTTACAGGCGTTTTTATTTTCACAAGGGACAATTAAGGGACAAAACACGACAGGCGCCCCTCTTTTTGGAAGCAAATGGAGCAAATTATAATATAAGATAACTAAAGGTTTCCAAAGCTGGCAAAAGTACAGGCACAAAAAAGCGGCGTGTACTTCCCGTTGCTTAACACCTTTCAGTCGGCTGTATGCCAATTAGAGACAATCCACGGGGGGGGGGGTACACTCCGCCAATATGTAATTTATCCTTTAGGAGCAATAAAACACCTTTAGGCAATATCTTTACAGACTGAAACAATAATGTTAAGCGCCGTAAAGTTAGATAATCATTCCGAGAAAGCAAAATAAGACAAAACACGCATGCCGCTAACTCATATTTTGCGTTTTAAGGGACTTTTCAACATGGTACGGGCGATTAGCCGTGGAATAGAATAAAAGGCCTTAGGAGTGCCCTAAATCGTGTTTTAGGCCACGCACGCTAAGTGTGCTAATGGAAACCTATTCTTTGCCCCTCTCCTTGTTCTTTGGATTTAACAAACATGAACGGCAATCCGTGGGATAATTAACGGGCAAATAGTAATGAATAAGCCCGTCACCCTCCGTTTCCGACCTGTCTTCCTTCATCTTCTGTAAATCTGCCAACTTCATGAGGATTTCAGTTCTCAGCTTGGGGTCGTGTGTGGAGGAGGCAAGGGCATTCAATTCCCGCACAATATCTGTTTTATCTCTTTCATCCTCTCCCTCCACCTGTTTCAATGACAGGGCGGAAAGGCCTTGCAGGTATTTTACTGCATCTTTACTACGCACCCACCGCAAGGCAAGCCTATGGGCATTCTCAGGCGTTGAGGCTGTATCACGTTTGCGACTCAGTTTATAAGCCATATCAGCATTTTTAGTAACATGGTAGCCCGCAAGGCAAAACTTTTCTACATCATTTAGTCCTTTTTTCATGTCTAATATAATTATGCGTGTTACAAAATTTGTATACAATTACCACCTTACTATAAGGGTAAGCGGGGGATTTGGTAACACGCTGTTTTTAACGATTCTTTTTAGGGCCAACAACGCCAGCGTTTAACAACTCTATATACTTTTGCACGTTAAACGTAAAATGGTCGTAGTCTGTAAAAACGGCCTGCCAAGGCTCGCCCGCAGGGGTGCCGCCAAACACAAAGTTATAAAAACCATGGGCTCGCTCCCATTGGCTAACCTTGCCAAGGTTCTCCACCAAATCAGACAACAATACGTAATATTCTTGCGCCTCCTTTCCGAGGTGTATAGTGCTAAGTCTTACGGCCTCAGCCTCAACATCAACAGGGTTAAGATAAAAACTCCCGTCATCTGCCATCTCCCATCTTGCAGGGACGGCATGGCGTACACTGCGACAGATAATATCACACACACCTTTTAGCCGCTCGTATACGTTGTTATATTTTTCTTCATATTCTTCACGCAATGTGCTGGGCAATGAAAGAGTTTCAAACATTTTCTCTTTATTCTGGTCAAGGGTGTTTCTCAACCACTGCGGGCTAACATCGTGGAGCTTTTGCAAGCTGTCTACCCTGAGGTATGGCTCATCTTTACTCAGAGATTGCACCGCCTCATTAACTTCTTGTGCCAGAGAAGCAAATTTTTCAATGCTCCGCCGTTTCAGGTGCTCGTCCACAACTTCTAATTCCTGTTCTTTTACTTCTTTGTTCTTTGTTGCTTTCATACTAATTATATTTTTGTTTGTTACAAAATTTGTATACAATTACCACCTTACTATAAGGGTTTGTTAGGCGTAAGCCATTACAGACCTAATCTCGTCATCCAATTCACGAGACAAATCGTTTGTGCCGTTAGATGGAAATTTATGTGTAATATTCTCAAGAGATTTTTTGAGGCGTGAATAAGAGTTCCTATCTTGGAATATCCGCCTTGCCTTCATTTCACTTAACAATTTATAGACATCATCCGCACCAAGGCTCTGTAATGCAATGGCGCAAATATAGTCTTTAGCTTGCGATACCGTCTTTATATTCTCCATGTTTAAACTATTATGCAATTTATTTATATTAAAGTATAGGTCGCCCCACTTGCCTACGGCCTCTTTAAAGAAGTCCATACTTTGGAGCGTAGAGGCATGGACGTAAGGCCTATTAAATTGGCGGCCAAGACGCCCGTTAAACCTCGCCTCATAACGTAGAACGTTGCCACTATCCTTGTATACCTTTGGCAATTCCTTGTGCGAGTCCGTGCATTCTCTTTCCTTGTCGTAAAAACAAAGCGTTTGGAGGTTCTCTTTTCCACGACAATAATACAAGGTGTTGCCCGTGGCTCTAACCCTGTGAAAGTAAGTAAGAGGCCCTAAAACGTCATAATATGCCCGTGCAGGATGCGTCATTATAAAGTTTGAGGTTATATCAAGCCGTGTTATGCTGGCTCCTTTCACGTCAACTTGTAATGTGTCGCTGAGGCTCTCCAGAGCCCTGCCAACCTCACCACGACTCAGAGGCAAAGTGTTGTTTGGGTAATAAAACCCGGCAAGGCTACCTTTAATGACCAACCCGGCACCACCAACGCTAACCTTAAGGTTTCCGACATGCCCACTATTCCACACCTCGCCCGTAGACCTATTTAGACCCTCGTGCTCAAGTTTGGAGGCCACGCACTCAATGTCTCCAAGGTTTGTGTGCGTGGCCTCAAGGTAGAAATGTATGGTATCATAGCCAATCATACAACTGGTTCAGCATTTTGTCTTATGAGTGCAAGTTCTGTATCATACTTTCCCAAGGCAATAGCCTTCCGATATGCGTCTATAAATGGGCGCCCATCTGCTATAACAAAGACCTCTATATATCTAAAATCTTTATCAATCAAAAATATGAAGCCATCGTTACGCTCAGCATATAAAGGGTTAGCATCTCCAGACCTCAACCTTGCCAGCCGCGACGGCTCCCCACTGCAAGCCCACGCCCCGCTCTCATCGTTTAGCATAAGTCTCAGACCTGACAAATTGAAGCATCGTTTGCAGGCTGCAGGGTACATTTGTAAGTAATATTCAGGGGTCGTGCCGTCTGTCTTGCGGTTTGGGTTCTCATTTGAGCACACAAGGCTCGCATATATCTCCCCCTTGCCGGTCTTGAGTTTATCAAAACCAGACCAAAAACCAGCAAACGCTGACAAATCAAATCTCATCACTTTGCGCTCAACTAACTGGCCGTTGCGCTTTATCATGGATGTGTTGCGCTCTAAGCGCATGTAGCAAGCATATCTTGGGGTTATCATTTTTTGCCTCCTTCCTTATGGGCGTATGCCATCGCCTTATCTTGTAGTTCTGTGGCGGTGGAGTATCTAACCCGCTTTACCCATTGATTCAACTCCAAACGTTCAAAGAAGCATAATTTGCCGTTTGGCTTGCAATGTGGTATCTCTTTCCTCGTTGTAAGTTTGTAAAGGAAAGACTTAGACACGCCCAAATAAACGGCTGCTTCATCACTTGTAAGCATGTCCTTTGTATTAATGGCCACACGGCTTGCAACCTGTGAGGCAAAGGCGTTTAATTGTTCATTAGTAATTCTGTTGTTATCCATTTTCTTTGCTTTATGATAACTTGGAGCGGTGCACCGCTTGCCGTTATCGGTTTGTATTTGCAAAGAAAACAAGAAAAACGAGCATCTACAAATAAAAGAAATGGTGTTCAGTGGAGCACCACCAAACACCATTAAACGCTATAAAATAGCTGTATTTTCTATTTAGAAAGTCTTTTTTTCATACCCTCATACTCATTGCTTGAAAACTTATCCTTATTCAAATAGCTATGATAACCACTTTCCGCCCCTATCTCTCCAAACTCTCTTTGCACCTCCCTGTATGTCGGCTTTTGAATTAACCCTAATTCTATACTTGCAATAATAACTAAAGCTACGTTCTTTCCCCGCTTACCATCTATTAGAGAATGAAGTTTGTTTAATACCTCTTGCTTGTTTTCTGCTATAATCTTGTTTTTGAATGTCGTTGCCATTGTTGAGGCTGGCACCTGTAATCCCGTTTCCTTTTTAGCATCGTTACCGCAAAGGCAAATAATATCATTAACCCGCCTTATCAATTTATCTATATCCCTGTTGTATGGGTGTCGTTTCTTTGCCATTATTAATGCAACGTCCAAAAAAGAGTCTCTATATTCATCTGCAATTTCTGTTTTCCCGGTTCTCCTTATATATTCCAATACCTCGTCTAATGAACTTATCGCCTTGTCTATATTGCTAATACAACGCTTTCTATCCATAGTTAAATTTTGCGCCTTCACTTCTGCCTCATTATCAGTAATAGATCTAAGCTCGTGATTAATATCTATGCTCTCAAGATATTCTATATCACTAATTGCATCCCTAACAATAGGGATAATATTTAATAGACGTTCATTTTCCATAAGAAAAAAATTTTTAGATGAGGTTACTAATAACTATTTTATAGAACTCCAACAGGGGGGGGGTACCCACCTTATTGCTCAAAGTTTCTTCATTTTAACTTGCTGTGTAAGCCTAATAGCCTTTGGTTTGTCTCTGTGGTCTTGTTAATAGCCTCCAAAGCTAACATGTTTGTTTTCTCTAAAAGAGCTGCAAGCCTGTCGATTTGCTGCTGTTGCTTCTTTATAATCTCAATAAACAAATGTATATCGTTTACATTGGTATAATAATTTGTTGTATTGTTTATTGTGCCGCGGTTGTTGACATTATATTGGGTGTTGTCGCCCGTTATATTTGTTGCATTTCCACTCGCCGTCTCAATTTGCACCCCGTTAGTTATATTTGAACTATTAGCCTCCATAGCCTCATCGATTAAATGTTGGTAATATCAATTTGTGGCAAACTATTGATAGCTGCCTTCTTCTGGTCGTCCAACGCCCTTACATACTTCTGGGTAAACTTTAGGCTGCTGTGCCCTAATAACTCGCTTACAACCTTGATATTTGCCCCGTTGCTCAGTAGGTTAGTGGCAAAGGAATGGCGCCCACAATGCCAAGTTATGTGCTTATCTATGCCCGCCCGCTTAGTCCAATGCCTTAGGGCTTTGTTGCTTGCCTCTATAGACGGTAATCTAAATATTAGGTCACTATCCTTTGCCCCCTCTGGCTTTTCTCCTATGATAGCCAAAAGGGTATCGTTGAGGGGAATAGGCACACCGCTAACGCTGCTATCGTGTTGCACCTTGCTTTGCCTGAAAGTCATTAACTTATTGCTGTAGTCTATATTGCCATAGCTGAGGCTTGCAATATCACAATGCCTTATACCCGTGAAACAGGTAAGGGCAAAAGCCCGCCTAATGGTCTCGCTCTCCTTAGGGTAGTGGGTGGCAAATAGCTGTTGGAGTTCCTCACGGCTGAGAATATCCTTGCCTAATATGTCGTTGGTGTTCATTACCTTGATTTTAAGGCATGGACTTTTCTTGATAACGCCTTTATCCACGGCATAATTTATAAGTCGCTTGAAACGCTGCCAATAGGTTCTAACGCCCTCACCTGTGTGCACGTCCTCTATGTAGTGGGCAAAACGTTCCATCATTTCACGGCTAAGGTTCTTAGGCTCTATCCTGTTGGCAAATTGTGGGTATTCCTCACCTATGAAATCTTGAAAGTTTTTCAACGCCCCCTCCAAAACGTGCTTATCGGCTACCCCGCTTTGTCGTATGAAGCTGGCAAAGTACTGAAACAGGTTAATGCCGTTTTGCTTAAACTTATACCCTTCTTTATCTTCCAGAAATTGCCGCCCCCTATCTTTCTTTATCTCTTGAGCTAATTCTAAGGTATCCTTATTCTGTTGCCTCTCTATCGGTGTCCTTGGGTTATTAATCAAATATAACCTCAAAGACTCCTTAACCCTATCCACTTTCACAATGCCCTCGCCATCGCTAACACTGCCATAGTTATACCTCAAATAAAGGCTAACCCTACCATCTGCCAAAACATTTCCCAATAACTTAGGGTTATCGGTGCTTGTATTCCATCCTTTTGTGCTAAATTTTGCCATTGTCTTTTATTTTCTTTCTATTGCAAATATAATCATTTTATTTCATTTGGTGCAATTCCCACCATAAAATCATCCCTTTTCACAACCTTTTTAATAATAATTAAGCAAAAAAGGGACAACATACAACATCATACCCCACAAAAGACCAATATTTACTGGGTATTTCAGAGTTTTCACAAGGGACAATTAAGGGACAAAAATAAACGATAATGTGCTTTTATGTGCAATAATATGAAAATGTGGATAAATAAATAATAATGCTTAATACATTAATTATCAAGTATTTAATAACATTTTATTGCGTTTGTTTTCTTTTGTTTGAGGGACAAAAAAGTAGGTTGATTACCCACCCCCGCTACATTGACAAAAAGGAGTTGCAAATTTCTTTGCAACTCCTTTTTTCTTTGTCTCGGAACACATTGTGAAAGAGCGAAGACTCAGTGAAGCGCTTACACTGTTAACCTGATAGTTATTCCCTCCACCTTTATTGAAATCTCGCATTACAGAATCTTTTTCAAGACAGGTGGCACATTTCCAAAGACCTATATTAATATAGAATCGGTTATCCGCCTCAATCGCCCCAACCGTCTCAGGCTCTCCCTTATGGAAAGAGACGACCAGACTTGCTAAACCACCATAGATACTACCATCGAAATTTGAGTCACTATTTGTCTGAGAAAGACAAATCATCGAACTGAAAATTACACAAGAGAAATAGATATGATTCATCCCACATTTGGAGCAAAATGGCAGTTATTCATGGCCTATCGTCTTAGGTAAAATGATCTGAGCGTAGAATAGAAGGCTGAAACAAAAAGAAACTTTTGCTTGTGATTATTGAATTTGAACATTGAGTAGATAAAATAGCATAAACTTACAGAACATAACCAAAATCACGCTTGCAAATTACAAAATATTAATATTATAGGAATATTATTTAATTATTTAAATGTAATTCGAATAAAATAATGTAAATTTGCACCCGAAATTATTAAGAGAGATATGAGAATACTAAAAATTGCAAACAGACCGAGGTCTTGCGTCACAGCAGGACTTCTTGTTTTCCTATCTGTCACATCAAGTGCGCAGATACAAGAAGACGTGAAAACTCTTCAGGAGAAAACAAATTTTGGTGTCCTTTCAACGGCACAAAAGAGACTAAAAAAGATGGCTGTGTCAGACTCGCAACTACAGCGTGTCGCCAAAAAGAAAGGCTCTCCTTTCAGATTTGAGACCAAAGATGGCAAGATCGCTCAGATGGTAGCTGTCGAGGGTAACGGGAATCCATTGTATTTGGTTACGCACAACGCCAATGTGGCGATTACTTCGGGTGTGGACAAACTGCATCCCGGAGGCACGTCCCATTACGATCTCACGGGTAAGAACGTGAAGATACTGGAGTGGGACGGTGCCCATGTGCTGGCCAACCATTATGAATTGGAGGGCAGGGTGATACTGGCTGGCGACACGCTGTCACCCATGGACCTGAGCAATCACTCCACCCACGTGGCCGGTACCATGATATCCAAGGGCATCTATAAGCCCGCCGCCGGCATGGCGCCCGAGGCGACTGTCAAGAGTTGGAATTTCGATAACAACTATCTCGAAATCTACAATGCCATGAAGACCCAGGATGGCATTCTGTCTAACCACTCCTATGGGTTTGACGCTGGCTGGGTCTACAACAGCAGTAAGTATGTCTGGACGGGAGACGACAATGTAAGTACCACCGAGGACTACAAGTTTGGTTACTATTCTGAGTTTGACGCCGTGACGGACGAAATCCTCAAGGGAGCCCCTTGGCACACCATGATCTGCTCATCGGGTAATCAGAACGGCGAGGGCACCGCCGGACAGCCCCAGCAGATTGATGGTGGAGAGCAGGGCTACGGCTCGATAGGGTTTGGCAGCGTGTCTAAGAATGCCATCTATGTGGGTGCTGTGGAGCCTGTGTTCGATTACACGGGGCCGGAGAGTGTCAAGTTGTGTTCCTTCTCATCCACGGGTCCGGCCGACGACGGTAGAATCTTACCGACAGTGGTCAACGACGGCTATCAGGTCATCTCGACCACTGCCAAAGACAAAGGCTCTTACGTGGGCTACAGCGGCACGTCCATGGCTTCTCCCGCCACCACGGGTGCCGTGGCCCTTATCCAGGGATTTGCCAAGGAGAAGACGGGTAAATATCTTAGTTCCTCAACCGTGAAGGCCCTGCTCGCCAACACTGCGAAAGAGGCCGGCAATCCCGGTCCCGACTATAAATATGGCTTTGGACTCGTGGACGCCCTGGCCGCGGTGCAGACCGTGGACTATAACGGCCGGGAGACCCGATGCCGCGAGGGCGTGCTCACCAACGGCGAGATTGTTACGCTGAAATTGAAGACACAGGCAGGCAAGCCGGTCAGGGCCACGCTGGCCTGGGTAGACCGCCCCGGCGAGCCCCTGGCTTGGATCAGTGACGACACGCCCAAGACCCCGGAATTCCTGAACAACCGCAAACCCATGCTGGTGGATGACCTCGATCTGAGAATAGAGCAGAACGGGGTGGTTTATACTCCTTATAAATTGGATCCAGAGAATCCGGCCGCTAATGCGACCACCGGAGACAATGTGGTGGACAATATCGAGCAGGTCTACATCCCCAATCCGCAGACCGGCGAAATCACGCTGACCATCTCTCACAAGGGAACGCTGGACGACCAGGGAGTGGATTACGGACTGGTGGTGAACGGCTTGGAAGTGGCCAACGACCTGGAGGTGAGCAACCTGGTTTCCACCGTCGAGGCCGACCAGTACTCTGCCAATACGCCCATCAAGGCCACCGTTAAGAATATCGGTACCGCCTCTACGCCTGCCTTCAAGGTGAGATTTACGGTAAAGAACTCCGTTGGCGAGGTTCTCCAGGAGGTTGATAAGGATATGCTGGCTCTTACGGCAGGTTCGTCAGCCGACGTCACTGCAGAGCTTTCTCTCACCGATGTGTTTAAGGAATACACGGTGACAGCCAAGGCCGTCTACGATGCAGACGGTGCTGTGAACAATAACATTGCACAGGGCCAGTTCACCCCGGTGGTGGCCGACCTCACGACAGCCGGTTCCAGAATGTTGGAGAACTTCAACATCGATGATCTTGCCAAGCACAGCTGGAAGATCGTGAACGTGATAGCCAAGAAGTCTAAACCCTGGGCGTTCCTGTCCAAGGTGGTAAGTCACGATAACTCACAGTATGTGTGCAACGGTAATACGGACAAGAAGACCGAGGACTGGATGCTGACCAATCCCGTCGTATTGAAGGCTGGCGATAAGTACCGCGTTTCCTACTATACTTACAAACTCTCCAGGGACACCATCGATCAGGAGGTGCTTGACGTGTTTGTAGGCGACACCAACGAGGTGGCTGCCATGCAGACCCTGGTGGGCTCTTTCACGCACGACCAGTCTGAGCCCAATGAGAACTGGAAGAAGGTGAGCTTCGAGTTTGAGGCTCAGAAGGATGGCCGACAGTTCTTCGGCATCAAGCACCACAGCGGCGACAAGGTAAGCTGGGGCGTGGCCCTGGAAGACTTCAAGGTGGAGAATGTTTCCGAAGGAGGTAAACCCTCTGTGGATTTCAATTTCATCTCTGCCGATACCCGAACATGGAATACCATCTATACAGATGTCAGCATGGTAAATGAGACCTATTCCAGCGCTGCGACATCTTACAAGTGGTCGTTCTATCCAGACGCTGTGGAGTATATCAATGGGACGACGGATTCAACGGAGGCTCCTCAACTGAGATTCAAGGCAGAAGGCCGATTCTCCGTGAAGCTGGTGGCTACCAACGAATATGGTTCTGACGAAATGATCAAGAACGACTATATCGAGGTAAGACAGCCCAACCTGACGATTGGATTCAACGAAGATCGCTCCAAGATCTATGTGGGAGAGAATGTGCAGTTCAAGAACATGTCACAGGGTTTCCCCACGATTACCAAGCATGAATGGTCGTTTGTGCCTAACGAGCAGGGCGCATTGACTTTCCTCGAAGGAACATCGCCTAACACGGAGCATCTGAACGTGAGGTTCAACAAGGCTGGCATCTACACCGTGAAGCTGACAGAGACCAACTCGCAGGGAGAAC
This sequence comes from Prevotella sp. UBA1705, assembly GCA_002317385.1. Classification (GTDB taxonomy): domain Bacteria; phylum Bacteroidota; class Bacteroidia; order Bacteroidales; family Bacteroidaceae; genus Prevotella. The sequence goes on along the minus strand of DCJH01000025.1, from coordinate 59,809 downwards.
GCACGGTGGTTCGTGAAGATTACGTGAACGTAAGGTCGAACGACAACCCGCCGTTGGATCTGACAGGAAATGTAGAGTCGCCCACGTCGGTGGCATTGAGCTGGCAGAGACCCGACAGCTTGTATTATGATTCCTATCTCAACACCACCTTCGACCTCGTGGTGCCATGGCCCGCGAAGCCCTGGTACACGATAGACGCCAATAACGACAGAGTCACCTGGATGCCGCTGCAGGCCATTGATGGCAACTGGGTAGCGTCGGCATTCTCTTATTGGAATGACAAGGCACGTCAGGAAGACGATTATCTCGTTTCTCCGGTGGTAAAGAATTTGCCGGCCGGTTATACGGAGCTCACCTTCAACTCTCCTGCCACCACCAAGAATCCCGACTACGCTGAGCCGTTGAGGTTGTATTATGTTCCGGTGGACAGCGATGCACAGATCGACGCAGAGTATATCAAGACCTATGGTAAGGTGTTGTTCGACTCTATTCCCTACAACGTGACCGATAATCTGAGAGGTTTCCAGAAGTTTGAGCTCGCGGAGTATATGGCCGACGGCAAGCCGTTCAGATTAGCGTTCTATGCCTACAGCTACGACAAGAACACCACCACGCTCGACAATGTGAGAATTGCTCCGGTTGGTGCCATTACTGCTCAAACCCCCATTAAGAGTTCGGTGGACAGCTGGGGTGAGGAAGACCTCAACGACGACAGAGACAAGTTCCTCCTCGCGGCTACCAAGCCCGCGTCTGGCGCGCTCTCGTTCTCAGAAAATGCAACAAACAAACCCACATGGGCTAAATTGTCTGTAGGTCCTAACAATAAGATTACACACTACAACATTCTGAGAGACGGCAGCATCATATCGGCTGTGGACGGCAACACCACAGTGTTCGTAGACAACACCGTACCTTCGGCAGGTACATACACCTACAATGTCGTGGCGATGTATGATGGACTCAATCAGTCGCAGCTCTCCAACGAGGCCAGTGTCTCGACGGTAAGCACCGGTATAGACGATGTCAATGTCAATTCCGACGCCAAGCCTACGGTATTCCCCAATCCTGTAGTCGATGTGGTGAAAGTGAAGTTTGCCCAGGCTATCAGTGGAGTTACCGATGTGGAGCTCTACAGCACGGATGGCAAGATAGTCTTCAAGGAGTCTGCCAACGCATCAGACTTAACGGTTTCGGGAATCAATATTTCCAACCTCTCGTCTGGTGTCTACATCATGAAGATCAAGAACAACGGCAAATCTTATGTTGTTAATATCATTAAGAAATAAGATTGCCAAGCACACACTTTGGAGTCTCTTCCAAAGGTAATCATAAGCAATGGTAGGCTGGGATTCCCAACCTACCATTATTTTTTCTAATAACCCGTTTGCAGAAGCAGCGATCATTCGTCCGGAGACAAGGGTTTGCCGCTTGTTCATTCATAAACTATGCCCAACCCACCCGCCAAGAGGGTTTCCCAGCGCGTAATCCAAGCCTATCCAATCACTGTTGTTTTTTGTTTTTTATATCCATTTAACAAGCTATAACCAGCTGATACAAGGATTATTTCATATCTTTAGGCGCTTAAAATATTTTTTATGTTATAATTAAACCCTTACTATGATGAAAAAAAAGATTCTATTTATGGTAACAATCGCAGCTGTTATGCTGGCAGCATGCAATAGCAACAAGTCTAAAGAAGAAAACAAGCAGGAAGGAACTGAGTTGGTAGCAGATAAGCCTGCCACCCAGTCCGAGACCCAGCCCGAAGCTCAGCCCGAGCTCCAGGAGGCAAAAGCCGAAACGCCCATCGAGACGATTATCGTAGGGTCGGAAGGCAAGCTTAGCCTGATGGACATCGACGAAACGAACAATATGCTGACCTTGATCCTGAAATACAAGGGCAATTTCCAATCCATAAGCTACAATAAGGTTTACTACATCGACCTCAACACCTCTAAGAAGTACGAACTGCTGAAGGATGATGATGGTCATTATATGGCTTCGCCGATCTATTCGGATGGCAAGGGCGGCAGCTTCGGCAGCGGAGACGTGCAGACCATGACATTGAGATTCCCCGCACCGGAGGCCTCATCGACAGACATCAGCCTGACGCTGGACAACCTCGGGACATTCACAAAGATCAAAATCAGATAACCGTGAGCCAGAAGCTATTATACATCCTGTGCGCTGTTTTCCTGACAACGGCCTGTGGTCAGAAACAGCCGCAGGCCGCCAACGCGCAAGAAGAGGTGGCCAGCACCACCGCTCCGCCTCAGCCCAAGCAGCCTGCGCCGAGCCCCAAGCCCGCGCCGACCGAAGGCAACCTGCGGGGACGCGTGAGTGGCATGTCGGGCAATGTGTCCAATCTGAACTTCGAGATAACGCTCAATGCGGATGTGATGTTCGATTTCGACAAATCGGATATCAAGCAGGAAGCATTCCCCATCCTGGCGGATGCGGTAAACACGCTGAAAGAAAAGAAAGCGTCCCTGATCTCGATTACAGGGCACACCGACGCCAAAGGAACCGATGCCTACAACGACAGACTATCGCTGCAGCGCGCCGAGTCGGTCAAGCAGTGGTTTCTGGCGAATGGCCTGCCCATCGCCATCGAGACCAAAGGGGCCGGAAGCAAGGAACCTATTGCGGAGAATACGAAGGCCGACGGTAGTGACAACCCTGCCGGAAGAGCAAAAAACAGGCGGGTTCTCATCAAGATTCTGAAAGTGGAATCCCTATAAAAACCTGCTCTTTTCAAGTCTTCGACGCTCATGTTAGACCATGACCCCAACCGTTCGTGCCCTCATTGGGTGTTGACGACAAGAAAAAATATGGCTTGGACCATCGTGTTTTGAAACGACCTATCAGAAAGCAGAGGCCAAGGAAACTGCCGCGCCAATGGCGTGTGGTTTCCTTGGCCTTAGCCGTAGATGCCACTCGGAGATGCCAGCACGTGGGCCTGAGGGTGGGCTCCTGCAAGACGCGCCATGGAGAGGAGCCGTCGGAATGGGTGGCTAATGACATGACAATGATGGCGTTGCGTCTCAAACTCCGATAAGATTGATAAAATGTTACTATGTCTTGAACCTGGTCAAACCTTTGCAAAAGCACATCAAAACCCACGATTTGACGCAAAACAGAACTTTGGCCCCTCCATCTCAAATGCGTTGAAAAAGAACGACAAAATCCGCCAGCTCGAGCAAGGGGTATCTGCGGGCAGCAGGATAAGGTAGTAAAGGCGAGACGATGAGGTAGGAATCGTGAGACGATGAGGTAGTAATGGCGAGACGAATAGATAGAGATGCCGGGAGCGAGTGTATACGGGCGGAGAGAGAGGGGGAAGAGGGAAAAACAAGGAGAGGCATAGGCCACTCAACGATTAGGAAAAAAGAGGACAAACAACGGATATCACCCGAAACTTTAACACATCTTCTTTTAAACAAAATTAAAGAAAGATGGCCGTTTAACTCGATATTTAAAGAATATTCATTAACTTTGCAAAGATAGGATAAACGATGTGCAAAAAGGTATTCGCCCATAGGGCGGCTTCAAGCCTTGTTAGATTGTTCCACACTAAGCCTGAACTAATATAATGAATAAAAATATGAAGTATTTTTTGCCTGCAGTGGCCCTCCTGGCCCTCACGATGGGTCATGCAGACCAGACCGCTGCCAAGAAGAAGCCTAAGAAAGGCATGGCTTCGCTTTTGCTGAATAAAGACTCTCTCTCGAAAAACGACTATTCGAAGATTGTGAAGGACGGCGTGAAGAAGAAAGGACTCTTCACCGTGATCTACAAAGCCAAGGACAACAAGCTCTATTTCGAGATTCCCGACTCGGCTTTCGGCAAGACCTATATGCTGGCCAACCGCATTGCGTCGACCAGCAACACCAAAGACTATGTGGCCGGACAGATGGTAAACAACCCGATGGTTATTAAGCTGAGCAAGGATGCACGCTCGGTGTATTTCAATCTGGTGCAGTCGAACAACATGGTCGATGCCAACGACCCCATCTCCGCCTCGTTCGACCGCAACTTCCTGAACCCCATCCTCAAGGGATTCAAGATTGCCGCCGAGAACGGAAAGAGCGTGGTGATCGACGTGAGTGCCTTCTTCGGCACCAATGAGGCCTGCATCAGCCCCATCAAGAGCGACAGCCCCATCGCCAAACTGCTCGGCGGAGGCAACTCGCTCAAGGGAACCTTCGTGTCGGATGCCTCTGGCCTCAACGAGGTGAAGGCTTTCGAGAAGAACATTGAGATCAAGAGCACGCTCACGTTCAACCTCACCGGCGGTCTCGTGGCGCAGCCCTACTCCGTGCAGATGCACCGCTCATTCTTCGTATTGCCCGACGACCCCATGCCGAAACGCTATCAAGACAACCGCGTGGGCTATTTCTCGGAGCTGCAGAACCTCTACAGCTCTGACAAAGACCGCGTGGACCAGCGCACGTTTATCGAGCGATGGCGCATCGAACCCAAGGACGAGGACCGCGCCCGATACTTCCGCGGCGAGCTGGTGGAGCCCAAGAAGAAGATTGTGTTCTACGTAGATTCGGCCTTCCCCGACAAGTGGCGCGGCACCATCAAGGAGGGAATCCTCGAGTGGAACAGGGCTTTCGAGGCCGCAGGATTCAAGAATGTGGTCGAGGCCCGCGACTATCCCGCCAACGACTCGCTCTTCGACCCCGACGATATGCGCTACAACTGCTTCAAATATGCCACTACGGCCACGCCCAACGCCATGGGACCGAGCCACAACGACCCCCGCACGGGCGAGATATTGTGCGCCGACGTGCTGTGGTATCACAACATTCTGTCGCTGCTCCACAACTGGCGATTCGTGCAGACCGGCGCCGTGGACCCACGGGTACGCAAGAATGTGTTCGACGACGACGTGATGCGCGAGTCGATCAAGTATGCCGCCTCGCATGAGGTGGGCCATACCCTCGGCCTGATGCACAACATGGGGGCCAGCTACTCCTACCCCGTCGACTCGCTGCGCAGCCCGTCGTTCACCCAGAAATATGGCACTACGCCGAGCATCATGGACTATGCGCGCAACAACTACGTGGCCCAGCCGGGCGATGTGGAGCGTGGCGTGAACCTGCTGCCGCCCGCACTGGGTGTCTACGACATCTATGCCATCAACTGGGGCTACCGTCTCATCGAGGGCGCCAAGACCCCCGACGAGGAGAAGCCCGTGCTCGACAAGTGGATTGCAGCCAAGGCCGCCGACCCGATGTATGAGTTCGGCGCCCAGCAGATGCTCGGCATCATCGACCCCACCGACCTCACCGAGGACCTCGGCAACGACCATCTGAAGGCCGGCAACCTCGCCATCAGCAACATGAAGATACTCATGAAGAACCTCTTCCAGTGGACCATGGAGAAGGGCGAGCGCTACGACCACATCGAAGACGTATATAAAGAGGTGACACGGCAGTATAGCCGCTACATCGGCCACGTCATCCCGCTCGTGGGAGGAATAGAATATAAAGAGGTGCGCCAGGGCGACAACCAGCAGACCGGCCGCCGATTCATCCCCCGCGACCAGCAGAAGGCAGCCATGCTCTGGCTCCTCAACCAGGCCCGCACCTACGACTCATGGCTCACCCCGGCCTCCGTTATCAACAAGATGGATATCGACATGAACGTGAACGACAAGATACGCACCACCATCGTGGCCTCGCTGCTCAACGGCGGAACGCTCTATCGCATCAAGGATGGCGGCAATTTCAACCCCACGCTCAACTATCCCATCGACACCTATCTTAGCGATCTGACCAATGCGCTGTTCGTAGCGCCCAAGGGCGGACGCCTGAGCCAGGCCGAGCAGAAGCTCGAAGCTGCCGCCGTGGCCCAGATGATCAAGGCCTCCGGACTGGAGAAGAGCTCGTCGAAAGGCTCTTCGTCGTCGGACAAAGGCATCGCCGAATTCTGGGCCGACGTAGACTCGCCCACATCGGTATGCGGCCACATCCACGAGGCCGAGAGCTTCTCGCGCATCAACCTCGGTGCCGCCGCCCTCTCGCAAGATGAGCTCGGCGCCATCATGATGGGCCGACTGAGAGCCGCACTGGCCAAGTTCCGCGCCTATCGCGGCACAGCCGTGGGTGGCACACGCGACTTCTACAACTATCAGATATTCCTCATCGAGCGACTGCTGACAAATAAATAATGAATCCCAACATGAGAATCCATAAGATTTTAGCAACCCTTCTCACCCTGCTGGCCCTCGCCACGACGGCTCTCGCCCAGACAGCCGACCAGATTAAAGGTACTGTGATCGACGGCGGCGGGGAGCCGGTGATCGGCGCCCAGGTGAGATGGAAAGACACCAAAGTGGTGACCGTGACCAACGTCGACGGCGAATTCACCATCCCCCGCAATGCCAAGACCCAGTCGCTGGTCATCTCTTACATCGGCTACAAGACCAAGGAGCTGGTGGTGAAGAGCTCGCCCGTACAGGTAAAGATGGAAGACGACGCCCAGAGTCTCGATGAACTCGTGGTCGTGGGCTACGGCATCCAGAAGAAATCGTCTATCACCGGCTCCGTGGAGACGGTGAAGGCCGAAGACCTGCTCATGGTGCCCACCACCAATCTCGACCAGTCTCTGCAGGGTCAGGTGGCCGGACTGCAGGTGATGCAGGCCAGCGGCGACCCGAGTACGGCACGCGAGGCCGCCATGAGCATCCGCGGCATCAACAATGCCCCGCTGCTCGTCATCGACGGTGTGCCACGCTTCGGCACCACCACCTCCGACGGCGAGACACGCCTCTCCGACCTCAACCCCGACGATATAGAGAGCGTCACGGTGCTCAAGGATGCCGCAGCGGCAGCCGTCTACGGTGCGCGCGCCGCCAATGGAGTAATCCTCGTGCAGACCAAGCGCGCCAAAGGCAACAACAAAATCAAGATAGACTATCGCGGACAGTATAACCTCCAGCAGGCCACACGCCTGCCCGAGTTCCTCGACGCCTACGAGTTTGCCAAGCTGCGCAATGTGGCCATCGCCAACTCGCCTACCTCTACCGTGGAGCCTTACACCGACGAGCAGCTGGAGCAGATACGCACCCACTCCAACCCCAACGTCTATGGCAACGACAATATCCTCGACTATCTCGACAAGACAGGCTTCTCCACCACCCACAGCGTGTCGGCATCGGGCGGCAACGACTATGTGAAATACTATCTCTCCATGGGCTATGCCGACAGCAAGGGACTCTACAGCGGCGTGAAGCGCGACCGTCTGAACTACAGTGCCAAGCTCGACGCCAATCTGGCCAAGGGCCTCACGCTCTCGCTCGACTACATGGGCTCCAGCTCCACGAGCAAGAACAGCAGCTACACCACCGTCGACGCGGCCTACGCCTACTCCCCCGTGCAGGTGCTGCGCTATACCGACGGCAGTCTGGCCAGTTCCAATGGCAACAATCCCCTCATCAACATCTATGGGCTGGGAGGATATATCAAGGACAACAGTCGCAACGCCACCATCAACGCCCGCCTCACCTACGAGGTGCCGTTCCTCAAGGGACTCACGGCCTACATCAGCGGAACGTTCGACGACAACCACCGCATCGAGACCGAATTCGACAAGCCGGTGACCCTCTATCTCTACGACGAGAAGACCAATACCTTCTCCGAAGACAAGAACACCGTATATCCTTCGGCCAAGGTGACACAGGAACAGACCGACCGTTTCTACACCAGTCAGCTCTATGAAATAGGTTTCAACTTCAACCGCACGTTCGCCCAGAAGCACGATGTGGGTGCTACCCTGGTGGCCAACTACCAGAGATTGCACAACCAATACATGACCGGCAAGAACCTCGACAAGAGTAGTTTCCCCGAGACCATCGGCGTGTCTAAAGACTCCAAGCTCTCGGGCGACGAGAGTATCAATGAGCGTGCCTCGCTCATCGGGCGTCTGAGCTACGGCTACGGCTACCGCTATTTCGCAGAGTTCAGCTTCCGTGTCGACGGCTCCACCAACTTCTCGCCCGACAACCGCTGGGGATTCTTCCCCTCGCTGTCGGCCTCGTGGGTGCTCTCCAACGAGGAATTCTTCAAGCGATGGAAGCAGAAAGCCATCTCCAACGTGAAGTTCCGCGCCTCCACCGGATGGCTCGGCAACGACGGACTGGTGGGTCCCTACTCCTACCTGACCAACTACACGGAGTCGGGCAACTATGGCTACAGCTTTGGCGGAGGCTACCGTCCGGGTCTCGTTCTCACCGGATACCCCAACGTCGAGCTCACATGGGGCAAGACCCACGACTATAACTTCGGTACCGACCTGGGGTTCTGGGGCGGGCGCATCGGTCTCACCTTCGAGTATTACATCCGCTATGAGACCGACAAGATTACCTCGGCGCCCGAATATCTCTTCCCGCCGTCGACGGGAGTAAACGGCAGCGTGCCGAGCATGAACTTCAGCAAGCTCAAGGCCTGGGGCTGGGACCTCACCCTGTCTCACCGCAACACCATCGGCAAGTTCAAGTACAACATGGCCGTTTCGCTTGCCAAGAACAACGACAAGTACCTCGATTATGGCGACGAGAGTGCCCAGCTGCCCAACCTGCGCCGCAAGGGCATGAGCAGTCTGGTATGGACCATGTATCAGGCCGACGGCCTCTTCCAGTCGGTCGAGGAGATTCAGGGGCACAAACTCGACCAGGACGGCCAGGGCAATGCGACCCTCGCGCCCGGCGACATCAAGTATGTAGACCAGAACGGAGACGGAGTTCTCGACAGCAACGACAAGATCTATGTGAAGAACTCGTCGCTCCCCGACTTCGATTTCAGCATGCGTCTCGGCGCATCGTACAAGGGATTCTTCATCAACGCCATGTTCCAGGGCGAGAGCGGATATAAGCAAAACATCCGCGACATGTACACCTTGGAGAACGGCACCCTGCAGAAATTCCAGCGCTACCACCTCACCGACTCGTGGTCGCCCGAGAATCCCACGGCCAAATACCCCCGCATCAAGTTTGTAACCACCAACGACAACAACCGCCTGGAGTCTACCTTCTGGATTCAGAACTGCGACTTCCTGCGCCTCAAGATGCTCAACATCGGCTACATGTTCCCCACATCGGTGCTGAAGAAGCTCTCCCTCTCGTCCATGAGCATAGCCCTTCAGGGCAGCAACCTGTTCACCTGGTCGACACTCAAGAACATGGACCCGGAGTCGCTGCGTGGCTATCCCATCCAGCGCAGCTACGGCGTAACCCTGAATGTAGGATTTTAAATGATGAAAACAATGACTCTCAATAACCTCAAGAAAACCATCTTCGGTGGGCTTGTCGCCATGGCGATGCCCACCCTGGTATCCTGCGACGATATCTTCAAGGATGCTCCGATGAACAAAATCTCCGAAACGGAGGTGTGGCACAACTCCATGCTGCTCGACGAATATGTCAATTCGTGGTACCGCGGCATCGGACCGGGCTTCAAGACCTTCGTGCCGAGCATCGCGCTGGTGAAGAATGCCTCCAAATACTATATGCCCTGGTTTGGCGATCAGATCACCGTGGGCAAGAGCGACTGGTTCAACGCCGGATACGGCGACCTGCTCAAGGGCAGCGAACTCGAGACCACCAACTGGGCTCGATATAACTGGAACTCCTATTTTACCCAGATTCAGGCCATCAACAAGATGTTTGAGAACGAGGGAAATATGACGAACGAGGAGCAGAAGACGCGCGTCTTCGGCGAGGCCCACTTCCTGCGCGGGTACTATTATTATATTCTCTGGCGTCTCCACGGTGGCGTGATGATCATCGACCACACCTACGACCCGCTGAAGAATGCCGAGAAATTCCCCCGCGCCTCGTATCAGGAGATGGTGGATTTCATCGTGAAGGAGGCCGACGAAGCTGCCAAGACACTGCCCGAGAAGAACGCAGGCTCCAACGTGGGCCGTGCCACCAAGGGGGCTGCACTCATGCTCAAGGCCAAGGCCTACCTCTGGGCGTCGAGCGAAGTGTTCCAAAACAAGCCCGACTCACTGAGCTATCTGGGCTTCAACGGCGACCATTCGCGCGAGATGCTGGAGAAAGCCAAGGCGGCTTACGAGGAGCTTATGGCCCTCGGCGCCTACAAACTCATCCCCATCGCCGCCACCACGCAGGATGGAATACGTGACGAATACCGCAAGATATTCATCAACAAGAACAGTGAGGAGTCGATCTTCGAGATACAGCACTCCGACGACGGCGACTACTCCGTGAAGTTCGGCCACACCCTCGACCGCGATGCGGCATCGCCATTCTTCACCGGAATCACTGCCGCCTATACCCCCACGCAGAACCATGTGGACGAGTACGGCATGCGCGACGGCAAGACCTACGATCCGCAGCACCCCTACGACTACCGCGACTACCGCTTCTACGCCAACGTGCTGTATGACGGATGCACCTATCGCAACCACGTGATGGACATGCACTACACCAACAACGTGGCCGGAGTGGATATCACCAAGTATGGCACATCCACCAGCGCAGCCTTCACGCGCACCGGATACTATCTCGGAAAGTTTGTCGATCCGGCCCAGACCATCGACGACAACGAGACCTACGCCAGCAAGCAGAACTACATCATCTGGCGCTATGCCGAGGTGGTGCTCGACTATGCCGAGGTGCTCTACCGCCTGGGCGACACCGCCGGAGCACTCGCCCAGGTCAACAAGATACGCGAGCGCGTGCACATGGACCACCTGCAGAGCCTCTCGTGGGAGCAGCTTGTGAACGAGCGCCGTGTGGAAATGGCCTTCGAGGAGACCACCTACTGGGACTTCTTCCGCTGGGGAATCGCCGAGCAGAAGTTCAATGGCGAGTCCAATCCGCTCAAGGCCATACGCATAGACCTCAAGAGCGACGGCACCTATACCTACAAGGTGAGCAACCTCAACCGCTTCCCGAGCCGCATCCGCAAGTTCAATGCCAAGCAATATTACCTGCCCATCCCATGGAGCGAGGTGAAATATCACGGAGTGAAACAGAATCCAGGTTGGACGGAAGTGTAATGCTTCCCTCCAACCCCTTTAATAAGGGTAACACCAATCAATAATCATTAAACACCAAAACGTATGAAGAAAATTTTTACTTTAGTCATGATGGCCCTCCTCTCCGCTACGGGCCTCCACGCCCAGGAGTATAATATGTTCAACGCAGCCGACGTGGACGCCGAAGGATGGCTGTGGCTCGACACCCAGGCCAAGGTCGATAAATATGTAGGCCTCATCGATGAGGGCAACGAAGCCGTAGATCCCAACGGCAAGTTGATACAGATGGTCTATGCCAATGTGGCTCCCGACTTCCCCGCCACCACCGTTGATGCCAACATGCTGGGCTTCGGAACCGACGGCGAGCTCGGCACAGCCGGAGCGCTCAAGGGTGGTATCATCCTTCCGCCGTCATCAGGAATTAGCAGCTACAACGGAGGTGCCGTCGTGGTTTGCATGCCCTCCTGCGCCACGTTTGCCGTGTGCGTATCAGCCGCCAACAAGGTTTACATGCAGCTCAATGCCTCTACCGACACCAAGATTTCGGGCTTCGGCCTCGTGGTGGGCTACTCCGTGTTCAATGCCTTCGCCCGTTATGGTGTATCCAAGGTGACCGGATTGGAAAACAAAGCCAATGGAACCTCTGGCAACACCTTCAAGAGCGACACTCCGAAGTATGCCATGCTGCGCAACGGCACACCCGACACCATCTTCATCCACGGCTTCAAGATCACCACGCCGAAGGCCGAGTCAACGGGCATCCACAGTGTTGCCCCCGCTACCCTCAAGGCTGATATCTATACCGTAGACGGCACCTTGGTAGCCGCTCAGGTAGCCGAGACCCAGATGGCCGACCTCAAGAAGGGCGTCTACATCGTGAGAAGAGGTAAAGACGTGAAGAAGATCACCGTGAGATAATCATCCGGTCTCTTCCCCACCCCATCATTTTTTTAAATCCATATCTACCCTTGCATCGCATGGGCAGATATGGATTTTTTCGTTGATACACACCGCCTTCGCAAGCCCGTAATACCCTGCGCAACCACGCCCAGCATCCACCCCATCGCCATCAAATACTATTCGTCTGACGATATGGTACTAATCCTCTCACCTTTACTACCTTTTCGCATCGCGATTACTACCTAAAGACAAGACGAAAAGGTAGTAATCGCGAACGGAGGAAATGGGCTACCTGTAGAGAGGCCATTTGATATTAAAATGAAGGGAAGCCTCGTTCGGTGAGGATGCTATCTGATGTTGAGACGGAGACCCACGGAGAGGGTGAAATCCAAGGGGCGGGCGGTGTAGGCGGAGCGCACCCCACTGCCGTTGTTGAAATGGTAGGAGGCGCCGGGTTCGACAAAGACGCTCACCACGCTGGCCGGCTGATACTCCACGCCGGCGGCGGCATGGGTGCTGAACACGGGCCGGTGCTCACTCACATTCTCGGTGTAGGCCGGGCGAGGCGCACCGTAGGTGGTCTGCACCGTGGCTCGTCCCTTCACCAGTTTCTCTACTTCGCCTCCGGCCTTGGCATAGACCCTGACGTGGCGACTCTGCCAAACGTCGTAGCTGGCGCTCACGGGAATGCCGATATAGTGGAGCTTCTGCGTGGTAGACTGCATGTAGGCGCTGCCCTCTTCGGTAAACTCTGAGGTGAGACGGCTGTAGTTCACGCCCGTCATGAGGCTCCAGCGGGGCGACAGGCGGTATCTCACGGAGACGCCCATGCGCAGGGGACGATGGTGATTCTCGGTGGTTACGGGGGGCAGGGCGGCCATGGCCAGCGGGCCAATGTTGCGCAAGAGCGGGTCCGACTGCGTCAGCGAGTAGGAGTTGTAGGCCTCGGCGGGCAGCGATTCGTCCATCTGGGCGCGCTGCGAGGGCTGCGCACCATAGTAGGCGCCGAAGTCGAGACGGCTGCCACGGGTGCTGGCGTGGCGTGGCGTGGGTGCGGAATAGTTGGCCGCCGAATAGGTCTGGCGGGTGGGCTCCGTGCGTTTGGGCTCCTGTCGGGCTTCGGCGGCTTGGGCCGTCGGGGCCTCGGTGGGGGTGGCCAATGGGGCGGAGGCCACGGCCGGCGCATCGGTCGGCGCAGCCATGGCTATCCATGGGGTTTCGGCAGAGGTGGCAGAGGCTTCGGGCGTGAGACCCAATCGCTGGCCCAGATGCTGTGCCACGGCCACAAGTCTACCGATGGCCGACGGGGCCGAAGCAGGTGCTGCACCGGTCGGAGTGGCCGGCTCCTCAGCGGCAGGAGATGTCTGCGGAGCAGTCTTGGCGGGGATCAAAGGCGTGGAAGTCTGCGCCATCGGAGCATCCCGTCGGCCGGTCTGCAGATAGCCCACGGTGCCCACGCCCGCGAGCAGCAGGGCGGCAGCAGCGGCGGCAACCCATCGTCTGCGCCACAGCGGCACCGTGGCGGCACGCCGTGTGGCCGAAGCAGGCATGAGTCCGCGCGCCGACATCTCTCGCTTCACGTCGTCGAGCAGTCCCTCCGGCGGCGTCTGTTCGTGGCCGTCGGCGAGATTCCTGAGTTGGTTCATCCAATTGTCGTTCATACCTTACTTCGTTTATATTCTTTGATGAGTCGGGCCAGCATGTTCTTAGCGCGATGAAACTGCGATGCCGAGGTATCTGGCTTGATGCCGAGCAGCTGGGCTATCTCCCTGTGGCTGCGTCCCTCGATGGCGTAAAGATTGAGCACCGCTCGGTAGCCCTCGGGCAGTTGGCGTATGAGCCGGGTCACCGTGTCGCCGTCGATGCCCTCTGTGTCGGGCGCCTCGTCGGGCAGGTCGGGCGGCTCTGTGTCGAGCAGCGCGAGGGGTTGTCGCTGGTGTCGGCGCAGCATCTGCAAGCTCTCGTTCACCACGATGCGGCTCATCCATGCGCGCAGCGACCCGCGCCCCCGATATTCGAAAGAGCCTATCTGCGTGAAAATCTTGATCATCGACTCCTGGAGCACATCTTTCAGGGTATCGTCGTCGGCAATATATCGAGCACATACAGCCGTGAGGTAGCCGGCGTGGTCGGCATATAGCCTGTCCATCGCCGACGCGTCGCCCCGACTGAATAGCCCGACAATCTCTTCCTCCCTGTCTGCCGCTACGTTTGTCATGATCAATTTCTTCTACCCTTAAAACGCCGTTCGTGCGGAAAACTTGCACAGAAATCCTCAAGAAATATCAAAAAAAGATGAAAAACTCGTAGGGGATTTGCCTTTCCGCGGCGTTATAGGTGTAAAAAAGAGGCCTGGTGCTGCCATCCGCCGGGCCGCGCGGCGACAAAGGAGTGACTTTCGCCCGATCCTTATACTCTTACAATATCATAAAGGTGTGGCTTGCCGCATCCAATTCTTAATCATCTATACCTATAAAACTCGTATCCCGCCTCCGTCGTTGATGATGTTGGGCGGGATTTATTTTTATCCGTCCCCACACGGATGAGTGGGGAATGGCGGTGGCTGAGTTGGGATATGGACTGATAGACCCCATGCAAAAGCCGATTGGGGAGGCAAAGAAAAAGGCTCCATCGCACGAAGACGATGGAGCCTATATTATTGTTAGGGTCTACCCGAAGGGATGGACCGATGGGGTTCTACGGAGAGAACCAAGGGTTATCTGCGGATAAACTTCTTGCCGTTGCGAATCACCACACCCTTGTAGTCGGCGCCTACGCGCTGGCCAGCGAGGTTGAAGGTGGGAGCGTTCACGTCGTCGGCCTCGGCCTTGAGGTCGGCAATGGCGGTAGTAACGATACCATCGACGGTGATAGGATAGATTTCATAGGTGGTCTTGTAAACCACGAGGATGCCTGTCACGGTGTTGTTCTCGCTCGGAGTAACCACTGTCTGGCCTGTGAGGGTCTTGATTTGGTCGTACACCTGGATAGAGTCGCCATCCTGATAAGCAAAGAGCTTGTTGCCCACAGAGTCGAGTTTCACGCCCGAAATCTGCACGAGGTTGCAGAGATACTGGGGAGCCTGGGCTGCAGTTACCGTCACGCTTACGGGGTCGATGGCTGCACCGGCAGTCTTGGTGATATTGTCTGCGTTGGTCGCTGTATTGGCAACGAACTCGGGCAAGTTGTTGTAGATGCTCAGCGTACCGGCTACTGTGCCATTGAGCACGTCGCCCGTGGCCACGCCGAGACCTGCCTTGTAGAAGCAGATAGCACCAGTGTTATCGCGAACATATACGTTGGTGTTGGAGGCATCGGCATAGATTACCTGTGCGTTGGTGAGCGTCAGCACCTGGTCTGTCTTGTCGGCCTGGGCCTTGAAGTCAGCAATGTCTGAAGCCTGATAGGCTGCAGTGAAATCCTTGGAGACCACGGCGCTGGCTGTGCCGTCCTTGTAGGCGATGGCTTTCACGGTAGTGGTCTTTGTCAGCTGGAAGGGAGCTGCATAGAGAGTCGATGCGTTGGTGGGGTCGGTGCCATCGGTGGTGTAATAGATAGATGCACCTGTCTCAGCCGAAAGCGTAACGGTTGTAGAACCAACAAACGGAGTTGCGCCATCAATTGTGGGGGCAGCAACGAAGTTTCCTGTTGCAGAGTAGGTCACGCTGATGCTCTTGATATAGAGCGCCTTGAGCGTAGACGGCTGCGTGAAAACAATGGCAAGTTCACCCGCAGCATTTGGTTCGAAGGTGTAGTCGGTCGACGTTAACGACAAATCCTGGGCGCCCGTGCTGGTTCCACCTACGGTTACGTCAAGAGTTGCGGTTCCACCCGATGCCGTTGCTGCATTAACAACAACCGAAGTGATGGTGCCGGCAATGCCGTTGGTCTTGATTGTGATAGCCTTGGCAGAGTTCTTGCTGCTACCCAACTGAATACCCTTAGCGTAGGTAGATGTATCCCATCCAAACCATGCCGTGGCATTCCATGTTCCACTCACGTTCCATGTAATCCCCCCAAGGGTTGCATCACCTTCTCCGGTAATGTCTCCTTTGGCAAAAGTATAGGAATAGGATTGAGCGGAAACGAACGAACTGATCATGGCCATGACCATGAATAAGGTTAAGCGTAATGTTTTGTTCATAGATAAATGTGTTAATTAATAAAAACGTTAGTCCTGCAAATATACGAAAGAAATACTTAATCGCCAACGGGGAAAGATGAAAATTATATGAAAAGACCTAATAATATTTTGGTGGACATGTAATAAAGCGATTGAGGTGGGCGTTATAAGGATAGTTGATTTCAAAATCGAAGATTGCCTATGAAGTTTTTTACTCTTGAAGAAAAAGGTCCTTCGGAGACCACGTTGAGCATCATCCGGCAGATTGCCTACAGCTACAGAGCCATCAAAGGCGACGGCGACCAACTGCCACTGTGTATGAACTAAACTTGTTTTAACCCGTAATACTTCAAAAAACCTTCTCCATGAAGACAATGGTTTCCCCTTCGTTGCTGGCCGCCGACTTCGCCAACCTGAAGGGAGATATAGACATGATTAACCGCAGTGAGGCCGACTGGCTGCACTGCGATGTGATGGACGGCACGTTTGTACCCAACATTTCTTTTGGCTTCCCGGTGATGGAAGCGGTGAAAAAGATATGCGTGAAGCCGCTCGACGTGCACTTTATGATTCAGAAGCCCGAGCGATATGTGGCCCAGACGGCCCGCCTGGGGGCGATGATGATGAGTGTGCACTATGAGGCCTGTACGCATCTGGACCGCACCATCCACGAAATCCATGAGGCGGGCATGCAGGCGGGCGTGGTGCTCAACCCCTCTACGCCGGTGAGTATGCTCGAAGACGTGATCGAAGAGGCCGACATGGTGCTGCTGATGAGCGTGAACCCCGGTTTCGGCGGACAGAAATTCATCGAGAACACCATTGCTAAGGTGCAGCGCCTGCGCCGCATGATCGAGGCGAGTGGGTCGCATGCGCTCATCGAAGTGGATGGTGGCGTGAACGGCGAAACGGCTCCCCGACTGGTCGAGGCGGGTGTAGACGTGCTGGTGAGCGGTAGCTATGTCTTCGGTGCCAAGGACCCGGAAGACAGAATCCGTGGCCTGAAACGCCTGACAAAATAAGCTGAAAGACAGGGTATCAGAGGATAAAGACATAGTAACAAAATAACAGAATAGACGGAGTAAGAAAGGAAAGACATAGTAACAGAATAACATTTTATTGCCGGTTGCTGGCTCCGCCATTTTCCGAGAAGGTGGATTTGATAAGCTGAAAAGCCATCAAAATAAAAATGTTATTATGTTACTATGTCTTTTATATTATCTTGTCTTTACCTTGTTATTCTGTTACTATGTCTTTTTCCTTATTTTGTCTCTACTGTGTTACTTTGTTACTATGTCTTTACTCCTTACTCTGTCAATACCCTGTATTAATCTATCTGGAGCTGGACGCCATGCTCACGGGCCATGCGGCGCATGTTGAGTAGGGCATAGCGCATGCGACCGAGGGCAGTGTTGATGCTCACGTTGGTGGTGGCAGCTATCTCCTTGAACGACATCTGCTGGTAGAAGCGCATGAAAACCACCTCGCGCTGCGACGCCGGAAGATGGTTCATCATCTTCTTCACGTCGGTCATCACCTGGTCGTTGGTATAACGATTCTCGATGTTGGCATCGAGCAGACTGTCGTGACTCAGGTTGGAGAGGTCGTTTCCCTCGGTGGGTTCCACGATGTGCTCGGCCCGCTGTTCACGATACCAGTCCATGATGACATTGTGGGTGATACGCATGCACCATGCCCCGAACTTGCCAGTGGGGGCATATTTGCCGTTCTGCAGCTTCACAATAATCTTGACAAACGTCTCCTGAAAGAGGTCGTTGGCCTTGTCTTGGTCGCGAACCACGAAGAGAATATAGGAAAAAAGCTTCGACTGATTGTGGGATAATAACAGATCGAACGCCCGGTTGTTACCGTCCATGTAGCATAATGCCAACTCTTCGTCGGTCATCTGTGCAAGTTTTTTCATTTTCTTAATTTTCTGTTTATTAAGTAAATGTGGATCGATAGGCGCTGAAACTTTGTTCGTTTAATGTTATTACCAAGTGCAAATATATGGATTTTATTCTGTCCATACAAATTTTTAACACTTTAAATGCAATAAAATCGTGTTTCGGCGGTTGCTCATTGGCACGGGCGAGAATGTTAATTTAGGATAAAACGAGCGGATTACCCGCCCCCGATTCATTATTTATTAACTATTCTCCGTATTTTTGTAGTCAAAGCCTATCATTATATTATATAGACCTAAATCGCGAAAACAATGAAGAAAACAATTCTGATGTCTGTCCTTGCACTATCCGCCGCCACGGCGATGGGGCAGGCCATCCAGTATCCCGCCGCACCTCACGACGGTACCGTAGACGAGTATTTCGGCGTGAAGGTGGCCGACCCCTTCCGCCCGTTGGAGAACGACACCAGTGCCGAGACCAAGGCATGGGTGCAGGCCGAGAACGCCGTGACGTCGGCCTACCTCGGCAAGATTCCCTTCCGCAGCAAGCTACTGGCCCGCCTCAAGGCCGTGGTGAACTATGAGAAGGTGGGCATTCCCTTCGAGCAGAACGGCACCTGGTATTGCTATCGCAACGACGGGCTGCAGAATCAGGACGTGCTCTACAAGCTCGACAGGCTGGGCGGCGAGCGCCACGTGTTCCTCGACCCCAACATGCTGAGCGCCGACGGCACCGTGGCCCTGCAGGGCACGTCGTTCTCGAACAACGGAAAATACATGGCTTACATCATCTCTCGCAGCGGCAGCGACTGGCAGGAGATCTACGTGAAGGACGTGAAGACCGGCCAAGACCTGCCCGACCACATCCTCTGGTCTAAGTTCGGAGGTGCCGTATGGTGTGGCGACGGGTTCTATTACAGTGCCTACGACGCTCCCGAGAAGGGCAAGGAATATAGCAGCAAGAACGAAGTGCACAAGGTGTACTACCACAAGATGGGCACACCTCAGAGCGAAGACGTGCTGTTCTACCAGAATCCGGCCTATCCGCTGCGCTTCTACAGCGTGAGTGTGAACAAGGAAGAGACCATGATGTTTCTCTATGAGTCGGGCGGCGGCAACGGCAACAACCTCTATGTGCGCGACCTTCGCGTGCCGGGCTCGCAGTTTATCCAGATGACTGCCAACATGGACATGCAGTATGCACCCGTCCAGGTGGTGGGCGACAGCATCTATCTCTTCACCAACGACGGCGCGCCGCGCAACCGACTGATGCTCACCACGCTCAGCCATCCGGGCTACAAGGACTGGCGTGAGGTGGTGCCCGAGGGCACCGACGTGCTCGAAGACGTGACCTTCACCGGTGGCAAGATGATTCTCTCCTACAGCAAGGATGCCTCCAGCCACGCCTATCTCTACACCGCCGAGGGCCAGCGGCTCCACGAAATCAAGCTCCCCACAGCCGGAAGCGCGTCGTTCTATGGCAAGCGCGAGCTCAAGGAGTGCTTCTACACGTTCACCTCGTTCACCGTTCCGGGCACCGTCTACAGCTATGATGCCGCCCAAGACCGCAGCACGGTCTACTCGCAGCCCAAGGTGAACTTCCGACAGGCCGACTTCGTAACCGAGCAAGTGTTCATCACCAGCAAGGATGGCACCCGCGTGCCGATGTTCCTCACTTATAAGAAGGGGCTCAAGCGCAACGGCAAGAACCCCGTGTACCTCTATGCCTACGGCGGATTCAACGTGTCGTTGCCCCCATCGTTCTCCACCATGCGCATCCCGTTCCTGGAGAATGGAGGCATCTACGCCCAGGCCAACCTGCGCGGCGGCAGCGAATATGGCGAGCAGTGGCATCAGGCCGGCACCAAGATGCGCAAGCAAAACGTGTTCGACGACTTCATCGCCGCAGCCGAATGGCTCATCCACAACAAGTACACCTCCTCAGAGAAGCTCGCCATCGTGGGCGGAAGCAACGGCGGTCTGCTCGTCGGCGCGTGCATGACGCAGCGCCCCGACCTCTACAAGGTCTGCATTCCGCAGGTGGGTGTGATGGATATGCTGCGCTATCACCGCTTCACCATCGGCTGGAACTGGGCACCCGACTATGGTACCAGCGCCGACAGCAAGGAGATGTTTGAGTATCTCCGCGCCTACTCGCCGCTCCACAACCTGCGGCCCGGCACCCGCTATCCGGCCACGCTGGTCACCACTGCCGACCACGACGACCGCGTGGTGCCTGCCCATTCGTTCAAGTTTGCGGCCACCCTGCAGCAGTGTCAGGCCGGCCCGGCGCCCGTGCTCATCCGCATCGACAGCAAGGCGGGCCACGGCGGTGGCAAGCCCCTGGCCAAACGCCTCGAAGAGAGTGCCGACATCTACGGATTCATCATGCAGAATCTCGGCATGAAATTCAAGTAATCCTCCCCTTTCCCCATCCCATCCCGAGCCTTTCCACACGGATAGCTCGGGATTTTTTCTTACTTCCGGCCTGCCTTATCCCTCGCCATCAGCGTCACGAACCGCTGGTGTCAGCATGTGGGATGATGGGGGTAGGTCACACAGATGATTGGTTTTTCTCACAGAACACGGTTTTATCTCACACAGAGTACAGGGTTATCTCACACAGACTTGCACAGATCTTCACAGACTCCTTCCCCTATATTTTTTGAACAACCGCGCAGCCTCTGTGAAAATCTGTGTCAGTCTGTGTGAGATAAAAACCTATTCTGTGAGAGATAAAAACCTATTCTGTGAGAGATAAATGCGCTGCCGCCATGCGGCGATGCGGACATGCACGGGACATGTTCCTACTGGTAAATCCCCATTAGAGTTTGTGGGGGTTGGAATCAGGTAGTAATCGAGTGGTGATTAGTACCGAATCGCGAGACGAAAAGGTAGTAATCATCGCGCGATTACTACCTTATTCCCACCCGCGCAAAATGGGATGGGGAAACGCCGGTAGGGGCATGCCCTGTGCATGCCCGTGCTACCGGTAGGCTATTCTGTGTGGGTGGGGCACTAAAGGTCCTCTACGATGATCTTGTTGCCATCGAGGCGGACATTGACTTTCTGCATGCGGTTCATCATGTCGAGGGCGGCAGAGACGCCGTTGTTGCGCTCGCTGATGAATCGCATCTTATAGTGGAGGGCGGTGTGCGAGCGGAATTCGACGGTCTTGTTGAAGTTGGCGCCGATGGCCTGCATGATGGTCTCGAGGTCTACATTGTCGAAATAGAGGTAGCCGTCGCGCCACATGGTGTATGGTGTGGGGTCTACGGAGGTGAGTGAAAGCTGGTCGGAGGTGCCGAGGGTGACCTGCTGGTTGGGCCTCAGGGTCTGCTCATGTCCGGTCTGACCGGCCTTGACGCGCACCGAACCGGTGATGAGCGTCACCTCGTGGCGACGGGTGTCGATGTTGAACTCGGTGCCGAGCACGGTGGTCTGCAGCTTGTCGGCAATGACGATGAACGGGCGGCGGCTGTCGTGCTTCACCTTGAAATAGGCGTTGCCCTCCAGCTTCACCACGCGCTTGCCGTCGGCAAAGGCCGAGGGGAAGGTGAGCTGGGTGCCTGGCGAGAGGTAGACCTTGGAGCTGTCGGGCAGGGTGATGTCGGCCGACTTGCCGAAAGGCACGGTGAGTGTGAGGTGACGGATGTGGGCTTCGTCGTCGAACATGCGGCGGAAGTCGTCGAGGCTGATGGAGGTATTCTGCTTCGACTGGGGGCTGAGGGTGGCCTGCGAGCCGTTCTCTGCGGTGAGGCGTATGCCTTTCTGGATGGCCGTGGGCGAGAAGAATCCGTCGGTAGAGGGGGTCTCTGGCTGTCGGCCGATGAACAGCAGGGCGCCGATGAACACGGCAGCGGCGGCCACTGCGCTCCAGATGAGCAGGCCCTTGTGGCGGCGCGGCGACGCGGCGGGCTGCTGCAGTCGGCGGTGCATGCGCTCGAGCTCGGCCTCCACATCTACGAGCTGCCGCTCCTGGGCGATGGCCTGGCGCAGGTCGAGACAGGCCTGCACGTCGTCTTGGAGCTCGTCGGAGCTGATGAGGCGGGCCAGCTGAGCATCTGAGATATCGCCGAGCGATATGTCGAGAGCGTCGAGTTCTATGTCGCGAATGGGCTGTTCCATATATTATCTACTACGAACCTGCGGGCCAAAAGGTTATGATTTTATGTTTTTTTTCACTTCCCTGACGGCTCTCAGGGCTCTGACCATGTGTTTCTTGACATTGGCCACGCTCATATTCATCTCCTCGGCCACCTCTTTATATTTCTTTCCCTCGATGTAGCATGCGGCGAGTATGGAGCCTGTGGGCTCGCCCATCTGCCGGAGCAGTTGGGCCACGATGTGCTCGCTGTGCTCCTGCTCGGCCAGGCGGTCTTCGTGGATATATCGCTGGCTCATGGCAGTGGCATAGGCCACGTAGCGCTGGCGCTTGTCTTCCTTGCGCAGGAAATCTATCATTCGGTTGCGGGCGGTGCGATAAAGGTAGGCTTTCACGCTGGTGGGGTCGACAGAGTCATAGTTGCGCCACACGTCCTCGTAAGTGGCACTTACGATGTCGCGGCACTCTTCCTCACTGGAGACGTACTGGTGTACAAAAAGGTACAGCCGTTGGAAGTACGTCCGGAAGAGTTGGTCAAACTCACTCTCTTTGGTCATAGGATGCTTGCAAAATTACTAAAAAAAGGGCATATCCATGATGAAATGCGGTCTTAATTGGGGCGCGGCAGGGGATTTTCGCAAAATATTCGTCAAATGCGTAACCTTTCGAAATCCTGCTTCGTATTAAAATTAAATAAGAGAGACAAAATTTAATCTAATATAACGTGTATGAAAAGAACTCTTCTACAGTTAGTTCTCGCCATTACGGTGATGTGTTCGTCGTTGTCGCTGCACGCCCAGAGCGATGTAGGACTCACCATGACCTTCCGTAATGAGCCTCTTGTGTATGTGTTCCAACGCCTGGAAAACGCATCTCCCTACAAGTTTCTGTTCACCTACGACGATGTGACGAAATACAACGTCGACTTCAAGGTGACCAATGCCAATGTGATTGAGGTGCTGAAGCAGGCTCTGAAAAACACCGACCTCGACTATAAGATCGACGGAAAGTTTATCAACATCGTGAAGCGCCAGTCGCGCCAGCCCCAGGGCAAGGCCGAGGCCGCACCGGTGCAGACCGTGGGCGGCTACGTGGTGGAGAAGGGCACTGGTGAGCCTATCATCGGCGCGCAGGTGCGCGTGGTAGGCACCCAGGTGGTGACGGTGACCGACGTGAACGGCGCCTTCAGCTTCGACTATTATCTCAAGCCCGGTCAGCAAGTGGAATTCTCCTACGTGGGCATGAAGACCCTGCGGGTGCCCATCGCCCGTGAGATGCGTATCCACATGGAGAGCGACACCAAGGAGCTCGCTGGCGTGGTGGTGACGGGTATCTTCCAGAAGGCCAAGGAGAGCTACACGGGTGCGGTGTCGAGCATCGACCGCGGCAAGCTCGACATGTATAAGGGCACCAACCTGGTGCAGACGCTGAAGAATATCGATGCCTCCATCAACTTCCCGCTCAACAATCTGGCCGGAAGCAACCCCAACGTGCTGCCCAACCTCAACATCCGCGGCACCTCGTCGCTGCCCATGAGCGTGGAGGAGTTTAACAAGAGCGCCCAGCAAACGGTGAACACGCCGCTCATTATCATGGACGGCTTCGAGATATCGCTCACCAAACTCATGGACTACAACGATGAACAGATAGAGAGCATCAACATCCTGAAGGACGCGGCAGCCACCGCCATCTATGGTTCGCGCGGCGCCAACGGTGTGATTGTGATCATCACCAAGACCCCCAAGGAGGGCAAGCTCAGGGTGACGGCCAAGGCCGGACTGAGTCTTGAGATTCCCGACCTGAGCACCTACGACCTGCTCAACGCCGCCGAGAAACTCGACTTGGAGCGGCGCATAGGTCTCTACACCGACACCTATCACCCCGACGTGCAGCTTAGGCTCAACTCCTATTACGCCGATCGACTCAAGGCTGTGAAGAGCGGCACCGACATCGACTGGCTGAGCAAGCCCCTGCGCAATGGCGTGGGCCAGCGCTACAACATCCAGCTCGACGGCGGCGCCAACGAGTTCAAGTGGGGAGCATCGCTGGGATACAACGACATTGAGGGCGCCATGAAGGGATCCTCG
This sequence comes from Prevotella sp. UBA1705, assembly GCA_002317385.1. Lineage (GTDB taxonomy): Bacteria > Bacteroidota > Bacteroidia > Bacteroidales > Bacteroidaceae > Prevotella. Next base: position 35,672 of record DCJH01000025.1, on the reverse strand, counting down.
CGCCGCACGCTGACGGGAGACATCACCCTTCTCTACAGCGTGAAGAACCTCACGTTCCGCAACTACACCAGCATCGCCGCCAACCGCTCACGCGAAAGCAAGTACGGCAGCTTCCAGACCTATGTGGATATGGAGCCCTACAACAACCCCTACGATGCCAACGGCAACGTGGTGAAGGACTTCCCGGCCTTCGACTACACCCAGACGCGAGTGGGCAATCCGCTCTACGACGCCACGCTCAACAGCTTCGACAAGAGCGAATACTTTGAGTTCATGAACAATTTCTCGGTGGAATGGCTCATCATCGACGGGCTGCGCATGCGCGCCAAGCTCGGCGTGTCGACCCACCGCAGCACCTCCGACCTGTTCTATCCGGCCGAGCACTCCATGTTCAACACCGCCGACTATCTCACGGCGAGCGGTGCCCTGCGCAAGGGCCGCTACACCTATGGCAACGGCCACGACAATTTGTTGAGCGGAGACCTTACGCTGAGCTACACCAAGACGTTCCGCGAGAAGCATCAGCTCTATCTCGGCGCCAACTATGCCATATCCGACGAGAAGGTGGGCATGAAGCAGTTTGTGGCCGAGGGCTTCACCAACGAAGACCTGAGCAGCATTGGCAATGCCCTGCAATACCAGCAGAACGGCACCCCGCTCAGCGACGACACTACCATCCGACTGGTGGGTCTCACCGGCAATGCCAACTACACCTACGACGGTCGCTACTATGTGGACCTGTCATATCGTGTGGACGGCAGCTCCAAGTTTGGCAGCGACAAGCGCTTCGCGCCGTTCTGGAGCGCGGGCATCGGCTGGAACGTGCACAACGAGAAGTGGCTCTACGGCAACAAGGTGCTCAACATGCTTCGCCTGAAAGCCTCCTATGGCCTCACCGGCTCGCAGGATTTCGCCACGCAGAGCGTCTACACCACTTATAAATATGCCCAGGGCGGCCGCTACATGGGATGGACTGCAGCCCAGATGCTGGGCCTCGGCAACCCCAATCTCACATGGCAGAAGACCAAGGAAATCAACGCCGGACTGGAGTTCGGACTCTTCCACAACCGCATTGTGGCACAGATTGACTACTACAACAAGAAGACCAGCAACCTGCTCTCGGCCATGGACCTGCCGCTGTCTACCGGTTTCGCTTCCTACACGGCCAACGTGGGCGAGCTCGAGAACAACGGTGTGGAGGCCTCGCTCAATGCCTATATCATCCGCAACGAGGAGCAACGCTTCAACGTGATGGTGGGCGGGCAGCTCGTCTACAACCGCAACAAGATCGTGAAACTATCCGACGCCATCATCGAGCAGAACAAACTCTACATGGCTCAGAACGTAGACGTGAGCAATCTGTTCTTCGTAGGCCGACCCATGAACGCCATCTACGCCGTGCAGTCGGCCGGCATCGACCCGAGTACGGGCGAAGAGGTGTTCTATGATAAGAACGGACAGGTGACCAGTAGGTGGAGCGCGTCGGACAAAGTGTATCTCGGTGCCTCCGAGCCGCTCTATCGCGGCAACTTCAATGCCATGGTGATGTGGAAGAACTTCACGTTCAACGCCTCGTTTGGCTACCATTGGGGCGGCAAGCTCTACAACTCCACGCTGCGCGACCGCGTAGAGGTGTCGGTCTATACCATACAGGAAAAGAACGTGGATAGGCGCGTGCTCTACGACCGCTGGATGAAACCGGGCGACGTTTCGTTCTTCAAGAACTTCTCGACAATGGACACCCGCGCCACCTCGCGCTACGTGTTCGACGACCGTATGCTCGAACTGCAGTCGCTCAGCCTGCAATATCGCTGGAACACCAAGTGGCTGCAGCAGCACACCAAGCTCGAGTCGGTGATCTTTGCAGTCAATGCTTCTGACCTGTTCTACCTCTCGTCGGTGAAGTATGAGCGTGGAACGAGCTATCCCTTTGCCCGCAACGTGATGGGCACGGTGACGCTCACGTTCTAAAACGCCACGCCTCCGACCCTGCCTCCCCATAGAAGCACTGGGGCGTCGAGCCCTGGGCCGGAAGGGCAAAACCATCAACTCTGAGACCAACGAAATAAGAGAACCATTCAAAGAATACAGAATATGACACACCATATATATCATCGTATGACGACCGTGCAGCCTGCTTCCCACCGGACGGGCACCTGCCACCGCGCCCTCGTGGCCCTGGCCCTGCTGGCCTGCAGCGTGTTTACCCTCACGTCGTGCTCCGACTGGCTCGACGTGCAGCCCACCTCCGAAGAGCGAGAGAAGGACCTCTTCACCAGCTACAAGGGCTATCGTGAAGCCCTGGCCGGCTGCTACACCGCCATGGCCGACCAGAATTGCTACGGCCGCAGGCTCACCATGACCGACCTGGAGATGCTCGACTGCCTCTGGGAGGAGCCGTCTTATCAGGGCACACCCTATCTCATCCAGTTCTACAACCACAACTACACGGGCGATGAGGCCCGCGCAGCTATCAAGGATATCTACGCCGGGCTCTTCAATGTCATTGCCCAGAGCAACATGATCATTAAGCATCTCGATGCCGACAAGACCTCTATCAGCAGCGAGCAGGCTCGCAACATTGTCAGTGCCGAGGCCCATGCCATCCGCGCCTACTGCCAGCTGGACGTGCTCCGCCTCTTCGGGCAGATGCCGCAGCATGCCGAGCGCACCGTGGCGCTGCCCTACGCCGAGAGCGTGAGCCTCACGCAGTTTCCGGCCTACTATGGCTTCGACGAATACGTGAAGAAGCTCCTGGCCGACCTCGACTATGCCGAGGGACTGCTCAAGCAGCACGACCCCGTGATGAAATATACCTTCGGCCAGCTCAACGGCGAGGAGACGGGCGTGCAACCCGTAGACGACGATTTCCTGATGTACCGTCAGATGCGCATGAACTACTGGGCAGTGAAGGGTATCAAGGCCCGCCTCTATCTCTATATCGGCGATAAGGCCAAGGCCTACGCGGAGGCCAAGCAGATCATCGATGCCACCATCGATGGGCAGAAGGTTATCAGCCTCTCGGGCGTCGACGACATTCGCAACCGCTACTACGCCCTGCCGAGCGAGTGTCTGTTTGCCCTGGGCAACAACAAACTGCTCGACTACTCCATCAACACCATCGGCGGCGATGCCTCGACCAGCATCTCTCCCGACCGCACGGTGCACGTGACGCCCTCCATGCTCGACGAGCAGCTCTACGAAGGACAGAACACTTCGAGCAACAACCGGTATCTCAACGTGTGGGAACGCAACACCACCGACAATGCCAACGAGAGCTATCCCACCATCAAGAAGTATTACTACAATCCGGCCAACGTCTCCGACCTCAACATTCTGCGCACCAAACTCCAGATTATGCCGCTGCTGCGCCTGTCGGAAATCTATCTCATCGCCATGGAGTGCACCCCGAATCTGGCCGAGGGCAACGAGCTCTACAAGACCTATATGGAGTCGCACAACGTGAACGTGACCACCGATTTCGGATCGATGGAGGAGTTGCAGGCCGAGGTGGTCAATGAGTATCGCCGCGAGTTCTATGGCGAGGGCGTGATGTTCTACACCGACAAGCGCCTCGGCAACTCAGAGCTCTTCTTCGCCTACGGCAGTATGGCCGACGACCAGTATGTGTTGCCACTGCCCGCCACGGAGTTCGATCCTAATTTATCAACCAAATAACACACCCGCTATATGAAGAAATATTTGGCCATTTTCGGTTTTCTCGCCGTGGCAGCGCTATCGTCTTGCGAGAAAGATTTGCCTCTATATAGTGACCCTCAGGCCCGGCTCAACTTCAACTACGACAACAGGGGTGACTCCCTGATGAACTATTCGTTCATCTACAAGAAGGCCCTGACCCGCGATACCGTGTGGGTCAAGGTGCATACTCTCGGATTTGTGTCTGACAAGGACCGCGCGTTCGAGCTGAAGCAGACCCCGTCGGGGCAGCTCGATGCCGTAGCCGGCAAGCATTATGTGGATTTCTCCGACCCCGTGTATAAGCCCTGGATGGTGATCAAGGCCGGCGAGATCACGGCTCGCGTGCCCATCATCGTGCTCAAGGATGCCTCGCTGACCGAGCAGAACTACTGTCTGCGCGTGGAGGTGAAAGACAACGGCACCTTCGTGCCCGGCTACAAGGAACTGAGCTACAAGCTCATCACGCTGTCGAACAGGCTTACGAAGCCCGACAGCTGGAGCTATCTCATGGACTATATCTTCGGACAGTATGGCCCGGTGAAGCATCAGTTCATGATCGATCACTCCTCGGCACGCTGGGATGAGGAATATCTGCAGCAGCTGGGCGTGGCCAACTATACGGCCGACCAGTCGTACCTGCGATTCCTCACCGGCAAATTCCAGAAGCTGCTCAATGCGGAGAACGCCCAGCGCAAGGCTCAGGGCCTACCGCCTCTGAGCGAGGCCGACGGCACGCTGGTAATCTTCACCAACTGGTAAAAACCCCATCATCTAAAACGTTCAGACATGAAAAAGATATATTTGCTATTCCTCGTGGCAGCCTTCGCGCTGTCGTCGTGCATCAAGGACGACTCCACCTATGGCGACCCCAGCATGGGCATCACCATCAGTGGGCTGGAGCAGACCTACATGGTTACCTCGTTCAACAACGAGGTGCTCAAGATCGAGCCGCAGGTGGTGTCGAGTTTCGATGCCTCCGACATGGAATATGAGTGGACCTACTACGACCCGCGCCAGATCAACATGAGCCGCAACGGTGTGACTCAGGAGGTTATCCCCTCGAAAATCGGCTCGGAGAAGAATCTGGCATACCCAGTTTCGCTGGCCGATGGCAGCTATGTGTTCATCTTTACGGCCCGCTCCAAGTCGACGGGCTACAGCCAGCAACTGTCTACCACGGTCTATGTGTCGTCGGTGTTGTCTCAGGGATTCGTGATCCTCAAGGAGACCGCCGACGGAAACACCGACTACGACATCTTCAACACGGTGCGCCAGCAGACCTACGCCAACGTCATTGCCGAGCATCAGGGCAAGGCGGTGCCCGGCAAACCGGTGAGCGTAGACATCAGCTACGGCCAGCCCTACCTCAACGAAGAGACTCAGGCGGGCGACTTGACCAACACCATCAACATCATCACCGACAAAAACCTGGTGAGATGGATTCGTTCCATGGACTGCAAGACGGTGAAAGATGAGACCACCTGCCACTATGAGCCGGTGGCCGGAGAGGTGCCTTATCGCACCGTGCAGGGCTATTTCGACGGCTATCTGGTAACCAACAAGGGCGTCTACAGTGCCTACTACGGCCGCGACGCACGCGGAGCCGACGGCACCACGGGCGAGTCGCGGGGCAACGGAGGCAGCACCCATGTGGTGAGCTCCATCGAGGCGCGCGGCGGCATCGTCTATTGGGACGACAATACGCATAGCATGGCCTTCAACGGCATCAACAATGCGTATGCCGAAGTGGGCAGCGAGGTCGAGGGATATCCCACGACCAACACCAACTACGACTGCCTCTTTGCCGGCGTGTCTACCGTAGACCAGGAGCGAGTGTTCTTCCTTCTGCAAGACCGCACAGACCCCTCGAAGAAGGTGATCTACATCGTCGACTCCAGTTCGAAGATGCCTTCCATGGTCAAAGTGGTGAAGGTAGACCCCAACAGCCACCTGGCCCATGCCACGGAATATGCGGCCAACGGTCTGCAGGCTACCATAGCCTATGGCGTAGACAACAATGTGGTGTATAGTTTCGACTTCATGGGCGTCAACCCCGAGAAGAAACTCGCGTTCCAGGGCCTGCCCGCGGGCGAGAAAATCACCTATCTGAGCAACCGATTCCTCAAGGGCAGCGATGCCTTCGACTATCTCATCGTGGGCACCCAGACGGGCAACAGCTATAAACTCTACATGTATCGCATGGTGGGCGGAGAGCCCGTGGGCAACCCAGTCCACACCGTTTCGGGCACCGGCAAGCTCAAAGGCGTGAACTATCTCTCCAACACCCTCACCTCGCGCGAAGTCTATCCGTCGGTGACGGCTATCGATCATTAATCATGAAGCGTATGCAATGGAATAAGCGCCTGGCCTCCTTAGCCCTGATGGCGGTGGTGGCAGGCAGCGTCTGGGCTGCCAAAGTAAACTATGTGGTGGCCGGATATGGCCTCAAGGCCTACAACGGGCTGATGTTCAAGATACGCCCCATGGCCATGGAAGAGGTGCCCAACCTCGACTCGGCCAGGGTTGTCAACGGCCGGCTCACTCTGCGCGGCACCGTCGACGGGCCGACGCTCTGCACCATCTACTGTGCCGACCCGAAGCTCAACCTGCGGGCCAACATCGTGCTGGGCGACGATTCGCGCACCGTGGTCAGCGCCTCCAAGGGCAGTCTGCTGGTGAGAGGCGGCAGCCGTCAGGCGCTCTTCGCCACCTACGAGCAGGAGTTGGCCGCGTCGGGAGTGCCTTCGCGCGAGGCGTTGAACAAGAAATATGCGGAATATAGCGACGAGAAGACCACGGCCACGCGCCGGGAGGCCTTGGAGAAGGAGATTGAGTCGGACCAGCAGAAGCAGCTCTCGTTCGACAAAAACTTTGTTCTTGCCCATTGCGACAACGTGGTGGGAGCCTACTATTTCGCCCGAAACTACATCTATTTCTCCAAGGAAGAACTGCAGAAGTTGCGCTCGCGCATGACCGACGAGTTTGCCATGTCGCCACTCGCCGCCCGTCCTTTGGAGAGTCTGAAGGCCGCCGAGCGACGCGAGCCCGGGCAGAAGTTCACCGATTTCGAGATGCCCGACACCACGGGCACCGTGCGCCGGCTGTCCGACTATGTAGGCCAGGGCAAATACACGCTGGTAGATTTCTGGGGCAGCTGGTGCGGCCCCTGCCGTGCCGAGATGCCCAACGTGAGGGCGCTCTATGAGAAATACCATGCAATGGGATTCAACGTGGTGGGGGTCTCGCTCGACAACCGTCGCGAGAGTTGGCTCAAAGCCATCCACGACATGCAGTTGCCGTGGCCCCAACTCTCCGACCTGAAGGCGTGGAACTGCGCCGCCGCCAATCTCTACGGCATCAGCGGTATCCCCTGCACGCTGCTCATCGGCCCCGACGGCATCATCATTGCCCAGAACCTGCGTGGCGAAGACCTTGCCGCCCGCCTGTCAGCCTTGTTCGACAAGGCCGAATAATCCGAAATATTCTCTCTCTTTATATACATCAGTCCGGTCTTGCATGTGAATGCGGGGCCGGATATTTTTTTGCCATGAGGCCCTAATCCCCATTAGATTCGGTACTAATCGCCACGCGATTAGGTAGTAAAGGCAAGACGTTTAGGTAGTCATCTCAATGGAGGAATATATAAGCCATAAAACCTCCACAGCCTCTCCCCATTACCCCTCCCCCAGAGGGAGGGGAGTAATATGCCTGAGTCACCCTTTGTTTGCTGAGGAATGGAGGGGGAATAGTAGGGACATGCACGGGGCATGTCCCTACTATGCGGTAGATATTGCAATCGGCAGAAGAGGGTGTTTCGGTCATTTTTCCCCTCCCTTCGGGGGAGGGGGCAGGGGGAGAGGCCGTGTAGAAAAAAGCCATAGCCACCCCTTGTAAGGATGGCTATGACTTGGATTGAGGCAGAAAGCCCGTTATGGTTGGTCCCTCCACAAGGGGAAGGGACAGGATGGGAATGCTTAAACAGCAGCGGCGTAGATCCAGTTGTACACGTAGCTCAGCACACCAAAGGCAACGATGCCGAGGGTGCAGATGGCGAGGGCCAGCTTGGTGTTGACGTGACTCTGGAACGTGGGCAGCGGATGGTCGTTGTGCTTGATATACATGGCCTTCACAATGAGAAGATAGTAGTACAAGCTGATGACAGTGTTGACCAAGGCGATGAACACCACGGCATAGATGGTGGCTCCCATCGTGGTGGAAATCTGCGCGCCGTTGACCGCGGCCATGAACGCGAAGAACTTGGAGAACATGCCGGCAAACGGCGGAATGCCACCCAGGGAGAACAGCGCGATGGTCATGATGAACGACAGACGCGGGTTGGTCTGGTAGAATCCGTTGTAGGAATCCATGCGCACCGTGCCGCCGTTATGCTCCTCCACCGAGGCGATGATGGCGAAGACGGCGAGGTTGGCCACCACATAGATGAGCACGTAGTAGCTCAGGGCGGTGAGGCCCATGGCCGAATTGCCCACCACGGCCAGCATGATGTAGCCGGCCTGAGAGATGGAACTGAAGGCCATGAATCGCTTGAGATCCTGCTGATGGATGGCAAAGAGGTTGGCAATGGTGATGGAAAGCACGATGACAATCATCAGCATATACTGCCAGTATTCCACCATCGGGGCGAAAACCTTCATCAATATGGAGCAGAGTGCGAAGGCTGCGGCACCCTTAGACACCACGCTGAGATAGCCGGTGACTGCGGTGGGCGCTCCCTGGTAGCTGTCGGCTGTCCAGAAATGGAACGGCACGAGAGAAATCTTGAAGCCCAGTCCGCTGAAGAAGAACACCATGCCGAGGATGGTGAACGGCGAAGCGGTGAGGCGAGCCACCATATCATCGAAGTAGAGTGTGCCGCAAGCCGCGTAGAGGAAGCTGATGCCGTAGAGCATGATGCCACTTGAGAAGGTGGCGGTGAGGATGAACTTGGCACCGGCCTCGGCCGAATGGTGACGGTATTTGTCGAAGGCCACGAGGCAGGCCATAGGCACTGAGGCCATCTCCAGGCCAAGGAAGAACAGCAGGAAGTGGTTGGCGCTCACCATCATATTCATTCCCATGAGGGTGGCGATGACCAGTTCGTAGAACTCTCCCTCCTTGAAGTTGGTGTCCTCACGCTGCAGCCACTCGCGTGACTGGATGATGACGATGAGCGTGCCGAAGGCCAGGATGGTCTTGATGACGCCCACGCTGGGATTGGTCATATACATTCCGCCGAAGGTCGTGGTGGCCTCGACGGGGAAAATGTTGATGAGAATATGGGCCAGCAGGAGCACGCCTACAAGTGGGTTGAACCACTTGCGGGGGCTGAACTCGGCCTCGCGGGGTGCCGTGAACAGGTCTGCAAGAAATACAATGATAAGGATGGCCATGAGCGTGACCTCCGGAATCATGTTTAAAAACTGACTATAATCGATATTCATGTTTCTTATTTCTATTTTGGGGGAGTTGAGGAGTTGGGGAGTTATGGAGTTAAGACATTACCTTGCCGGTAGTCTGTCTCTCAGAATATCCCTTGAACGGACATTTGTCTTAACTTCTCATCTCCTTAACTCCTTAACTCCTAAAAATGAATTACATTCCTGCAATCGCTCCGGTAGACATGATGTGATGCACCATTGGAGCCACGGCATCGTTGATAATATTCTGTGCCCAGAGGGGGAATGTGCCAAGGCCGGCCACGCAGAAGATGAGTCCTGCCACGGCGATGCGCTCGTCCCAAGAGGCGTCAGAGAGTTTGTAATAGTCCTGATCGGGCACCTTCTGATAGAGAATCTTGCCCACCACGCGCAGGATGTAGACCGCCGTGATGACGATCGACGTACAGGCGATGATGGTGCAGGCGCGGTGGAAGGTGTCGTTGACCATGAACGAACCCACGAAAATGTTCATCTCGGCCACGAAACCAGAGAACAACGGGAGTCCGAGGTTGGCCAGACCAGCCACCACGTAGGCCACGGCGAGGAAGGGCATAATCTTCATCAGTCCACCCAGTCGGCGCACGTCGCGCGTGCCGCAGCGGTGATAAATCATACCGATAACGGCAAAGAAGAGGGCCGTCATCAGGCCGTGGGAGAGCATCTGAAGGATGGCGCCGGTGCAAGCGGTCTGTGTCATCATGAGCAGGGCGAAGAGCACCATGCCACAGTGGGACACCGACGAGTAGGCGTTGATATACTTCAGGTCGGTCTGCACACAGGCCGAGAGGGCACCGTAGACCACGGAGATGGTGGTGAGGATAAGGAATATCCAGGCCAGCTCACGGGCGGCATCGGGCAGAAGGAACATGGCGATGCGGAAACAGCCGTAGCCTCCGAGCTTCATGAGCACGCCGGCGTGGAGCATAGACACAGCCGTGGGGGCTGAGGCATGACCGTCGGGCGACCATGTGTGGAAGGGGAACAGCGCGCCAAGGATGCCGAAGCCGATGAAGATGAACGGGAAGAATACCTTCTGGATGGCCACGGGGATGGAGTGGCTCTGCGCAATGGCCACCACGTCCATGGTATATGTGCCACTGAACTCGCCGTTGAAGAAGTAGATGCCGAGGATGCCGATGACGAGAAGAGCCGAGCCACCCATGAGCATCAGGGTGAGCTTCATGGCCGAATACTCCTTCGGACCTGTGCCCCAGACACCGATGAGCAGATACATCGGGATGAGGGCCACCTCGTAGAACATAAACATCGTGAAAAGGTCTTCACTGATGAAGAAGCCGAACACACCGGTGGAGAGCAGCGTGAACCAGAGGAAATACTCCTTCTGCATGGGGTGCTGCTGCCACGAGGCGAACGTTCCGGTGAACACGATGATGGCCGAAAGCAGAATCATCACGACGGCCACGCCGTCTACACCGGTCCTGTAATATATATGTAAGGGTTCAAACCATGGGATGGCGTCACCGAAAAGGAAGGGCACCTGCTCGGCAGGCATGGTCTCGCGAGCACCGAGGAAGGCGAAGACCAGATAGACAGCCAAGGCCAGCAGAGCCACCGAGCCCACGACCATCACACCGCGAACCTGACTGTCGTTGCGGGCAATCCAAAGGCCAAGCAACATCAGGACGGGAATAACAACGAATAATGTGAGAAAAGTCATTATCTTATCTTGTTCTTAGTTGATAATTCTGTGAGCTTAGATACAGAGCAGTATCAGGGTGAGTGCTACGCTACCCGTGAGGAACCACACGGCATACTGGCGCACGTCGCCGCTCTGCCAGGGACGGATGGTCTCGCCGGCCTCCTGCGTGGCCCATGCCGAGAAGTTGAACATGCCGTCGATAACGTGGCGGTCGAACCAGGCGATGGGGATGGAGAAGCAGCCGAACACTACCTTATGGGTAAAGAACTGCCATGCGTCGTCGATGTAGAAACGGTTGAGGGCGGCCTTGTGGAGCTTCGGCATGCGGCGCTGCAGCATGTCGGGCACAGGGTTGTCGCCACTCTTATACATCCATGTGGCGAGGCTAATGCCGATGATGGGCACGGCGATACTGGTCCAAGCCACGGGGCTCCAGGTCCAGAACTGCCAGGTCTGCAGGGCGATATCCTCGCTGTGACCGTCGGCCGAGACGAAGTGTCCGAACGGAATCATACCGGCAAACACCGAGATGATGGCGAGGAACACCAGCGGGCCCCACATGATGAAGGGCACCTCCTGCGGGCGGCGGCGTGTCTCGGGCGACTGCTCGTAGTAGCTCTTGCCCCAGAATATCACGTAGTAGAGACGGAACATATAGAAGGCTGTCATGCCCGAAACGACGGTCATGAAGTAGCCCATGAACGGAGAGAAGTGGAAACAAGCCGATACGATTTCGTCCTTAGAGAAGAAACCGGCGAACGGCGGAATGCCACTGATGGCCAAGCAACCTATCAGGAAGCAGGCGTTGGTCCAGGGCATGTACTTGTGCAAGCCACCCATATACTCCTTGAAGTTGCTTCCGATGATCACGATGATGGCACCCGAGCAGAGGAACAAGAGGGCCTTGAACATGGCGTGGGTAAACAGGTGGAACATCGAAGCCATGTAACCCACCGAGCCTTCGCCCTCCATGGAGGTGCAGACGCCGAGCGCCACGAGCATGTAGGCTATCTGGGAAATCGTAGAGAAGGCCAGGCCACGCTTGATGTCGCTCTGTGTACAAGCCACGGCAGCGGCGTAGAAGGCGGTGAATGCGGCAATGTAGGCCACATAATGCAGTGTCTCAGGAGCGTAGTGTACCCAGATAGGGAACAGCGAAGCGACCTGGAACACACCGGCAACAACCATCGTGGCGGCATGAATCAAGGCCGAAACAGGGGTCGGACCCTCCATGGCGTCGGGCAACCAGATATGCAATGGGAACATAGCCGACTTACCGGCACCACCGATAAACATCATGAACAGGGCCATGGGCAGCACCCATGCCGCACCGGGCAGATGGCTGGCTGTGGCAGCGTCGATGTTGATATCGTAGTTGAATGTGCCCACATAGAAGCTATAGAACAATATGCCGATGAGGAAGAACAGGTCGGCAAAGCGGGTCACGATGAAGGCTTTCTTAGACGCATGGACAGCGGAATGCTTGCCATAGTAGAAGCCAATGAGGAGGTAGGAGCACACACCCACAAGCTCCCAGAACATATACATCTGGAAGATATTGGTGGCCACGACCAGTCCCAACATAGACATCGTGAACAGGGAAAGGTAGGCATAGAAGCGCTGGAAACCGTGCTCGTAGTCTTCTTTCACATAGTTCTCGTCGCGCTCGGCCATGTAACCGAAGCTATAGATGTGGACCATCGAGCTCACGGTGGTAATCACGATGAGCATCATGGCACTGATAGGCGTGAGGCGGAAACCAATCTTGAACAGCAGGTCGGTGCCGAAGATAGACTTTCCAAAGTCGAGCCAGGTGAAGTTGAACACCGTGAGCGTGGGGTAAAGTCCATTGGCCAGACGACCGTTCACCACGTCGACGTCTTCGAACGGAGTGTGAACGTGACCGGTATAAAAGAAGTATTTATAGGCCGTGTAGATGCTCATGGCCCACAGCGACAGCAGCACTGCGGTGCCGATGACGCCGGCTACCGGCTTTTTCATCTTCATGCCGAGAAGTCCGAGCAGCAAAAAGCTCAGTAAAGGGAGAAGAAGTATTAAAAATGAATAACTGTATTCCATTGTCTTTTAGAATTTCAAGTTTTCAATACTGTTCACCTGATCACTGTGGTAGTTGCGGTAAACGTTGATAATGATGGCCAGGGCCACAGCCGTTTCGGCAGCGCTCACTCCGATGGAGAACAGGGTGAAGAACATGCCTTCGAACTGTTCGGGGAAGAAATAGCGATTGATGACGGCAAAGTTCAGGTCCACAGCGTTGAGCACCAACTCAATGGAGATGAGCATGGCCACGATGTTTCTGCGGGTCACGAAGCCGAACACGCCGATGAAGAACAACAGGGCGCCGAGGGCTAACATACATTCTACGGGAACGATCATTTCTTGTCCTCCTTTCTTGCAATCATGATACCGCCGATGATGCAGGCCAGCAGGAACACTGAGATGAACTCGAACGGCAATACATACTGATACTTTTCACTTCCCACGAGGGCCTCTCCAATCTTCTGCATGGGGATTTCCATGTCGGGAAGTGAGGTGAACTTGGTGTGGGCCAGGAACTCGGTCTTGAGGAATACCACCAGAACGGTGCCCAGACCAACAAGCGAAATGAGACCGCCCTGGAAGAGACGCGTGCCCTTGAAACGCTCGATGAGACCCTGAAGTGAGTTTTTCGACATCAGACTGATGGCGAAGATATACATGATGGTGATGCCACCGGCATAGATACTAATCTGTGCTGCACCCAGGAAGGTGTAGTCGAGCAGGAAGTAAAGGCCAGAGATGCCGAAGAGCACGAACAGCAGGAACGTGGCGGCCCGCATGATGCGCTTGGTCATCACCGACAGGATGGCTGAGCCAAGAATGACTACAGCGAGAATACAGAATACTACGATGTTTGCCATAATCATTATTTGGTTTTGGTGTTAAACTTGCCGATGGTGAGCGGTGCGCCGCCGTCGATGAGGTCGGGGAGGCTTCCGCCGTCATAGACCTCCTTGTCGAGGTGCAGCACGAGCTTCGAACGGTCGAACACAGCATGCTCGAAATCGTTGGTGAACTCGATGGCATCGAAGTTGCAGGCGTTGACGCAGAGCTGACAGAACATGCAGTCGCCCAGGTCGTAGATGTAGTCGTCGAGCACCTTCTTCTTGCGGCCGGTCTCCTCATTGGTCTCCATATGGGCCAAAATCTTGATGGTGTCGTTGGGGCAAGCCTTCTCACACATGGTGCAGGCCGTGCACTTATAGGCACCCTCCTCGTCGCGCTTGAACACGAGGCGACCACGGAAACGCTTGGAAACGTGGAGCGTGGTCTTGCGGTTCTCAGGATATTGCTCGGTAGATTTCGGGGTGAAATACTCCTTGAGCGTGGTCTTCATACCCACGGCCAGGGTCTTCACACCATCGGCAATCTCCTGGAAATATGATTTATCGTTATTTGCCATTTCTTTACCTATTATTTAATGTACCAACCCAGGGCCACGCACACCGTCATCAACATGAGGTTGAGCAGTGAGAGCGGCATGAGATACTTCCACTCCAGCTTCAGGATTTGGTCGATGCGGAGGCGCGGGAAGGTCCAGCGCACCCACATCAGGAGCCACACCACAGCAAAGGCTTTGCCGAAGAACCAGATGAAACCGGGAATCATATTCATTACATTGTCGAACACGTCGATGCCGATGTTGAGCGGAGCCCAGCCACCGAGGAACACCGCCGTGGCGATGCCGGCAATCACAAAGAGGTTGAGATATTCGGCGAGATAGTAGAAACCGAAACCCATACCGGAGTACTCGGTGTGGTAACCGGCGGTCAGCTCGCTCTCGGCCTCGGCCATATCGAACGGGCCACGGTTGGCCTCAGCATTGCCGGCTACAAGGAAAGCGAGGAATGCGATGATGGCAGGCAGGTGGCCTTTCACGATGAGCCATCCCCAAGGACCGGTCTGTGCCTCCACGATACCACTGATCTGCATGGTACCCGTCAATGCAACGGCCGTCACGAGGCACAGTCCGAGCGACATCTCGTAGGAGATCATCTGCACGGCACCACGCATGGCCGACACCACAGAATACTTGTTGTTACTACCCCATCCGGCGATGAAGATACCCAGCACGCCTATCGAAGAGATGGCGGTGATGAGGAACACGCCCACGTTGAAGTCGAGAATATGGGCGCCCTTGTTCCACGGAAGGAAGGAGAATGTGCCCACAGACGCGATGATCACGAGCAGCGGAGCCAGATAATACAGGAATTTGTCGGCTTTGTCTACCGAGAAAATCTCCTTGATGAGCATCTTCACCACGTCGGCAAACACCTGGAAGATGCCCCAGGGACCCACACGCATCGGGCCCAAGCGGCACTGGAAATAGGCGCATACCTTACGCTCCATGAAGATCAGAGCGATGGCTATCAGCGCGTAAGCCGTGAGAATCAATACGCCCACGACGACGCACTCTATCAGGATCGACCAGAAATTGCCCAGGCCAAGCGTCTGGCGCAGGAGCGAGTCGAACCAAGTTGTTATGACGTTAAAATCAAACATTGAAATGAATGTCTTAATCTTTATTTTTGAATTTCTAATTCTCTGCTATCGGTCGAGGTCGGGAATCACGAAGTCGACGGCCGCTCCCGTAGCCACGAGGTCGGCAATCTTCTGTCCGCGCAGCATCTTGTCGAATGCTCCGGCCAGCGTCAGACCCATGGGGCGCATCTTCACACGGTAGGGGCTCTTGTCGCCGCGGCTGTCGAGATATACGCCAAACTCGCCGGCGCCACCCTCTACCGAGAAGTACCACTGGCCCTCGGGCACCTTGATGATGGGCTTCTGCTTGATGTAGAACTCACCCTCAGGGATGTTGTCGATGAGCTGCTCGATGATGTCGAGGCTCTGATAGAGCTCCTTGATGTGTATCATATAGCGGTCCATAGAGTCGCCGTTGGTACCCACAATCTCCTCAAACTTCACCTTATTATATAGTGCATACGGATGGTTCTTGCGCACATCGTTGTGCCATCCCGACGCACGACCTGCCGGTCCGGTAAAGCTGTAGTTGATGGAATCCTCCATATTGAGCGGCCCTACGCCCTCGAGACGCTGGTGGGTGATGACGTTGTCGCCGAAAACATCGAGGTATTCCTGGATCATGGGGCGCAGATACTTGCAGAGCGTCTTGGTGTTCTCCACGAAGTTGGGGTCGATGTCGTCCTGCAGTCCGCCGATGCGATAGTAGTTCTGGATAAGGCGGCCACCGGTAGTCTCCTCCATTACGTTGAGCACGTGCTCGCGGTCGCGCATGCAGTAGAGGAATGCCGTGAGGGCACTCAGGTCCTGCGCGCAGGTGCCGAGGAAGAGCAGGTGGTTGTCTATGCGCTGCAGCTCGTCCATGATGGTACGGATATAGAGTATACGGTCGCTGAGCTCGATGCCCATGGCCTCCTCGATCACACCCACGAGGGCGTGGCGATGGTGCATGGCGCAGAGGTAGTTCAGACGGTCGGTCAGCGCCAAGGTCTGCGGATAGGTCATATCCTCCATCATCTTCTCCATGCCGCGGTGGATATATCCCAGGTGCGGATAGACGTTCTTGATGGTCTCTCCGTCTACGATGGTCTGCAATCGCAGCACGCCGTGGGTAGAGGGATGGTTAGGACCGAAGTTGATGACGAAGTCCTCGTCGTTGAACAGGCGGTGGCGTGTCTCCACCAACTCGCCCTGAGCGTTGAGGTTCCACTCCGACGTCCAGTCGGTCTCGGGCTCATCGGTCGTGGGGAATCGGTTGGCCTCGGGGCTCATGTCGAAGTCCTTGCGCAGGGGATAGCCCTTGAAGTCGCATCGCATAAAGAGGCGGCGCATGTCGGGATGGCCCAGGAACTTGATGCCGAGGAAGTCGAACACCTCGCGTTCCAGCAGGTCAGCACCGGCATAGAGCTTGATGATCGAGGGGATGACATATTCCTCGCCCACCGTCTTGGCCATCTGCTTCACCGAGCAACGCTCATGGGTCTGCGTGTTCTCCAGGATGTAGATACACCCCAGGCCCTCCTCAGGACCGAAATCTTCGCCTACAATGGTTACCAGGTAGTCGAAATGCTTCTCATTCTTCAGCTTACCCATCTCATGGGCAAAGTTGTCAAATCCGAATTCTTTGTTTTCTAATTTCATTGTATTCCGATTACCTTATGATTTGTTTTCAGATGTTGTTTCAGTAGCATTGGCCGGCGCATCGGTCTTCGGAGCCTCCACCTCGGCTGCGGGAGCCTTGGTCTCGGGGGCTGCGGCTGCCGGCTTCTCGGCAGGGGCTGCCTTGGGTTCGGCGGCGGGGGCCTTGGCGTTGAGCTCGCTCAGCTCCTGTCCGAGCTGCTCCATCTCCTCGTCGGTGGGTGCCCCGGTCACGATGATGGGCGTCTTGTTGCCAATCTTCGCATTGGAGTAGTTCTCATTGCTCAGTCCGCGAAGTCCGCCGAGCGCCATGCTCTCTGCCTTCTCCTCGGCCGTCATCTTGTGGTTGGCACCACCGAAGAATTTCTCCACCTTGATCTTGCGCTGCAGCTGCATCATGCCATAGAGTATCGACTCCGGACGTGGAGGGCAACCGGGGATGTAGACATCCACAGGCACCAGCTCGTCGATGCCGCGCACCACGCAGTAGCTCTTCTTGAACGGACCGCCCGAGATGGTGCATCCGCCCACCGCAATCACGTATTTCGGCTCGGCCATCTCGTCGTAGAGACGCTTGAACACGGGCGCCATCTTGTTGGTAATCGTTCCGGCACACATGATGAGGTCGGCCTGTCGGGGTGAGTTTCGTGTCACCTCAAAGCCGAAACGCGAGAAGTCGTAGCGGGCGCAGCCCACGGCCATAAACTCGATGCCGCAGCACGAGGTGCCGAAGGTGAGAGACCAGGGCGAATTGGAACGACCCCAGTTGATGGCCGCGTCGAGCGAACCGAGCACCACCGAGGCACCGCCGTCGTTCAGTTCCTGCGCAATCTTCTCCAGCGTGTCATTGTCCTTGAACTCGTCGTAAGGAATGCTCTTGATAGAGGCTCTTTTCTTTACTTCCATTCCAACGCTCCTTTCCGCCAGGCATAAGCCAAGCCAAATACCAGTACCAGCATGAAGAATCCGACACTGACGAGGGCCATGGCACCGAATTGCTTCACGACCACAGCCCACGGATACAACAACACAGTCTCAATGTCGAACATCAGGAAAAGGATGGCAAAGAGGTAATAGCCCACGTGCATGGGCAGCCATGAGCTGCCACGCGTAGGAATACCACATTCAAAGGGGTCACCCTTTACCGGATTGTACGAGCGCGGACCAATGAGCTTGGCAATGACAAATGCAGCCAACACCAACGTCACAGCCGTCAACAAAACGGTAATGAACAAAGTGAAATTCATAAAATTATAACGTTATTTTGAATATATTCCGCTTTAGCGAGGGCAAAGTTACTAAATCTTTCGGGAACATTATCAACATTTAACAAAAAACTTCCACCCTTTTGCGCATTTGAAAATCCCTAAGAATCAGCGGTCTAAAAGCCTCCATTTCATAGCAAAAACAGCCTCGAGACTTACAATCCGTAAGCCATCCCGCACCCTTGTCTACCATATCGTTTCTCCTGCCGCCTCAAAACCTACAATTCCGCAATTGCAATCTGCCCATAGCAACCGGGAAACAGGCAATAGAAGACCCTCCCTATCCCTCCCTGCAGGGAGGGGACTGCCATCCGGCGAGGCGATTCGCGTGAGGAATATAGCCAGCCTCATCATCGACCTCTCCCCCACACCCTATCCATACGAGCATGGTCTACCACCTGGCTATCCTCCGCACCCTATCCATACGAGCATGGCCTACCACCCGGCTTTCCTCCGATATCTATAACCATTTGCATCCAGCACCACCAGTAGGGGCATGACCCGTGCATGCCCGCACCCTGTCGAGCACCCTGCATAGCCCCCTCTGTTCCTACCCCATTCCATCGTTTTGCCATCCGGCGGTGCGGACATGCACGGGGCATGTCCCTACTATGCCACATCCTTTCCACACTTTTGTCACCACCAACTCTGCCCAGGCCCAACCCACGCCACCCGTTGCTCCAAAACTACAACGGCGCAGCCTCTGTGAAAAGTCTGTGCCGTCTGTGTGAGATAAAACCTTATTTTGTGTGAATCAAAAGCCTATCCTGTGTGAAACAAAAGCCTATCCTATGCGAGATAAAACCCTATCCCGTGTGAGATATCCCCGATGTCTCTCATGCAGCTTGCCGGGCATGCACACGCCATGCCCCAAGAAAGAGAATGATTCTCAGCCGTCCCGATGTGCCAGTCTACTCGAAATGGAACGTCAGCACCACCATCTTAGACCGCGCCCTGTTCACCGACATGGTGTAGGGCAGCATCGACTTGTCCTTCACGTGGTCTGCGTGCGTGGCGTCGAGCGCATTGGTGAGACCATACATAAACTTCAGTTCGGGGCGCAACTTGAAGAAGGGCAAGTAGAAATCGCACCCGAGGCCAGCCTCGAGGAATACGTCGTAGCGCTTGAGCTTGAGGTAGTCGCTCTCCGAGCCGGTGAGGTTGATCATCGGATTGACACCCACCATCATATACGGCCTATGGTTGTTGAACCGCTGCGCACCGAAGATCAGGTCGGCCGCACACCCGATATACACCGACTTAAGGTTCTGCGTGCGCGAGATGAGCGAGTCGGTGGCCTGCGGATTCATGTTGTGGAACGACACGTGGCGGTTGCCGAAATAGAGCGCCGGGGCCAGGCGGAACTGGAAATTGTTGTTGATGCGCAACTCGGCCAGCACGCCCACCTGGAAGCCATTGTCCCAGCGGTCCTGGTCGGCAGTAATGGTATATTCCCGCGCCACGCCCTGATCGTCGGTAATCACCTGTGGCCCAACGTTGTTGAACTCCAGGTCCTGCAGGTTGGTACCCACGAGGATGCCGAAATGAAACGGCCGGAGGTCGGTGTAGGGTCGGTTCTGAACCGTGCGCTCCTGCGCCACGCCGACGAGCGGGAGCATGAGCCAGATGAGGAGGATAGGCAGAAATCTTTTCATGTCGATATAACGTTTCACCCGCCCCGATTATTGCTTCGCGGGGCAGGTTATCCGCGCGCGGCGTGCCAATCTCTCCTCATAAATGATTAGATTAAGTTTAAATGATTAAAAAAATAGTCCCTATTTGTAGGTATTTCAAATAAAGTATTTATCTTTGCAACGTAGAAAAGTGGGACCGCTGGCCGCGCTTCTATACAGCGTATACAAAACTTTATTAACAATAAAAACAACAAATCATTATGGCTTACGTAATTAGTGACGACTGTGTTGCTTGTGGCACATGTATCGACGAGTGTCCGGTATCTGCAATTTCTGAGGGTGATATCTACCACATCAACCCCGATGAGTGCACCGAGTGCGGTAGCTGCGCAGCAGTTTGCCCGCAGGAGGCAATCAGTCTTCCCGAGTAATATTCCGTCGGCCCGGCCCCTTGGGTCGTAGCTCACGACTGCGGAATTTAACGCATCAATCCTCACAGCCCGCCATCCGCGGCTGTGAGGATTTCTTGTTTCCGGCCCGAGACACATCCCTCTCCCACCCTGCGGTGAAGCATCCGCCCAATATCCGCATTATAATAAGGTATCAGACCTTCCACCATACCACCACTATCGCAGCTATTTCCCTGTCTGTCTATATATATAATATCTCCCTCTTTATGGGTATTTTCCAGTAGGGACATGCCCCGTGCATGTCCGCACCCCGCTCCACCTCCCATCTCCCATCCCCCTCTTTCCTGTTTAATCCTCTAACATCCCGTCCCTTCTGTGCCCTCCGGCGGTGCGGACATGCACGGGGCATGTCCCTACTCTTCCCACCCATTTCCCCTCGGTCAGAGGGTGCTTCGGTCATTTCACTCCCCTCCCTCCGGGGGAGGGGCAGGGGGAGAGGCAGCTATTGTCTTTGCCATCAGGCCCTAATCCCCTCGCGATTCGGTACTAATCGCCGTGCGTTTAGGTAGTTATCGCACGGCGATTACTACCTTTTCTCAAACCTACTGATATCGGCCAAGAATAAGGCCTCGGAGCAACGGCGAATGAGGGGAATTCACCTCATAGTCGCTGCAGGGCAAGAGCGAAAAGATAATAGATAAGTATTTAAAAAAACAAAACATCTTTTGTTTTCTGAATATTATTTCGTAAATTTGAAAGTCGAGTAGACCTTGACTCAAGCAAAATGTGCCCAAAATCCGCGTTTCCGTATCATTATGATTCATCGGTCATTTAGATTCTATTGGCAAGGCTTACCACCCATCGCAGAAGACTTATACCGCAACTCTTACATTCGAACAACAGGGCCCAAGAGGAGCAACCAGAGCTCAATGTGACCACGGGGAAGCACGAAGAAGATTTCAGGAGAAAACGTGTGGGGACACAACGATTAATCAACATCAATTAACCATTAAAACCCAGCAAATGCGTATGAAACAAAAGAAAATGAATATCACATCGCAGGATGTAAGACTCATGTTCGAAACCAATTTACCACTCATTCAGCAGGCAGCCAGCGGCAGTCGCGACGCCAACGACTTCAAGCAGCGACTCATGGAAAGCCTGCATCTCAACGGAGAAACTCCGTTGACGCCAGCAGCAGAAAACATCAAGAGACTCATCCAGCATGATGGCACGACCATCCAAGAGGCGTCTACCGGCAAGGAAATCAGGCTGGAGACCATGGGCTACCTGTGGAATTTTCTCACGGGAAACAAGAATGTGGCACAGCCCCATGCAGATTTCCTCTTAGATGTATATCGGCAGTTTGAACACCTCAAAGGCAGCCCGTCTGCCGTTCCCGACAAGGAGCAGGTGCTCAGGTGGATGAAAAGATGGGACACCGGCACCACACCCAGGATGGTGGAGATAAGAGAGCGCAACAAGCAGCGCATCATCGGCTGCCTCATAGAGCGCATCGAAACCCACCACTACGACAAGAGCCGATATGCGTTCCCACCGGGCGCCAGCGAGAGCCAGAAGCGCAGCATGGTGGAGCAGTGGTGGGGCGACTATCGGTTCCACCTGGCTCTGGCAGCGAGAAGCTGGCGCGAACTCAACCACCTGATGGGCGGCACGCTGAGCAATGACCTGAAAGACATTTACCACGCCGCCCACCAGAAGGGAATGCCCGTATTCGTGACCCCCTATTACCTCTCGCTGATGGATGTATCGGGCACGGAATACGACGATGCCGCCCTGCGCTCGTATGTGTTCTACTCGCAGAATCTGGTTGATACATTCGGCAACATCAAAGCCTGGGAGAAGGAAGACGAGGTGGAGCCGGGCAAGCCCAATGCGGCAGGATGGCTGCTGCCCGAAGGCCACAACATCCATCGACGCTACCCCGAGGTGGCCATCCTCATCCCCGACACCGTGGGCCGCGCCTGCGGCGGACTGTGCGCGTCGTGCCAGCGACTATACGATTTTCAGAGCGGACGGTTCAACTTCGACCTCGAAGCGCTGAAACCCAAGGAGACCTGGGACAGCAAGCTGCGGCGTCTCATGAGATATTTCAGGGAAGACAAGCAGCTGCGCGATATCCTCATCACCGGAGGCGACGCGTTGATGAGCCGCAACAGCAGTCTGAGGAAGATTCTCGACGCGGTTTATACCATGGCCAAGCACAAGCGCGACGACAACCGCCATCGCCCCGCGGGCTACAAATATGCCGAGATTGAGCGCGTGCGGCTCGGCACCCGACTGCCGGTGTATCTGCCCATGCGCATCAACGACGAACTGGTGGAGATACTCGCCGAGTTCAAACAGAAGGCCGAGGCCATCGGCATATCGCAGTTCTTCATCCAGACCCACTTCCAGACACCCCTGGAAATCACCCCCGAGGTGCAGCAGGGCATCAGGAAACTGCACCGGGCGGGATGGACCGTTACCAATCAGTTGGTATTCAATGTGGCCGCCTCGCGGCGCGGACATACAGCCAGACTGAGGCAGGAGCTCAACCGGATGGGGGTGCTGTGCTACTACACTTTCTCGGTCAAGGGATTCGAGGAGAACCACGCGGTGTTTGCGCCAAATAGCAGGTCGCTGCAAGAACAGCAGGAAGAGAAGATCATCGGGCAGATGAGCACGCAGGAAGACTATCTGACCACCGATTTCTTCCATAACGGGCGCTCGCAGGAGAGAATCATCCGGATGCTGGAAAAGAAGACCGGCCTTCCCTTCCTGGCCACCGACCGCAACATCATGAACCTTCCGGGCATCGGCAAGAGCATGACATTCCAGCTCGTGGGCATCATGCCCAACGGCCGTAGGGTGCTGGCCTTCAGTCACGACGACACCCGCCGACACAGTCCTGTCATCAAAGATATGCCGGTAATCCATATTCTCGAAAACAAGTCGATAGCCGAATATATCAGACAACTGGAAGACATGGGCGAGCATATAGCCGACTACGACTCCATCTGGAACTACAACACGGGCCAGACGGAGCCTCGGTTTGCCCTCTACGAATACCCGCGGGCGTCGGCAGACTATACCACCGAATACTCGAATATCCCGACGGAGGAGCCGCCCTATATCCCGCATGCGAGCTGAACGGGCAGGCGGGAGTGAGCGCATCTCTATCGTCCGAGAGCCAGAACTCCCCCACCCCGCCTGCCAGCCGCAGGCTCCGGAGAACCTGACAAGACTTAAATAAAATTAAAAATCAGCGAGTTACGCGTGGCGTATAAGGAAACTTGACTATATTTGGTCAACTCATTTATAAAGGAAATCCTCATGATTGCATTCGACATCTCACACCTCCACCCCATGCTGGTGCACTTCCCCATAGCCCTGCTATTAGTGGGATTCCTGACCGAAATAGCGGCCTTGGTCTACAAGAAAGAGACCCATTTCGCCCAATTCAGCTTCTATCTGCTATTGTTGGGAACTTTGGCCATCATCGTCACCTGGCTCTCGGGGGCCCTTTTCACGCCTCATCTGGAGGGCGCTGCCGGCGAACTGCGCGAGACCCACGAGCATGTGGGCATGGCAGCCACCATCCTGGCCATCGTTACGCTGGCCATCCGGCTCTACCAGCTGCGCCAGCCCACGGAGAATGCCCTGCTGCAGAAAATCTCCGTCGCCACCTATGCCCTCGCCGCCCTGCTGGTGGCCTTGGCCGGGGCACTGGG
This sequence comes from Prevotella sp. UBA1705, assembly GCA_002317385.1. Classification (GTDB taxonomy): domain Bacteria; phylum Bacteroidota; class Bacteroidia; order Bacteroidales; family Bacteroidaceae; genus Prevotella. The sequence goes on along the minus strand of DCJH01000025.1, from coordinate 11,652 downwards.
CGGAAATCTGGTGCATGGCAACCTGATGCCTATGTAGTGGGCCGGCTGGGCAGGGTCTGCCCGATGAATCTTCGGGGCACAAAGCATGCGGCGAACCAAGGAGCCGCACCAGAAACGAAAAATCCCTCACCGAGATGACTCTCGATGAGGGATTTTCTGTTGTCAGCAAAGCGGGGGGGGCGACTACTCGATGCCGGCCTTGATGGCCTCGATGATGTAGGCCACATCATCGTCGCTCACGAGCGGACCGCTCGGCAGACACATGCCCACCTTGAACAGTTCTTCGCTCACACCGTTGGTGTAGGCCGCGCAATCCTTGTAGCATGGCTGCTTGTGCATGGGTTTCCAAAGCGGCCGGCTCTCGATGTTGGCCTGGTCGAGCCACACGCGCATGGCCTCCACGTTGGCGTTAGGCTCACAGTCAGTGTGGGCGCTGTCTACGAAATGGATGACGCCGGCGGCACCGCCCACGGCACTCTTCACCGTAGACTTGTAGGCATTCTCCTGTCCCTTCACGCGCAGCGAGGGCGAGAGCGTGATGGTGTTGAGCCAGAAATTGGAATCCATCTCAGGCGAGGGATTGTCGTGAAACTCGATGCCGTCGATGCCTGCAAAGGCCTCAGCATAGAGCTTGGCAATGTGGCGGTGACGCGCAATGTGCTCATCGACCACCGTCATCTGGCCGCGGCCGATGCCCGCGCAGATGTTGCTCATGCGATAGTTGTATCCTATCTTCTCGTGTTGATAATAGGGATAACCCTCTCGGGCCTGCGTGGCGTAGAACATGATGTTGTTGCGCGCCGCCTCGTCGGGGCACACCAGCGCGCCGCCGCCCGAGGTGGTGATCATCTTGTTGCCGTTGAAACTCAGCACGCCATAGTGGCCAAACGTGCCGCATACCTGTCCGCGATAGCGCGAGCCAAGACCCTCGGCGGCATCCTCCACGAGGGGAATGTCGTAGCGGTCGGCCACGGCCTTGATCTCATCGATCTTGGCCGGCATGCCGTAGAGATAGACCACGATGATGGCTTTGGGCTTGCGCCCGGTCTGCCGCATGCGGTCCTGGATGGCCTGCTCCAGCAGTTCGGGGTCCATGTTCCATGTGTCGCGCTCCGAATCGACAAACACCGGCTTGGCCCCGAGATAGGTCACGGGGTGCGACGACGCGCAGAACGTGAAGCTCTGGCATATCACCTCGTCGCCCGGCCCTACGCCAAGCCCGATGAGCGAGAGGTGTACGGCCGCCGTACCCGATGCCAGCGCCACCACCTGCTTGCTGTTAAGCCGCTCGTCGCCCACGGTCCACAGCTTCTCAGGGGCATCCTCATGCGGCTGGATGCTCTGCGGATAAGGCTCGCCGGAGAAGTCTCTCACGGGGCTTCCTCCCGCCCGTGTCTCCTCGCCTGCTCCGGCCTGCTCCCCTCCACTCCTGTTTGATGCTCCAGTAGAGGCTATAAATCTCTTCAAGTCTTCTTCAAATCCATTCACATTCGGCCCCAATGGCACCACCCAGTTGGTGTCGAACGCCTCTTTGATATACCTCTCCTCATTGCCCGACATGTGAGCCAGGCATAGGATAATACGTTTTTCGGGTTTCATATTTTTATAATATTATTCTTTTTCGCCGCAGCTAACACTACTTGAAAGTTGGCTATGTAGCTTTCTTCTGCGGTCGTTAATTCTTTCGTTAAACTCGTTACCATCGTGGTGCTTTCCCTATCATCATCTGTGGTCAAGCACCATTCGTTTCAATCGTTACTCTCTCCTTTCATCGTCTCGCGGTTCAAATCATCTCGCCAGCATACTCCATTTTCTTACCCAACACGGTGCAGACAATCATCTTGATGTCTTTCGTGAAGGAATAATGGCGCAAATAATAGAGGTTCAATCTCACCTTATCAGGATAGATAACCTCATCATTATATTGCTGCGGATTGTCTACCTGCGCGAGGATATATTCCTCATCGCGATATTTCAGGCTCGCCGGACCAGTGATACCGGGCTTCAGTCGGAGCATCTCCCGGTCGTCGCCCTGCAGTTTGTCGGCATAGCCCGGCACATCTGGACGTGGACCTACAAAACTCATGTCGCCTTTCAACACATTCCACAACTCGGGCAGTTCGTCGAGTTTATACCGTCGGAGTTTCTCGCCGAGGGGTGTGACGCGCGCCTCCTCGGCCGCCGCAATCGACGTTTGGCCCTCACCCGCCACAGTCATAGACCGGAACTTATATACGGTGAACAGCCTTCCATGCTGCCCTACCCGCTTCTGTCGGAATATCACTGGACCTCCCGGCATCTTCCTGCGAATGAGCACCGCGACCCCCAACAGCACTGGGCTCAACAGAATCAGACCCAGCAACGACATGATCTTATCAAAAATCCATTTCAATAACATATATATACTACGAATTTCACTTATTCAACGAATTTATTATTCTATAGCAGGTAGCGTTCATACTTCAATGAAGTCTCACCAAAATTTATCAATAGAGCCAATGGACGTCTCGATATCTTCAGATAATTGATAACTTGTGAACGATTCAAGTCATTTAATTCCCGTTCAGCTTTTAGCTCAAGAAGAATATTATCATAACACATAAAATCGCACGTAAAAGTGTGCCTCAATTCTATTCCCTTGTAAACAACCGCAAAATTTATTTCTCTTTCGAATGGTATTCCCTGCAATTTAAACTCTTCCTCCAAAGCATCTCCATAGACCATTTCCCTCATCCCTGGTCCCAATTCGCGATGTACTGCCATACAAGCACCAATTATTTTATACGATTCCCTGCCAAAACGCAAATCGTCTATTTCCATAATACTTTTGCTTATCGATTCGTGTAATATATAATAATTGTACTACTTTTGCAAAATACGAAATTTATGAAATTAGTAAAACTATAAATAATTTGTGGAATTTGTGAGATTCGTAGTCTTGCAATAACTGTAGAGAATGAATGAAATACGTAGTTTACTTTTTCAAATACTCTACAAAATAATCCCCGTTATCAAGTGTTTTGATGATTTTTACCTCATTGGCTGTCTCAGCCGACTTGAGCGAAGCAATGTTTTCGGGAGCTATCGTGCCAAAGACCCGCAGACCTAAGAGTGCGGAAATATCCGTAGCACATTCGTTCATCATGCGATTGATGCCTTTGCGACGCCATCGGTAGTCAGTGATATACCCCCGATAGGCCTTCCCCCAGAAGAAACTCCGTTGGAAGAAATAACCCACGACCTTTTTATCCTTCACCACAACATAGGCCAAGAAGCCGTGGTCCTTGATAAGTTTCCGCAGGTCATGCACCGTGAATCCATGTGGTCGGAAATAGTCAAACGCCTCCTCGGGCTGCTCACTCAGCATCTGAGCCAATGCCCCTGCATTCTCCTCTGTCAGCGTCTTAAACTCAAATCCATTCGTATTTTCCTCTGCTTGCGAATATTTTTCAAGCACAGTTGATACCTGACTCAGTTTTCGGACATAGCGACAACTAAACATCCACGACAGTATCACTCCGAATATATCCCATAACCACGGGAACTTGTCTCTTAAAATATGCGCCAGACGATATAACATACTATTATTATCAACTACGGATTACACAAAATTAACGAATTATTTTCAAGAAATAATCCTCTTAAAATGTGATTAATAAGGATAACCCCTACTATAATTCTATATATTATAGAGTTTATTGTATTCGTGAAATTTGTGAAATTAGTAGTATTAAAGACTCAATTTCTGATACATTTGCAGCGTCTTCTGCCACACGTCTTGCTGTTCATATCGTGACGTAATCATTCCGCGGGCATTGCCAGCCATACGCCTCACCTCCTCGGGATGTGAAAGAAACCACTGCATTGTGTTCTGAAGGGCCGCCTGATCCTTGACCTGAATGATTTTACCATTCAGTCCATCCTTGATGATCTCGTTGCAACCATTGATGTCTGTCACTATGCAGGGCTTCCCAAGAGCACCGGCCTGGATGGGTACATTGGGGAATCCTTCCCGATAACTCGGGAAAACCAGGGCATCAGCAGCGGCTATAAATGGGCGTACATCCTCCTGCCAACCCACACACTTCACTTTGGGCGACGTCTCCAGGAACCGCCGGTCCTCCTCACTTATCGGGTCATCATCGTCGAAAGAACCAACCAACAACAATTTGCAATCCAACTGTCGCATACTTTGCGCCAGTTCATTGATGCCCTTGTCCTTCACGATTCGCCCTACAAACACGAATACAAAGTCATCTACTGCGCCCCCCAACTTCCTTCTCAGACTACGAATCACACGAATTTCACGAATTTTCTCATCATCTAATAAATTAGTATCATTCGTTGAATTCATAGTCCTATCATTGTTTTCATCTGTGGTTAAGGAAGCACTATCACTACGAATCACACGAATTTCACGAATCCCTTCATCATCTGATAAATTAGTGCCATTCGTTGAATTCATAGTCCTATCATTGTTATCCTCTGTGAGTGCCAGAGCTTCATATGAATAATACTTCGTGTCAATGCCGTTGATGTTTCCGTAGTGCAGCACTTGCAAGGGCTTATGTGTAATCCTATCGGCCTGCAAAGTATGAAGCACCCCTTGCCCTTCGGGTATCACTTTCGTTGCGCAGGCACAGGATATGCGCTCCATGGTCATCAGAATCCACCTGAAGAGACCCGTAGCTCCCTGATACCTTAGTCCGGTAACAGTATATATCCGGTGGGGCACGCCAGCTATCTTTCCCGCCATCAATCCCAAGAGTGAGCCTTTCGGTGTGTTGCAATGCAGGATGTCCGGACTCTCCATCCTAAAAAGTCTCACCAACTGCCACAGCGACTTCACATCGTTCATCAGCGAAATCTCGCGGTGCATCGGCACCTCAATCACTCGGACACCTTCCCGTTCGCCTACCCCCTTCAGCAATCCCGTATCGGCAGCAACTCCCACCACCTCAAAATATTGGTTCACATATCGCAACTGACCCGGTATCAACTTGTCTAATGACAGGTCGACTGTGGTCATGCGCATCAGTTTCTTATTACGTTCCATTATATTATCTATTGCAAATTCAGACTGGTGGAATCGCCTCACTTTAGCATTCGCTCACGCATCCAGTCTAACTTTTTTTGAGTGGCCACTATCTTGGAATAATTGGATCCATTGACCAAGTGCAACCATGTACCATCAATCATCTGAACGCAATCCCCATGGTAAATATCATCATGCGACTTCAATTCAGGAGATTGTTGCACCCTCTTAGTCTCTACTTGTGCAAAGTCTATATCCATTTCATCAAAATGCGAATACCATCTACGATACATACCTCCGCCAGCATCCAAATACACATTGTTTTCAAATACAGGGAGAAAATCGGGAGCAACCTTACTTAGGGCCTCGGCATTGAACAAAACATAACCAGGCCAAACATACCAATATGCGTCACGCTTACGAGCTACACCATAAAACGAACGTTGCCCAAGTGTCTCAGTCAGATTCACCTGGTGAATCGGAAATAGATCATGGTCAAGCAGAGCAATACGTTTAGTCCTGCATGTGAGCAATACATGATAGTAAATCCAATTCAATGCCACACCATGAGAGTTGCCATACCAAAACAGTTTAGTAAACACCAACCGTCCTATCCAACGGGGTACCTCCACATAATCCACCTGATGATGCTCACAAACCGTCCTGATAGCTTTACGCTGATTAAGTTGAGTGGAATTATCAACGATTAAAATGCGATAGTTTCGATCGGTAACATTCTTCTTGAGGAGCCTAATCTGCCAGTCTATCAGTTCGCTACTATTGTATGCTATCGTTACCAGAAGCATATCGCAGTCCCCTCCATTTGTAAGTCCTGGGGCCTGACAAATTCCTGGTTTGGTCGATAACCACCAAAGAAAACGGTGGTAAGGCTTGAAAAGCAATCTCTGAGTGCGGAAGACGATACTCATTTTCTAATTATAAACTTGAGTATACCTGTTCATACTCTCCCACCATCTTCTGAATATCAAACTGCATGGCCCGCAGATAGCACCTGTCGGCCACCTCCTGATAATAGGCGGGAGAGTCGTGGAGCTGGCGAATGATGCCAGCCAGAGCCTCAGCGTCGGCATGGGGGAACAGGACTCCATAGCCATCGGTCACCTCCTTCAACCCATTCACATTACTGGCAATGAAAGGCTTGCCCGACGACATACCCTCGATATTCGACAGCGACAGACCCTCCCAGTGCGATGACATGATGGTGACATCGGCCGACTTCAGAATCTGCGGGACGTCTGCCCTGATGCCCAACAACTTCACCCGCGACTCTACTTTCTGTGTTCGGATGAGAGTTTCCAATTCTGGTCGGCGCACTCCATCGCCCACCAACCATAGTTCGTATTCCTCGGGCAGCAATGCCATTGCCCTGATAACCGTGTCCTGATCCTTGGCCTCCCGAAAGCCAGCTACCATCACCGTGACAAATTTTCCCTCGTGGGCCAACTGCGCAAGCGGCTCAGCATGAAAGAAACTCTCCACATCTACCCCATTGTTGATTGTCAGAATGCGAGAGCGCAACGGAGCATTAGCTCCCAATCCAAGATATTGGCAGAGTTTCTCCTCAGCTATCTTGCTGATGGTCACTGTCCGGTCATAGCGTCTATACATCCACCGGTCGATAAACGAAAACATCGGGTGCTCGCGCTTCCGGTTATTGGTGGAGTGTTCCGTCGTGACCAGTTTCTTGCCCAGCCTTATGTTTGCTATGGCAGCAAACAGCTGCGGCGAGGAGTTGTGGGTATGGATGATGTCATATTCCTTCATGATTTTTCTCAATCTCGGGATATATCTCAGGTCGTAGAACCCACTGCCCAACTTGTATATCTTGCATCCGGTAGCCTCCAATTCGTGCATGAATGTAGTCTCATCTCCGTTGAACACGGCGACATCCACCTCATGCCCACGCTGTCTCAACAACTTGACGAGATGCACCACCACATGCTCAGCCCCACCAATCTTGAGGGAAGTAATGATCTGTAGGATTTTCATCTACGAAGATTTTTACGTAGTTTAGGCAAAACGTAAGGAACTACGATATGATTAAACAAAGCACTCATCAATCGGTATGCTATGTAACTTTTCAGCGATAAGTTGACTACAAAGGCTTCTATCTTTCTCCTTAATCCATTAGCCGGATATACAACAGGGGTGAATCCCATTGCATTGCTCTTACCCTTCACCGCATTAAAGTCCTCACGGTTATAATCTGCAGACCAAATCCTGCTCACACCAAACATCTTTTTACTGTTGAGCGAGGCAGAACATTTTTCATAGACAGGACTATTCTTGAGAACACCATATTTTTGCATGCATTGCAGAATGTCTTGATAGGCATCCAAATAATCATTCACACACCGTCTGGTATGCCCCACATCTCTCTTAGTCGTAGCACTTTGCTCTCTAACCACATACCGATAGATGTCGGCTTTGGTTGAAACGATGTGAGGATTAGCAATACACATGGACGAAGAGAAGAGCTGGTCTTCTCCTACAACATAAGACTGGAAACGCAATCCATGCTCCTCCAAGAAACTCTTTCTATAGAAAAACAACCAACAGAAAGAAGGCAGTCCAAACTTCATGATAAAGTCATGCCCTGTTCCGTCAAAGTCCACTGTATTGTCTATGGCCTTAACGGGCCAGAAATCATAGCTACTGTAGAAATGGATAATATCGACATCTTTCTGTTCTCGGAATCTGCATGACGCAAGTTCTAATCCCCGGTCAAGCAGGTAATCGTCTGCATCAAGAAATACGACATACTCTCCTCTCGTCTCCTCAATACCTCGGTTACGAGCAGCTGCAACACCTGCGTTCTGTTGGGTAATCAACCTGAAATTAGAGTGAGCCTCACAATATTTACGACAAATCTCCTCTGACGAGTCCTTCGATCCATCATTCACCAGAATCACTTCGTAATCATCGGAGTCAAGGCCTTGTCTGAGAACAGAGTCAAGGCATTTCTCCAAATATTCCTCAACGTTATATATCGGAATGACTATACTTGCAAACATACTATTTCAACAGAAAATTGGGGAGTTGTTTGTATTCTTCCCGACGAACGAATTTTCGGGCATCCAGATTTCCCTTTATATGAGCTGTCAGGAATCGAGGTGACAAATGCATGCACGAAAATACAGCTCTTGTAATGGAACCGACAAACATTCGATAGGCATAAGCCCACCAACATTTTGTTTTCTCTAAATAACTGTTGTCACGAAGGTCATAAAGAGACCGATACCAGGTAAGATATTGCGACATGGCACGATAATAGAGCTTGTCATAAGTTTTTTGGCTTGCCTTATTTGTATTGGCATCCAAATGCAAGACTCCCGTATCGTAGGCCATCAAAATCTTATATCCATTCCTATAAAGTTTGTAGAACATCAATTGGTCTTCACCAAAAGTGCCTGCTGGAAATTGGTCTACCCATAACTCATGCTCATAGTGAATGTCCCGAAACACCTCTGTCTTTACAAACAATGCAGTTCCTGCTGCACTCTGAGTAGGACATACTCCACCTTTAGGCGGATTATTATTATAACTGAAAGCACCTGAGCGCTGAATCTTGATGGCCCAGCCATCATCGCTCCTTCCACGCACCGTATTAGACCCGTAGGCTATCAGTTTCTGAGACAAAGGCATATGCTGCGAGGGGAAGGTGTCGGGGGCTACACCATCGGCTTGATGTGCTATCATGGCATCATACATCTTCTCTATGGAATCTTCCGGGAAGTAAACATCATCATCCAAGATTAATAAATATTCTGTGTCTACACCCTCTGCAGAACAAGCACGTTGATGCACCAACCCCTTAGGAGTCACAATATATTCTTCCATACCCACTTGCTCCTTAGGGCGTTCAAAACCTTCGGCAAGATGCACATAGATATGTTTTGGCTTGACAGTCTGATGGTGAAGTGACTCCAGCTCTTTGATATATTTATCACCGGCTTTACCTACTGTGCGGATAGCAACGCAATATTCAAACTTAGAGTTATTCATACGCATTAAGTATTAGGATAAAACATATTTTCTTTTCCAATATTTATACAATAGAACTCCTGGCAAATAACCTATAATCACCAGACAAGGATAAGGACATTTTAAGATTTGTCTGAAAGACCTTCCCCCGAACTTACAATATACCACATACAATAGAGTTTCCTTCAATCTAATTTTCATAGAAAACTCCTTCGACATAGTTTCCAGAGAACCATAAGCCATTCCCTCGTGACATTTGAATCGGAGCGACCGGCCAGTCTTCGATAGTCCACCAGGCAGATATTCTGTGATATAGATGATTTTATTGCGAAACTGCATTTGATACTTTCTTGCCATCTTTATCCAGAGTACCGCTTCTGAAATGAACTTTTCACCCGGGAAAACAGGGAATCCTCCAAATTCTTTCATGTATTTCGTGACCCAGACCTCAGCCTTATCTCCGTCTATTCCACGATTGAAACGCATGTTGATGAACGTATCTATCTCCCCGTCCTGTGGAAACTCATCTCCAATCACAGTCTTTTCGTTATATCCACGTAGGTAAGAAATGCCGCAAAGTCCATCGTCTTTTACCTTTTCCCAATCCTTAAGAATGGTTTCAACAGCATCAGGAGACAAAACATCATCGCTATCTACAATAAAGAATAGCTCCGTAGTTACTTTGTCCATGGCTACATTCAAAGCCGTGTGCTTTCCACCATTAGCCTTCTTAATATAAGTAATAAGAAAAGGAGATGCAGAATCTAATGAATCAACATAAGTCTCTGTCTCGTCATTAGAACCATCATCAATAATCAACCAAGCAAAGTCTTTTAAAGTTTGCTTTAATAAACTATCATAAAGCAGAGGTAACTCTCGTGCTCTATTATATGCAGGAGTAACGATAGTAATGTATGGCATATTAAATATTGAATTAATACAAAGTTATTATTGTATCGGAATGTTATGATAATCAATAAAGTTATAAATAACGACTACCATAAAATCCACGGATCTCTATATAATTTGTCCTTAGTATAATTATAATCGTATTCCCAATTCCAATATATGTAAGTCTCACCAGAGGGATAACCATTTGAAAAAAATGTCTTGTATGGAGTTAGATTAAATGCCCAAAGTGAAGTTATTCTTACAAACAATAAAGTACTTAGAACAAATACAAAAACTTTATTCCATTTTGTTGATTTTCGTAAAGTAGAAAGTCTTGAAAATATATAAATAATTCCTATCATATAATACCAACCAAAACGCCCACCTTGACCAAACCTTAGGAACATTAACAAGACACCACAAAAAACAACATAGATATTAGAAAAAGTAATCTCCATCGGTTTAGATTTAATCAATTTGTAATTTTTCAACAAAAATCCAATTAAAATTATTGACTCGATTATATAATCTAACCTAAAGCCACTCATTTCGTCTTCAACATATTTTGCAGTCCGTGCCTCCATACCCGTAGATTCGCCAAACCGTGCAATTATCCATTCGGGGAGAGGGGAGATTCCAACGATTAAACATAGAAACAAAATTAAAATTATTCTTTGAGGGGAGATCTTCTTTATTGGAATAAAATATAGTGGAATCATTACAACAGCAGAATTATGAAATGAAGCAGCTAAAATGACTATGAGAAAATATTGTAATGGCTTTCTCTCCCAAATATACTTAATTCCTTGCCATGCAATGCCTATTGCCATTGTTTCACGCATATATGTCATTGTAAAATAATACACAAACCCTAAAAAGACAATCGTTGCAACTGGATAGTTAGACATATACATTACAAACGCCCGAAAATAGAGAACATACATCAAAAGAGTTCCCAATAGTATAAATACATATCTATTTTGAGTAACGTATGAACATAATACCTCCCAAAAGAAATAGCCATATTCTGACCCATTAATATAAACCAAGAAATCTTTAAGATTGCCTTTTTTCATTGTTGTATCAGAAATTCTATCAAAAATTTCTCCATATATGTATCTGTCATATCCTCCTATCATATCTCCAACACCAATAAAAAAAGAAAGAAAGAAAAAAAAGAGGAATAAACCGATTATTGAAGATCGTCTATCAACGAAATAATATACAAACCCTAAGATTAATACTGTCAGATATATAAACATATTTGTGAATCTATGTATATTTTTTAATATGAATTATTCTCTATGGTCCGTCGAATTTTATTTGCAAGGACAAAGATTGGAAAGAGTATCTTATATTTTAAGGTCAAACAAATACATTTATCTTTCACGGTTAACATGTAAGGCAATGCTCTGGTAGCAAAAGTCCGTACCTCTATTGAGCATAGGAAACTGCGGTTATGATAACATTTTGAAGCAAGTAAATTGACTCCATAAGAGTAAAAAGAGTTTTCTACTTCAGACAATAATTCATTCTTAGAGAGTATATATTCTATGCTATTGAGTAAAGCCATATAAGGACTGATTGAAGACAACTTATAGGTATGAGTTAATGAATCCTTATTTTCAATGTAATTATATACTATAATATTATTGAAGAGCCCAACCTTTGTCGCACTAATGCCAAGACATATATTCATATATAGATCCTCGCAGGTTTTT
>DCJH01000019.1:52402-52620 GCA_002317385.1 Prevotella sp. UBA1705 | reverse complement strand
AGGCCAGCGCCGTGAAGAGCGAGAGCAACCGCCCCTTGAAGTCGCTCTCCGACTCACTCAAGGGTAAGCAGGGACGCTTCCGCCAGAACCTGCTTGGTAAGCGTGTCGACTATTCTGCACGTTCGGTTATCGTCGTAGGTCCTGAGTTGAAGATAGGCGAATGCGGTCTGCCCAAGCTGATGGCAGCCGAGCTCTACAAGCCGTTCATCATCCGCAAG
>DCJH01000019.1:47333-52393 GCA_002317385.1 Prevotella sp. UBA1705 | reverse complement strand
AAGAGCGCCAAGAAGATTGTAGACCGTCGCGAACCCGTAATCTGGGACATTCTGGAGAATGTGATGAAGGGTCACCCTGTGCTCCTCAACCGTGCTCCTACGCTCCACCGTCTGTCTGTGATGGCATTCCAGCCGAAGCTCATCGAGGGTAAGGCTATCCAGCTCCACCCGTTGGCTTGTACCCCATTCAACGCCGACTTCGATGGCGACCAGATGGCTGTTCACCTTCCATTGAGCAATGAGGCTGTGCTCGAGGCTCAGATTCTGATGCTTCAGAGCCACAACATCCTCAACCCGGCCAATGGCGCTCCCGTCACCGTTCCTTCTCAGGACATGGTGCTCGGTCTCTACTATATCACCAAGATTCGTCCGGGTGCCAAGGGTGAGGGTCTCACCTTCTACGGTCCCGAGGAGGCAATCATTGCCCACAACGAGGGCCGTTGCGAGGAGCACGCCCTGGTGAAGTGCTATGTAGACGATGTGGTAGACGGTCAGCCCGTGCGCCACATGGTGGAGACCACTGTTGGTCGAATCATTGTAAACGATATTATTCCGAAGGAAATCGGTTTCTTCAATGGTATCATCTCTAAGAAGTCACTTCGCGGCCTCATTGCCGATGTGATCACTTCTGTGGGTATGGCTCGCGCCTGCTCATTCCTTGATGGTATCAAGAATCTCGGTTATCACATGTCCTACGTGGCCGGTCTCTCTTTCAACCTCGACGATATTATCGTGCCTGTGGAGAAAAAGGAAATCGTGAAGAAGGGTCAGGACGAGGTAGACGAGGTGACCGCCAACTTCGATATGGGTCTTATCACCGATAAGGAGCGCTACAACCAGGTCATCGACGCCTGGACACACGTGAACGATAACCTGAAGAAGGCGGTGATGAAACACATGACCGAAGACGATCAGGGTTTCAACGCCGTATATATGATGCTTGACTCCGGAGCCCGTGGATCTGCCGACCAGATTGCCCAGCTTGCTGGTATGCGTGGTCTGATGGCTAAGCCGCAGAAGGCAGGAGCCGAAGGAAACTCCATCATCGAGAATCCTATTCTGAACAACCTGAAGGAAGGAATGTCTGTGCAGGAGTACTTCATCGCCTCTCACGGTGCCCGTAAGGGTCTTGCCGATACCGCTATGAAGACTGCCGATGCCGGATACCTCACCCGCCGTCTCGTCGATGTATCCCACGACGTGATCATCAACGAGGAGGACTGTGGTACGCTGCGTGGTCTGGAGTGTCGTGCCCTGAAGGATGGCGACGAGGTGATTTCTACCTTGTCTGAGCGCATCCTCGGCCGCGTGTCTGTTCACGACGTGGTGAATCCGCACACCAATGAGGTGATTGTCACCGCCGGTGAGGAGATTACCGAGGCTAAGGCCAAGGCCATTGAGGCTGCTCAGGTGGAGATGGTCGAGATTCGCTCAGTGCTGACCTGCGAGAGCAAGAAGGGCGTATGCCGCAAGTGCTACGGCCGCAACCTTGCCTCTTCACGCATGGTACAGATGGGTGAGGCTGTCGGTGTGATTGCCGCACAGGCCATCGGTGAGCCGGGTACACAGCTTACGCTCCGTACCTTCCACTCTGGTGGTGTGGCCGAGAATGCCGCTGCCAATGCCAGCATGAAGGCCAAATACGATGCTAAGCTCCGTTTCGACGGACTCCGCACCGTGCCGTTCGTAGACAAGAGCGGTGAGACTGAGGTAGAATGTCAGATGGTTGTAAGCCGTTTGGCCGAGGTTCAGTTCATCGATCAGAATACAGATATCGTACTTGCTACGCTCAACGTTCCCTATGGTAGCTCGTTGTTCTTCAAGACCGACGACGTGGTGAAGAAGGGGGACGTAGTTTGTAAGTGGGACCCCTTCAACGCCGTTATCGTCAGCGAATACGCTGGTACACTGCGTTTCCGCAATGTGGTGGAGGGCCTTACCTACAAGGCAGAAACCGATGAGACCTCGGGTATGACCGAGCGCATCATCATTGAGTCTCGCGACCACAACACTATCCCTATGGTCGATGTTGTCGACGCCAAGGGTCAGGTGCTGGGTACCTACAACTTCCCCGTGGGTGGACACATCGCCAACATCGAGGATGGCCAGACCATCTCTACCGGTGTGACGCTCGTTCGCATTTCGCGTTCGGTGTTTAGCGCCGGTGGTATCACCGGTGGTCTGCCTCGTGTGACCGAGCTCTTCGAGGCACGCAACCCGTCTAACCCTGCAGTCGTATCTGAGATCGACGGTGAGGTGACCATGGGCAAGCTGAAGCGTGGTAACCGTGAGATCGTCATCACCTCTAAGTCGGGCGACCAGCGCAAGTATCTTGTGCCTCTGTCTCGCCAGATTCTGGTGCAAGAGCACGACGCTGTGCGTGCCGGTACGGCTCTCTCCGATGGCGAGATTACTCCCGGCGACATCCTTGCCATCAAGGGTCCCACCGCTGTTCAGGAGTACATCGTTAACGAGGTGCAGAACGTTTACCGTCTGCAGGGTGTGAAGATCAACGACAAGCATTTCGAGATTATCGTTCGTCAGATGATGCGCAAGGTGCGTATCGACGATCCGGGCGATACCACATTCTTGGAGCAGCAGCTCGTAGACAAGCTCGACTTCGCTGATGAGAACGACCGCATCTGGGGTAAGAAGGTGGTTGTCGATGCTGGCGACTCCGATAATCTGCAGAAGGGTCAGATTGTTTCAGCCCGCAAGCTGCGCGACGAGAACTCGAGCCTGAAGCGCCGCGACCTCCGTCCGGTTCAGGTGCGCGATGCCGTTGCCGCCACATCTACCCAGATTCTGCAGGGTATCACCCGTGCCGCCCTCGGCACGAAGAGTTTCATGAGTGCCGCCTCCTTCCAGGAGACCACCAAGGTGCTCAACGAGGCCGCCATCCGTGGCAAGGTAGATCTGTTGGAGGGTATGAAGGAGAACGTGATCTGCGGTCACCTCATCCCTGCCGGAACAGGTATGCGCGACTGGGACAAGCTCATTGTAGGCTCTCGCGAGGAGTATGAGCGCATGGAAGCCAACAAGAAGAATGTGCTCGACTATGCCGACCAGGTAACTGCCGAGTAAGACATATTCCAACAACTTTAAAGGGTCGTCAACCACAAGGTTGACGACCCTTTTTTGTATATTCTGACGTATGAAGGCAAGCCTTCGGGCAGTTTTTCGTGATTAGACCCTATCCTTGTCTTGGCATCCTCGCCTGCGAAGTTTTAGACATAACTACACAATATTCATATTTTGGGGTTACTTACCTTTAAATATTCCAGTTTCGTTGTCGCGATTCCATACACCTTTTTGGTCAGATTGATATTTACGCCCACGTGAAAGATTCCATGTCAGGTTCAAGGATATCATATTTCCCCATTCCGGAATATATACCGTGAGATTTTTCTTGATAAATTGAGAGTGAGTAGCCTCTCCGAAAGTAGATCCATTTTTTAGGAATAGATGAGAACCATAAAGACCTATGGAAAGGTTTGAGGTCAGCTTATAATTCGCTTGCATTTCTATGTTCTGACCAGTGGTATTCTCACTTTCTCCATTAAAGTTTCTTTCCTTTGCAGACCAAGAAGCTCTGAAGTTCCATTTGCCTAAAAACAGTTTCGAACCAACATATCCCCATAAGCGGTGGAAGTTGTGGGTATAATTATTTCCTACATAACGAGATAACAGATAAGAGAATCCACCATCCAACGTCAGAACATTGGGTATGATATAGAATTGAACATTTGTATAATTCCAAAAGTCGGCTGCAGATTTCTGCTGTTCATAGCCAAAATCAAACCATGTTCTTCCATTGGCGTTACTATTTCTTGTTATTTCTTCTAAGATAGGCTTTCTGCTATACGTGTATCCCGTTGTATTTTCTACATAGAAGTATTTATGCTCGTAAGAAAGGGTTAGCGTCTGTGTGTACCTGCTGTAAGGTTTTAAGTTAGGATTACCTACATGATATTCGTATTCATTCGACTGTTGTCTGTTATTGCTTAGATTAGCCAAAGACGGTGCTTTTGGGGTAATATTGAAGACATATCGTATATTTCCCTTGCTCAGAATAGGATAGCTGAGACTTAAGGATGGACGTAAAAGAAAGTAATGATAACTTTCTGTCCCTTGAGCATAATATTGATAGCTGCCTCCTATACCAAGCATATAACGTAACTTGCTGACTCTACCTGAAATCTGGGAATAAAGATAGGTACTGCTGTTGTGCATATCATTGATGATATCGGAAGTTCCTGTATATTTATTTTTGGTATAGCCCTCCAGATAACTGATTCCAGAAGTCCAGTTGGACTTGCCCCAAGGCTGACTATACTTGATGTCACCAATCAGGGAATATCGTTTGCCGTCTGTATCGTAGCCGTATTGCGATGTCGGCAAGTCAAAATCTTCATTATCGAAGGTCTTAAAGCTATATCCATATTTTGTGTCATACATTGTACCTACTAAATTGAAGGTTAATGTACGATTTTTCTTAAAATAGCGTCTAAAGAACAAATCTATGGTTGGCGAGAAATAATGTTCTGTAGGTTCAGTCAAGGCGTAATATATAGGCTTACCCGTTTCGTAAATTCGTTGGCGGTGACCTCTGTTTGGACTGTTATAGAAGTGAGAACTTACCTGTGCCATAAAGGTATATTGTCCCTTTTTGGTCAAATCATAGGTAATACCGAAATCATGGTTTGCGTATGCCAATTTTGTATTGATTCCCTCACGGCGTATTTCGTGCAGCTTTCCATCTTCTAAGGTATAGGTATCCGTTTGGTCGATATGTCTTCGGGTTAACTTTGAAAAATCATTCTGATAGTAAATTCCCCATTTGGACAGACGTTGATTATATTGCGCATAGATATAATTCTGTCCATTCAACGTAGTTACAGCATCGTTCAGGTTAAAACCAATAGACATACCTTTCCTACGAGGCTTAACAACAAAATTGATAATGGCAGTAGGTGTCTCCAGTCCAAATTCAACACCGGGATTATCAATATACTCTATACGTACAACCTCGTCTGGACGCAGGGCAATGACATCGGCTT
>DCJH01000019.1:43813-47313 GCA_002317385.1 Prevotella sp. UBA1705 | reverse complement strand
CCTTGCTTGCGAAGCGCGCTTTTCGTTGATAAAAACAGGTACACTCCCTGCACCACGCTTCTCTACCTTTTTGTTAGCCATATCTACATATATGCCAGGTAAATTAACTTTATCTATGAGATCATAGCCAGAGTTTGAACGTTTAATATCATCTTGGGATGGAAACAGTAGCTTCCTATCTACTTTATTGATAAATCTATCAGCCTTGACCTTCACTTCTTCGAGAACATTCTCCTCCAGTCGTATTGTATCAAGTTCTATCGTTTTTGGTATTCTTTGTAAGGAAAGTAAGTATGGAGCATAGGCTGCATGCCTAATTTCAAGAATACAGTCTTGCCCTTCGAGCAATTTTGTTTCCACACTAAATATCCCTTTCTCGTTTGAAGTAGAAAAGCTCTTAGCTGTTTCCCCTTTGCAGGTCAGTGTAATAGAAGCATCACCGACTGGCTGTTTCTCTCTATTAACTATTTTACCTGTAACTTGTGCCGAGCAGAAGTTACCCATCAATAGCATTATAGCACATATAATAACATATAATGAGAATCTATCATTCATAGCATTGAGTTTTCTTTTCTAATTTACAAAATTGCGAAATTATTATGATATAATTGCTTTTTTTTGGATTATTTAACACCAATGGGATAGCCTAACTCTCTTAGCTACTTGCTATTAATATAGTAGAGTTCTCACCGTTGTACTCATCTTTGCTAATCATTCATTTGGTTAGTATTTTTGGGAGTGTACTGCAGGTTCACGGTCTTGTTCTCTGCATCGTAGAAAGCACCGGTCAAGGCATCGATGGCCACGCCGATGACGCCACCCAAGGCAATGTTTCCGAAGATCCAAGGATTCATTTTCCGTCCGGGAATGAAGTCTTGATATTTGTAGTGTTCAGAGGTGACAGAGATTTTTTCCTTTAATTTCTTCTTGTAAATCTTCACGATATAGGGCAGTTTCACTTGCTGATAGGTGGAGTCGTAGGTAGTGATGTTTACGGGTTCGTCTTGTTGTCCGTTGATGTTGATGGATGCCCTGTTGCCGGTGAAAATGGTTGCGCAGGAACTCAGGAGGAGCGTGCTCGTCATGATGAGAGCGGAGGTTTTCAGATTTTTCATTATTAAAAGTGGTATTGATTAATCTTGATGCATTCTTGGGTGCAAAGATAAGGTTTTTTGGGATGTGCGACAAGCGTTTACCGCTATATTTTTGTATGGAGCACAATAGGCAGGCTTGCTCGTCTCATCACACAGGAATGGCTATGGCANNTGAGCCTTGTGCCGCGGACATGCATGGGGCATGTCCCTACTGAGCCCTCGATTACTCGGGCGAATAAAAGCAATAGTCGGGCATGATACTCTCCTCCCTCCGGGGGAGTAGCAAGGGGGAGAGGCTGGGTAAGGTGGGAAGGCGCAGTTTTTGCCTTTTGCAATCAGGTACTAATCCTGTTGCCTTTACTACCTCATCGTCCGACGATTGGGTAGTAAATGCGAGACGATGAGGTAGAGATGGCAAATGGGGTAGGGAGAGGCTCTTTTCCGATGGGGTAGAGGCGAGGAAAAGGCCGCTATCGGCCTACATCCCGATCTCCTTGACACGCTGCTCAAATTCCTCGCGGGGGCACACGGCTTTGTTCTTGATGCGCGCGCGATAATTGTAGATGGAGTTGGGAGAATAACGCAGGAACTCGGAGATGCGGGAACTCTCTTCGATGCCCAGACGGATGAGGGCGAAGATACGCAGGTCGGTGGTGAGCTGGGTTTTGGAGGGTGGCTGGATGCGGTGCTGAGGCTGGAGCAGGGCATTGAAGTCGGCCACGAAGTTGGGAAAGAGGTTCAGGAACACGGTGTCGAAGTTGTCGAACAGTTCCCGAATCTCGTTTTCCTTCAGTTCTTCAGAGCTGGTGATCTTCAGCAGGTCGTTCACCTGGTTGGCCCGCAGCTTGCGATTGATACGCATGCGATAGGCATCCAGCTTGTCGATATATTCCGAACAGGTGCTGAGAAACTTACCGATGTATTCGTCTTTCACTTTGTTGGTCTCGCTCAGCTTGTCGTTGAGCCGCTCCAGCTGGTCGTTCTTGCCGCTCAGTTCGCTATTGAGTCCCTTGAGCTGCGCATTGATGTGGCGTAGGTCGTTGCGCGCGATAGACAGCTGTTTCTTCTTCTGCCACACATAGATGAACGAGGCCAGGAGGAACACCGACAGCAGGCTCACGGCCCCGATGAGCCACCGCAGGAGCGTGTTCGACCGGCTCAGGTTGGTCTTATAGGTGTCGCTGATGATGCCGAGCACGGGCGATACGAGCCAGCTGCGCAGGTGGGTGTTGTAGCGCTGGGTGCAGTTCCACGAGTATTCGATGTAGCGGTTGGAGCGTTCGAGGTCGCCCTCCTGGCTTAGCAGGCCGGCCAGGCTCCACAGCGAGGCCTGGTCCATCACCGCATTGCGCACGTCGCTCAGCGCCGAGAGGGCGAGCCAGTATTTGCGCCGCTCCTCATCGCCGAGTCCGTTGTAGACCTCCGACCGGAAAAACGCCATGTTGGCATACTCCGGCGTGTTCTCTTTCACCTGGTTGAGCCACACGTCGCAGAGGTTGAGGGCTGCCTTATAGTCTTTCAGCGTGCACTGCTGCACCACCTTGCGCCACAGGTAGAGGTTGGAGTTGGGCGGCAGAAGCTCGCAGAGCGAGTCGCGATAGACCTCGGAGAGACGGTAGCTCTTGGTCTTGAGCTCGGCATCCTTGGAGTAGTAGCCCATCTCGCCATAGAGGTGGTTGCAGCAATAATAATAGTCGGTGAGCTGCTGCCCCTTGAGCTGTGGGCGCTCGATGAGAGCGAGATACTTCAGGGCTTCGTTATAGAATCCGGCTGCCGCATACTGGTGGGTGAGGGCTATGTAGTCGCTCTGGAGCAGGTCGTGCTGCTTCATCTCCTTGGAGAGGGAGATACATTCGTTGAGATAGTGGAGGGCAGAATCGTTCATAAAGGCCCCGTACGACTTGTAGAGGTCCCACGCCAGCTGGTGTCTCACCATCGGGTTGCGTGCCTGTAGGTATCGGTTGTGGATGAGGGCTATCTGCGCCTGCTTGTCTTTGATGTATTCGCCAGACCGGGCTATCTCCTGGTCGAGACAGCGATAGAGGGAGTCGAGGGTCGTGGTCTTGGCACGGCCCGACAGGGGTAGGATAGCGAGAAGGGTTAAAAAGAAGAAATGTCTCATGCGATAGGTTTCATAGACTGTACTGGCACAAAGATAGCTAAAATGGTGGTCTCTACCAAATGAATTAGGCCTTTTTACCCCGTTTTTATCTATATTATTCTATAAAAAATCTATATTGCATTCCATATCATTTGTTATCTAACTGCCTGTCAGTCAATCATGTTTTGTTTTGATATAGCCATAATTATCCACATTCTCCGCTTTGCGGCCATGCAACTCTATGGAAAAAGACCTAAATTTGCAATATCCGTACTAACAATCGCAGTTGACCTCAGACTCGATAA
>DCJH01000019.1:0-43786 GCA_002317385.1 Prevotella sp. UBA1705 | reverse complement strand
GCCCATACGTTAAACCAATTATACCTATTTTATTCATATTTTAAATTTTACCTAATGAGAGCAAACAACCATTTATCAGTGATGAAGCGGTTTTCACTCCTGCTTTGGGTCATGCTTATATCCCTCACGGCCTTCGCCCAGAAGACGCGTGTGAGCGGAACCGTGACCGACAGCAACAATGAACCAGTCATCGGTGCCTCTGTTGTGGAACAAGGCACAAGTAATGGCGTTGTGACCGATCTGGACGGAAACTTCTCCATCCAGGTGGAGCATGGTGCCACGTTGCAGATATCCTATATCGGATACAAGGCCGCCAAGGTGAAGGCTGCGCCGGGCATGAAGGTCACGCTACAGGACGATGTGAACCTGCTCGACGAGGTGGTGACTATCGGTTACGGTGCCGTGAAGCGCAAAGACGTGACGACAGCCGTGTCGAGTGTGTCGACCGACGACCTCGATACGCGCCCCATTGTGTCGGCGGCGCAGGGCATGCAGGGTAAGGCTGCCGGTTTGCAGATAAGCCAAGCCAGTGGTACACCAGGTGCCGGACCCACCATCCGCGTGCGTGGAACCACCTCTTTCAATGGTTCCAACAACCCGTTGTATGTGGTCGACGGTGTGCCATTGACCAGCATCGACTTCCTTTCGGCCGAAGACATTGCCGACATCCAGATTCTGAAGGATGCGTCGAGTGCCGCCATTTACGGTAGCCGTGCCGCCAATGGTGTGATTATCATTAACACCAAGCAGGGTAAGGCCGGCGAGGCGAAGATTTCGCTCAACGCCCACTACGCCTGGAACACGGTACGCGACAATACCAAGTCGCTCAACGCATGGGAGTATAAGGAGCTGATGGACGAGATTGGCAAGGTGAAGATACCCGACAATCTGACCGACCAGACCGACTGGGCCAAGGAGGTTTACCGCACGGGTAGTGTGCAAGACTACCAGCTCTCCATCACCAACGGCAACGACCGCCTGCGCTATTTCATCTCCGGCGGATATGTTGGAGAGAACGGTGTGCTCAAGAGCTCCGGCTTTAAGCGCTACAATTTCCGCACCTCGGTGGAGAATCAGATTAAGACTTGGCTGCGCCTCAATGCCAGCGTGACCTATTCCGACTACACCTACAAGGGCACAGGCATTACTTCGGGTACCGGCGCCAATCGTGGCGGTGTGATCACTTCCATTGTCAACACGCCGACCTATGCCCCAGTGTGGAAGCCCGAGGACCCCACGCAGTATTACAACAACTTCTACGGCGTCAACATTACGAGCCCTGCCGAGAATCTTGCGCGCTCCAAAGACAACAAGAGCCGCTACGACAAGATGCTGGCCACGGGTAAGATTACCCTCACCCCCATCAAGGAAATAGAGTTCACCAGCTCGCTGACTTTTGATCGGGAGAATGGTACGACCACCAACTTCCTCGACCCCAACGAGATTCAGTATGGCCGCGACAACCACGGAACCGGCTACGACGGCCGCTATTCCACCACCGTGTGGGTGTGGGACAACGTGCTCGACTATAAAAAAGCGCTGGGCAAGCACAACTTCGATATCATGGGCGGCTCTTCCTATACGCAAAGCAAGTATAGCAATAGCTATATCAACGGCAGCAACTATGCCAACGCCGACATCAAGACGCTCAACGGTGCCAACAAGATATCTTGGACCGGAACCGGTTCTAGTGCGTCCAGCTGGGCCATCATGTCTTATTTCGGACGCCTGCAATACAAATGGAACGACACCTATATGGTGACCGCCAACCTGCGTGCCGACGGCAGCTCCAAACTTGCTCCCGGCCATCGCTGGGGCCTGTTCCCCTCGTTTTCGGGTGCATGGCGCATCTCCAGCGAGCCATTTATGAAGGATGTGAAGTGGATCGATGACCTCAAGTTGCGTGGCGGCTGGGGACAGACCGGTAACCAGAGCGGACTCGGCGACTACAGCTATCTGGCCGAATACAGCATCAACCGCATCCAGTGGTTTGGCGAAGGATATGATGCCAATGCCGTCCCCACACGTGTGCAGACCACCCTCTCCAACCCCGAGCTCACCTGGGAGACCACCACTCAGACCGACATCGGATTCGATCTCACCGTGCTGGGCGGTCGACTCACCGTGGGTGCCGACTACTATTACAAGCGCACCAAGAATATGCTCATGACCGCTACGCTCCCCGCCGGCAGCGCTGCAGCCCGCACCCTCCATTACAATGGTGGCGAGATGCAGAACAAGGGCTTCGAGTTTACAGCCAGTTCAAGGAATCTCGTGGGTAAGTTCAAGTGGAACACCGACTTCAATATCTCGTTCAACCGCAACAAGTTGCTGAGCCTCAAGCTCACGCAGGTGTACTATAATGCCAATACCAACGAGTATGTAGACGAGCCTGTGGTACGCAACATGCCGGGTAAACCGCTGGGCACATTCTGGGGCTACATCTCCGACGGTGTGGATCCCGAGACTGGCGAGCTCATGTATCGCGACGTCAACGGCGACCATATCGTCTCAGCCAGCGACCGTACCGATATTGGCGACCCCAATCCCGACTTCACATTCGGTCTCACCAACACCTTCTCCTACAAGGGATTCAACCTGAGCATGCTCATTCAGGGCAGCTACGGCAACGATATCTACAACGTATCGCGCATGGAGACTGAGGGAATGTACGACGGAAAGAACCAGAGCACCCGTGTGCTGGAGCGCTGGCGTGTACCCGGTCAGGTGACCGAGGTGCCCAAAGCCAAGTTCAGAATGCTGAACTCTACCTACTTCCTCGAAGACGGTTCGTATATCCGCCTGAAGGATGTATCCCTCTCTTATGACCTGCCCAAGGCCCTTATCTCCAAGCTTGGACTGTCGCGCCTACAGCCTTATCTGTCGGCCACCAACCTCATCACGCTGACCAAATATAGTGGTCGCGACCCCGAGGTCAACCAGTATGGCAACAGTGGTGCAGTGCAGGGACTCGACTGGGGCACCTACCCCATGAGCAAGTCGTTTGTTGTTGGTGTGAAAGTTGAATTCTAAAAACCCGAAACTTATGAAAACGATAATCAAATATATGGCTATGGGTGTGTCGGTCCTGGCGTTGGCATCCTGCTCTTTGGACTACGAACCGATCTCTACACCTACTGAACTCACCGAGGGCGTGTCTACAGACACGGCTACGGCTGTGCTCAAAGACCGTGCAGCGGCGCAAGACCAGCTCAAGAATCTCTACGAGTTGCTGCGCAACCGTCAGGAGCACTGGCATTTGGATTGCCTGCTTATCGGCGATTCCCATTCAGACAATGCCTATGCCGGCACCACCGGAGCAGAGGTGGAACCCTACGAAACCAATGCCATCGATGCGAGTAACTCCGTGTTGAAGCGCGACTGGAGCCGCTATCTGGAGGATATTGCCAAGGCCAACGTGCTCATCAATGGTCTTGAACCGCTTCACGCCAGTGGTCAGGTGGGCGACACCGAGTACCGCCAGTGGAAGGCTCAAGGTGAGTTGATGCGTGCCATGATCATGTTCCAGATGGCCCGTCTGTGGGGTTCGTTCCCGGTAATCACCAGCATTGCCAAGACCATCACGGCCGGAAATGTGGAAGAAGTCTATCCCACCTATTTCCCGCCGCGCTCCACTTCGGAGGAGTGCTACCAGCAGATCATCAGCGATTTGCAGGATGCCGAGGCCAATGCACCCGACTTTAACCCTGCCGACCGTACGTTGTTGACCAAGACTGTGGCCCAGGCCATGCTTGCCAAGGTCTATGCTGAGAAGCCTGTACAGGACTATGGCAAGGTGGTGGAGTACGCCGAGAAGGTGCGCAAGGCCTCAGGCATGGCACTTGAGCCCGATTTCATGACCCTCTGGGGCTGGAACGAGACCGCCAAAGACTGCGTGAAACGCAACACCAGCGAAGGAATCCTTGAGGTTCACTGGTCTGCCGGCGCCGGCAACTGGGAGAGTTGGATGTATGGACGCAGCCTGGAGAACTATGATTATTACTTCACTTGGGCCAAATGGATTACCCCTTCGCGCGACCTCATCAACGACTTCCTGAAGGAGAACGACACCATTCGCCTCAACCAGACGGTGGTCTACTACGCTTGTACGTGGAGCAACTACTATCCTGCAAGCCACTATCCGTTCATGTATAAGTATCGCTCGGGCTACAACAACCAGTATAAGCTGCGCCTGGCCGATATCATCCTGTTGGAGGCTGAGGCCTACGCCTACCAGGGCAACATGGCCAAGAGTGCCGAATTGGTGAATATCGTCCGCACCCGTGCCAAGTTGCCGGCCCTCGATGCCGCCAAGATCGCATCCAAGGAGGCCATGGTCGAGGCTGTGTTGCACGAGCGCCGACTGGAGCTTGCGCTGGAGGGCGAACGCTGGTTTGACCTTTGCCGCAACAACAAGGTGGAGGAATATCTCAACGATATCAACAGCCGTGACCCCGGACGACTGGCTCAGCGCAAGAAGTTTGACGAGAATTCCTATCTGCTGCCCATGCCGCAGAGCGCGCTCGACGAGAATAATAATCTACAACAGAACCCAGGTTATTAATATAAAGAACAATGAAAAAGAACAATATGATGATATTATCAATGGTTAGTGCCATGCTGATGTCACTCTCAGCATGTGGAAGCATCTCATCGGTTGATGACACTCCCAACCCCAATACCACTGTGGAGGAGCAGCCCACAGGCAACGTAGCTACGCTCTACACCACCACGGCCGACCGCAGTGCCTCGCTCTCCAAGTCGTTTAGTGCCATTACCACCGGTACCAACATGGCCCCCACCACCATCCAGATAGACCCCTCAAAGACCTATCAGAGTATGGATGGCTTCGGCTTTGCCCTCACCTATTCCACCT
Organism: Prevotella sp. UBA1705; assembly: GCA_002317385.1. Lineage (GTDB taxonomy): Bacteria > Bacteroidota > Bacteroidia > Bacteroidales > Bacteroidaceae > Prevotella. The sequence goes on along the minus strand of DCJH01000019.1, from coordinate 38,910 downwards.
GCTACAATCTGTTGCAGATGGATGCGGCATCGCGTACCCAGTTTCTCAAGCAGACTTACTCTGAGGCCGAGGGCTACGGCGTGAGCTATGCCCGTATCTCTATCGGCTGCAACGACTTCTCGAGCACCGAGTATTCGCTCTGCGATGAGAAGGGAATCGACCACTTCGGTCTCCACAACGACGAGACCCAGTATGTCATTCCCATCATCAAGGAGGTGCTGGCCATCAATCCTCACGTGAAGATCATTGCCGCCCCGTGGACCTGTCCCAAGTGGATGAAGGTGAAAGACCTGTCTACCATGGCTGCCTACGACTCTTGGACCGACGGTCATCTCAACCCCAACTATCGGGCAGACTATGCGCAATACTTCGTGAAATTTGTGCAGGCCATGAAGCAGCAGGGCATCGACATCTATGCCGTAAGCCCGCAGAACGAGCCGTTGAACCATGGCAACTGTGCCTCGCTCTACATGCCGTGGGACGAGGAGGCTGCCTTTGTGAAGGAACTTGCATCGGCCTTCAAGAAGAACAGCCTGACAACGAAGATCTATGTCTTCGACCACAACTACAACTACGATAACCTTGCCGACCAGGAAGACTATCCCATCAAGGTCTACAACGCCCTGGGCAGTAACTTCGAAGGTTCGGAACTCGTAGTCGGAGCGGCCTATCACGACTACGGGGGCTCCAATATCGAGCTCACCGATATCCACAATCAGGCCACCGACAAGGAGCTGATTTTCTCGGAAAGCAGTATCGGTACCTGGAACAACGGCCGCGATCTGACCAAGCGTTTGGTGGCCGACATGCGGAATATCACCCTTGGCACCGTGAACCAGTGGTGCAAGGCGGTGCTCGTGTGGAACCTCATGCTCGACGAGAAGATGGGTCCCAACCTCGACGGCGGATGCCAGACCTGCTACGGCGCGGTAGACATCTACGACAATTACAAGACCCTGAAGTACAACTCCCACTACTACGCCATCACCCATATGGCCTCTGTGGTTCGTCCGGGTGCCGTGCGCATCGGTACGTCTATGCGCAGTTATGCCGGTAGCGACGTGGTCTACACGGCCTTCCTGAATCCCGATGGCACCAAGGCCATCGTACTTCTCAATACCGGTGACTATGATTTCAATGTCACCGTAAGTGATGGAACCAACAACTTCAAGGTGAAGGTGCCCTCACAAGGTGTGGTATCAAGTTCATGGAAATAATCAAAAAGCATTATGAAAACCATTAAATATCTATCCGTAGTTCTCGTTTTGCTATCCTTCCTGACGTCTTGTCAGGATAACGACTACGAGAATCTCGTGGGCAAAGGCAGTCCTACCATCAAGGCCACCACGGTGAGCAGTGCCGAGATGGGCGACTCCATCGACGTGAAAGTAAACTGCAGCGACGCCGAAGGCTACGACCTTTCCACGCTCAAAGCAGAGATGTGCTATAGCGGAGAACCGGTGAACGCCGTCACCATCCGCACCAAGACTCCCGGCGACTACACCGTGCGCCTGCATGTGCCGTTCCTCCGTTTCATTCCCAATGGTACGGCTCAGGTGCGACTCACGCTCCAGAATGTCACCACGAAGACCACGGTCGAGAACATCGATGTGCCCGTGACGCGTCCCCACTTCACCGACTTGCAGTTCATTTCGCCCGACAGCGTGGCCTATCCCATGACCGAAGGCGACGACTACACCTACACCTGCGAGGTGCCAGTAGCCGACAACGCCTTCAAGGGATTCTTCCAGACGGCCGACGGCAAGTATAAGTTTGGGTGGGCCGACAATGATGTTGCCGAGAACGGTAACGGCTTCCTTTCGTTCCAGAGCAACAAGACGGGCCAGGTGACCGTGAGTTTCAACAGCCGCGACTTTACCTACGGACCACAGGAGGTGCTCAATATCCAGCCGCTCCAGTTCCGCAACGCCGACGGTCAGAACATCTTCACCGGTACCCTCACTCAGGGCATGCTCTATAAGTTTACGGGCGATGAGGCGGTGATGGCCGACAACTGGTACTATGATCCCGACTTCTTCACACGCAATGCTGACGGTACCTATACCTTCAATGCGCTCACAGGTACCTACACCATCAAGGCGGTGTTTGAGGAAAATGGCTTCCGCATCTTTGCCGGAGAGCCGAAGAATCCGGCCAAGCTCAATGCCGACGGCACCGGAGCCCTATGGATTATCGGTGGCAACATGTTTGGCAAGCCCAACTATTCGCATGCCCAGAGCTGGTGGACCGACACCGACCATGCCCTCTGTCTGGCTCCGATAGCCGACAAGGTATATCAGGTGACGCTCACCGTAGGCAAGCAACTCAAGCCCGGCACCAACGTAGACTTCAAGTTCTTCGGCCAGGCCGGATGGGGAACAGAGTTCAAGGCTACCGGCGACTATGCCCTCACCACCAACAATCCGTGGTTCCGCGTCAATGCCAGCGATGGAAACATCCATCTCAACGATGGCGTAACGCTCAAGAGTGGGGAGACCTACAGGTTCACCATCGACCTCACCAAGGGCACGGCCAACGGCGTGATGCGCGTGGAGAAGACCGATGTGCCCACGCTCAGCTTTGAGAATGCCGAGGGCAAAGACGTCTTTACCGGCACCCTCGTGCAGGGAAACATCTATGAGTTTGTGGGCGACGCCGCCGTGAAGGGCGCCGACTGGTACTACGATCCCGATTTCTTCACCCGCAATGCCGACGGCAGCTATACCTTCAATGCCATCACAGGCAACTATAGCATCAAGGCTGTGTTTGCCCAGAACGGCTTCCGCATCCATGCCCTCGACGGCGATTCGCCGGCCAAGCTCAATGCCGACGGTACCGGAGCGATATGGATTATCGGCGATGCCATCTACGGCAAGCCCACCTTTGCGGGTGCCCAGAGCTGGTGGACCGACACNNTCTGCATGGCTCCGGTGAAGCCCAAGCTCTATCAGGTGACGCTCACCGTGGGCAAGCAACTCAAGGCTGGCAATAGCGTCAACTTCAAGTTCTTCGGCCAGGCTGGATGGGGAACGGAGTTCAAGGGCACCGCCGCCGACTACTATCTCACCACCGCCAACACCACGTTCCTCATCGGAACAGGCTCGGGCGGGCACGATAGCGGCAACATCTATCTGCAGGATGGACTGACGCTGGTCGACGGCGAGACCTATGTCTTCACCATCGACTGTAGGAGTGGCGTAGCCCCGGCTACCCTGTCTGTCCAGAAGAAGTAATCATCCTCTCTCACAGGGAGTAGCGTGCACTCAGTCATGGCTACTCCCTCTTTTTTTATCTGAGTCCGGATGTCGGGTCGCCCTCATCACGGTCGTCCCCGCCTCAGTCCCTGAAACCTCAATCCAAGCCATATGTTTAGAGTTGGAATCATTGGTGCAGGCTGGATTGCCTGCAAGATGGCGGAGGCCCTTGCGCCCCTCCACGACTACGAAGTCTATGCCATTGCCTCCCGTTCCAAGGAGCGGGCAGCCGACTTTGCGTGCCGCTACGGCATAGCCCGGGCATTCGACAGCTACGCGGCGCTGGTGGAAGACCCGCAGGTAGACCTCGTATATATCGCTACGCCCCATTCCCATCATTTCCCCCACGCCATGCTGGCCTTGGAGCATGGTAAGCCGGTGTTGGTGGAAAAAGCCTTCACTGCCAATGCCCGCGAGGCTCGGCAGCTTCTCGATGAGGCCGAGCGGCGAGGCCTGTTCATCACCGAAGCCATCTGGACGCGCTACATGCCGCTGTCTATGAAGGTGCGCGAGCTGATGGAGAGCGGCATCATTGGGCAGCCCCGTGTGCTCACCGCCACGCTCTGCTATATGATGGAAGGCAAGGAACGCATCATGCGACCTGACCTCTGCGGCGGCGCGCTGCTCGACCTAGGGGTATATGTGCTCAACTTCGCCCGGATGTATTTCGGCACCGACATTGTGAAGACGGTGACCAATGTGGTGCTTGGCGACACTGGCGTGGATATGCACGAGAGCCTGTCGCTCACCTATGCCGATGGGCGCATGGCCAACCTTCAGGCCGGCGCTCTCTGCCTCAACGACCGTCAGGGCATCATCAGCGGCACCGAGGGATATATCCGCGTGGACAACGTGAACTGCCCCACGCTCGTCGAGGTCTATCGCAACTATGAACTGGTGGGCAGCTATCCGAAACCGGCCGGCATGGTCAACGGCTACGAATATCAGGTGATGGAGTGTCGCCGCTGCATCGAACAGGGCCTCCGTGAGTCGCCCATGATGCCTCATGCAGAGACACTGAGCATCATGGAACAGATGGATAGTCTGCGCCGCGAATGGGGCGTGGTCTACCCCATGGATAGTGCCCTTTCTTAGGTCTCCTACCCATGCTTTTGCCTCAAGGTACTAATCGCGTTGCGATGAAGTACTAATCGTCGCGCGATTAGTACCTAAAGGCGAGAGGATTAGTACCTGATTGCGAAAAGGGAAAATACCTATCCTTTTGCACACCTGGCCTCTCCCCCTTGCCCCTCCCCCGGAGGGAGGGGAGTATCATGCCTGACTATCGTTTTTATTCGCCCGAATAAACGATAGCCCAGTAGGGACATGCACGGGGCATGTCCCTACTGAGCGAGGGATAATACAACAAGAAAGGCTGATTTCTCAGCATAGATTTCATAGAAGAAAAGACCTGTTCTTCCCGTGCAGACACAAAAAATGCCGCGACATCACGTCGCGGCATCTGTTTGAATTTCACAATGTGCACGGCTTAGGCCTTACCGGTGCCAAAAGGAGCAATGGTGTCTCCCTGGGGCATCTGCGGGGCCTGGGGGAGCTTAATCTCTCCAAACTCCTGCTCGTAGCGCGCTATATTTTCCTGCAGGGCATAGAGAAGGCGCTTGGTGTGCTCCGGAGCCATGATGACACGGCTAAAGATCTGCGGAGGAGCGATGGGCAACATGTGGGCGAAGTCGATGACAAACTCGCTCGAAGAGTGGTTGATCATTGCCAGATTGCTATACTCTCCTGAGGCCACCTCGGGCTTCAGCTCTATCTTTACCTGCTGTTGGTTGTTATTCTCTGCCATAATCCAATAAGTTTTTATTCGTTTATCATTAAAAGGTTTAATTGTTGGGGTATTTGCAAAGGTATGGAAAAGTTTTTTCACTTCCAAATGTTAGCCCCACTTTTTCTGCTTGATGGTCGGCCAATTTTTATCCAAGAAGAATACCCTCTCACATGCTCTGTAGCATCTTGTGAGCCACTATGTTCATCCCTTCGTTGCTGGAATCATGCCTTCTGCCGCAACAAATCTTGCTCAAAGCCTTGGCAATACACCGGAATTTCTTAATTTTGCCTTGGGCAGCACCGTGTGGGGCTCCGGTCGCGGGCTCATGACATTTGCACTATTCGGCCTCATGCCCGAGGGAACTACAACCGGACATCCATAACAGCAACCCATCGTCAACCCTAAATTCAATCGTATGGAAATCATCACCGAGCAGGATTATAAGACCAATCATTGGCAGGGCGGCATCACGCGCGAACTCTTCATCTATCCCGAGGGCAGCAGTCTGAACGACCGCAACTTCGACCTCCGCATCTCATCGGCCATCATCGAGCAGACGGAGAGCGTGTTCTCCGATTTCAGCGGCTACACGCGCTACATCATGCCCCTTGCCGGCGACATCACCCTTGGCCTGCGCGACCAGCACATCTCGCTGCAGCCCTGCAGGCTGTTCCGGTTCAGTGGGAGCGACAAGGTGACCTCTTGCAACTCGCCTGGGGCCACCGATTTCAATGTGATATACCGCAACGGCTTGCCCATCGATGTGCAGATTCTCTCCAACGCGCCACTCCCGCCACCCCGTCGCCTCACTGTTGTCTTCGCCTTGGAGACCCTCACCCTCGACCACAAACCGCTCCCCCAGTACGCCACCGCCCTCCTCCGCGCTGCCTCCACCTTGGAAGGTACCGCCGTCGTCATCCAGTTCTAACCGCAGGTTAGGATAGGGGAGAGAGTTGTAGGGATAGGGAAAGGCGTATCTTGTAATAATGTCCTTCTCGGTAGGGATTGCGGATATGCCGATTATCGATACACAGTCTTAGTTGGAAGTGGAGATGCCATTCACTTTGCCCACCATTGTAAGTAAAAGGGCTGCCTGCCATTTGAACGACAGACAGCCCTTGATGAGCAGGTTGGTTATTCTTCATCCCACAGTGTTGCCCTGTGGTTGTAGGCTTTGGCATCCGCTGAGGTGATGCCTGCTTCGTTTGTGGTGGTCGTACTGACCGTCATGTCACCTGATGCAGCCATCAGTTCTTGGCCGGAGTCCATCACACGTCTTATCTTTATCGTTGGCTTCTGATAGTTTGTTTTCATTTCTTCACGTATTTATTTCCGTTCTTGATGATGATTCCACGCTGAGCCTTCTGGAGTTTTACTCCGCCGACGGTATAGATGGGAGCATAGTCCGCATTGCTGGTCTCCACGTTTCCAAGTCCAGTAGCCACATCTTGGAAGTTGATTTTCTTGGCATTGGATGGGATGTTGCTGAGTATGGGCAGACGGTCGAGACCTTCGAGATAAGCCCTGTTGTTGCCCAGATTGAACACATCGGCGTTGTCTACGCGATACCACTGGTTGCTATGGAGAATGAAAGAGCCATTAGGCACCATACCCACACTGCTCCTGAACATGCCAATGAGGCCATTGGTACCAGCCAGAGGCTGAGGAACCATGCTCAGACTGTCGAGTTGGAATGTGGCAGCCACTTCCGTAGGTGCATAGAACAGATAGGGAACACCTGCTTCCATACGACTTACGGGCGAGGCGATAATCGATTTCTTGTCGGCCGATATACCTGCTACCTCGTAGGCAGAGATACTTTCGGGTACAGTGGCTGTCTGTGGCAGACAGATGGTATTCCAGCTGTTGGCCTTGACATAGCGTGTATAGCTTGTGTCGGGGATGATGAAGTCTTGCTCTTCGTAGAGGCTCTTCACATTGTCATCAGAGAGAGCCACGTCGTAGATGCGGAAATCATCGTAGGTATTGTCGCTATAGGCATCTGAGGCCCACATGCTCCGTCCCAGGAAGTTGTTGCCCGTCACACCCATATCGCAGGGATAGACGCCTGCAGTGTTGGCTGCCGAACCAATACGCTGTCCATTGACATACATCATCAGTGAGTCGGCAGTCTGGGTAATGGCAATGTGAACCCAGGTATCTTTGGCTATGGTGCATGAGAACGTCTGGTCGAGAGTTCCCTTGGCACATGTGAGTTTATAGCGCATGTTGGTGGTCGAAGGACGGCACATCATGAAGTTGGCCGTGTTGGTTCCGAAGTCGAATAGGCGGACCATCGAGCCCGAGAACTTTACCCAAGTGGCCAGTGTAAACTCTCGGATGCTGCTCACTACTCCGCTGCCAAGATTGAGATAGGCTGAGTTTGTGCGAGCTACAGCCACGGCTGCAGTGGCATTGCGACCATCGGTCCAAGTGGGCGAGTTATTGAATGTGGCGTCGTAGCCACCCCATTCGTCATGGGTCACAGTGCCGGTGGCTTCATCAAATGCGATGTGCAGGTGCTGGCCCTTCATAGGTGTGGCAGGCATGACATCGGTCTGCGGACCTGTACCGGCATTGTTGTAGGGTTCCATCTTATAGTAATAGGTCACACCATTAGCCAATCCCTTATCCTCATAGCGCGTGTCTGACACGCCCTCTGCTATAACCTGATAGCTTCCATTGGCGCTTGTAGAACGGTAAATGCGGTAGATGGCATCGTAGGCAAATCCCCAACTTAGAGTAGTCTGACCATCACCCGATGCGACACGAGCCATGCTCATGGCTACGGGGGCAGTGAGCTGGAGGGTTGTCACATTGATGGTCGCATAGTTTGTTGTGGCTGCTGTATTCTTAGAATACACACGATAGTAGTAGGTCGTATTCTCCGTCAGTGCTGTATCAACAAACATGGTGTCGGTAAGGTTGGTTTTTAACGCAGTGTAGGTACCGTCAATCGATGTGGAGCGCTCTACGTTGTAGTAGGAAGCATTGTCTACTTTATTCCATGAGAGCCGTACTACTTGAGTGGAGAGGGCCTCGGCTTTCAACGTCGGGGCAGTTGCTTCGGCAGCGCGTGTGAAACTTTTCTCGCGCGAATAGAGCGACTCCGTGTCCTTATAGCTGAGTGCTTTGATACGATAGGTAACGGTCGAGATGCAGGGAATAGCTTCTACAAAGGTTACTATACCGCCATATTGATAGTCGGTTTCGGGTATCAGTTCGCGGTAGAGGGTGAATTCTGTCTCGCTATCCATCTTACGCTCAAGGATATATTTCTTTCCGGTCTCGCCATTGTGGTCGTACCAACTCAATTTTATCGAGTCGAGAACAGCATTGGTATTGAGGTAAGGGAATGGCGGGGCTATTTTCCATGTATGCACATATTCGCTCGCCTTATTGTAGGCCAAGCCAGCTTGATGGGCAGCATAGACCTTGCCGGCAGGGGTGAGTTTGTTACCCATGATGAGTTTTCGGGCATCCTGTACCCAGTCGTATTCAAAGTAACGTTCACATATCGGGAGGTTGTCGAGAGCCGGGAGCAATTCTGCTATCCATGCCCTCTGCTTTTCCGCATTAGCCGGACTGAGTGGACGTGAGACGAAAATGGTGTCTCCATTGGCATCAAACATAATGTTGAAATCGGCATCTCGCTGTGGTCCGGTGGCATCGGGCCAACTCTCTGTAGTCCAATTGGCCCCATTATTCCACTCTGTCATCCATACTGGGCGACCGTTTCCTTTAGACGAAGCCAAGCGCACCTGATTCACAAGATTAGAGGGAGACAGACCACCATTATAGAAATGGCCAGCCACAAAGTCGCAACGATAGTTCAATGAGTCGAGCGTGGCGAAAAATCGAGAGGGCCATCCGCTGTAGGCGGCATTCTTGGAGGCTGGCGAACCCAGCCGCAAGCCTGATTTAAGAAGTTCTGGCCATTGCGCAATGGCAGCGTCGGTGGTACAGTTGGCTTGGTTATTATCATCGGGTTCGTTAAAAGCAAGCAGATGGGATACATTCTTCTTGCCATAGATTTCGTTGAACCCAGGCCAGCCTAAATTCTGCCTTATGGGTGTGTATTCAAAGTCGGGATCGTCCGATTTTCCACCCGCGCTCCAGTCATAGAAGACAGTGCAGTTGAGCAAATTGTCGTCTCCAGAGCCGATGGCGCCCGCCTTGCCTTTCTTAGAAACCCACTCCCATTTGAAGACTTTGACGAACGACACAAACTTCTCCATGCCTTCGGGAAGCGTGGCCATCTCTATATCGCCATCATTGGCAACGAAACAGCGACTAAAACCGGTGCCGTCGGCATTATTGGCGAGTGTAGCCATGAATCCATGATGAAGTTTGAAGGAGCGTATTTTATTGTCCCACTCACCTAAGTCATTGAAAGTGTTGATGCCGAAAGTCCTTGAATTGCCTGTGAAATTCTCACCATCATATACGGTCAAAGCTGCATTTTTGACAGATTCGCCATCGGGAATAATAACGGTTCCGTTGTCATAGACAGCCAAGCGCACATTATTCTGTGACATATTGCTACTATTGTAGATGATTGGGCTACCATTTACGGTGATACTATTCAGATAGTTGGATATCACTTTACTGGGCTTTATGCGGTCGAGATACAACCAGGCATTGGACCCTGAAAGGTCGATAGTAGAGTTAGAGATGGGGGTAGGCTGCAGCAAGTGTAGGCCAGTTTGTCCGCTCACGGTAACTGTGGCATCGGTAAATCCACCTATACTTGTTTCGCCGGCATCGGAAAAAGACTGGCTACCCGACAGGTAGATATAGCGCTGGACTGCCGATTTCACAAGGCTAAGGTTGGCCAAGCCGAAAAGTCCCCATCCACCAGTAAAAGTAAGATAGTAGGTTCCTGCTGTGGTTGTGGTGAATTCCAGTTTACCCGGATATAGTTGTTTGGTAACAGAACATGACACTAAACTGGTTGTAGTGGGTGAAACTGATACAAGACTGTCTTGTGTCACACCAAACTGAACAGCTTTTGAGGTAATGTTACCACCATTGGCACTGTTATAATTGCTCCAGTAGAAAACGTCTCCTGTGAGTTCATAGGTTGTGTTGGCCTCCAGTTTGACCGGATATACATAGTAGTCGTATTTAGCTCCACTGGCATCCCATCGGATATAAAAGAAGCTGCCATTGTAAGTAGTGGTACCGTCCGATTGCTTTAGCCCTGTGGTAGATGTGGTCAACTCGAAGCGAGAGCCCGTATTCCAAGTTCCCACAGCTCCTTTTTGAGCTATATACCAGCCCAAATCGGTGGGCGAAGGCTTGGTGGTCCATGACGAAGGGATTGCTCCAGCCAGCAGATTGGATTCCTCGGCAAATGCTTTTTGCGCCGAAATCCAACAGGCTATAACAACCCATAGGAGTAGTCGTAATTGTTTCATAAGTTAAGTTTTTAGTGAAGTAAAAGTTTAGATTGATGCTGCAAAATTAGGGGTATAATTCAGGAATATGGGGGTATAAAATAATAAAATGTAAGGTATGAAATGACAAAATGCCCATTTGGAGGTCTTAAACGGAACGATCATACCAACAACAAACTCCCTCTCTTATTCTTCTCTTTATTTCTGAGGTTCAAAAATCAAGTACAAACGATGGTCATATTTTCATAGGACATACAATAAAGGCTACTCCCCTCGTTGTCTGACAGATGCCAGCAATAAGGGGAGTGGAAGGTGAAAATAAGAAAAATAGTAGTAGGGAAGCTATTGCTTCGCCTCTTGTATCTTCCTTAAGTATTCCGAAGGCAGCATGCCAAACTCGTCTTTGAAGCACTTGCGGAAGTAGGGAACGCTGTTGATGCCCACCATGAAGCTGATCTCGGAGATGCTGCACTTGCCTTCGAGTAGTATTTTCTCGGCATAGCGCATCTTGTATTGGCGGATGTATTCGTTGGTAGACACACCGGTGATGGCGCGCATCTTGCGGTAGAGCGTACTGGCACTCATGTTGAGATTGTCGGCCAGGTAGTTGACATCTACGTCTCCCGATATCCTCGCCTCGATGAGACTGTTCACCTTATCGTAGAACTGGCGGTCTATTTCGCTCAGGGCGGCCCGAAGCTGTTCGCGCTTCTGCTCGATGGAATCGGTCGGCTGGCGTGTCATGCCCTGTAGCAACAGGCGTCTCTGCTGGAGCAGATTGCGCACTCGCGCCTCCAGCAACGACGAGGTGAAAGGCTTGGTGAGGTAGGAATCGGCTCCGGCCTCGTAGCCCTCCTCCTTGGCAGAGATGGCGTCTTTGGCCGTGAGGAGAATCACCGGGATATGACTTGTGCGCACGTCGGCCTTGAGACGTCGGCAGAGTTCGTTGCCATCCATGACGGGCATCATGATGTCGCTGATGATGATGTCGGGCGTAACGTCGAACGCCAAGGTGAGTCCGGCGCGCCCGTTCTCGGCGGTACGTACGTCGTAGTGGGGCGCAAACGACTCCGCAATGTAGTCGCGGATGTCCTTGTTGTCCTCCACCACCACCACGATGGGCAGTTCTTTCCCCGTGGGTTCCGGCTCTGAGGCAGTGTCGGTCTGTGGCTGGTGCACCTCTTTTTCACGGTCGGCATCCTCCTCCTGGTGCAGGCTGTCGGGATAAACGGCATCGGCATTGAGGGTCACGCGGAACGTGCTGCCCTGTCCCGGTGTGCTATCCACCGTGATGGTGCCATGGTGAAGGTCTACCAACTTCTTGACCAGGGCCAGTCCGATGCCCGTGCCCGATGCCTGATAGCGCCCGTTCTCCTGATAGAATCGCTCAAAGATGTGGGGCAATGCCTCGGCGGAGATTCCATGCCCGGTATCGGTGACCGATATCTCCACCAGGTTTCGCTGCTCCCGGCGACGGCGATCCACACTGATGGTAATCTCTCCCCGGTCGGTGTACTTGATGGCATTGGACACCAGATTGTCGACAACGACCGTGACAACTTCCTTGTCGAAATAAACGTTGATGGGGTCTTCGCTCTCCATGAACCGGATGTTGACCAGGTCCTTGCGGTTGAGTTCCTCGTATTTGAGGCAGGTCTCGTGCACACAGCTCACGATGTTTCCCCGGCTCACGCATAGCCTGCGGTTCTCGGTCTCGGTCTTGCGAAACTCCAATATCTGATTGATGAGGTTGTTGAGTCGCTCGGCGCTGCCATGGATCACCGCCAGCTTGTGCTTCGCCTCCTTGGGAATCTGAGAGTCGTGGGCTATGTCGGCCAGCGGTCCCATGATGAGGGTGAGTGGCGTGCGCAGCTCATGGGTGATGTTGGTATAGAACCGTAGTCGCTCCTGGTTGAGCTCCTGTTCGTGCTCGTGGCTCCGCTTCTCCGACTGATAGAGATATTCCAATCGGATCTTGCGGTTGTAGAATCGCAGCAAGGCCACTACGAGGGCGCCGGCTATCAGGGCATAGAGCAGTTTGGCCGGCCACGAGAGCCAGAACGGTGGAGTGATGCGAATGTCGATGGAAGCATAGCGTGAGCCCCAAGGCTGGTTGCGCCGTCGGCACTTCACCAGCAGCTCATACTCGCCGTAGGGCAGGTCGCGCAGCGTCACCTCATTCATATGAAGGTCTATCCACTCGCCCTTCATGCCCTTGAGCATATAGGCATACTCCACCCTGTCGGCGAGCGCATAGTTCTGTATGTTGAATCTCAGGCTGAAAGTATTCTCCTTATAGGTGAGCTTCAGCTGTGGTTTACCGATGAGATTGATGATGCTGTCTTCTTTTCCATCGATGTTCGAGGGCAGGACGGCAGCGGTAATCATCACCTCGGGGGCCTCGCTGCGGCTGAGCAGACGCTCGGGATGGAAGTAGGCCACGCCCTCGGTAGACCCGAAGACGAGCGTGCCGTCGGCCTGGGTAGCTACGCTGGCATCGTTGAAATTGCCCATGGGCAGGTTGTCGCGATAGTTATAGTTGACAAAGATACTGTCGCCTTTGAGCAGACAACTGATGCCCTTGTTGGTGCTTGCCCAGATATTTCCCTTGCGGTCTTCGGCCAGTGCACGGATGTGGGCGTTGTTGAGGCCGTGAGTCTGGTTGTAGACCTTGTAGCGCCAAGAGCGCTGGCTGGGGAAGAGCACAATGCCATTGCCCGTCGACGCCCACATGCGGCCCTGACGGTCGCAGAGGAGATGGTTGACGTTGTTGGAGGGAAACCGCCCTGAAACCGAGAAGGAGCGAATCTGTTTCATGGCGGGCGAGTAGACCCGGAGACCGTCGCCGAAGGTGCCTACCCACACGCGCTCCATGCGGTCGGTGCTGATGGAGCGCACCTGTTCCTGGTTGAGCGAATAATAATGGGTAACCCGATGCGTGGCGATGTCGGCCACATAGATGCCCGAACTGGTGGCTATCCAAATCTGCCCTTGTCTGTCTTCGTGGAACTCGCGTACATCAGCATTACCCGGCATACCCTCTACCGAGGCAAAAGCACCGCCCGACGGTTTCACGCGTGCCCCTTGATTGTAGGAGCCAAACCATAGCGTGCCACGCGAATCGCAGTAGGCGGCCTGCACACAAGTGCCCGCCTCGGTGGGATATTCGGCTATGCGCCGCTTGTCGGGAGAGAATACATTGAGTCCGCCGCCGTCGGTGCCCAGCCACAGTTGGCCCATACGGTCGGTGGCTACACCAAACACCGTCTTGTTGGTGAGGTGGGCATCTTCCTTATAGATAGAATAGTTGATTTGTCCGATGGTGGGCAATTGAGAAGTGATGAAGTTGACTCCCGCTCCGTAGAAGCCCACCCAGATGTTATGGTAACGGTCTTGGAAGAGACTCCTGATGGTGCTGCCAGAGAGGTTGGTGGCCAGCGGGCCCTCGCTGATGAGCCCCGTCACGGGAAATTGGGTACCTCCAGCCACGGGATGGCTGGGGTTGATGATGACGATTCCGCCAAACTCCGTGCCCACAAACAGCCGTCCGTCGGCCATCTCGGCAATGACATAGACCTTGCGATGCAGCCGTCCCTGCGGGTCGATGTGGATAAATTCCTCCTTGATGGGGTCGAAAAGGTCGAGCCCACTGTCGGTACCCACCCACACATGGCCATTGCGATCCTGGTAGAGGCAGTTGATATTGTCGTCGGACAGGGAGCCGGGCTGCACCGAATTGTGCTTGAAGTTGCGGGCGGTGCGTGTCCGGGTGTTGATGATGGAGAGTCCGGCGTGCACGTGTCCCACATAGATGAAATCGCCTCCGGCATCCATCACCGTCCACGCCTGGTTGCTCACGAGGTGGCGCACGGTCTTGCGGTTGAAGTGGGTGAAGCGTCCGGTCTTCTTGTTGAGCAGTTCAATGCCATCCCAGTAGGTCGAAATCCAGATGTTCCCATCGTGTGCCGGGGCGATGTCGGTCACGTCGTCGGTGATCAGACTGTGCGGATTGTTGGCCTGATGACGGTAGTGTGTGAACTGGTCGGTCACGTAGTTGTAGGCGTTCAGGCCGTCGCGCTGCGTCCCTATCCATATCACCGGGTCTCGGGGGTCGGCTAACAGTCGACTCAACTCGTTGCCGCTGAGACCTGTTCCGTCGTTTTTCTTATAATAGGTATAGAATCGGGAACCGTCGAATCGGTTGAGCCCCTCCTCCGTGGCAAACCACATGAAGCCGTTTCGGTCTTGAGTAATGTCGACCACATAGTTGCTGGAGAGTCCCTTTTCGATGCCCAAGGGCCTGACAACAAACCCGGCTGAGCGCTCCACAACCGAAGCACCCAACCTGAACGGGGCCAAAAGTAAGAGAAGGAAAGACATGCCCCAAAGGGGAAAACTCGTTTTTCGCATGACTGATAGTTTGATACAAAAATAGCATTTCCACCCGAAAGGAACAAATTAGAACCGTGTAAAAACCCTAAGAACCGCCAAAAACCGTTCAAAAAACAGCTACAAATCGGTTGTTGCATGATTTGTAGGCCCTCTGTGAACGATGCGAGACCATCGGGTTTACACTCTTTTACATAACTTTGCGAACGTTGAACAAGAGAAACACAAGTCAACAAAGATATAAACTATAGCAGTAGCACTAACCGCTTCATCACTTCACGACAGGTATCAGTCGATATTAGGGTAATTAGATTTTTCAGGTAACACAGTTTTCAGAAGAAGCAGAAGGAATAACTCCAGTATGATGGAGACCTTCTATCGGATGAGAATCTGGCAGTGGATACATTTAATCAATAATTAATAAACCTAATATTAACATTTATGACGCTTCATCAAAACCTTCTGAGACGGGTGCTCTTGATGAGTTTCGCCGTTGTGATTGGATTGTCGTTCCAGTCATGTAGCAATGATGATGACTATCCCTCCGTGGATAATCAAAAGCCAACACTACAACTAACTACACATCACATTCAGACCGAGCCTAACCGGCAGTTCACCATTGAGGGTGTGGCCAAAGACGCCGATGGACTGAAATCCATCACGCTGAAGAACGAAGGAATGAATCTCGACAAGACCATTGACTTCCTGGAATACTATCCCGACAGTCTCTTGCACGAGTATGACCTGAGTTACAACTACAAGGCCATGACCGATTGGACGGATGCCGACCGATTCCCCGTGCTGGTTACGGTGGAGGATGTGTTGGGCAATACGACCGAAGATACAGTGGTTGTCACCCCCGACGGCGACTTCACAAAACCTGTTTTCGCCCAGGCCCCGTCGGCAGAGCTGACCGTTCTGCTGCAGAATCCTAACCTCACGCTCACCACTTCGGTGACCGACAACAAGAATCTGAGCTATCTCAAGATCATGATTCCCGAGCTGTCTATCAACGATAGTGTGGCCATCAGCGGCACAGCCTATACCCTGACCAAGACTTATAAGCTGCCGGCCAAGGAGGCTGCCTATACTATGACGGTGGTCGTGGGTGATAAATTCAACAACACTTCGTCTACAGAGAGCGTAATCAAGGTCTCTGACCTGCCCGATTTCGACAAGATGTATCTTGCCGATGTGACCGATGCGGCCCAGCTCACCACCGACCTTTATGGTGTTCCTATGCTCATCGACCATGTGGGACAGTACCAGTATCGGGCTCTCTACTACAATCAGAAGACTGGAACCGGCGTGCGTTTCATTCCGCAGAAGACCGATTTCCAACCCATCTGCTTCGGAATAGACCCGACAACCGGACTGCTGACCAGTAATCCGAACGTGGGACAGCCCATCGTGCTCGATAAGGTTGGCTACTATGAAATAGATTTCAACACTGTTTCCGGTGAGTACGACGTGAAGAACTACCAGCCCACCACGGCTTCTCTCGGTGCTTTGGATGGTACGCAGAACATTGATTACAAGGATGGTAGTGGCAGTCAGCCCTTCCAGATTTGCCTCGCAGGTAGTGGCTTCCCTGGTACTCCGTCGTGGACAACCAATCCCAATAACAAAGCCTTTGTGCTCTATCAGGACAAGACCAATCCCTACCTGCTCTATCGCGAGTTCAGCCTTTCTGCTGGAGATGAGATTTCCTTCACCATCAGCGCAACCCATATCTGGGGATGGTGGCCCGAGCCCTTCTGGAGATTCGACGGTTCGGCTGAGAACGAGAAGAACGTAAAGAACGGCGGCGACAACATGAAGGCGATGAAGGCACCTGCAGATGGCACCTATCGCATCGAGTTCGACTATGCGCTGTTGCGTAGCCGTATCATCAGGGTGAAGTAACTATTATCAAGTAAATAAGGAAAGACAGATATGAAAAAACTTTTTATATTGTTCGTTGTTTCTATTTTCGCCATTGGTCTTCAGGCCCAAAATGTGAAAGTAACAGGAACAGTCGTTTCGGAAACCGATAAGGAACCGTTGATGGGCGCCTATGTCAAGGTGCAGGGTTCCACCCAGGGAGCCGTCACAGATTTGGATGGACGCTACATCATCAATGTGGACAAGAATGCTATATTGGAGTTCTCGATGGTGGGATTCACCACGGCCAAGGTGCCTGTGAGCGGTCGCACGCAGATTGATGTGACCCTCAAAGACGATGTTGCAGGTCTCAACGAGGTGGTGGTTATCGGCTATGGTGCTGTTAAGAAGAGCGACCTCACCAGTAGTATCTCGGCCATCAAGGGAGACAAGTTGGAGAAACTGGCCACCGGTAATGTCATGAATGCCCTACAGGGCCAGGTCAATGGTGTGCAGATTACCAATGGCGGCGCACCCGGAAGTGCTCCTCGTGTCATTATCCGCGGTGTGAGCACCATCAATGGTTCAGACCCTCTCTATGTGGTCGACGGTATGCCTGTGGGCACCAATATCAACTTCTTGAACCAGAACGACATAGAGAGTATGCAGGTGTTGAAGGATGCTTCTGCGGCCGCCATCTATGGTACACGTGGTAGTAATGGCGTGATTCTCATCACAACCAAGAAGGGAGCCAAGGGCAATACCAAGTTTACCGCCTCGGCTAATATTGGACTTCAGACCCTGACCAAGCCGGATATTGCTAAGGCTTCGGAATATGAGCAGGTGTTCAAGACGCGCTATACCAACGACGGTCAGGTAGCTCCCTACAACGGAATAGAGAATATTACCGATGCCCAGGGTACGGATTGGTGGAACGAGGTCATGCGTGGCGTGGCGCTGCAGCAGAGTTATAACTTTGGATTTTCTGGCGGAAACGACAAGTTTATCTACTCTTCGAGCATCGGATATTTCCGTCAGGATGCCCAGTATAAGGTGGGCGACTGGCAGAAACTGTCTGCCCGTTTCTCCATGCAATACAACTTCAACAAGGTCGTGCAGGCCGGAGTCGACTTCACTCCTCGCTATGAGAACTGGAACAATACGCCTTCGTTGCTTGGCGCCATCATGGCCATGGACCCGACTACACCTGTGATGCGTGATCAGGCCGAGTGGAAATCCAACCCATATAGCAACTATGCACGCTCCAACAACAACCAGGAATGGAATCCTGTGGCCAGTATGAATCGTCTGGACGCACATGCCGACGAGTATGCTTTGTTGGCCACACCTTGGGTGAGCATCACCCCTCTGAAGGGGCTTACCTTCCGCACTCAGTTTGGTGTTAATGCCCGATTCCGCCTCAGCGACTCCTATACGCCCAACTTCTTCATCGATAATCTTGAGCAGGCGGCTGTGAGCAACGCCTCACGTCGGGCTGAGAACTGGGTGGATTGGAACTGGACTAACACGTTGACCTATATGAATACGTTCAACGAGAAGCACAACATCAACCTCATGGCAGGTTACACCATGGAGCGTTTCCAGGACTATTATATTAGTGGTAGCCGCGACAAGATTCCCTCAAATGCTGAGGAAATGAGATATGTCAGCGCAGGTACTGACAATATGCAGGTGTCGGGTACCAATATATATAGCTCTCTGATTTCCTACTTAGGTCGCGCGATGTATAACTACGACGAGCGCTATTACCTCACGGCAAGTATCCGTGTGGATGGCTCTTCCAAGTTCTCGGCCGGTAACAAATATGCCACATTCCCTGCCTTGAGTGCAGCCTGGCGTATCAGTGGTGAGCAGTTTATGAAGCACCAGCACGTGTTCGACGACCTGAAACTCCGTCTCGGATGGGGTAAGGTGGGCAATCAGAACATTGACAACTCAGCCTATGTGAGCTCCATCGCCACCACCCGCTATGTGTTTGGCAACGCCATCAACATCGGTTCGACCATTGGCTCCATCGGAAACTCTAATGTTCGTTGGGAAACCGTGGAGGATTACAACGTTGGTCTCGACATGGCCTTCCTCCAGAATCGTCTCCGTGTCACCGCCGACTGGTTCACCAAGACCAGCCACGACATGCTCATGAAGAAAGACAATCTTCTCATTCTGGGCTACCCCATGTGGAACGGACAGATGTGGGAGAACATCGGAAGCATGAAAGCAACTGGTTGGGAGGTTGGATTCAACTGGAATGACAACATCGCCGACTTCAACTATGGCATTGGAATCAATCTCTCTTCGGTGAGGAATAAGGCCGAGAAACTCAACGGCGACTTTATCTACACAGGAAGCCACAATGGTGATTTTATCATCCGTAATGAGGAAGGAAAGGAAATCAGCCAGTTCTACGGCTATGTGGTAGATGGTATCTTCCAGAATCAGACGGAGGTAACCTCTTACACCAACGAGCATGGCAAGTCTATGCAACCCAATGCTCAGCCCGGCGACTTCCGCTACAAGGACCTCAATCTTGATGGCACCATCGACGAGAAGGATAAGACCTATATTGGCAATCCGTTCCCCGACCTCATGGCTGGCCTCAATCTCAATGCTTCTTATCATCGTTGGGATGTGCTGGCTCAGTTCTATGGAACCTTCGGCAACGACATCTACAACCTCAACCGGGAGCGCTATTTCGGTCTGAAGGGTGCCAACGTGCTGGCCGGAACCTTGGAGAAGGCATGGCATGGAGAGGGTACTTCCACCGAATATCCCCGTTTGTCGGTCAACGACGCCAACCTCAACTATACCCGTCCTTCCACCTATTTTGTAGAAGACGGCAGCTATTTCCGCTGCAAGCTCCTGCAGATTGGCTACACCATTCCGCAGAGTGCGCTGAAGCTCTGCAGCATCCGCCTGTCGCTCTCTGCCCAGAACTTGTTCACCCTCACGGGCTATTCAGGCATGGATCCGGAGTCGGCAGCCATGAGTGGCAGCAATGGAATCACTGAGTCGGGTATCGACTGGACGGGCTATCCCAACCCTCGTACCATCCTTTTCGGTGTCAACGTTAACTTCTAACATCACTTCATCAGTAAGCAATATATGAAACACTATATTTTCGGCCTTACTATGGCCGCAGCAGCGCTCACCTTGAGCACCTCAAGCTGCTCCAACTTCCTTGAGGAACCCATACTTGGACAGCAGGACATGGCCAACTATTTCACCACCGAGGACGAGTGCGCCAAGCAAGTCACCGGTTGCTATCAGAGTCTGGCCTACGACGATTGGTGGCAGATCTATAAGTTCTACGACGCTGGAGACATGTGCACCGACGACATGTGGATGGGCAACACCACCCAGGATCCGGGCGACTATCTCCATCTGGCCCACTACACGGGCAACACCGTTCAGGCCGGCAATGCCTGTCAGAACTTCTGGCAGTATCGCTATAAGGGCATCCTTCAGTGCAACATCGCCATCGACAAGATACCCGCTGTTACCTTCAACGACGCCGCGCTGGGCAATCGCTATGTGGCTGAGGCTAAGTTCCTGCGTGCCTTCCACTATTTCGACCTGGTGAAAAACTTTGGCGGAGTGCCCCTCGTTACCGGCCTGCTCATGCCTGCCGAAGTCAAGGGCATGGAGCGTGCCAGCAAGGAAGATACCTACGCCTTTATCGAGAAAGACCTCTTGGAGGCCATTCCCGACCTGCCTGTACGCAGTGCCTACGCTGCTTCCGACCTCGGACGCGTGACCAAGGGTGCCGCCCAGGGCATGTTGGCCAAGGTCTACCTCTATCAGGAGAAGTACAAGGAGGCTGAGGCTCAGCTCAAGGCTGTCATCGGAAGTGGGGAGTATAAGCTCCTCGACAACTTCGGCGACGTGTGGAGCATGGACCACAACAACAGTGCCGAGTCGCTCTTCGAAATCCAGACCAACAGCGACATCTCCTACAATCTCGGTGAGCGTCTGTCGGTCGTGGTGGGTTCGCGCGACGACTCTGGATGGTCATGGGGACAGCCTACGAGCAATCTCGACAAGGCCTTCAAGGACGAGGGCGACTCCATTCGCGAGATATGGACCATCCTGCATCATAATCAGACCTATATCCCCAACGACGACTCGTGGAATGAGGATAACCCCTACATCATCTCGCCGAGCAAGCACAAGAGTGCCCGCGCCAGCATGAAGCTCTTCATCCCGGTGGCCAAGCGTCCGTCTCCCTACGATGCTCCCCACATCCCGCTCAACTATAGACTGCTGCGCTACGCCGATGTGCTGCTCATGTATGCCGAAGTTGAGAATGCGCTGGGCAACGATACTGAGGCCCGCAAGGCGCTCAACCAGGTGCGCTCTCGTGTGAAACTGGCCGACGTCACTACCAGTGGCAAGCAGCTTCGCGACGCCATCCGCAAGGAGCGCCGTCTCGAACTGGCCTTGGAAGACAACCGTCTCTACGACCTGCGCCGTTGGAAGGACGACAATGGCAAGCTCGCCATCCAGAATCTCATGGGTCCGAGCGGTAGCTTCGTGAAGTATAATCTCGAAGAGAGCACCGACACCTACGAGAAAAGCAATCAGAATGAGAACAGCAACAAGGGCATCACCTTCAAGGAGGGACGCGATGAACTCTTTCCCATTCCCAATTCTGAGATTGTGCAGTCCAACGGATCGATCAAACAGAACCCAGGATATTAAGTATATAAGTTGTTAAGTTTGAATGGGATGGGCTGCTGGCCATATCGTTGGTCGGCACCCATCCCTATTCTGGGTCACTCTACACCCCTTCCCATTTCCCACCCCTAATCCCATATTGCCATGCACCATCCTTTTCAATCGCTTTGCCTTCTGGCCCTCTCCGCCTTGCCATTCACGGCGGTCAAGGCCCAGTCTACCTTTGTAGTCACCCTCGATGGCAACACCACCTACCAGACCATTATGGACTTCGGCGCCTCCGACTGCTGGACTGCCGACTTCGTAGGCAAGTATTTCAACGATTCGCAGCGGTCGCAGGCCGCCCGATGGCTGTTCAGTCAGGGTGCCGACGCCAACGGAAATCCTGAGGGTATTGGCCTCTCCTGCTGGCGTATCAACCTCGGAGCAGGCAGCTCGGAGCAGGGCAGCAACAGCAATATCGCTGATGAGACGCGCCGCGCGGAGTGCTATCTCCTCGCCGACGGCACCTACAACTGGAACAAATCGGCCGGACAACAGTATTTCATGCAGCAAGCCAAGGCCTACGGTGTAGACCATTTTCTGCTGTTCTCCAATTCCGCCCCCGTCCATTTCACCAACAACGGTCTGGCCAACAACAAGGGCAATGCCTCAGGAGCCAATCTCAAGGCCGACTGCTACGACGACTTTGCCAACTTCATAGCCACTACCGCCAAGCATTTTTCCGACCTCGGTTACCCCATCACCTACGTCGATCCGGTAAACGAGCCCGCCTTCAACTGGACCGACGGGCAGGAGGGATCGCCGTGGCAGAACAGCGAGATCGCACGGATTACCCGTGAGCTCGATCTCGCTCTCACCTCCAAGCAGGTAGAAGCCGGCATCGTGATGCCCGAGGCAAGTGCATGGGACAGGCTCTATCAGACCTGCTCCGACTATAACGGGCGGGCCTCCAACCAGATTGAGGCCTTCTGGAATCCGGCCAATGCCGACACCTATATCGGCAATCTCGCCCATGTGGTCAAGGCTGTAGCCGGCCACGACTACTGGACATTCGGTTCCAACGACGCTCTCACCTCCACGCGCACTCAGGTGGCTGCCGCTGCCGCGAAGTACGGGTTGCAGGTGATGCAGACCGAGTGGAGCATGCTCGACCGGGAGCCTGGCACCGACACCGGTTTCCCCAGTTCCTACGATGCGGCCTCCGAGATGGACATCGCGCTGTTTATGGGCAAACTCATCCATGTGGGACTCACCAGCGGCAACCTCTCGTCGTGGGCCTACTGGACGGCTATGGCTCAGTCGATGTATAGTCAGAAAAACCGCTTCGAGCTCATCCGGCTCAACGCCGCAGGCGACGATGGCTATGAGAGCTATGGCGACCTGAAGAAGGGTGGCAGCGTATCGGCTACGCCCAACCTATGGGTTCTGGGCAACTATAGCCGTTTTGTGCGCCCTGGCTACACCCGCATCAGCGTCACCGGAGGTGTCGATAATATCGATGGGCTCATGGGCACCGCCTTCCTCTCGCCCGACAAGACGAAGGCCGCAGTGGTGTTTGTCAACAATGGTACCGTGGCCAAAGGTGTGCGTTTCACTACCGATGCTTTGGGCGCAAGCCTGAAAACCATCCGCAAGTATGTCACCGACGCCACCCATTCGCTGAGCCTCGATGCCACGCTCCCCGAGACATTCTCGTCCGACACCCGAATCGTCATCCCGCAACGGTCGGTCGTTACGTTGGCCTTCGAGCTTGGCACCACGGCCGGAATCAGCGAGATGCCGTCGCAGCATCCTACCCGTTCGTCGGCTGTCTATAGCCTCGACGGCACGCGTGTGGCTGAGTCGGCCGACGACATAGGCCGTCTGCCTCAGGGCATCTATATCGTCAACGGAAAGAAAATCATTAAACAGCAATAACTTATGACCTACAGGATCATCACGCTGGGAGCGTTGTTCACGGCCACCCTCATGGCCTGCGCCCAGCCGAGAACCTATCACATTGAGACCGACAGGCCCGAACAGAGTATCATGCACTTCGGCGCCTCCGATGGATGGAGCATGCAGAAGCTCGGCCTATGGCCCGAAGCCCAGCAAAACCAGATAGCCGACTGGCTGTTCAGTACCGATAACGACGCCAACGGTCAGCCCAAAGGCATCGGCCTTTCGGTGTGGCGCTTCAACCTTGGAGCCGGCAGCGCCGAGCAGGGCGACAGCGCGCAGATACAGCCCGGCACCCGCACGGAGTGTTTCCTCCAGCCTGATGGTACCTACAACTGGGACAAGCAGCTGGGACAGCGCCGCTTTCTCCAGTTGGCCAAGAAGCGCGGCGTGCCCCACTTCCTGGCCTTTATGAACTCTGTGCCGGTCTATTACACCCAGAACGGCCTCGCCACCAACACCGGGCGCGGTGCCACCATCAACCTCAAAGATAACAGCTATCCCGACGTGGCCCGCTTTGCCGCCACAGTGATGGCAGGTCTTGAGCAGCACGACGGCATCCATTTCGACTATCTCTGCCCCGTGAATGAGCCCGACGGCCACTGGAACTGGCTCGGCCCCAAGCAGGAAGGCTCTCCTGCCACCAACCGCGAGGTGGCCCAGTTGGTGCGTGCCATCTCCAAGGAGTTTAAGAAACGGCGCATCTCTACCCACATCATGTTCAGCGAGAGCAGTGACCTTCGCTGTCTGCTGGGTATCCATCAGACCGACTGGCAGCGCGGCAACCAGATACGTTCGTTCTTTTCCAAGGATAGCACAGCCACCTATCTGGGCAAGACCTACGGCACGGAGAACGTGATTATGGCCCACAGCTATTGGACCAACACGCCCGTGTCTTATATGCGCAAGATCCGCGAGGAACTGCGCGACACCCTGCGCCGCTATGGCGCTCGCTACTGGCAGACCGAGCTCTGCATCATGGGCAACGACGAGGAGATAGGTGGCGGTGGTCTCTACGATCCGTCAATGCGCACAGCTCTCTATGTGGCCCGCGTGATACACCATGATATGGTCTACGGCAATGCGGAGAGCTGGTCGTGGTGGCGCTCCGTGGGTGGCGATTACAAGGATGGACTTATCCGCGTGCTGAGTAGCGACGAGTGGAAGACCGGCAAGGCCATCGACTCCAAGCTCCTATGGGCTATGGGCAACTACAGCCGCTTCGTGCGTCCCGGCGCTCGCCGCTACGACATGCGGGTGACCGACAGCGAGGGGCAGACCATCAAGGATGGGGAGACCGAGCCCTATGGTGTCATGACCTCGGCCTATCGGAATGCCGATGGCAGCTGGGTGGTGGTGGCCATCAACTACAGCGAGGCCCTGCGCCCGCTGACGCTCTCTCTGCCAGGTGGCCAAGGCTCATGGACCATATATCGCACCTCCGACGTGACGGGCGAGAGCCTCAAACCGGTGGGACAGACCACGGGGCAGGCCAATCTGGAGCCCAAGTCGATCACGACATTCGTTATGAAATAAAATTTAGCCAGTAGGGCAATGATTAGGCCGCTGGCAGGTTATTACCATATAGCAACAACCATTTCAACTATGAATTTACTGAGAAAACTCAAGGTGATGGTGCTCATCATGGTCCTCGCAGGGGTCGCAACGACGGCCACGGCGAAGGGAAGCGTGGGCGATTTCACCGTGGGCAAGGGCACGTTCCTGCTCAACGGCAAGCCGTTCGTGGTGAAGGCTGCCGAAGTACACTATCCCCGCATCCCCCGTGCCTACTGGGACCATCGCATCAAGATGTGCAAGGCGCTCGGCATGAACACCCTCTGTCTCTACGTGTTCTGGAACATCCACGAGCAGCACGAGGGCGAATTCAACTTCACAGGTAACAATGATGTGGCCGAGTTCTGCCGTCTGGCTCAGAAAAACGGCATGTATGTCATCGTGCGCCCCGGTCCTTACGTGTGTGCCGAGTGGGAGATGGGCGGACTGCCCTGGTGGCTTCTCAAGAAGAAGGATATCCGCCTGCGTGAGCAAGACCCCTATTTCATGGAGCGGGTGGGCATCTTCGAGCAGAAGGTGGCCGAGCAACTGGCTCCGCTCACCATACAGCGCGGTGGCCCGATCATCATGGTTCAGGTGGAAAACGAATACGGCTCCTATGGCGAAGACAAGGCCTATGTGGCTGCCATTAGGGATATGCTGAGGAAAAACTGGGAGACCCTCCCTGCCCTCCCTGCAGGGAGGAAGAGCGATGCCGAAGGGAACTCCCTCCCAACAGGTAAGACTGGGAGTGTCTCGCCCCTCATGTTCCAGTGCGATTGGTCGTCCAACTTCACCAAGAACGGCCTCGACGACCTCGTTTGGACGATGAATTTCGGTACGGGAGCTAACATAGACCAGCAGTTCAAGCGCTTGGGCGAGCTCCGTCCCGACGCTCCGAAGATGTGTTCAGAGTTTTGGAGCGGATGGTTCGACAAGTGGGGCGCTCGCCATGAGACCCGTCCGTCCAAGGATATGGTGGCCGGCATGGATGAGATGCTGTCCAAAGGTATCTCGTTCTCGCTCTATATGACCCACGGCGGCACCTCGTTTGGTCACTGGGCCGGTGCCAACTCGCCCGGATTCGCGCCCGACGTGACCTCCTATGACTACGACGCGCCCATCAACGAGTATGGTCAGGCCACGCCGAAGTTCTGGGAACTGCGCAAGATGATGGAGAAATACAACGACGGCAAGCGCATGTCCGCCGTGCCCAAGGCGCCGATGCCACTCGTGAGCTTCCCCCAGGTGAAGCTCAGTCAGGCCATGACGCTGCGCCATCTGGCCACGCGTCAGGTGAAGAGCCACGACGTGAAGACCTTCGAGGAGATGGACATGGGGTGGGGCTCGGCCTTCTACACCACGATCCTTCCCGAGATTTCGCAGCCCAGTCTGCTCACGCTGAACGATGCGCACGACTTTGCACAGGTCTACATCAACCGCGAATACATCGGCAAGATAGACCGTGTGAAGAATGAGAAGACGCTCATGCTGCCTGCCGTGAAGGCCGGCGACGTGCTCACCATCCTCGTGGAGGCCATGGGACGCATCAATTTCGGCAGGGCCATCAAGGATTTCAAGGGCATTACTCAGAGCGTGACCATCGGCACGCAGGCCGGCAGTCATGAACTCACCTACGACCTCAAGGACTGGACCATCGACCTCATGCCCGACGAAGCAGACACCATTCTGTCGCGCCTCAAGCTGCCTCACAACGATATGGCCATAGCCACCGACGTGAAAAACGGCACCCGCTATCCCGGCGCATACGTCGGCACGTTTAATCTCAAAAAGGTGGGCGACACATTTATCAATATGGAAAACTTCGGCAAGGGACAGGTCTATGTCAACGGTCACGCCCTCGGCCGCTTCTGGCGCATAGGTCCGCAGCAGACGCTCTACTGCCCGGGCGCATGGCTCAAGAAGGGAAAGAATGATATCGTAGTACTCGACGTTGTCGGCACCGACAACCCCACGCTTTGGGGGCAGGACCATCCCGAACTCGACAAACTGCAGTTGGAGAAGAGCAACAAGCACAACAACATTGGCGACAAGCCCGACCTCAACTCTATGACGCCCGTCTTTGCGGGTGCTGTGAAGGGTGGCAACGGTTGGCAGACCTTGAAGTTCACCGCGCCTAAGCAGGGCCGTTACCTCGCTATCGAGGTGTCGAGCAATCAGGATGGTAAGGATGTGTCGGCCATCGCCGAGCTCTATCTGCAGGGCGCCGACGGTCAGCGCATCAGCCGGGAGCCGTGGACCACGAAGTATGCCGACAGCGAGAACGACATGGGAAACCATACTGGCGACAAGGTCTACGACTTGCAGGAGTCTACCTACTGGCAGACCATCCCTGGTAACGGATTCCCCCATCTGCTTGTCATCGACCTGGGCAACAGTCAGACGGTCTCCGCGCTCGACTATCTGCCCCGTGCCGAGCAGGGCGCGCCGGGCAGCGTGAAGGACATCCGGGTGTTCGTCTATTAACCCTTCCCGCCGAGCGTTCCATCGGTCTCATAGCGACCTTGAAACGGGCGGTATCTGGGGTGTTTGCAATCAGGTAGTAATCGCGACGCGATTACTACCTGATTGCGTTTAGATTAGTACCTCATGGCGAGACGATTCGGTAGTAAATGTCGGAGGGGTATTATGGGATTTTTATTAGAAAGGGTAAATGGTTGATAATCAACGTTATGCTTCGTTTTCTTCGTTGGGTTTTCATCTATCTCTATTCCCATGGGGGCATGCTCGGCTTTGTTACAACGGCAAGGGTGCTTCGGGCATAATCCTCCCCTCCCTTCGGGGGAGGGGCAAGGGGGAGAGGCTTCCATTTCAAAATATTTTCACCGTTTTCCCGAATTATCCCGCATTTTATTTGGACTTTTCTGCATATTTTTCCTAAATTTGCCAATACTTAACCCGCAAGTTTTTTGAGCCCTTCCCATCGTCGATAGGCGCAGGGTGGGGCGCCCGATATACTATGATAAAATAATAGAAACAATGAAAAAGCTTCTCACGCTGGCCTTGCTGTCGGCCTCTTTGACAGCCTCCGCTCAGCAGAATCCGCTGTGGATGCGTTATAATGCCATCTCGCCCGATGGGCAGACGGTAGTGTTCTCGTACAAGGGAGACATCTTCTCGGTGCCCGTCACGGGTGGCGAGGCCCGTCAGCTCACCTCGAATGCGGCGTTCGATTCCTACCCCGTGTGGAGCCCCGACGGCTCGAAGATAGCCTTTGCATCGGAGCGCGAGGGCAACCTCGATATCTATGTGATGGACCGGCAGGGCGGCAGTCCGCGTCGGCTCACCACCAGCAGCGACAACGAGCGGCCCATCGCGTGGAAAGACAATGGACACGTGCTCTACAGTTCGGCCGTGATGCCCGACGCACAGTCTATCTTCTTTGCCAGTGCGCAGTTCCCACAGGTCTACGAGGTAGACCTGCAGGGCAGTCGGCCGCGGGTGTTCTCCATCGTCAACATGGAGGATATCAGCATCAACAAGGCCGGCGACATACTCTATCACGACAAGAAGGGCTACGAGGACGCGTTCCGCAAGCATCAGCATTCGTCTATCGCCCGCGACATCTGGCTCAAGAAAGGCTACCACTTTACCAAGCTCACCAACTTTGAAGGCGAGGACCGCACGCCCTGCTGGGCACCCGACGGCCAGTCGTTCTACTATCTGAGCGAGACCGACGGCACCTTCAACGTCTACCAGCGACCACTAAGCGGTGGCACAGTTACGCAGGTGACCCACTTCAAGACCAATCCCGTGCGCTTCCTCACCGTGGCCGGCAATGGTACGCTCTGCTACGGCTACAATGGCGAGATCTATGTGCAGACGCCCGGCGGTGAGCCTCAGAAGCTGAACATCCGTGTGTCGGCCGACCGCAATGATGTGGACCTGGAGCGACAGATCAAGACGCGTGGCGCCACCGAGATAGTGCTCTCACCCAACGGCAAGGAGATAGGTTTCGTGCTCCACGGTGATGTCTACGTGACCAACATTGAGTATCGCACCACCAAGCAGATAACCGACACGCCGGAACAGGAGCGCAACATCGACTTCGCGCCCGACGGACGCTCGATTGTCTATGCCTCGGAGCGTGGCGGACTGTGGCAGATTTACCAGACCACTATCAAGCAGAAGAAGGAGAATCAGTTTGCCTATGCCACCGATTTGGAGGAACAGCAGGTGGTGAAGTCGGCCGTCACGTCGCAGATGCCCAAGTATAGTCCCGATGGAAAGAGCATCGCCTATCTGGAGAATCGGGGCACGCTGTGTGCCGTGGATGCCAAGGGCGAGAAGCGCCGCGTGCTGATGGATGGCAAGTATATGTATTCCTACTCCGACGGCGACGTGTGGTTTGAGTGGAGCCCCGATAGCAAATGGATTATCTGCAGCTACATCGGACAGGGTGGATGGAATAGTCAGGACATCGCCTTGGTCAATGCCGAGGGCAATGGTGAGGTGCGCAACCTCACGCAGAGCGGCTACAACGACGGCAACGGTAAGTGGGTTTTAGGCGGTAAGGCCATGCTTTTCGAGAGCGACCGCGCCGGATTCCGCAGTCACGGCAGCTGGGGCACGGAGGACGATGCCTATATCATGTTCTTCGATCTGGATGAATATGAGAAGTTCAAGATGACCAAGGAGGAGCGCGGACTCTACGATGCGGCTCAGAAAGAAGAGGACAAGAAGGACACCGCCACCGTCGTGGCCAAGGGCAAGAACAAAGGCAAGGTGATTGTAAAAAAGGTGGAACCTGTGAAGCTCGACCTCGACAACTGTCGCGACCGCGTGGTAAGGCTCACGGCAAACTCATCGCGCCTTGGCGACGTGGTGCTCAACAACGACGGCGATGTGCTCTATTACCTCTCGGCGTTCGAGGGTGATTTCGACCTGTGGAAGCACGACCTGAAGGAGAACAGCACCAAACTGCTGATGAAGGGAGTGGGAAACGGGCAACTGGTGGCCGACAAGGACTGCAAGAATCTGTATGTATGCACCAACCAGAGCATCAAGAAGGTGGACTTGGGCGGCAATGCCATCAAGAATGTTGAGTTTGAATCGCGCTTCAACTACAAGCCTTATCAGGAGCGCGAATATATGTTCAACCATGTGTGGCAGCAGGTGAAAGACAAGTTCTACGACCCGAAGCTGCACGGCGTGGACTGGGAAGGCTATCGCGACAACTACAAGCGGTTCCTGCCCTACATCAACAACGGTTATGATTTCGCTGAGATGCTGAGTGAGATGCTCGGCGAACTCAATGCCTCGCACACCGGCGCGCGCTATTACAGCGATGGCAAGGGCCTCACCACGGCATCGCTCGGCCTATTCTTCGACGATGCCTTCGATGGCGACGGACTGAAGGTGGAGGAGGTAATCAAGCGCGGCCCGTTTGCCGTGAAGAATACCGGCGTGGAAAAGGGAAGCATCATCGAGAAAATTGACGGGCAGCCCATCCTCAAGGGTCAGAACTATACCGAACTGCTCGACGGTAAGATTGGCAAGCCCATCCGTGTGTCAGTCTACAATCCCAAGGGAGGTAAGCGCTTCGATGTGACGGTGAAGGGCATCAGCCGCTCGGCGCAGGGTGACCTGCTCTACAAGCGATGGGTGGACCGCAACCGCAAGATGGTGGACAGTCTGTCGCATGGCCGCATCGCCTATGTGCACGTGAGGGCCATGGATAGCCAGAGCTTCCGCACGGTGTTCAGTGAACTGCTGAGCGACGAGAACCGGAACAGGGATGCCGTGGTGGTAGATATTCGCCACAATGGCGGTGGTTGGCTGCACGACGACCTGTGCACCTTGCTCTCCGGCAAGCAGTATCAGACCTTCATTCCGCATGGTCAGGTCATCGGCGTAGACCCTTGGAACAAGTGGACCAAGCCCTCCTGCGTATTGGTTTGCGAGGATGATTACAGCAACGGCCATGGCTTCCCGTCCATCTATAAGGAACTGGGCATCGGCAAGATCATCGGGGCGCCGGTGGCCGGCACCATGACTGCTGTGTGGTGGGAGAACCTCATTGACCCATCTATCGTGTTTGGTATTCCGCAGGTGGGCTGCCAGTACATGAACGGTAAGTTTGCGGAGAACACCCAGCTCACGCCCGACATCGAGGTCTATAATACCCCCGAGGACAACCTCACCGGCAACGACCGCCAGTTGCAGCGTGCCGTGGAGGAGATGATGAAGAAGTAACGAATAACCGCGGGACCTCCAATTGCTGGAGGCCCCGCGGTCTTTTATAGATTCCTTGTTTGTTTATTCTTCCTGCCACCGTACCATTTCTGCAAGGCAGATGGTATGATGGTTTCTATTAGTAAACTCTCTATATCTTTTCATGCTATGGGGCAAGGGTGTTTTCTGTAGCCTTGCCATATTCAAAAGAGAATACCCTCAAAATATACTTTTCTCTTCTCTGGAAAGCTATAGCTATGTTGTGAATGTATGAGGAGATGCTTGTCTCAACATCTTTTCTCTGTCGAGGAATAGCTTTTCTATTGCATGCTATACGTGTGTACGCTCGCGCCTTGGGCGCTGGGCAGGTAGTTGATGCCCCACCAACACATTTGTAGGAGGGCGAAGTTGATGAGGATAATCCACAAGGCCAGCACGGTGTTGGAGCGCCGGTCGAGCCGATAGTGGATGTAGACGAGGTAGGCAAGCCATGTGGCGGCGGCCCACGTCTCCTTGGGATCCCAGCTCCAGTAGTGGCCCCAGGCCTCCTTGGCCCACAGGGCACCAAACATCATGCCGATGGTGAGGAATGCCCATCCCACCTGGATGAGGTTGTCGCAGATCTCCATCTCGTGAACCGAGGCCTCGCCGCCCTTCTTGATGAACAGCAGATAGACCGCGAGGACGAACGCTGCGCCAAAGATGGCGTAGGCAAACATATAGACAATGACGTGGGGAGCGAACCAGGGGCTCTGCAGGGCGGGCATCATATCCTTGGAATGAATCTCGGGCTTGAGCACGTTGATGCATATGAACACCAGGGCCAGCAGTGTGGAGAAACTCAGAATCCACTTGTATTTCCAGCGGCTGAAGACGATGAGACCCACCAACGGCAGGAAGAAGCTGTACCAGAGGCGCGTCTCGCCCATGGTGCGCATGGGCGGACGGTCGAGCGCCTGCCACATCATAATGATATAGGTAAGGAAGATGATCAGGCCCACGCCGGTTGCAGAGTAGGCGAGCCAGTTCTTGTTTTTCCAGGCGGCCCATGCTCCGATGAGCCAGCACACCATGGCACAGCAGGCGAAATAGATGAAATACTGCCAGATCATAGCGTGTCCTCCTTTCTGCGTTGGGCGGTGATGAACAGGAGAACGGCTCCTGTCAGAATCATGTAGATGCCGACATAGACCACCGGCAGCCATGGGTCGGCCACAAATTCAAGGATGCTCAGCTGGCTCTTGGTGCCCATGCTGCGGTCGTAGCCATACTGATAGATGGTCCAACCATTGACGTTGAGCGGTTTGTTCACCTCCAGATGGCCGAGGATATTTTGCCCCTGCTTGGTGTAGACCTGTACGTCGGAGGCATATTTCAGGTGGTGGGAGGCGTTCTCGGTCATGGAAAAGTTTTTGAGTTCGATGGCAATGGGCAGTTCGTGCACCTTGCCGTTGTGGTCGATGGCGCGCCACTCGGGTGTGTCGACCATGCAATACATCTTGAGCCGCTGCATGTCGGCCGAGCCCAGTGTGCCGGCGGTCATGCACAGCAGCAGACCGATGTGGCAGACGAGAGAGGGCAGCTGGCGCCACTGCCAGTGGAAAATCTGTCGGAGAGCCGTTAGTCCCACGATAACCATCATCCAGCAAATGACGAGGATAAACGGCCAGAAACTCAGCATCCGGGTTATTCCAATGGGGTCGACGGGCGCCTTGCCCTCGGGCACCTGGGGCGAGAGGCCCATGACGACGACAAGGATTGAGCCGACGATGAGCGTCGGGACAGCTGCCCGCCCCGTAGAGATGAAGCGGAGAAAGTAGGCCCGACGGCGCAGCAGGAAGCCGGCCAGCATGAGTAGAAAGAATGAGATGAGGGCAATGAGATTGGCCGGCCACAGGAAGATGACCCACTCCATGGGGCCAACGCTCCACTGAAGCATCATGCCTGCCAGGAGTAGTCCCAGCACGATGACGAATCCCTCCCGATAGGTCCAAGGTTTTTTCCACATAGGTTCAAGGGTATAAGATAGAAGTTGTAGGGAGACTATGTGGATAGTTCACCTACAACTTCTCGTTTGTTAGCTTTTCAAAGGGTAGAGTCTCTCTTACATGGGTTTCGTGATGAACAGCTTATTCTTGCGGGCAGACTCTATCCATCCGGGTACCACGGTCTGAATGAACTTCTGCTTCTTGTCCTTGAGGGTAGGCATGTCGAGACCGATGTAGGCCTGCGCCTTGGCCTTGGTAGAGATGTCGGGCATAGGCACCTCGGCAGTATAGCCGTGCTTGGCCAGAATCTTGGCAATGGTGCGGCGGGCCGACTGGGCGAAGTTGAGGCTGTGGCTCAGCAGTCGGATGCACTCCTGCGGGGCGTGGAAGGCTGCTCCATGGCTGGCCACGGCATAGTCCCAGCGCCACTGGCTCTTGCGCAGGTCGTCGAGCACGGGTTTCATCTCGGCTTCGGTGGCTCCCTTATCCCAGGCAAACTTGCTCTCGATATGGGCAATGGCCAGCTGATGTTGGGCCAGAGCACGAATCTGAAGCACCTTCTCGAAACGCTCTTCCACGTTGCGCCGCAGTTCGTCGGCTTCCTGACGGTGGCAGGTTTGGCAGGTACGGTCGATGTTGGCCAAGGGCGACATGATGTGATGGTCGGTGTATTTGATTCCACCTTCCTGCTTGTAGGGCATGTGGCAGTCGGCACAGCTCAGTCCGCGCTGGCCGTGGATGCCCTGCTTGAAAATCTCGTAGCCCGGATGCTGGGCCTTCAGAATGTGGGCCTTGGACAGTGGGTGGATGTAGTCGTAGAACAGAATGCTATCGTAGTAAGCCTCGGCATCCTCACAAGTGAGGCCCTTGTCCTGCGGGAATTTCAGGTAGTTGCGATTGTCTTTCTCAAAATAATATTCAGTGTGGCACTGGGCGCAGACCAGCGATCGCATCTCCTGATGGCTGGCCTTGCTGATATCTTTGCCTGCGCGCTGCCAGGCTTCATAGAGTGCCGGACGTGCCGGCTTGAGGTCCATGGTGCGTGCATCGTGGCAGTCGGAGCAGCCCACAGTGTTCATCATCTCCTTGCCCCAGTCGCTCCATTTGGCTCCATAGAAATTGGCCAGGCCTTTCTCGCGCATCAGTCTGGGCACGTCGGGACCCTTGCAAGTCCAGCAGGTGCCGGGCTGCATGTCGGCATCGCCGTCGATACCTGGGTTGCCGGTGCGCAGGATCTTGGTCACGTCTTCCACGGCGTGACGGTGCCCGCGTGGCGTGTTGTAGTCGCGTGAGAAGGCATAGCCTGCCCAGAGTATCACCATGTCGGGGTTGTTCTCCAGCACGTCGACTTCCTGTGAGGAATTGTACTTGCCTTTATAGGTAGTGTCCTCGGTCATAGCCCAGGTCTCATACTCGCGGGGGAAGTCCTTGGCAAACTGTTCGTTCTGAGCCACGATAGAGTCGGTCATGGGTGTTCGCCTGTTGTTGAATACGCTGGCCACCTCTGCTCTGCGTTCCAAGAGGGAAGAACAGATGAGCCCAAGCAAAAATACGACGACTATTGCTCCGCCGAAGAGCAGCCATCCTTGCCATTTCTTTAATTGGTTAGCCATATTCTTAAGATTTTTATATTGTCGTTGGTGATATTTCGAAAGGAGGGGATTGTGGGATTAATGGCCCAAGGCCTTCTGTAGCCACTTGGGTACTGGCGAGGACGGAATGGGCACCTGGCTCTCGCCGTTGGGCGTGCTCGTCAGGGTGTTCATGCCGCCATGGGGCACGTCGCGGTGGCAGTCCCAGCAGGCCATGCCCTCACCGCGCTTGGCCATCATATAGTCTATGCGGCCGGTCTTGACAAATTCCTGGTTGAGCTGCTTGTGACAGCGGATGCAGTTGTCCATGATTACCTCGTCGGAAGCAAACTCGGCCATGATGGCCTGCTTCTCACTGTTGGTGACGAAATAGGCTACATGCTTCATGCCATCGAGCCCCTTAAAGCCATAGTGGGCCAGGATGTTGTTGTTGGGTACGTGGCAGTCGTTGCACGTGGCATCGCGTCCATGGCTCGAACGCGACCATGTGGCGTAATAGGGAGTCATGATGTGGCAGTTGACACATGCGGCAGGATCATCGCCCACAATATAGGTATGCATGCGAAGCAGGTACATAAACAAAGCAAACAGGCCGACAATGATTCCGCCCAAAATGGTGAGTGCCACTTTTTGCTTATAGGTTAGTAGGTTCTTCCATGATGTCAGTTTACTAATGTTCATAGAAAAAACTTAAGTGTTTCGATGCAAAGATAAAAGGTTTTGTATAAAGTGGTGTAAAGAAAACAGAAAAACCATCCTTATTTATGAGGATATTTCTTAGGGCGCTATATAATATAATAAGGTGTGAGAGAGTTTGTTGAAAGTAGGGTAGACGGATTGCGTGATATTGATGCGGAAGGGCTGTTATCTCCTTGATATTGGGGTCAGGCTCTGCAGGGTTGGGGAATCGTGAGTTGAAAATAGCTTGCTCCGTACGCGAAGGGATTCGCCCTTGAAGACAGTGGGTTTGTACGTGAACTGGCCGAAGTTGGAGTCATAAATGAGGCCTTGGCTATGATGTAGTGTAAAGCTATGGGATGCTTTGAGGATTCGGATTGGTAATATTTTTTTCAAACTACTGTTAAATATATTTAATTCACTCTTTTGCAGTATTATTTTTAATTCCATTTAATAGGTGTTTTAAGGGATTCTTTGTACCTTTGCACCCCGAAACGGGTGTATTGTATATGTACCTTTAGATGGATATGGTATGTGTTTGCCCGTAATGCATTGATTTTAAATAAAATAAATATATAAATTAAAAAGTAAAATTATGCCTACTATTCAACAGTTAGTACGTAAAGGCAGAAGCGTTATTGCAGACCAGAGCAAGTCTCCCGCTTTGGACGGATGTCCTCAGCGTCGTGGCGTTTGCGTTCGTGTCTACACCACAACGCCTAAGAAGCCTAATTCGGCAATGCGTAAGGTTGCCCGTGTTCGTTTGACAAACCAGAAGGAAGTGAACTCCTATATTCCCGGAGAAGGTCACAACCTTCAGGAGCACTCTATCGTTTTGGTACGTGGTGGTCGTGTGAAGGACCTTCCCGGTGTGCGCTATCACATTGTTCGTGGTACGCTCGATACAGCCGGTGTGGCCAACCGCACACAGCGCCGTTCCAAGTATGGAGCTAAGCGTCCTAAGGCTAAGAAGTAAGAAAATCAATGCTAAGAGCCGGGGGTCGCAAGCAAGTGCTTGAGACCAAGGGCTCGAAGCTTTTATACAATCCATTTATTTTTAGTTTTGCTGGAGAAGTTAAAACAGGTTGAGTAAATGCTCAGGTGTGAGCGTTGAAGAACATTCAATGACAGCCCCACGCAGAATTTATTTTATTACAAAATGAGAAAAGCAAAACCAAAGAAGCGTGTGATCCTGCCGGATCCAGTTTTCGGTGACCAGAAGGTCTCAAAGTTCGTGAACCACTTGATGTATGATGGTAAGAAGAATACCTCGTACGAAATCTTCTACAAAGCACTTGACATCGTGAAGTCTAAGTCGGAGAAGGAGGAGAAGTCTCCTCTGGAAATCTGGAAGCAGGCTCTCGACAACATCACTCCGTTGGTAGAGGTGAAGAGCCGCCGTATCGGTGGTGCTACTTTCCAGGTACCTACTGAGATTCGTGCTGACCGTAAGGAGAGTGTTTCTATGAAGAATATGATTGCCTTTGCCCGCAAGCGCGGTGGCAAGAGCATGGCCGACAAGCTGGCTGCTGAGATCATGGACGCCTATAACAATCAGGGTGGTGCCTTCAAGCGTAAGGAGGATATGCACCGTATGGCTGAGGCTAACCGTGCCTTCGCTCACTTCAGATTCTAATTAAGACACTTCTAAAAGGATAATAACACAATGGCAAATCGCGATTTACAGCTGACTCGCAACATCGGTATTATGGCCCACATCGATGCCGGTAAGACAACGACATCGGAGCGTATCCTGTTCTACACAGGTAAGACTCATAAGATTGGTGAGGTACATGATGGTGCAGCCACTATGGACTGGATGGCTCAGGAGCAGGAGCGTGGTATTACGATCACTTCTGCTGCAACGACCTGTAACTGGAACTGGAACGGCAAGTCGTTCAAGATCAACTTGATCGATACTCCGGGACACGTGGACTTTACCGCTGAGGTGGAGCGTTCACTGCGTGTGCTCGACGGTGCCGTGGCAACTTATTCGGCTGCCGACGGTGTTCAGCCTCAGAGTGAGACCGTATGGCGTCAGGCTGACAAATATAATGTACCCCGTTTGGGATATGTGAACAAGATGGACCGCTCTGGTGCCGACTTCTACGAGACTGTACAGCAGATGAAGGACGTGCTGGGTGCCAATCCTATCGCTATCCAGATTCCTATCGGTGCTGAGGAGAACTTCAAGGGCGTAGTAGACCTGATCAAGATGAAGGCTATCCTGTGGCACGATGAGACCATGGGTGCTGAGTATGATGTAGAGGAGATTCCCGCAAACCTCGCCGATGAGGCTGAGGAGTGGCGCGAGAAACTGCTCGAGGGCGCAGCCAACTTCGACGACGATCTCATGGAGAAGTATCTTGACGCTCCCGAGACCATCACAGAAGAGGAGTTGATGCGTGCTATCCGTAAGGGTTGTGTGACGATGGAATGCTGCCCGGTGCTGCTCGGTTCTTCTTATAAGAACAAGGGTGTGCAGCCGCTGCTCGACTACATCTGCGCTTTCTTGCCCTCACCAGTTGATACTCCCGCTATCGTGGGTACCAATCCTGAGTCTGAGGAAGAGGAAGACCGCAAGCCGGATGAGAACGAGCCTACTTCAGCTCTCGCATTTAAGATTGCTACCGACCCGTTCATGGGCCGTCTGGTATATTTCCGTGTTTACTCTGGTAAGGTTGCTGCCGGTTCTTACGTTTACAATCCCCGTTCGGGCAAGCGTGAGCGCATCAGCCGTCTGTTCCAGATGAACTCTCATCAGGAGATTCCTATGGAGAGCATCGACGCCGGCGATATCGGCGCAGGTGTAGGTTTCAAGGATATCCGCACTGGTGATACGCTCTGCGACGAGGCTCACCCCATCGTGCTGGAGTCTATGACCTTCCCCGACACTGTGATCTCTATCGCTGTTGAGCCGAAGAGCCAGGCCGACGTTGCCAAACTGGACAACGGTCTTGCCAAGCTCGCAGAAGAGGACCCGACATTTACCGTTCATACCGACGAGCAGAGTGGTCAGACCATTATCTCTGGTATGGGTGAGCTCCACCTCGACATCATCATCGACCGTCTGAAGCGTGAGTTCAAGGTTGAGTGTAACCAGGGTAAGCCGCAGGTGAACTACAAGGAGGCTATCACCAAGAATGTAGAGAACTGGCGTGAGGTTTACAAGAAGCAGAGTGGTGGTCGCGGTAAGTTTGCCGATATCATCGTTAACATCGGTCCGAAGGATGAGGACTACAAGGAGGGCGACCTGCAGTTCATCAATGAGGTGAAGGGCGGTAACGTGCCTAAGGAGTTCATCCCCGCCGTAGAGAAGGGCTTCAAGGATTGCCTGAAGGCCGGTGTGCTCGGTGGCTTCCCGATGACCGATATGAAGGTTACCCTCGTAGATGGTAGCTTCCACCCGGTTGACTCTGACCAGATTTCATTTGAGCTCGCTGCCCACGCAG
Organism: Prevotella sp. UBA1705; assembly: GCA_002317385.1. Classification (GTDB taxonomy): domain Bacteria; phylum Bacteroidota; class Bacteroidia; order Bacteroidales; family Bacteroidaceae; genus Prevotella. The sequence goes on along the minus strand of DCJH01000019.1, from coordinate 121 downwards.
CCTTCAAGAACGTTTGCCAGAAGGCAGGTCCCGTTTTGATGGAGCCTATCATGAAGGTAGAGGTTGTTACTCCGGAGGAGAACATGGGTGACGTGATCGGTGACTTGAACAAGCGTCGTGG
>DCJH01000018.1:46305-47610 GCA_002317385.1 Prevotella sp. UBA1705 | reverse complement strand
CGCCTACGACTGGGCCGTAGAACTGTCCATCTACATCGACACTCCCTATCAGGGGCGCGGACTTGGACAAATGCTCTATCAGGCTTTGGAAGACTGCCTCTCGCGGCAGAACATTACCAACCTGAATGCCTGCATTACCTACGCAGAGCATGAGGATGAACTGCACCATAACGGCAGCATCGCATTTCATGAGAAATTGGGATTCAGCCAAGTGGCCCACTTCCACCAGTGTGGTTTCAAGTTCGGAAGGTGGTGGGACATGGTATGGTTGGAGAAAATCATAGGGGCACATCGCCCGGATGAGCCGGCCTTCATTCCCTTCTCGCAATTGCATGCCATCGAATAACCTCCAGGAATGGAATATCTTGAATGTTGCACAAACACGACAGCAAGATGCAATAACAGACATCCGGGTATCGCCTGTAGGCAGCCATTTGCAGACCAACACATAGCCGCGATGAAATGACGACAACGGCATCCGCAGTTCATGGCATGAAAACACATAGGTAGGCACAACACATCGCCACGTATTTTCAATTCTTTTAAGCATCAATATTTGCATCATTCAGAATATAACCGTATTTTTGCCAACATGATGAAAAAATACATAGTATCACTCACTTTGCTCGCTGCATTCCAGGTTGGAATGTCGGCCAGCACTCCTGCCAACCCTGGACAGGTGCAAAATACAACTAAATCTACCAGTGTTTCGGCTGCTCCCAAAGAAGGAGAAACTGTAGATTTTACATTGAAAGATATTAACGGCAAGGACTTTAAGTTGTCGAGCCTGAAAGGTAAATACGTTGTCGTGGACTTTTGGGGCAGTTGGTGCATCAACTGTATCAAGGGATTTCCCAAGATGAAGGAGTTTTACGCCAATCACAAAGACCAGGTTGAGATTGTAAGCGTAGACTGCAATGACACCGACAGCCGTTGGAAAGCGGCAGTAGCCAAGCACACTTTGCCTTGGATTAACGTGTACAATCCCCGCACGGCTGCCGATGTCACCAAGAAACTGGGCATCTCTGCCTTCCCCACCAAGATACTTCTGGATCAGGATGGCAAGGTCGTGAAGACATTTGTAGGTGAGGACGACAGTTTCTATACTGTTCTGGAAAGCACCATTAAATAAGTGTCGCAACAGCGTTCAGAACTTTGATATCAAACTTTTCATACATATTTTCAAGAAAAAACGTGTGAAAAGTTTGGCCGAACAAAATAAAACAACTATCTTTGCACTCGCATTTCGCAAGAGTGCAGTGAGGTTAACAATCCCTCCGAAAGGAAGTGTGGGTGAGTGGCTGA
>DCJH01000018.1:18629-46252 GCA_002317385.1 Prevotella sp. UBA1705 | reverse complement strand
GTACCGGGGGTTCGAATCCCCCCGCTTCCGCTTCAAGGACAACCTCAAATGGTCGATTCATCTAATGGTTAGGATACAAGATTCTCAATCTTGGCATAGGGGTTCGATTCCCCTATCGACTACTTCAATAAGACCGAAGCCTGAATTCCAGGTTTCGGTCTTTGCTTTTGCCTCAGACAACGAGAGCTGACGGCCCGGAGATAACGTGAAAACGAAACACATTGTAAACATAGTTCACATTACTTATACACTCTCCATATTCCTTAGCATCTGTTTCATATTGTTTACTTAACGTAGTTCAAACTAAGCTAAATAACACACACGACCCTTGGATGATCAGGAAAAAGTACGTATTTTTGGCAGGTGAAATCAATAAATTGAAAACTATGAATATATCGAATAAGTTCGGTGACATCAAGTCCTACATCCTGGAGTTGACAGACATCCTGTGGAAATACATCCAAAACATAGACAGCTACCCCAAGAACGCGCTACTGGCCATCCAGCCAGAACTGATGACTACAGTGATCGATACACGCGAAGCATGCCAGAGTTGCGAGTTCTATGCCCTGCCCCAGCTCATCAAACGCAACCCCTATGGCATGCTCATCCCCAACAAACAGGCCATAACGCGTCTGGCGGAGAGATACTATCCACACGATGAACACAGGTATTAACCCAAGGAATAAGACAAAACAATTATCGGTGACAGTAGCAATTCATCCCGTTGCTACTGTCACTGTTTTAAGGGTCAGGTTAGAATAGGACAAAAGTCATATCCTATTTTTGCTTGTTTCTGGTGCCTGGTTTGCGCCCTCTCTTCTTGGGAGTCTCTGAGAGAACCGGATGAACCTCCAGCTGCTGCATCTTGTAGTCGCGCGGAGTAATGCCGTTGAGTTTGTAGAACGAAGCATAGAACGACTGCCTGTTGGAGAATCCCACCATGTCGGAAATCTCTTCCATAGTCAGGTCCTTGTAGCGCTTGTCCACCAAGAGAGTCATGGCCTCTCGGATACGGTGGGCATTTACTAACGACGTGTAGTTCATGTGGAATCTGACATTGACCACAGCAGAAATATAACGGGTATTGGTTCCCAAATCTTCAGAGAGTCGCTTGGCCGAGTAATTCTTGTCCCTGTACTTCTTCTGAATAATGATGATATCGTTGATTCGCGCTTCAAGCTCATCCATCATCTGCGGGCTGACCAGGGTTCTGTAGGAAGCTTCCTTCTCCTTAATCTTGGTTATATTATACTTTGCCATAATTGAGAATTTTGAATCAATGTGTATTTACCTATCGCAAAGATAGTAAACTTATGTATATATTCCAACAAATTTAATCTTTTTTTGCGAAGAAAATTCATGAAATATTAATAAATTTCGAATCTGCGGCTATCTTTCGAGGATTAGAGTAGTTAATATAGTTCTATCCGCTACGATTTTATGATTAATCCTATTCAGTTTTATCAACAGCCCAACAAGCTGGAACACCTCGGTTTTTGCATGATTTTTCATACCAAAAGGAGAACGTGACCATGCGGCGGGGATGCGTATCCTTGATACGAAAGGGTTAAAAATCTTCATCTAACAGGCTGAAACTCCTTGCCATATCGATTTTATTCTTTATCTTTGTAGGCACCAATCATGATACCGTGTCACCCCCTCGACCGACAGTCCAGCTACCCACAGCCGAACCGTCTGGGCCTGCAGTCATGACAACCTCACCGAGAGGCCGATTTTCTGGGATAGAAATCATGGTCCAGCCAAGAGTTTTCGACCGGCAAACAGGCCACCTGTGACGACTAAAAACAATAGGAACCATTTTATAATATGATTTTTCTTTAAAATAAACGAGACGAATATGATGAAACATTTACACCTCCTCGTATTTCTCATGCTGTCTCTGTCGGCCACCCATGTCGCAGCAGATGAATATAATTACGAGTTTACCTCTGCCCCGTTCAGTGGGGCGGGCACCCAGTCGCTCGGCGGAATCAACTGGACGCTCACGACCAATGCGGGCTATTTTGGATACAATTCGACCAACGGACAGCAGATAGGCAGCAAGGCAAATCCCGCTACGGAGTTGATCCTCTCTACTTCCGGTTTCAGTGGAACGATATCAGAAATCGACGTAACAACTGGTGGAGCCAGTGGCTATGCAGGCTATTTGAACGTCACCGTGGGTGGAAATGCCTTCGGAAATACCTACACTGTGACCACAACAGTGACCCAAGCCACCTTCACGGGCAATGCTTCGGGCGAAATCAAACTCATTTATTCTCCCACCTCAGCCAAGGCTTTATACATCAAAGCCATCCGAGTGGTCTATTCTCCTGATGGCAACGGCGGTGACGGCACGATCACCATCCCCATGGTTCAGGGCCTGGCTGCCTTCAATGCACTGGCCGACGGCACTGAAGCCCAGCTCTATCTCGGCGACGAAGACGAGGCACGGGTGACCTTTGTCTATGGCAAGAACGCCTATATCCGTGATAATTCGGGAGCCATCTGCTTCTACGGTTTCGACAAGATGCCGGCCATGGCCTACAATCAGCATATTGCCGGATACATTACCGGACAGAAATCCACTGTTGGAAACATGCCTGTACTCAAGTCGACAGCTAATACCAACACCACCCTTCTGGCCATTGCCGAACCTGTGACAGAGCCTAATGTGGAGCCGAGAGTCATCACTTCGGCCGAGCAAAGCCAGCATTACGCCGACTGGGTAACTATCAACAACATCACCATGACCGACGCCAACAATGGCACCGACGATATGGGCGTAGTGAAAGTGGTGAACAGTTTCAACACGAGTCACTACACAACGCCCGTCGCCGGACAGGTGTACACCATCTCGGGAATAGTGAATTCCACAGCCACCGACGGCGATCGGCTCAGCCCCATATACAACAAGACGGTAACCAGAGTGGGAAATCCCACCTTCCCGACCGACGCAGAGTTCTTGCCTATCAGCCTGTCAATGGGCATTGAGGGTATTCTTTCAATTGAGATTACGGAGTCTACACCTGTCTATGACCTCATGGGACGTAGGGTTAATCCCACGAATCTGCCCAAGGGTATATACATTGTGAACGGAAAGAAATATGTGAAATAACCGGGGACGCGTACCCTTCTAATCAAGATTTACATGATGAAAAGACAACTATATTTCCTGTTCACACTGCTGATGGCTATGAGCGCCAGTGCCCAGACCACCAGAAAGATTAAGACCGTGACGCTGAAGACCGACGTAAGCTTTAGTTTTAAGCAGACCTCGGAGGACAGTATCCGCATCATCTATACCCCCAACGGCGATACGTTGGGTATCAAGATCTATCAGTCGAACGCCACTTCTACCGACTATCTCTACTCTCAGGTCAAGCAAATCGTATGGTGGGAGACGGTTACTCCGGGCGAAAACGACACCGTAAACGTCAATAAGAACAACACAACCGACCTTACACGCAACGCCGAAGCATGGCGACTGGAGTTTCCCAAGCTCTATTCGGGAGCGAATGTAACATTCGAAGTAACCCACTCCACGCCCCAATACGGCATCACCTACTCCCTGGAATGGGATGGAACCAAGCGTGCCAACCGTTGGACTTGCTACGAACTCTACCCTGCCAACATGCAGAAGAACGTCGGCAGACAGGATTCTTTCGCCGAAGATGAGGCCATTCCATCGGAGTATCGCACTACATTGAGCGACTATAGCGGCACGGGATATTCGCGCGGACACCTTTGCCCATCGGGCGACAGGCTCTGTTCGGTGGAGCAAAACAACCAAACCTTCCTGCTGAGCAATATGCAACCTCAGAATCAAGACCACAATGGCGGAGTATGGGCCACCCTTGAAGGAAAAGTAAGAGGCTCTTGGGCTCCTGCCTCGGGCAGCCAAGACACCCTCTATGTGGTGAAGGCGGCAACGATAGACGATGCCAATATCATGACTTATACCAACACAGGGCTCATCGTTCCCAAGTTCTTCTACATGGCGTTGCTCTACTATTCGAAGAGCAGCAATAGCTACACGGCCATCGGTGTGTGGTCGCCGCATGCCGGAGGAAGTACCACAGAGTATATTACCATCGACGAATTGGAGAAGCGAACGGGTATAGACTTCTTCTGCAATCTGCCCGATGCCATCGAGACGCAGGTGGAAAAGACGCGCGACATGACTCACTGGAATTAGCCAATCCATAGGATTGCACTACCCAACCCATAGAAAAAAGCTATTGACTGAACCTTCGGTTCCTCGTCAATAGCTTTTTTCTTATTCTTATAAAAATAGATATTTCTATAGTTTTTCGCCGCAATGGGAGCAATAGCGGTCGTAATCTTCTACCTTACCACCACACCGCGGACACTCGTTGTGCTCCACTTTCTTTTTGGTTTCGTCTACAAATGTAGCGGTGACGATACCTGTCGGGATGGCGATGATGGTGTAGCCCAGCAACATAACAAATGCCGAGAGCAGTCGACCGATAGGCGTTACCGGCGTGATGTCGCCGTAGCCCACGGTCGTCATGGTCACAATGGCATAGTAGACCGATGTTCCCAGGTCGGTGAAACTCGTGTTGGGCTCATTGCCTTCGGCCAGATACATCAGCGTTCCCATACAGGTTACGAGGATGAGAACGAACATGAAATAGACCAAAATCTTGTTCAAGCTCCTACGAAGCGACTGCAATAGCAGATGCCCCTCGTTGAGAAAGCTGAACAGTTTGAACACCCTGAAGATGCGGATGAACCTGAAAGAACGCAGCAACAGCATGTAGCGGGCGCTCGGAAACACGATGGCCAGATAGGGAGGAATGGTCGAAATGAAGTCGATGATGCCGAAAAAGCTCAGCGCATACTCCCTCGGCTTGGGCGAACAATAGAGTCGTGCCAGATAGTCGACGGTGAAAAGCACGGTCATGAAGGCCTCCACCACCTCGAGAATATGCTTATAGGTCAAGGCAAGCGAGCGGATACTCTCAATGAATGCCACGATGATGCTCAGAAAAATAGCTATGATGAGCACAATGTCGTAGGTCTTTCCGGTGGGCGTGTCCGACTCAAAGATAATACGATAGAGACGCGATTTCTCCATCCAAACAGGTTTCAACATAATTCTATAAATCTCTAATAGGTATCATGAAAAGCCACTCCGGCCCATCAGTCGGGTGCTTTTCATGCGTCATTTAATGGTCAAGTCAACAAGAAAAACAGGAGGCGGCCCTGTCGCCCGGCCTCGATGGCCGAACCGCAGGGCAGCCTCTATAATGGTCTACTGTCCGATATAAGCTTCCAACACCACACTATGGCCATCGGTCTGGGCCGGAGTGAGCACGTAATGAGCTATGGCTGCGGGGATGAGCGCACTGTAACCCTCGCGCAACAGCGTCTCCTCCGTGCCCTCGCCTACCCCGATTCGGCAGTCGCCACGTAGGCACATCACGATCACGAAACTATCTTCGGCCAGCAGATTGCGGCTTGTGGGCTTACTCAAATCCACCACATTCACCTTGAAAAACGGACTGTCGATCAGGGCATTGACCTGCTCCGGCTGATAGTCGTAGGCCGTACGGTAGTCGTCTTCCACATGATAGTTGAGCGCCTCGGCAGCCAGTTCGGTGTGCAACTCGCGCGGCTGGCCATCCATGCCCAACCGATTGTAGTCGAAAATACGGTAGGTCACATCGCTGCTCTGCTGCACCTCGGCCAGCAAGATACCGCTGCAGATGGCATGCACACGACCCGCCGGCAGGTAGAACACGTCGCCAGCCTTCACCTCGTGCTTGGCCAACACCTCGGTGATAGTGCCTTCGGCCACCATGCGGCGGTATTCGTCCATGGCCGACTCGCGCCCGGCCTGGTCGATATGACTATTGTCCGGGGCCAGCGACTCGCTGAATCCGGCATAGAGATAGGCGCCCGGCTTGGCGTCGATGACATACCACATCTCGGTCTTTCCACGCTTGTTGTGGAGCCGAGCAGCCATCTCATCGTTGGGATGCACCTGGATAGACAGGTCGCGGCGGGCGTCGATAAACTTCACGAGCAGCGGCAACTGGTTGTCGTATTCGGCTGCAACGCTTCGGCCGAGTATCTCCTCGGGATGCTCGCGTATCACAGAGATGAGGTCGCGACCCTGCAGCGGACCGTTGGCAATGATGCTCACGCTCGACGGCACGGCACTCACCTCCCACGATTCGCCTATGGGCTGGGGGGCCGCGGGCAGGCCTTTCCAGGCGTTGATGGCATCGCCGCCCCACACCACCGGGTGCAGATTGGGCTCAAACAGTAGCGGATATAGCTTCATGGGATAGGTGGAGTTAGAGTTGGGAGTATTCCTTGATCATCTGTTCGTTGTCCAATGAGCACACCAACAGGCGTCCGTCGCGCAGTGCCACGATATATCCATTGAGTCCCTGCACCACCACCTGTTTGGCGTCTTGGGCATGAACAATGCAGTTGGCGCTATCCACCAACTTGATGTTCTCGCCCACATGGGCGTTGTCGAGGGTGTCTTGCGGGAGCAGGGTGCGCAGCGAACCCCAGCTGCCGAGGTCGCTCCAGCCAAACTCGGCGGGCAGAGTGTAGATGCTATCCGACTTTTCCATCACCGCATAGTCTATGCTGATCTTCTCGCATGTGGGGAAGATGCGGGCCAGCGTATCGGCTTCGCGCGGCGTGTAGAAGTCGTCGCACATCTCGTCCATCTTATCAGCGAGGGCCGGAGTGTAGCGGCGAAGGGCCGCGGTGATGGTCTCCACGTTCCACACAAAGATGCCCGCGTTCCAGAAATAGTTGCCTGCCGCCAGATATTTCTCAGCCGTGGCGAGGTCGGGTTTCTCCTTGAACGCCTCCACCTTGTGTATCTCTCCCTGTCCAATGAGTCCGGCAGAGGCAATATAGCCGTAGCCCGTCTCAGGACGTGTGGGCTGGATACCTACCGTCACGATGTTGCTGCTGTGGGCCGTGAAGGCCAGCGCCTCGTTGATGACACGCTGATATTCGGCGGTGTTCACCACCAGCGCATCCGACGGCGTGACCACGATATTGGCCTGCGGAAAGTTCTTCTTGATCTTCCAGCAGGCGTAGGCGATGCAGGGCGCGGTGTTGCGCGGCTCGGGTTCGGCCAGGATATTCTGTTCGGGGATGTCGGGCAGCTGCTGCTTCACTATGTCAACGTAGTTCTTGCTGGTCACTACCCAGAAGTTGCTCATAGGCGCAACGTCAGAAAGACGCTCCGCGGTGAGCTGGATGAGCGACTTTCCAAGCCCCATCACATCAATGAACTGTTTGGGATACTGCGGGGTGCTCATCGGCCAAAAACGGGAGCCTATGCCGCCCGCCATGATTACAACGTGATTGCTTACATCCATAGTTTCTTATCTTTATTCGTGAGATTGCTTATATAATATATGTATATATGTTTTGCAAAGATAGTGCAAACGAGCGCCATGCAAACTTGTTTGCGAATGGCCGAGTGCCGCCTATCTTGTGCAAAGATAAAGATTTTTTCAATACCAACGGGATAAAATAGGTATAAAATGCGGTTAAATCATCCCCCGTCCTCCCACAAATATGGTATAATGGCTCACTTTTTAGGGAGTTTTCTTGGACTAATCTGCAGAATCTCGTAATTTTGTGGGGAATAATTAAATACACAAACTATGGAAATTGGACAAAGACTGCCTGAAGTTCTGGGTAAGGACCAGGATGGCAAGGAGATAAAACTGAGTGATTTCAAGGGCCGCAAACTTGTGCTCTACACCTATCCCAAAGACTCCACACCGGGTTGCACCAGTGAGGCCTGCAGCCTCCGCGACAACTATCAGCAACTGCTCGACAAGGGCTTTGCCGTGGTGGGTGTGAGCGTGCAGGACGAGAAGTCGCACAAGAAGTTTATTGAGAAGTATGAGTTGCCCTTCCCATTGATTGCCGACACCGACCTCACGCTGGTCAACGCGCTGGGTGTCTACGGCGAGAAGAAGATGTATGGCCGCAGCTATATGGGCACGTTCCGCACCACATTCGTGACCAACGAGGATGGCGTCATCGAGCAAATCTTCAATCCGAAGGACATCAAGGTGAAGGAGCACGCCGCTCAGATTCTTGGCAAATAATCTCTCTGCCCACTTCGTCTCCCCATCACACACCGCCCCAAGCGAGCCGGGCGCGCCATGGCGAGACGCTCAGGATAATCATGCAACATCGCAGACTACATATTGGGAATGGCAAATGGAGCACCGCCCTACGGGCAGCGTTTCCGTTTACCATTCCCATTTTTGCGGGCTTCTGGTTTCTGGGACTCACCTATGGCATCCTGATGAATGTCAGCGGATTCTCGTTTCTCTGGGCCATGCTCATGGCCATGATCATCTTCAGCGGCAGCGTGGAGTTTGTTGCCGTGCCCACCCTGCTCGCCGCCTTCAACCCCTTGCAGGCGTTTATCCTTGCCGTGATGATCGGCGCACGCCATCTGTTCTATGGCATCTCTATGCTCGACCGATTTAAGCACACCGGATGGAAGAAGCCGCTGCTCATCTATTTCATGTGCGACGAGAGTTTTTCTATCAATTATACGGCGCGCATCCCCGAGGGCGTGGACCACGGATGCTTCATGCTCTGGGTGTCGGTGCTCAATTTTCTCTATTGGGTGTCGGGGGCTACGCTGGGCGGAATCTTCGGCTCGTATATCCGTTTTTCCACGCGCGGACTCGATTTCGTCATGACATCGATGTTTGTTGTCATCTTCATGGAGCAGTGGATGAAAGACCGGTCGCACGTCAGCGCCCTGCTGGGCATAGCGCTCTCGGTGGTGAGTCTGCTGCTGTTCGGCCCCAACCACTTCGTGGTGCCGGCCATGCTCATGATGCTTCTCGCCCTCACGGCCCTCCGACCTCATCTCCAACAAGCCACATGACCCTCGTCCAACAAATCCTCACGGTGCTCGTCATGGCCTTTGGCGTGATGCTCACCCGTTTTCTTCCGTTCGCCCTCTTTCAGGGACGGCGCACTCCGCGCTACGTGCAGTATCTCGGCACGGTGCTTCCGGCGGCAGTCTTCGGCATGCTGGTGGTCTATTGTCTCAAGGATGTCGACCTCACGTCGGGTGCTCATGGTCTGCCCGAAGCCATCGGCATCATGGTCACCATCATGCTCCACATGTGGAAAAGACAGATGCTTCTGAGCATCGCCGGGGGCACCCTATGCTATATGCTCATCGTGCAGCACCTGCCCTATTGACCCCATCTTTTCCTGCCCTCATAGAGCCCATTCTCCGGGCTCTATCCCATGGTTTTGTCTCCAGCACCTAATCGTCTCGCGATGAGGTACTAATCGCCCGACGATTACTACCTAAAGGCATCGCGATTACTACCTTATTTCAAAGCGGGCCAATAGGGCCTTGCAGATAGGCAGGTAGCCACGCCCCATACATATCCCAACTGATCCACATCTTTCCCACACAAAACCCACTGTTTATCCCGCACTCTACTCCCCTCCCTTCGGGGGAGGGGCAAGGGGGAGAGGCCGTTCTTTCCTCCCATTTCTCCCCGCTTCCATTTGTTTTCCGTTGGAAAACGTTAAACCGTCTGCCCTTTGGTTAATAAAAGTTATACTATTGGATTATTTGCACAAACTATTTGTTAAGTTGAGACCAATACTTTACCTTTGCATTGTTTTCCACAGGAAATCAAATCAGAACATCCTATGAACACTCGTAAAAGCGTATGGTTGTTGGCAGCGTTGGCTTCGATTGCTCTGACGTCTTGCTCAGCACAGCAAAAGGAAAAGGTAAAGAAAAGCAATCCAGTAGAAACCGTAAATAAAAAGGAGACTAAGAATATGAAAGTATTGGAATTGACCAAGGAGGAGTTTAAGAAACGTGTGATGGACTACGAAAGCAATCCACAGGAGTGGAAATTCGAGGGCGACAAGCCGGCTATCATCGATTTCTATGCCACTTGGTGTGGTCCTTGCAAGCAGACAGCGCCCGTAGTGGAGGCTCTGGCCGAGGAGTATAATGGCAAGATCGATGTCTACAAGGTAGACGTTGACCAGCAGCAGGAGCTCGCCGGACTCTTTGGCGTGCAGTCTATCCCCACCATCCTCTTCATCCCCAAGGACGGTCAGCCCCAGAAGGTGGTAGGCGCCATGGGCAAGGGCCAGTTTGAGGAGGTCATCAAGAAGGTGCTCATCAAATAAGATTCCGATGGATAACATCTGTCTTCAGAAACTGAGGAACGCTTATCGGGCCATCATCGGCTTCGAGAATCAGCTGGGACAAGCCACTGGCCTCAACATCAATGAGGCCATGTTGCTATGTATGCTCTCCGACGGCGAGCGTCGACTCTCCGGCGAGATAGCCGAGCAGATGGGGCTCACGCGCTCCAACGCCTCCAAGGTCATTGCCGCTCTGGAGAAGCAAACGCTCATCCGGCGACAGGCTTGCAAGGAAGACAGCCGATGCCAGAAGTTCCATATCACCAAGAAAGGTATGGAAATGCTCGAGCATGTCCATTGCGACTCGCTCCAGATGCCGGAGGAGTTGGAGAATCTATGATATTTCAACATCACGGCGGCAGCGCTCTACGCCTGTCGCCTCACCATCCACTCAAAGACAAAACAGCATGAGATCTCTGTGCCTCGGCTGCTTTGTCTTTGATGTTTTCGGAGGTTACCGCACTTCACTCCCTACTCCTTGTTAGAATCATAACCCATTGATTGTAAGATATGAAGAAATCTTTGTATGAACTGTTAGTTGGCTTTGCCAATCGCTATGAGACTCCGGCGTTTCTCGACGGCGACCCTTCGTGGTTCATGCACCAGGTCTGTGGCCGCGAGAATCAGGAGACCATGGCTTTCATTGCCAGTGCCATGAGCTATGGTTCGCGTCGCCAGTTCCTGCCCAAGATACAACTCTTGCTCGACGCCAGCGAGGGTGAGCCCTACGAATGGGTGCGCAGCGGTGCCTTCGAAGCGCTGTTTCCCGACGACCGCCGGAGCTTCTATCGCCTCTATTCCAACCACACCATGCTGATCTTCATGCAGTCGTTGCGCCAGCTCATCGACTCTTGCGGGTCGCTGGCCGATTTTGCAAGCATCGCCGTTGAGGAAGGCTCCCCGTCGCACGGCGATGCCCTCAACGTGCTGCTGGCCCTCAACGCCTATTTCAGGAATCAGGGATTGGTGGGCATTGTGCCTGCCCCCGTGGCGTCGTTGTGCAAGCGTCCGTGCATGTTTCTGCGCTGGATGGTGCGCGACCAGTCGCCTGTGGACCTCGGAATATGGGCCGACCGCATCGACAAGTCGTCGCTCTTTATCCCCATGGACACCCACGTCATGCAAACCGCACGCCGACTGAGACTGGTCAAGACGCGCTCGGCGTCGTGGGCCACCACCCTTGCTCTCACCCGAGAGATGGGCAAAGTGTTTCCCGGAGACCCCTCGCGGGGCGACTATGCGCTCTATGGCGCCGACGCATTGGCTACCAACGATAACTTTTCTGAGTAATTAATCCATACCTTCCTCCGCTTTCTGCAGCTTTTTTTGTACTTTTGCACCATTAATAGAAATACATGATGAAAGCATTAAAAGAGCGCATTCTCAGGGATGGAAAGAGTCTTCCAGGGGGAATTCTCAAGGTAGACAGTTTTGTAAATCATCAGATGGACCCCAATCTGATGCGGCAAGTTGCGGTGGAATTCATACGCCGTTTTGCATCTTCCAATATTACCAAGATCATTACGATTGAGGCAAGCGGCATCGCGCCGGCCGTCATGGTGGGCCTTCTGCTGGACGTTCCCGTGGTCTTTGCCAAGAAAAAGAAACCGTCGACGATGGACAATATGCTATCGACGACGGTTTTTTCGTTTACCAAACAGCGCAACTACGATGTCGTTGTCTCCAAGGAGTATCTCTCATCTCAGGATAGAGTGATCTTCATCGACGACTTCCTGGCCAACGGCAATGCCGCCAAGGGCATCGTAGACCTGTGCCAGCAGGCAGGCGCCAAACTCGAAGGCATGGGCTTCATCATCGAGAAGTCGTTCCAGCATGGGCGCGACGTGCTGGAGAGCCTGGGCATCAGAGTGGAGAGTCTCGCCGTGGTGGAGTCGTTAGACAACTGTCAAATCAAGCTCAAAGACTAATTCCCGACATGGAAGAGAGCAAGGAACTCATCTACGGCCTGTACGACAGGCCACCCCTCAGAGAGACATTGTTTGCCGCATTGCAGCATCTTCTGGCCATCTTCGTGGCCATCATCACCCCTCCTCTCATCATCAGCTCGGCGCTTCGATTTGATTTAAGCACCACGGGCTACCTCGTTTCGATGTCGCTTTTCGTGTCGGGCATCGCCACATTCATACAGTGTCGGCGCTTCGGCCCCATCGGAACAGGACTGCTTTGCATCCAGGGCACCTCGTTTTCGTTTATCAGTCCCATCATCGGAGCAGGCATGTTGGGCATGGTTGGGGGCAAGATGAATGTGCATATGGCACTGAGCTACATCTTCGGAGCATGCATGCTGGCCTCGGTTGTGGAGATGGCGGTGAGCCGATTACTGCCCTACACCCGCAAGATCATCACTCCATTGGTGTCGGGTATCGTGGTAAGTCTCATCGGAATGTGCCTCATCAAGGCCGGCATCAACTCGTGCGGAGGCGGACAGAAAGCCATGGACGCCGGCAGTTTCGGATCAATGGCCCATCTCGGACTGGCCCTGTTGGTGCTCGTCTGCATCATCTTCTTCAACCGTTCGAGCAACCGTTATCTGCGCATGGGGTCCATTGTGCTGGGGCTTATCATCGGATGCGTAGCAGCGTACGCCCTTGGAATGATCGACTTCTCGCAGATATCAGGTGCCCAATCGCTCAACATCCCTACACCGTTCAAGTACGGATTGCGCCTTGATCCGGGCTCTATCATCGCCATGGGACTTATCTATCTGGTGACGGCGGTGGAGGCTTTTGGCGACATCACGGCCAACTCGCTCATCTCCGGACAGCCTGTGGAGGGTCCGGTCTTCATGAAACGGGCCCAGGGAGGCATCCTCGCCGACGGCTTTAATTCGTTTCTTGCCGGCGTGTTCAACTCTTTCCCCAACTCCATCTTCGCCCAGAACAATGGCATGATACAGCTCACCGGCGTGGCCAGCCGCTACGTGGGCTACTTCATTGCGGGCGCCCTGTTCATCCTCGGACTATTTCCCGTGGTGGGCCAACTGTTCTCCTTGATCCCCGACAGCGTGCTCGGCGGAGCAACATTGCTCATGTTTGGTACGGTGGCCGCTGCCGGAATCAAGATCATCGCGGCCACGAAGATTGACCGAAAGGCCGTGCTGGTGATGGCCATCAGCTTCTCGTTGGGCCTGAGTGTGGAGCTTGTGCCCAACATTCTGGATAAGATGCCAGAGATTATCCGGAGCATATTCTCCAGCGGAATTACCACTGGCGGACTGGCCGCGATAGTTGCCAACGCACTGATTAGGATTAAAGATTGAGAAGAAACTTACAGTTTCTTCTCAATCAGACTCCTGAAACAACTGATACACAAATGGTTACGGTCTAAGGATTGGGCTTCATCGAGATAGCGAAACGCATGCCGGGTGTCGCCCAATCCGTAGTAACCCAAGGCCAACATATACTTGCAATGGATGACATTCTGCCGGTCGAGGTCGCCCTCCCATATCTGGAGGTCGGGCAAAGACACGGCGAAATAGTCCATGACCACATGGTCGAACAGATGATTCTTGCCGAAATTGATGAGCTTGAAGAACCTTCCGTTGGCCTCGTCACGCCGTCCTAACTTCAAGAGAGCCAAGCCCTGATAGAATATTTTGTCGGGTTTGGCATCGTTGTAATAGAGTGCAGCCGCCGGCTCCTGCGGCCCAAAAGTGGCCTTTTTCCAGTTTTCCTCAGCCCGTTCAGGCTCTCCTTTTCCCTCGTAGGCACAGCCCAGAAGATAATAGAAATCGTTTTCCTGTGCATTTTCCAGTCGTCCTTCGCCCAGATGATGGGGATAGACGAGGCACTCTTCAAGGTAGCCGATGGCCTCATCCCAGCGCTGCTCCACCAAGGCCACCTTGGCAAGCTCCACCCGCGAATACTGATACTGACCACTCACCTTGCCTTCGCCGCCCTCCCAGGGGTGGAACTGGTGGGCATCGAGCAGCGTCATGGCCTCGGCAAAGCGCCCTGTCTGGTTGAGCAACGTAATCTTCTCCAACAGCAAATCGTCGCGCTCGGCCACGAGATGGCCGTATTTCTGCAATCGGGCCAAGCGCTCGTCAGGGTCGGTACCCAGCCGCTTGTAGAGCTGGTCGAGCTCCATCAGCACCCGCGCATCGGCGAGATTGAGGCCGAAGGCACGCTCCATGCTCTCCACCGCCTGCTGAGATTGCTGCTTCTTGTTGAACTGATAGAGCGCCAGATTGCGCCACACCGTGGGATAATCGGGATCGAGACGGGCCGACGACGCCCAGTGGACGTGGGCCGACTCATACTGCCTGTTGGCATAGAAAAGGCATCCCAGATAGTAGTTGGCGCGCGCATCCTCTGCATTGAAGGCCAGGGCCGCCTGCAGGGCAAGCACCGCTTCCGCCCGGTTGGGGAAGCAATAGTCGGGACAAGCCTGCTCACCGAGCCGAAAAGCACCCAGGCGTCCCACCCATCCCATATAATAATAGGTCATGGGCGAGGTAGCTCCCTCGCCTACCGCCATATCCCACACCTGCAGAGACTCGGCCTGCAGACCGGCATTGGCATAGTCGAGCGCCAGCTCATCATAGTTGTTTGGCTCACCGTGCAGCAGCGACTTCAGTTGCGACAAAGCCGCCTCATTGCCCGTGAGCAGATAGAGTTCGAATCGACAGCCATAGTTGAACAGGTCTATTTCGAGACTCTTCTCCGCCAGAGCAATGGCCTCCTCGTGCCGGTCGAGCAACCGCAGGATGGCCACCTTCAGAGCCAACGCCTTGTGGTTGTGGGCGTTGCGCACCAGGCAACTCTCTATTTCCTCCAAGGCATCGGCCAGTCGATGCTGTGCCACCGACACGCGGGCGCACTCGAAGAAGCCCGCATCCTGCCAGGCAGCATTCCATGTAGACTTCCAGAACAGCTCGTAAGCTTCGTCCAAACGCGACTGAAATTTGAGCGCAAGAGCCAGATTGAACAGCGGTTCGCCGTCGTAGGGATTGGGATTGCGCTTCTTCAACACCGCCACGGCCGTGCGCAGATAAGGCTCGGCCTTGGCGAAAAGGCACTTGCGAATGTACCACCGTCCCAGCGCATTGTTGCACCGATAGTCCATCGGATCGCGTCGCAGGCCCTCCTCGTAGTAGTCCACTGGATTGTAGGTGGCATGCCGATATTGCTCCAGATGGAGCCCGGTGAGGTAGAGTTGCTCGTTGGTCTTGATCTCATGGGGCAGCAGCGCCGCCTCTGCCGGGTCGGGAATGGGGCGAATCTCGTCGGGCTCGGCATGCCAGGTGAGCAGCGGAGTCTGCCGGATATAGGCCGGCACCTCGCGCGCCTGCTCCACCACGAAGGTGAGATGGTGTATCGGGCTGCCCTTGACGTCTACCGATTCGGCAAACAACTGGGTGGGGTCGATGTCGACCACCCGGTCGAGAAACACCTCGCCTGCATCGCTTCGGAGCACCAGCCGCACGTGCTGACTGCTCGTGGCGAACACTTTGAGCAGGGCCTTGCCGCCTTCGACCTCGATGTTCATCATGAGATCCTTGGTGGCATTCTTCACAATGCCGAGCTCTCGATAGGGCATGAAATACTGCGTGAAGCGCTTCTCCTCGTAGGGCATGAGCCACGAGAAGTCGGGTTGGTTCTCTGTAAACACGCCCGCCATGAGCTCGATGTAGGGGCCGTCGGCATCAGTGAGATTGCGATCCCAGGCCTGTCCGAAGTCGCCGTTGCCCCAGGTCCACTGCTTCTTGCCCGGCGACACATGGTGACTGGCCACATGGAGCATACCCGCACGGGTGTCGTTCTCATAGCCACCCTCGAAGTTGAACCTCGAATTGACGCCCATATACGATGTGGGCACCTTGATATTCTTGTAGTTGGAGATGTCTACGCCGGCCGAATAGTCCATCTTATAATAGGTGCCGGTGGCGATGGGGAAGCTGCTCACGGCCCGCTTGCCATGGTCGAACACGGCATTGATGTCTTGCGGGAAGACGCTCTGATAGTGATCGTTGACCGCCACGGCAGGATTGGCCCACCACAGGAAGGTCTGCGGCAGACTGGTGCCGTTGTAGAGTCGGCCCTTGATTTCGAGATAGGCACAGCCGGGGCGGAGCGTGAATCCGGCCGCACCCTTCTGATGGAACATGCGCTCATACTCGTTGACCCATACCGTGACCGAGCCGTCCTCGTTCTCCTCGATGGTCGAATCGACGGGCAGATAGGTGCTCGGACGGTGGTGCTGAGGCCAGTTGAACTCGATGCCACCGCTGATCCACGGCCCGGTGAGACCCACCAGGGCGGGTTTGATGACGTGGTTGTAGTAGACAAACGGGCGCTGCTTGATCTTATCGTAAGCATACTGCACACGTCCGCCCAGCTCGGGGAGTATCATCACGAGGATGTATTCGTTCTCCAACCACACGGCATTCCACACATGATCGGTGGGCTTGTCGCTGATTTTCTCGACGACCGGATAGGGATAGACCACTCCGCTCGACCCTTGATATACCCTGTTTTCCAAAAAAATAGGGTTCTTCTCGGCAGCCCCTATCTCATAGGTAGGGATTGTCACTGCCTCTTTCCACGCTTTTACCATTGTCTTATAGATTGCTGTTTTGATTCAGCCACATGCTGTTCCTATCGGCTAAGCCACTGCCACAAGATGCTACAAAATACTTGTATAAATCTTGACACCACAGGAGGACTTTGCCTTCAGTACCTTTTCGCTTGGCGAATAGGTAGTAATCGTCGCGCAATAAGGTACTAATCTCGCTGCGATTACTACCTTATCGCAGCGCCTTGAGGATATGGGCTGATGATGATGAAATATTCTTGTTGATATTTACTCTAACTTACCGATGTGAGAATCTGATAATCAGAGGATAAGATAAATCATTGGTTTTTATCAGATAGGTCGGACTTGGTCAGACCAGTCGGGCTCAGGCTTCCTCCGACTCACCGGAAATATCCGGACAGAGTTGCTTTTCGAGTTCCTCCAGGCTACGGCCTTTGGTCTCGGGTAGCATCCTGAGCATGAAGATAAATCCCAACAGACACACCGCGCTATAGATCCAGAATGTGCCGTAACTGCCCAGCGACTTGTTGAGCAGAGGAAAGGTATAGGTGAGCGTGCTGCTGCCCACCCACAACGCAAAGGTGCTGGTGGCTACGGCTGCCGCACGGATGCGGTTGGGGAATATCTCGGCCAGGAGTACCCAGGTGCACGGCCCGAGGGTCATGGCATAGCAGGCAATGGCAGCCACCACCAGCACTATCATGAACCATCCGGATACATGGAAATAGTAGCAAGTGCCGAGAATGAGGTAGATGCCGCACAATCCGCCGGCACCCAGCATCATGAGCGCCCTGCGTCCCCAGCGGTCTACGGTATAGATGGCCACGAAGGTGAACACGAGATTGGCTATGCCGGTGACCACAATATTGAAGAGTACGTCGCCAATCTGATAGCCGGCCGACTGGAATATCTCCTGCGCATAGTTGAAAATGACATTGGTTCCGCACCACTGCTGGAAGAAAGCGATGACAATGCCGATGATGAGCACCTTGCGAAAAGGCTTGGCCAGCAATAGCCGCAGGCCGCCCTGCTCGTGGGCTGCGGCGCGGGAAGCCTGGATGTCGGCTATCTCTGCGATGGCGTAGGCCGTGCCGCCGATGCGCTGCAAGATAGACGTGGCCTCATCGTCGCGCCCTTTCAGCGTGAGCCAGCGGGGACTCTCGGGGATAAAGAGCGAGAGGATGAAGAACAGGCTCGACGGTACAATGGCCGCCCAGAACATCCAGCGCCACGCCATCTGCCCATTCCATGAGGCGGCAATCTGGGCTGGCGTGAATCCGGCGGGTATGGCATCGGCAATGAGCCAGTTGGTTATCTGAGCCGCGAGAATGCCTATGACGATGGTGAGCTGGTTGAGCGACACCAATCTGCCGCGCACCGACGTGGGCGCAACCTCGGCAATATACATGGGCGACAGGCCCGAAGCC
Source organism: Prevotella sp. UBA1705 (assembly GCA_002317385.1). Classification (GTDB taxonomy): domain Bacteria; phylum Bacteroidota; class Bacteroidia; order Bacteroidales; family Bacteroidaceae; genus Prevotella. Next base: position 28,040 of record DCJH01000018.1, on the reverse strand, counting down.
AGTCCGATGCCTATGCCACACACGAACCTCGACACCAAAAAGATGGAGAAAACATGGGCTGCACCCACCGCCCACGACGAGAGCAGGAAAATGAGCGAGGCCACAATGAGCAGTCGCTTGCGCCCTATCCTGTCGGCCAGCGTGCCGCAGAGCATGGCTCCTATCATGCAGCCCAAGAGGGCAACCGACATGGCCAGTCCCTGCATAGAGGCGCTCTGAGAGATGCCAAAGTAGAGTTCATAGAAGGGTTTGGCACCTCCGATGACCACCCAGTCGTAGCCGAAGAGCAGTCCGCCCATGGCCGAGACGAGGCAAATGAAATAGATAAATCGTCGATTGAATGTCTCCATATAGTGATTATTTGATGGTTTCGAGGTGTTCACGCTGCAAAGTTAAGCAATCTCCGATAGGTCTGAAATAGAACTTTTGAGTCAAATAGATGGATAAAATTACGATTGTTGATTTTAATTCGTATATTTGCATCGTCATCAAAACCATCTATCATGCTCAAATTAGGAGAAGGATTCACCGGCGAGCGCTCCATCATCCTGCCGTCGATGATTCGCAATCTGGCCGAGAACGACCCGCTGCTCGCACAGCTCTACATTACCGATATAGGCTATTATCCCCATGCCTCCTACCATTACAGGGAGCGCATGAGCCCCATCGGGCAGTATATCCTGATCTATTGTGCTAAGGGAAGCGGGTGGTACAAGGTGAAACGGCATCAGTATGAGATACACGAGAACCAGTTTTTCATTATTCCCTCGCACGAGGCCCACGTCTATGCGTCGAACAACAACGACCCATGGACCATCTATTGGGTGCACTTCACCGGGACCAATGCGCCACTCCTCGGCGAGGATTGCTGGGAGCCGCAAGACGTGATACCGGGTGGCGACTCGCGGATTTCAGACCGGAACGTGATTTTCGAGGAGATTTTCCTCACGCTGTCTGACAGCTACAATTTGGACAATATGCGCTATAGCAGCATACTGCTCTACAACTATCTGGCCACATTCCGCTATCTGCACCTCTTCAGGCGATACCACAAGAAGGAGGAAAGGATTGAGGAGCGGAGCATTGTCAATGCTACCATCGACTTCATGAACGAGAATCTGGAGAAGAAACTCACGCTGAACCAGATGGCGGAATATACGGGCTACTCGGTCTCACAGTTCTCACTGATATTCAAGAACAACACGGGACACTCGCCGCTCAACTATTTCAATATGGTGAAAATCAAGCAGGCGTGCCAACTTCTGGAGACCACCGACATGAAAATCAATCAGGTTTGCGGAAAGATTGGCATCGACGACTGCTATTATTTCTCCCGACTGTTCAAAAAAATAGTGGGTATCTCGCCCAAACAATACCGCATTTCGACCCATCAAGGGGAGTCGGTAGCGGTGGAAGAAGAATGAGAAAAAACGTTTGAGAAATGCTCAAACAGCGCTAAACATACTGGCTTAGCTCCACCAGATTGCCGTCTGGGTCGCGGAGATACAAGCTTCGGATAGGACCTTTTGCCCCATTCCGATCCACAATTCCTTGAACCATGGGATAACCTTCCTGCTCTATCTCGCGAAGGGCAGCCTCCACATCGTCGACGATGAGACAGAAATCCTGACTGCCATACGCTGGATGGGCAGCGCAGGGAGCAAACTCTCCCGGCGTGAGATGGACGCTTATCTTCGAGTTTCCGAACAAGAGGTTGTGATGACCATGCAGGTTCTGATGGGTCATGCCTAAGAGGTCGACGTAGAAATGGAGACAGGCGACGAGGTCTTGGGTAGTGATGACAAGATGGTCTATGTGCAGGAGCTTCATAGGTGCAGGGGTGAACGGTGACGGACTGGAGCTTAGACGTATTGCATGAGGATGTTCCACACGGCGATGATGTGGCATACTGAGCCGGCGAGAACGAAGAAATGGAACACCGTGTGCATGTATTTGCGACGATGAAACGAGTAGAAAAGCGCACCGGTGATGTAGAAAACGCCCTCTGCAATAATCCATGAAACGGTGGCCGTAGATACCGCGGCAAGCAATGGTTTGAATGCCACGAGCACGCAAAGACCCATGCAGACATAGCAAAGTGTCTCGAAATTGCTGTGCTTCTTCAGCTTGCGAAACGACACAATGGTGCCTACGATGGCGCAGAGCCATACGAAAACGAAGAGGGTGATGCCCCAGTAGCCCTGTTGGCGAAGGGCCAACAGTGTGATGGGCGAATAGGAACCGGCGATGTGCCAGTAGATAGCGGAGTGGTCCCACTTGCGTAGATGCTCCTTCCATCGGCTCTCAGGACTGAGCGCATGATACCAAGTGCTGGCCACATACGACCCCAGCATGCCGCAAAGATAGAGCACTACGCTCAGCGTGCCCCACCCGTTCTGCCCACGGAAGCACCAGATGAGGAAGATAACTCCAAAGATTGTGCCCAGGAAGATGCCCCCGGCATGACTCCATGAGTTCCAGAGTTCCTCACGATGGGTATAGGATATTCGGCCGATTGACTTTTCCATTGCGCTTTGTTTCTATGTGTTGGTATCCTGTAAGCTATGATTGGCCCCGTGGTTTCGGGGTGGCAACTGCTATGAGTTCATCCCCATGAACAGGCGGAAACCGCTATCTCTTCATGAAGAAGAGCACTCTCGACGGTAGGGTTTTGAGGAGGTAGGCCCGGTTTTCGCGCGGCGACAGGCGATAGAGACTGCAGTAATTGCGCAGCTTGAGGTTGAACATCTCCACATTATACTGCCATCCCGACCTCACGCCATGCTTTCGTCCGTGCTTGCCAAAGTTGCCGCCCTTAGCCACAATGGCCATCATCAAGTCGCGTTTCCGCTGCGACACCTGATGTTTCGGGCCGATAAGCCGGTCTTCGGGAAGCCCCAAATAATCGAGAAGAATATCCTCTACGGCGTAGAAGCCCTTGAGATAGTCCAGCCGATGCAGCATATCGGTCAGCTCTCGCCTATCGTCTTCGTCCATCTTCATGGTCTTCATCAATATCGCCAAGTCGCAAAACTGTCGCAGTCCGACACCGACCTCTATCAGGTGGTGGTAGAGATGAAGGAAAGTGTACACCAGATTCAGCCTGTCTTCGAGCACCGGAACATCGATGCCCTCTATCTTTCGGGTGGTCAATCGGGTGTTGCTCACCATCTCGTCGAATGCCTGTTGCACTCGGTTGGAGGAGAAAGCCATGAGGTTGTAGTGCATCTCGAAGAGCACGCCATGCCGACTGAAATGGAGATGTTGCTCTCCTTCCTCGTCCTCTTCCAGCGCAACGTTCCACTGGTTTTGTATAATTTCCTTGGCCTTGTCGAAGTGTTCGGGGTAGACATAGAAGTCTATGTCGCCGCTCACTCGGGCTTCCGGAGCCGGATAGAGGGCGGCAAGGGTCTGCCCTTTCACCAGAAAATAACGGATATTCTGCCCCGAAAGCAACTCACACAGGTCTTTGACCTCATGATTCAACTGCCCATTGGTCACGCCAATCTTCGAAGAAACCGAGAAGACGTTGGCCGCCTCGTAGCGGTCCAAAGCCACTTGGTTGGCAATCAGGGCGTGAGTTACCAATCCTTCCACGGCCTGCACCTGAGCCAGTTTCAGCAGCCTCTGGAACTCGTCCATAGGCAACGGAGTGTCTGCGGGTATCGGTTGTCCCCACAATTCAGACCTCAACAACTGGAAAAGGAGTGCCGACTCTTTCATCAAAACCGTGAGATTATTTGTTGTCGATGACGGTATAGACTGTGTTATTGGGGTGATATTCGGGCACCATCTGCTTCATCTTGCGCACAATTTCCATGTCTTGGAAAGTGCGCGAGGTAGCAATGAGGTCCTGTATCTGCTGTTCAACTTCCTCGAAATCATACTCCCGAACCTTGGAAATCCTAATTTTCTCGTGGAAACTCGGCAGGGTATTCTCGGCATTCGACAGCACTTCCTCATACAATTTCTCACCAGCGCGCAGACCGGTAAATTTGATTTCCACACCCTGAACGCCGCTCAACTTGATCATTCGGGCCGCCAAGTCGGCAATTTTCACGGGCTGTCCCATGTCGAAAACAAAGATCTGCCCGCCTCTTCCGTGTGTTCCAGCCTCCAAAACGAGCTTGCAGGCTTCGGGAATGAGCATGAAATAGCGAATGATATTGGGGTCGGTGACCGTAACCGGACCACCTGCCTTGATCTGCTTCTCAAACAGAGGGATGACCGATCCATTGGAGCCCAGCACGTTTCCAAAGCGAGTTGTCACAAACTCTGTTACCGCTTTCTCCTGACTGTCGGTCATAATCGTACCAGCGCTGATAGCCTTGTTCAGGCTCTGACAGTAGATTTCGCAGATACGTTTGGAACATCCCATCACGTTAGTAGGGTTCACTGCCTTGTCCGTGGATATCATCACGAATTTCTTCACGCCATACTTGACACTCAGATCGGCTATGATTTTCGTACCATATATATTATTATAGATGGCCTCGCTGGGGTTATCCTCCATCATCGGAACATGCTTATAGGCTGCCGCATGGAAGAGATATTCCGGCCGATAGCGCTTGAAGATCTCGTTCATGCGCTCCTTCTGGGTGATGCTCACCACGATAGTCTTGCTCGGAATCTCCGGAAAGCGCTGGGCCATCATGATTCTTATGTCGTGCTGCGGGGTCTCGGCCTGGTCCACCAAAATCAAGTTGGCAGGACGATAGACGGCAATCTGTCTCACCATCTCGGAGCCAATGCTGCCCGCCGAACCCGTAATCATCACGGTTTTACCCGTGAGCATCTTGCCGATAGCATCCATATCCACCTGAATCTGGTTGCGCGGCAGGAGGTCTTCAATCTTGATTTCCTTGAGCTGGCCGGTGTTCAGGTCCTCACCTTCCTTCCATTCCTTGTTGGAAGAAGTCATGAAAATCTGGATACCGGCATTGATAAACATATCCTGCAACTTAGGATTATTTCTGAAATACTCCGTCTGCAATGGTGACACCAGCAGCGCCTGGATGTTCATGGCCCGCATAATCTCGGGCAGATCATCATCGGGTTCAAAAACCTTCACGCCCATCATCGTGCGCCCCCGATAGGCTTTGTTGTCTATCACAAAACCTTTCAGCTGGAACTTCTGGGGCTTGGTGTTGCGTATCATCTTGGCAATAGCCACGCCACCCTCCTGCACACCAAACACGAAAGCACGGATACCTCTCTCCGTGCTGAACGCAACGTCGTAGAGAGTCTTGACGAATACACGGACGGCCCACATGAGAATGGTTGCGACAAAGTACATCAGGAATATCTGCCTACCCTGCAATCTCACAAAGTCGAGGTCCATGAAATAGACCGCATAGTGGGCGATCTCAGCGATAAAGCAACTCAATGCCATGGCGTAGGCCACCTTCTGTAGGTCTACAAACGATGAATACCTGATGATTCCGCTATAGGTATGGAACACCTTGAAGCCAATAAGGTTGAAACACATGTACACAAGGATGGTCTTTGTGAGAATCACAATGTTCCCCAAAGTCACCGCACCACGATAGTAAAACCAGAAGACCAAGATGCCAGAAAGATAACAAATGAGGCAGTCCAATATCAGAATACTCCAATAGGGCAATGCGTTCTTCGTAAAATACCAATCTATAGCCTTTCTAAATGCATTCATAAATAATGTTTTAATTACCACTACATTATCTGCCAAAAGATAGTGCAAAGTTAACTTATTTTTAGGATATTATCTCATTTTTCATCAGAAATCTTCTGACAGAAACATGGAATTAGCGTCTCAAATCAGGCAAACAGAAGAAAAATAAGGGCGACATCCACTTTTCACCCGTATTTTTTTTGCATCCCATAAATATTCAGTAATTTTGTCGCTATTCAGTGATAATGGTGATATAATATGGAATTTTTACCCCAAGACCCTGCTATTCTCGTGTCGAGTGTCAACATGTTGTTGAGAGATGAGGAGTTTGACACCCTCGAATCGCTAAGCTATAATTTTGGCAAGACAGCCCAGGAAATCAAGGATTACTTGCGAAACCACGGCTTTGTCTATAGCAATGACCAGAAGCAATTCAGGCCATTGGGGTACGACGACCCTGAGACGAAGTAAGCATTGGGCACTGGCTTCCCCGTGCTCTGCTCCGGTTGCCCAAACTGTAGAGTACTTAGAAACAAAACAATCCGCCCTTCTCACGAAGAACGGACTGCAAAAAATTTATGCAAAAAAGTACTAACTATCAATGAATAACCTAACTTTGTTTATCACCATGAGAATCAATCAGTCACTGACTTATTTCTGATGCAAAGATAATGAGGCTTTGGCACACCGGCAATTTTATTCAACCAATGCCCCGAAATGGTCAACCAATCCCACACACTTAGTAAGTATTAACGATGTGTTGCATTTTTTTGCCTCTATCGATACTATGAGTAAATACTTTTTTGTAACTTTGCCCGCGAACTAATATACATTTGATTATGTGTGGTATTGTAGGATACACGGGCACGAGAAGTGCCTACGACATTTTGATTAAAGGTCTCCACCGATTGGAATACAGAGGCTATGACTCTGCCGGCGTGGCCCTCATCAACCCCAAAGACGACCTTCATGTCTATAAGGCAAAGGGAAAGGTAAACGACCTGGAGACTTCCGCATCGGGCAAAGACTGCTCCGGAACACTGGGAATAGCCCACACACGCTGGGCCACCCACGGCATTCCATCCGTTCGCAACGCCCACCCACACGTCTCCGAATCTGGAAATCTGGTTATTGTACATAATGGTATCATCGAGAATTTCGCCCTTTTGCGCGAACAGCTCACCAAGAAAGGCTTCCATTTTCATAGCGACACCGACACCGAGGTGCTCGTACAGCTCATAGAATACGCTCAGGAATCCAACAAATGCTCCCTTCCCGAGGCCGTGCGACTGGCCTTAAGAAGCTGCATCGGCGCCTATGCCATCGTAGTGATAGACCGTCGCGCCCCCAAGACTATGGTGGCCGCGCGCAAGGGTTCACCCCTGGTCATCGGCATCGGAAAGGACAATGCCGAGTTCTTCGTGGCCTCCGACGCCACCCCCATCGTGGAATACACGCAGGAAGTGGTCTATGTAGACGATGAGCAGATTGCCGTCTGCCGTCCCGGACAGAAGCTGGAGATTATCGATTTGAAGAATAATCAGATAGACGTCGACGTGAAACAGATCGACATGGACCTTGATATGCTCGACAAAGGAGGCTATCCCCACTTCATGTTGAAAGAGATATTCGACCAGCCCCACTGCCTGCACGACTGCATGTCGGGCCGCCTGTTCGACGACAATGTCATCCTCAGCGCTGTGCGCAACAACCGCGCGCGCCTGCTCTCGGCCACCCGATTCATCATTGTGGCCTGTGGAACGAGCTGGCACGCCGGGCTCATCGCCAAGCAGCTCATCGAGCATTTCTGCAAGATTCCGGTAGAAGTCGACTATGCTTCTGAATTCCGCTATCGCGACCCGGTGATCTATTCCACCGACGTGGTCATCGCCATCTCCCAAAGTGGAGAGACGGCCGACACCCTTGCCGCCATCCAACTGGCCAAGCAGAGCGGCGCCTTCATCTTCGGAATCGTCAATGCCGTGGGGTCGAGTATAGCCCGCACCACCGACACTGGCATCTACATCCACGTGGGACCGGAGATTGGAGTGGCCTCGACCAAGGCTTTCACCGGCCAGCTCACCTGTCTCACGCTGCTCACTCTCGCCCTCGCCCATGCCAAAGGCACCATCGGGCACGAGGAGTTCACGGCCCTCACGCAGGAGCTCGAAGCCATTCCCGCCAAAATCGAGCAGGTGCTTACCACCAACGATCAGATACAGAAACTGGCACGCATCTACACCTATGCCACCAACTTCCTCTACCTGGGCCGCGGCTGGAACTATCCGGTGGCGCTGGAAGGGGCGCTCAAGCTCAAGGAGATTAGCTACATCCATGCAGAGGGCTACCCCGCAGCCGAGATGAAACATGGTCCTATTGCCCTGGTAGACAATATGATGCCGGTGCTCTTTATAGCAACACATCATGAGGGATACGAGAAGATTATCTCCAACATGCAGGAGGTGAAGGCACGCGGCGGACGCATCATTGCCGTGGTGACCGAGGGCGACGAACAGGTCAGGAAGATTGCCGACCAGTGCATCTTCGTGCCCCAGACCCTCGCTCCGCTGGCTCCGCTGCTCTCCGTCATCCCCTTGCAGCTCCTCGCCTACCACATCGCCGTGGAGAAAGGGCTCAATGTAGACATGCCCAGAAACCTGGCCAAGAGTGTAACCGTAGAATAAAATAGTGTCGCTTATGAAGTATTTCATCATCACAAACGATGTTCAGCAGGGGCCCTTCTCCACTGAGGAACTGAGCCAGCACAACATTACCTCCGACACGCTGGTATGGGCCGAGGGCATGGCACAGTGGACTCCCGCATGGCAGGTGGCCGAACTCAAACCGCTGTTCTATGGACAGTCGGCCAGCGGCAGCACTGCCACCCCACCGCCTCCACCGCCTTTCCATCCCACCGAGGATGCCCGTCCTTCAGCCGCCACGCCCAACAGCGGCTCAGCAGCCCATCTGCAGGATGCAGAACTACAACTGCAACCAGAGAGGAAGAGTTCTCACCGAGGTCTCATCTTTGGTATCATCCTTGTGGGACTGCTGCTCTTCATGGGCATCACCAACCCCTCGAAAGACGAGCATCGCATGGTGATCAAGGAGAATGTAACCCGTGGTCTCACCAAGGCACTGGCCAACCAGGGCAACGATTTCCTCTCACAGGGCATGGCCATGCTCGGCAAGATGCTCGCCGCGCCCATTGTAGATGGGGTACTCGACAACATGTTGCAGTATCACAACTACCTCTTCTTCTCCACCACCTCCATCGAAACCAAGGACGGCAACACCACCACATCGTATGGTCTCTGCGGCAAGGTATTCACAGCAGGCGAGGAAAAGATAGCCTCGGTTATCTCCAAGGCCATGGATACCAGCCTCTCCAAAGAGATGACAGCTACCAACGAGCAGGTCGATGGCGTGCAGGGCCAGACCAACAGCGGCTCAAACGCCGACCCCAACGCCCTGCAGGAAGACACCACCTCGCTCCAACGCCAGATAGGCAACGTGATTATCGACCACCTGGGACGTCAGGTGAAGAAGCAAATCAGTGAGAACACCGACAGCACCATGTCGCGGGGAATCGGCGAGGTGGTAGACGACGTGGTGAAACTCATTAAGGGTCTTTAATCAAATAATATCGCATTGGATGTGAAAAAAAGCGTGTAAAATTTTGCTGTTATACAGAAAATTCATACTTTTGCATCACCCTAAGACATTAGGGTCGCAGTTAGGGGCATAGCCCAGTTGGTTTA
>DCJH01000018.1:0-18589 GCA_002317385.1 Prevotella sp. UBA1705 | reverse complement strand
CGGTTCGAGCCCGATTGTCCCTACCCTGACACAAAAATTCCAAGAGAATCTGAGCATTCAGTCTCTTGGAATTTTTGTTTTCCGTCTCCTCATCTTTACCTCGTCCTCCATCTACCTCCGCTCCCAGTCACCTCCTCCCTCCTGTAGAAACTGAAGCAAAATGCCGAATTACTGGAGTCACTATTAGGATAATATATTGTCTCTGTAGGGACATGCCCCGTGCATGTCCGCACCGCCGCATGGCAAGACACACCAATTCTTTTAGACATTACTACAACATCTCGTGGCATAACAACATCTTTTTCTATCTTTTTTTAAGACAAAAGGACATAAATCTTATCATAATGACATCTCATTTTTAAGACATAAAGACAAAAAAACATATTAAAGAAACCTCCATCAGGGTAATCTGCATGTCATTATGAAACGCAGAGCGTTTCTTATGTCATAGGTTCAAAGGCTGGGAAATATGTCATTATGAAAAGTTCTATTTCATTATGTTATCATAAGAGATAAGAAATGTATGGTATGGTATTATGCCATCCGGAGGTGCGGACATGCACGGGGCATGTCCCAACAGAGCGATAATCTTGCCCGTTATAACTTATTGATAATCAAGGCAGGTAAATATACGCTCGAAATAAAGTACTAATTGTGAGACGATTAGGTAGTTATCGCACGACGAAAAGGTAGTAATGGCGGGGCGAAAAAGTAGTAATCGCGAGACGAGGAAAATCGGAGGAGAATGGGAAGGGGTGAGGGAGATAAAAGGAGTAGGATTCAAGGGGATAAACAGGAGCCTTGAATCCTACTCGGACTATTACTCAATAACGTTGAAACGGGCGAATTTAAGCAGCAGCTGCTTGGTGCCGCTCTGGTCAAAATCGACCGTGGCCTTGCTGTTTTCGCCCGTTCCTTCAATCTTTACGATGCGGCCACGACCAAAGCGCTGGTGCTCGATGACCTGCCCTTCGCGCACCGATTGTGACAAGCCCGAAGGGGCGGGCTGACCAGAAGACGCAGAGGACGAGGAAGAAGGCGATGCCGCACGTCCGCCGTTGGTCATGGCAGTGGACACCTTTTTCCACCGTCCGCTCTGGCGAAGTTGGTTTTCAAACGACGGAGAGAAGGGGTTCACCGCCTGCTCCGGACGACGGGGCGCGGTCTCCTTGGGCTTCGGGTCGGCCATAAACTGGCCCGCCACGGGGCGTGAATTCTGCATTCGGCCATTCAGTTTGCGGTATTCCCCACCCCACACCTGGCTGCCGGTGTAGGGCCGGTTCACCTCATAGTCGTCGTCCCACGGGCGGCGCGCCGGCCTGTCGTCGTCGAATCGGGCACCCGAGAACCTGCCGCCCTCCACGCGTACATTAATATATGTAGGGTCGATGTCGTTGATAAAACGGCTCGGATTGACAAAGCCGTCCTGCTTGCCAAACATCCATCGCGTGTGGGCCCAACTGAGATAGCAGTGCTTCTCAGCGCGGGTGATGGCCACGTAGAGCAGTCGGCGCTCCTCCTCCAGTTCCTTGGGCGTGCCCACCGACATGAGACTCGGGAAGATATTCTCCTCCAATCCCACCACGAAGACCGTGGAAAACTCCAGTCCCTTGGCCGCGTGGATGGTCATAAGCGTTACCTTGTCGTCGGAGCCGTCGTCCGAATCCTGATCGGTCATGAGCGAGACAGTAGCGAGATAATCGGCCAGCGAAGTCTGGTCGGCATAGCCTTCCTCTTGCTGCGACTGCACGAAGTTGGCCAGTCCGGCCCTCAGCTGGTCCACGTTCTTCGTGGGACTGTTCGCATCCTCGCTATGATCGGCAGCGAGGTCGGCATTAATACCCGACTTCTCGATAATCTCCGAGCCCAGCGTCAGGGCGTCGGTGGTCTTGCTTTGCTGGATGAAGCCATCGATCATCGCATGAAACAGCTCCAGCTTGCCCAGCGTGCCACGGTTCACATCAAGCCCATAGCCCATGGGATTGCTAATGATCTCCCAGAGGCTCACGCTGTGTTGCTGGGCCGCGCTCACGATTTTCTGCACGGTGGTGTCGCCTATTCCGCGCGTGGGGTAGTTGATGATGCGGCGGAAAGCCTCCTCATCGCTGGGATTCACCACCAGTCGGAAGTAGGCAATGACGTCTTTGACTTCCTTGCGTTGATAGAAACTCAGTCCGCCCACAATCTGATAGACCTTACCCATGCCCACCTCGGGCTTGCGCATTTCCTCCTCGAAATTGCGGCTCTGAGCGTTGGTGCGGTAGAGAATGGCGAAGTCGCTCCACCGACATTGCTCCTGACTCTTGAGTCGCTTAATCTCCTGACACACCACGGCGGCCTCGCGTTTGTCGGATATTGTCTCAAAGATGGTGACCTTTTCTCCCTCTTCGTTTTTGCTGAAGACGTCCTTGGGTATCTGGCGTGAGTTGTGCTTCATGAGCGAATTGGCAGCTGCCACGATGCGCTGTGTGGAGCGATAGTTCTGCTCCAACTTAAAGAGTTTGGCGTCTTCGTATATCTTATTGAAGTTGAGTATATTGTCAATCTTGGCTCCACGGAATGCGTAGATGCTCTGATAGTCGTCTCCCACCACACAGATGCGGCGGCGCTCGCGGGTGAGCAGGGTCACTATCTGCTGCTGTGCAAAGTTGGTATCCTGATACTCGTCTACCAAAACATACTGGAATCGCTCCACATACTTCTTGCGCAGATCCTCGTTATCGCGAAGCATGAAGTAGGTGTTGACGAGCAAATCGTCGAAATCCATGGCATTGGCCTGCCTCAATCGCTGCTGGTAGGCATAGTAGATTTTAAAGGTCTCGGGCATGTTGCGATGGCGGTCGCGCTGCAAGAGATCGCCGTCGGCAGCATACTGGTCGGGCATGCACAGCCTGTTCTTAGCCATAGAAATAGCCGAATGGAGGGCGGCGGGCTTGTAAGTCTTGTCGTCCAAGCCCATCGACTTCAGGATATTCTTAAGCAACGAGCGCGAGTCCGACTCGTCGTAGATGGTGAAATCGGAGTTGAAGCCGATGGTTTGAGACTCAACCCGGAGTATTTTGGCAAACACCGAGTGGAACGTTCCCATCTGGAGGTAGCGCGCACTCTCCTCGCCCACGAGGCCAGCAATGCGACTCTTCATCTCCTTGGCAGCCTTGTTGGTGAACGTCAGGGCCAGGATACTCCATGGTCTCAGTTCATAGTGCTGCAGGAGCCATGCTATCTTATAGGTGAGTACGCGCGTCTTGCCCGACCCTGCGCCAGCAATGACGAGCTGCGGACCGTCGCAATAGGCCACAGCCTCACGCTGACTGTCGTTCAATTGGTCGAGGAGCTGCTGTTCTGTTTGCATTTTATTTGAGGAGTTAAGGAAGTTAAAGGAGTTAAAGATATGTGGAGATGAGGAGTCAAGGAGATGTGGAGTTAAGACATTTGCCTGTTTTTGGGGAAAGGATTAAGAAGGAGACGAGGAGTTTAGGAGATGGGGAGTTAAGACATCTACTTGTGTTTCGGGAAAGAATTGAGAAGGAAATGGAGGGTGGAGAACTTAAAACTATATGAAAGTACCATGTTTGTTATGGGATATATCGTCATCAGAAAGACTATTGACTCAACTCCATAACTCCTTAACTCCTCATCTCCCCAAGAACAACTCTTAATTCCTTTAACTCCTTAAACCCAGTTCTACTTGTACGTCCCGCCCACCGCCGTGCGTGGATCATAGTCTTCGCCTTCCTTGGGGAAGGAGGGGATGTAGCGCATATTGGCCTTGATCTGTCGCTCGCGAAGCCGCATATATCCACTCGGATAGCGCGAAGAGAACTTGCGCGGGTTGGGAAGCGTGGCGGCAATCAGGGCACATTCGCTCCGGCTCAGGTCCTTGGCGGTCTTGCCGAAGTGGTATTCGGCACAGGCATCAAGGCCATATATGCCGTCGCCCATCTCGATAGAGTTGAGATAAACCTCCATGATGCGCTGCTTGCTCCATAGGAGTTCTATCAGCGCCGTGAAGTAGACCTCGAAGCCTTTGCGCACCCACGAGCGGCCGGGCCATAGGAAAACATTCTTCGCCGTCTGCTGCGAGATGGTGCTTGCGCCATATTTGTTGCCGCCTTTATGGTTCAGATTTCGCTTGGCCGCAGTGCCGATGGCCTTGAAATCGAATCCATGGTGCAGCAGAAAACGCGAGTCTTCGCTCGCCATGACAGCCACGGGCATGTGGGGCGACATCTCCTCCAGGGGCACCCAATGGTGGTGCATGGTCAGGTCGCCGTTCTGAAAGCAGCGGATGATCATCAGCGGCGTCACAAAAACGGGAATGAATCGAATGGCCACAACAGCCAGAATGGTGGATGCAAAGAACAAACTCAGTCCCCAACGAACTATTTTCCTCAGTAATTTCATGCCAAAAGGGGGATGCAGGCACGTGCCCACATCCCCTATTTCTATGGTTTATTAAAGATCGATCTTACTTCAGCGTACCTGCGTTGGCAGCCTCAACCATCTCTGGAGAAGCATACAGGTAAACCTCTACTCGACGGTTGGCCTGAGAAACAGCCTTGTTCTCGATCTCGTCCTGGCTACCCTTGCCGGCAACATTCTGCAGCTGAGAGCCGCTCACACCGCAGGAAGAGAGGTAGTCGGCCACGCTCTGGGCACGTTTCTGGCTCAGAGGAATATTGATGGCATCGCCTCCCGAACGGTCGGTATAGCCATAGATGTCTACGTGACAATCGCTGTTATTCTTCAACACACCCGAGAATTTAGCCAGGTCTTTTTTGCTGCTGGCGTTGAGAGTGGCCTTGTTGAGCGCGAAGAGGATGCCTGAATCGAAAGTCACCTTCACGGCCTTCAGACCGTTAGCGTCGGTGACTTCCTCTACCTTAGCGTTCTGCACCTGAGCTGCCTCGGCTGCCACCTTGTCCATGTGACGGCCGATGATGGCACCTGTTCCGGCGCCTACAGCACCACCAATGGCTGCACCCACTGCGGTGTTACCGGCAATCTTACCGATGATTCCACCCAAAACTGCACCTGCACCAGTACCGATCAGAGCACCAGTACCCTGCTTTGTTGCGCAACTGCTCATGGCGAGCAAGCACAAACCCATTGTTGCTACTTTAACGTTCTTCATATCTTTTCTTTTTTTTACATTGAATTGCCTTTATCTCCAGATAGTGCCACGGGTGGCACGGGGAAGCGATGCTCCAGTTGCCAAGTGTCAACTATCTTGTGCAAAGATAACTCTTTTTTTATAACGAAACTGAATTATCAAAGTTTTTTTATTAACTTTGCGACAAAATTAAACAATAGAAACGAATGGCGCAAAGGGGAATCACCTATTTTGTCATAGGAAATTCCCTAATCAGCGCTACGCACAATCAGGTAAACACAGTAAAAATGGCTAAAGAACTGAAAGATTTAACCAAGCGCGCTGACAACTATAGCCAGTGGTATAACGACTTGGTGATGAAGGCAGACCTCGCGGAAACATCCCCCGTTCGCGGTTGTATGATTATCAAACCCTACGGCTATGCGATATGGGAAAAGATGCAGGCTGTGCTCGATAAGATGTTTAAGGCTACCGGCGTGCAGAACGCTTATTTCCCATTGCTTATTCCCAAGAGTTTCTTCGCCAAGGAGGCCGAGCACGTAGCAGGCTTTGCCAAGGAGAGCGCTGTGGTGACACACTACCGCCTGAAGGCCACCCCCGATGGCAAAGGCATCATGGTAGACCCCGAGGCTAAGCTCGAAGAGGAGCTCATTATCCGCCCCACGTCGGAGACGATGATATGGAACACCTATAAGAACTGGATCCATTCCTATCGCGACCTGCCCATCCTCTGCAACCAATGGTGTAATGTGATGCGTTGGGAAATGCGCACACGCCCGTTCCTGCGCACCTCAGAGTTCCTCTGGCAGGAGGGTCATACGGCCCACGCCACGGAGCAGGAAGCTCAGGAAGAGGCCCGCAAGATGCTGGGAGTGTATGCAGATTTCGTGGAAAACTATATGGGCGTGCCTGTGGTTCAGGGCGTGAAGAGTGAGACAGAACGCTTTGCAGGCGCCCTCGATACCTATACCATCGAGGCCATGATGCAAGACGGAAAGGCACTGCAGAGCGGCACCAGCCACTTCCTCGGACAAAACTTCGCCAAGAGTTTCGACGTTACCTTCCTCAACAAGGAGAACAAACCGGAGTATGTGTGGGCCACGAGCTGGGGTGTTTCCACCCGACTGATGGGTGCGCTCATCATGGTACACTCCGACGACAACGGCCTCGTGCTGCCGCCGAAGCTGGCTCCTATCCAGGTGGTGATTATCCCTATCAGCAAGAACGACGAGCAGTTGGAGGCTATCACAGCCCGCCTGAAGCCTGTGATCGACAAGTTGGGCGAGCTGAGAATCACCGTGAAGTATGACGATTCAGACAACAAGCGCCCAGGCTTTAAGTTCGCCGACTACGAGCTCAAGGGTGTGCCCGTGCGTCTGGTGATGGGTGGTCGCGACCTCGAAAACAACACTATCGAGGTGATGCGCCGCGATACCTTGGAGAAAGAGAGCGTTTCTTTCGACGGCATTGTGGAGCGCGTGCAGGACATGCTCGACGATATTCAGAAGGGAATCTTTGAGAAAGCCCGCAAGTATCGCGACGAACACATCTTCGAATGCGACAACTACGACGAGTTTAAGGAGCGCATCAAGGATGGCGGCTTCTACCTCTGCCACTGGGACGGCACCGCTGAGACCGAGGCACAGATTAAGGAAGAGACCCAGGCCACTATCCGTTGCGTGCCGTTCAACTGCGAGCAGACACCGGGCGTAGATATGGTAAGCGGCAAGCCTGCCAAGTATCGCGTGATCATTGCCCGCTCTTACTAAGCGACAATTCAACTAAATCCCATAGCGGGGAGCATGCCGAAAGGCATACTCCCCGTATTTGTTTAACGACTGTCAAGGGATTAATCCAGAGCGAAGAAGACCAGAGAATGTCAAGATAATTAGGAATGATTAAGGGGGCAAATAGGAGTTGGCAGGAGACAATGGGAGTAAAATAGGAGAGAGAAAATAGGATGAGGGAAAGCACGAGAGCCCGATGGATGGACGATAACTATGCTTTCGCAATGCTAAAACGATGCTTTGACATAGAGAAATGAGCCTAATCGAATGATGATTAGGCACTAATCGCGTTGCGATAAAGTATTAATCGCAAAGCTTCGAAATACCATCATTTTATAAACGGCTGGCTCATAGGACTTTATAAAAGCCTCGATTTTTCACGATTTATAGGGCAATAGGCAGGACGAAGGGCTGCGAAGGCAAGAACACGAGCCCTATTCAATTAATTTCAAGGGGAATTTTTAGAGCGAGCGACTATGGAGGGACAGATGAAAAGACGCTGGATTGAAGGCAGACGAGAGGCCCAAGTGCACAAGACTCGGGCCGGCAACCACCACAAATGCCACTGAACTTTCCTTCTGCCACGTTTTTCTTATCCCCGAAGGAGGGCCGATTCCAAAAAATCTTTGTACTTTTGTAGTTTGGAATATAGCCCAGAATTTATGGATGAAAAGTATATAGAGGTCAAAGGAGCGCGCGTCAACAATCTCAAGAACGTGAGCCTCCGCATCCCCCGCAATAAGTTTATCACCATCACTGGAGTGTCGGGCTCCGGTAAATCGTCGCTCGCTTTCGACACGCTCTATGCCGAAGGTCAGCGCCGCTACGTGGAGAGCCTGTCGAGCTATGCCCGTCAGTTCCTCGGCCGCATGAGCAAACCCGAGTGCGATTTCATCAAGGGGTTGCCGCCGGCCATAGCCATCGAGCAGAAGGTGATAGCCCGCAACCCACGCTCCACCGTGGGCACCTCGACCGAAATCTATGAATATCTGCGACTGCTCTACGCCCGCATCGGCCGCACCTACTCGCCCATCTCCGGACAGGAAGTGAAGAAACACTCCACCGAAGACATCCTGCAGCAGGTGATGCAATATTCCGAGGGCACCAAATACATGATCCTCGCCCCACTCCATGTGGTAGAAGGGCGCACCGTAGACAAGCAGTTGGAGATGGATTTGCAGGAGGGTTACACCCGCATGATGGTGTCCGACGAGGTAGTGCGCATCGAGGACGTGCTCGATGCAAAGACCTTCGAGGGCAAGACCAAGGTGAAGGAACCGCTCTATCTGGTCATCGACCGACTGAGTGTGTCGCCCGAGAAAGACGTCATCGCGCGCCTCATCGACTCGGTGGAGACCGCCATGTATGAGGGCGACGGCACGTGTCGACTGCTCTTCCTGCCGTCGAACATCAGCTACGACTTCTCCTCACGCTTCGAAGCAGATGGCATCAAGTTTGAGGAACCCAACGACAACATGTTCTCTTTCAACTCCCCGCTGGGCGCATGTCCCACCTGCGAGGGTTTCGGAAGCGTGATAGGTATCAACGAGAAACTCGTCATCCCCAACTCCACGCTATCGGTCTACGACGGCTGCGTGCAGTGCTGGCATGGCGACAAGATGAAGCAGTGGCAGGATGAATTCTGCCGTCGCGCCCAGATAGACAATTTCCCCATCTTCAAGCCCTATCTGGAGCTCTCGATGAAAGAGAAAGATATGCTCTGGCACGGGCTGCCGTCGGAGATGAAGAAGAACGGAGAGCGACGGGCCGACAGCGTTTGCATCGACTCGTTCTTCCAGATGGTGAAGGAGAATCAGTATAAGATTCAATACCGCGTGATGCTCAGTCGCTATCGCGGCAAGACCGTATGTCCCGACTGTCGCGGCACTCGACTGAAGAAAGAGACAGCCTGGGTGAAGATCGGCGGGCGCAGCATCTCCGACCTTACCGAGATGCCCGTGGTGAATCTAAGGGAGTGGTTCGACCATTTGGAGCTCACCGAGCACGAGCAGGAGGTGGGCAAGCGACTGCTCACAGAGATTAAATCGCGCCTCCACTTCCTCTGCGACGTAGGTCTCGACTACCTCACGCTCAACCGACAGAGCAATACGCTCTCGGGCGGAGAGAGCCAACGTATCAACCTCACCACCTCGCTTGGGTCGTCGCTCGTGGGTAGTCTCTACATCCTCGACGAGCCGAGCATCGGCCTCCACAGCTGCGACACCGACCGGCTGATACATGTTTTGCGCGAGTTGCAGGCCTTGGGCAACACAGTCATCGTGGTGGAGCACGACGAAGAGATTATGCGCGAGGCCGACTGGCTTATCGATGTGGGACCCGACGCGGGCAACAACGGTGGCGAGATAGTGTATGAAGGTCCGGTGCCCGAGGCGCTCAAAGACGCCCAGGACTCAGAAAGCGGACAGAAACTTATCGGTCAGCACCCCGGCAGCCACACCATCAGATACCTCACAGGCACCGAGCAGATAGCCGTTCCAGCCTCCCGCAGGCCTTGGAATCAGTCCATCAAACTGAAGGGTTGCCGCATGAACAACCTCAAAGGCGTGGATGTAGAGTTCCCGCTCAACGTCATGACGGCCGTCACCGGCGTGTCGGGCTCGGGCAAATCGAGCCTTGTCAAGGGCATCCTCTACCCCGCCATCAAGCGCAATCTCGATGAGGTGTGCGACGCTCCCGGCGAATATCTCGCCCTCGACGGCGACTGGCCGCAGGTGAAGCATATAGAATATGTAGACCAGAACCCCATTGGGCGCAGCAGCCGTTCTAACCCGGCCACCTATCTCAAGGCCTACGACGCCATCCGAACGCTCTATGCCGACCAGCCGCTGGCCAAGCAGTTGGGCTTTACTCCGCAGTATTTCTCGTTCAATGCCGAGGGTGGACGTTGCGAGGAATGCAAGGGCGCAGGTGTCATCACGGTAGAGATGCAGTTCATGGCCGACCTTGTTCTGGAGTGCGAGTCGTGCCACGGTCAGCGCTTCAAGCAGGATATCCTCGATGTAAGATTTGAGGGAAAGAATATCAACGACGTGCTCAACATGACCGTTGCAGAGGCTATCGACTTCTTTGCGCAGCACAAGCAGACCACCATCGTGAACCGCCTGAAGCCCCTGCAGGATGTGGGACTGGGCTATATCAAGCTCGGACAGAGCTCGTCTACGCTCTCGGGCGGTGAGAACCAGCGCGTGAAACTCGCCTATTTCATCGGTCAGGAGCGTCAGGAAGCAAGCCTGTTTATCTTCGACGAGCCCACCACGGGCCTTCATTTCCACGACATCTCGCGCCTGCTCAAGGCCTTCGACGCCCTGATAGACCGCGGTCACAGCATCCTTGTGATAGAGCACAACATGGACGTTATCAAGTCGGCCGACTGGATTATCGACATGGGTCCGGGCGGTGGAAACCTCGGCGGCAACGTGGTTTGCACGGGAACGCCCGAGACCGTGGCCTCCAACGCGAAGAGCGTAACGGGTAAATATCTGAAAGACAAGCTCAAATGATCTCGATAGTCATCCCCACTCGCAACGACAGCTGCCTACAACTGGTCAGGGATCTGGCCCGGCAGGCTGACCAAATCAACGGATTGGCATGGGAAATCGTAGTGGCCGACGATGCCTCGACCATCCCAAGCGTCGTCGACGACAACCGCCGCATCAACGCCTTGCCCCATTGCCGATGCGTGATGAGGGCGCAGAATGTGGGGCGTGCGGACATCCGCAATGTGCTGGCACGTGAGGCCCGCGGTGAGTGGCTGCTCTATATCGACGGCGACGGGCAGGTCATCGACGGTCAATATCTCAGCCGATTTGTCGCCGCCTGCGACACATCGCGCGTGTGCTACGGCGGCTATCGCATGTCGCCTGGCCCCAAGGGCAACCTGCGATGGCTCTATGAGCGCAGGGCTGAGCCCCGGCACCGACTGCAGGAACGCCTGAAGCACCCCTATCGGAGCTTCAACATCGCCAACCTGCTCATCCAACGGGAACTCATGCTGGCCCATCCGCTCGACGAAAGATTCCGTAAATATGGTTATGAAGACGTGTTTCTGGGCAAGCAACTGCAGGCCTCGGGCATCGCAATAACCCATATCGACAGCCCCATTGGCTTCACCGACGATGAAGACAATGCCCAGTTTGTGGCCAAAACAGAGGAAGGGCTCCAGACGCTTTGGCAGTTTCGCGATGAGTTGAAAGGCTATTCCACGGTGCTGGATATGGCACTAAGACTCAACGCCATATCCCGATTGTTCTTAGTTTCCCTATTCCAGTTTATGGGAAACCGTTGGCGGCGCAACCTCATTTCGTCGTCGCCATCCATCCGTTTGTTCCAATTGTACAAACTCGGATACCTTCTTAATCTCGCTCAGGACGCAAGGGCGACGAGAGATTGACCCTCCACAGTCCATTGCGGAAGGCCACGGGGATGACAAACCGCGCCTTCTCCACCGGCTGGGCAGCCCGTCCCAGCGTGTCCATGCTGAGGAAATGGCTCACCGTCACCTCCACATTGGCCAGGCTGTCGCCATCCTGATAGGAGACGTTGCCCACCTCGAAGGTGGCCCCCTGAGGCTGCGCCTTAAGCGAATCGACATCAGCCTGGTTCACCTGCGACGCCATATAGCTCAGCCAGCGCTTCGATTCGGGGGTGCAGAGAGGCACGGCCCGCTGGAATTGCCAGTTGAAATAAGCGGTAGAGAAAGAGTCGATGTTGGAAACAAGTTGTGATTCGCTGCCCTGATTGCAGGCCGAGACAAACATCATGCTCGCCATGATCACAACGGTGCCAGCTACGGCCAAAGGTCTATATAATACTTGATATTTCAAATTCTAAAGTCTTTTCAATCGGTGCAAATGTAGCGAAAAAATTTCAAACAGCACCGAACGACTAACCGAAATATTAGGATAATTTAGATTTTCAGGTAGCATTTTGTCATCAGATTTCTATACCTTTGTAGAAAATTAGACATTCATGCTACAATATATATCATTCGGTAGCGGGAGCAGTGGCAACTGTGGACTCCTGTTTACCGAGCATTCCGGACTGATGATCGATGCCGGTCTGGGCATCCGGACATTGAAAAAATATTTCAAAAACTACCATATTCCATTCGATAAAGTCAGTCATCTGCTCGTCACTCACGACCATGCGGACCATGTGAAGTCTGTGGGGAGCCTGAGCAAAGACTATGGTCTTCCCGTCTACTCCACCAGCAGGGTGCACGCGGGCATAGAGAACAACTGGTGTGTGAGGACGAAGATTTCGCCCGACAGGGTGAAAGTCATCGACAAGAACGTCACCTTCCAGTTGGAAGAGTTTAGGATTACCCCTTTCGGCGTGCCCCACGACAGCAGCGACAACGTGGGCTACTGCATCCAATACGACAATATCACGTTTGTGCTGATGACCGACGTGGGGCATCTCACCGATGAGATGAAAGAGTATATCGGGCGTGCCAACTACCTCGTGATAGAGGCCGACTACGAATCGGAGATGCTCGACCGAGGCCCATATCCCGAGCATCTGAAGAACCGCATACGCGGACCACTGGGCCATATGAGCAACACGGAGTGTGCACAAGCTATTGCCGAGAATGCTACGGAGAACCTGCGCCATGTGTGGCTCTGCCATCTCAGCGACGAAAACAATCATCCCGACCTGGCCGAGAAGGGCGTGAAGCAGATACTCCGCGCCCACGGCATCATTGCCGGAAGTGAGCAAGGCGCTGATTTCAAGTTGGATGTGCTGAAGCGCAAGACCCCTTCCGAAGTTTTCGACCTCGCTCTTTAGCAGGTCGAAGCATCCACGCGATTAGAACGGGAGGCCCACGGCGAAGTGGAAAGCGAAGTCGCGGCCGAAGTCGGGATGCAGCAATGCCCAGTGCTCCCGCTGCGTCTCGTAGGCCGGATTGATGGCTTTCATGCCCATGTCGAAGCGTAGAATAAAGTAGTCGAAGTTGAGGCGCAAGCCAATTCCGTAGCCCACGGCTATCTGTTTGTAGAATTCTTTAAACTTGAATTGGCCGCTGGGCTGGTCGGCATAGTTGCGAAGGGTCCATATATTACCTGCATCTATGAAGGCCGCTCCATTGAATTTCCAGAAGAGATAGGTGCGATATTCCGCACTGAGATATAGCTTCATGTCGCCCGTTTGGTTGATGAAGTCTATACGTCCGTCGCTTCCCTTGTATTTTCCAGGTCCCAACGACCTCACGCTCCAGCCCCTCACATTGTTGGCTCCGCCCGCAAAGTAACGCTTCTCAAAGGGTAGAATGTTGCTGTTGCCATAGGGCCAGGCTATGCCGAAGTCGCCATGGAGGGCCAGATTGTTATGGCTATCCAGTCGGAAGATGTGGGTATAGTCGAAGTCGAACTTCACATATTGGGCGTAAGCGATATTGAAGAAGGCATACTGCCCATTGTCGTTGCGCTTGCCTCCGGTGAGCCTCGACACGGCATTGAGCACGTTTCCGGCCGTCTCAATGTTGGCACGGATGGCGTCTGTGCCGTCGGAATAGCTCACACCAAAGCCCATTTTCATGATAAACAGGTCTTCGTAGTTATAGCGCAGGATGGCATTCCGGTTGGAAACGCTGTCGAGATAGTCGTGCTTGAAGGTCTCACTGATCCACGGCATGTAGACATAGTTCAGGTCGAGCAGGTCGTATCGGTAGGTGAGATGGTGGTTGGGGTCGGCCCATCGGTATCTCCACGCCGTGGAGAAGACTCGCCGATGGAACTCAGGACGGTCTTGCAAGTCCCACATCAGCGACAGCTCAGAAGTGGCGTTGCTACGCCGACGGAAGTTGTTGGAGAGGAAAGGCGCGATGAATCGGGGGAACTGCAGCTTGGCTTCCACACCATATTCCTTATAGTTCTCGTCGCGATAGCCTTCCAGTCCGGTGATGGCCTCATAGGCTCCACGTAGTCCCACGCTGAACACCTCGGCTCCGTGGAAGATGTTTCGGTTCTCATAGTTGAGCGAAGCAGCCGCTCCAAGATTGCCTGCGGTGTTGGTTCCCTCGGGCTGAAACGAGATAGAGTATTGCTTGTTCATGCTCACATTGATGTTGCAATCGAGCATATTGCTGTCGGGCACCTCCTTAAACCGAATGTCGGTGTACCTCACCGCCCGCATCTTACCGAAGTTGTTGTAGGTCTTCTGCAGGTCGGAGGCACTGAAAGGCCTACCCGCCTGAATGGCCGTACTGTTCTCCAGCACACGCCGGCGCAGCTTCACGTTGGCGCTGTCGCCACCCTGATAGGTGATGTTGCGGATGGTGTAGCGTGGATGATTGGTATCGGGATGAGAGTTGTCGGGGCGGTATTTCAGCAGGTGGAGCGTGAGTATCACGCCCGTACTGTTGGCCGCCGAGTCGGCGCTATACTGTATAAAGTCCTTGTGAAACTTGTAATAGCCCGAGTCCATCAGCACTTCGGTGAGCCGGGTGCGCTCCTGATCGAGCCTGCCCACGGTGAACTTGTCGCCCACCTGCAGCCTCTCCTCCTTGTAATGCTTACGTAGGCTCTGTGTGGCATGGTAGTTGTCGAGCACCCGTCGGATATTCTCGTCACGGATATCATAGTCTATCTGTTTGATGAAGAACGGCTCGCCAGGATGCAAGGTGTAGACGGCCTTGAGCTTCTTACCCTTCACTTTGGTCTGCATATCAACCGAAGCATTCATATATCCCATATTCTGCAGGGCCTTGCGAAGGTCGTCTATGGAGAGTTTGGCCTGCACAGAGTCGAAGATTACGGGCTCCTCGCCTATCTTCTGGAGGGTCCGATTGATCCACTTCGTAGTGTCGCGACCCGACAACGCATAGGTGCCGAGGGGAATCTTGAATATTGAAAACCATTTGGAATTGGCGTGCTGACGGATATAAGGAGCCAAAGTCGATGCGTCAATACTCTTCTCATCGGCTCTGACCTCTACGCTCTCCAGCAGATATTGCTTGTCGGAAACGAACTTTGTGGAACTGCACGCTGCCATCAAACAGCCGAGAACCACAAGGAATAAGGCATATTTTGTCTTCAATAATGTCTGATTTTGCGGTGCAAAGATAATATTATTTATCCACAGATTACACACATTAACATAGATTTTTCGCCTGTTTACAAACATATTAAGTATCTTTGCAATATGATTAGTAAGGGAATATTGAAGCTCCTGCGCTCATTGGAGCAGAAGAAGATACGCCATCAGGAAGGCCTGTTTGTGGCCGAAGGTCCCAAGGTGGTGGGCGATTTGCTCCAGGTAACCGATGCCCGATACATCATCGCGACAGACGAATGGATGAGCCGGGAAGCCGAAGCCCGCTCGTGGCAGGGCACCCAACTGGTAGAAGCCACCGACGAAGAGCTTCGCAAGGCGTCCTTTCTTCAGCATCCGCAGCAGGTCATCGGCATTTTTCCGATGATGGATTCCGCCTCCCCCACGACCTTTCCCGAGCAACAACTCAACCTCGCCCTCGACGGAGTGCAGGATCCGGGCAACCTCGGTACCATAGTGCGCATAGCCGACTGGTTTGGTATTGAGCACATCTTCTGCTCGGAAACCACCGCCGACCTCTACAATCCGAAGGTGGTGCAGGCCACCATGGGCAGCATAGCCCGGGTGAAGGTGCACCATGTAGACCTGCTGAAGCTCATCGAATCGCTCCCCGCAGGCTATCCCGTCTACGGCACTTTGCTCAACGGCAGTGACCTCTATGCACAGCCTCTCACACCCCACGGCCTCATCGTCATGGGCAACGAGGGCAACGGCATCAGCCCCGAGGTGAGCCGACTGGTGAACCACCGGCTGCTCATTCCCAACTATCCGGCTGGGCGCGACACCGCCGACAGCCTCAATGTAGCCATTGCCACAGCCATCACCTGTGCCGAATTCAGAAGAAGAAACCCATAGAATTCAGTAGAATAATCCAATAGAATATGGAAACAGAACTATACAAGGTGCGCAGCCTGGCCCATTGTTTCAAGGCCGCCTACGACCTCTACAGCACCAATCTCCGCAACATCTTCCGTAAGACATGGCAGCCCGCCGCGGCCATTGCTCTCGTCAATGCGTTGCTCACCACGTTTCTTCTGCCCCTATTTGCGGGCAACGTGGCGGCGAGACAGCCTGCGCCCAGCCCCGTAGTGATAGGCCTCGCGCTGCTCCTCGTTCTCGTAGCCGCCACCGGCTGCATGACCTGGCTCACCTCTGCCGTGGTGAGTCTGCTCAATGGCTATAGCCTTCGGGCCAACTTCAAGCGCGTGCTGCGCCTCTATCTGGTCTTCGTGGGCATCGGCATAGTGCTCGGTCTGCTCGTCCTCGGATTGGCTTTTATCCCCTTGGCCACGGCCAAAGGCATGCCGACACCACAGAATATCATGCTTTCGGGTGGCATCACGCTGCTCGCATGGGTGGTCATCATGGTATGCCTGCTGCCGCTCGCCTACTCAACTATGAAGTTTTACATAGAGCCCGACCAGAAAATCAAAGACGTCTTTGGCCGTCCTTATCGCAAGGGCTGGCACTTCTGGGGCTATCTGTTCCTCATGATGCTCATCGTAGGAATCATTTGCGGCGTGATCTATGTAGTGGTGATGATGCCCGAAATCATCCTCCAGTCGGCCGCCCAACTGGATGGAGCTGGGCGCAATCTGGGCGACCCGTCAGGGCTCCCCGGCTATTTCCCGCTGCTGGTGTTTATCGCAACGCTCATCTGTGCGACCGTATGGACCTACGTCATGGTATGGGCCTTCATGGTCAACTATTATGCTTACGGTCACATCGAAGCCAAGATTGCCGCCAAAGCGGAGCTTGTCGCCCCAGTTCAGCTGCCGCTCCATGAGGAGTTTCCGCCCATAGAGTGAGCCTGAAAGGCCTTTTACCATTTCATAAATACCCAGAATTTCAACCCATCCCATCCTCTACCTCATGCAGAAAATACTTTTCATCGACCGCGACGGCACCCTCATCGAAGAACCGCAAGACGAGCAAATCGACTCATTTGCCAAGTTGAAATTTACCCGTGGGGTGTTCCGCAACCTCGGATTCATACGTCAGCATCTCGACTTCAAGGTTATCATGGTGAGCAACCAAGACGGACTGGGCACCGCGTCGTTTCCCGAAGACACCTTCTGGCCGGTGCACAACTTCATTCTCCAGACCCTGGAGGGCGAGGGCATCACCTTCGACGACATGCTCATAGACCGCCATTTTCCCGAGGACAACTCGCCCATGCGCAAGCCGGGAACAGGTATGCTCACTGCCTATATCGACAATCCGGAATACGATTTGGCCGGTAGCTATGTCATTGGAGACCGTGATAGCGATGCCCAACTGGCCGAAAACCTCGGTTGCAAGGCCCTCATCCTCGGGCGCGATGGCCTCACATGGGACAAGATTGCAGAGCTGCTCTTCGCCGGAGAGCGCACGGCCGAGGTGAAGCGCACCACCAAGGAGACCGACATCACGGTGAAAATCAACCTCGACGGCTCGGGCAAGACCGACATCTCTACGGGGCTGGGATTCTTCGACCACATGCTCGAGCAGATTGGAAAGCATGGCATGATGGACCTCACCATCTGCACCAAGGGCGACCTTGAGATAGACGAGCACCACACCATAGAGGATACAGCCATCGCCCTCGGCGAGTGTATCCTCAAGGCGCTGGGCGACAAGCGTGGCATAGAGCGCTATGGATACAGTCTGCCCATGGACGATTGTCTCTGCCAGGTGGCCCTCGACTTCGGCGGAAGGCCATGGCTTGTGTGGGACGCAGAGTTCCATCGCGAGAAAGTTGGGGAGATGCCCACCGAGATGTTCCTACATTTCTTCAAGAGCCTGAGTGACTCGGCGAAGATGAATCTCAACATCAAGGCCGAGGGACAGAATGAGCATCACAAGATAGAGGGCATCTTCAAGGCGCTGGCCCGCAGTCTCAAGATGGCTGTGAAACGCGACATCTACCACTACGAACTGCCCTCCACCAAGGGCACACTGTAGGTTTTCCTCTTCACCAAACGATCTGCTCGCACCCCTCCCCCGGCCTCGAGCCAGTCTCCCGAAACCTCATCAGCCACCCCATGAGGCCGGCGCAGGCAACAAGAATAATGCACAAGGCATGAAAATTTAGCCCATAAAATTTGGGCAATCCAAATTAATTCATTACTTTTGCATCCGCTTAGACAAAGGACATGGTGCGTTGTCCGAACGGTTAGGTACCGGTCTGCAAAACCGCTCAAGGCGGTTCGACTCCGCCACGCACCTCCATCGGGAACCCTGTTTCAGGGTTCCCGATTTTGCACTTGTAGCCCTTCATCACCTCTATCATGGCTCACTTAATATTCTCTGGGACAATAAAAAAGCAAGGGAAATATATAATAACAAGGGTGTAAATCACGCTTTGCGTTGATTTACACCCTTGTTCGCGGAGAGAGAGGTTTATGAACCAAGCTCTCGTATTTCGTTGTATATAAACGTCCTATATATTTCGATAAATCATCAGTGTAGCATTTTTGTAGCAGTATTCTGACTGCCTAATGACTACCATTCTGACTACCTTTTGAAAGCACAATTGCTCTCTTTTCTTGGGTACAAAGGTATATAAAATTGTACCAATCTCCAAATCTTTGTGCCATAAATATTTAATCATTTTACTGCTACACTTTCCAGTGCA
>DCJH01000056.1 GCA_002317385.1 Prevotella sp. UBA1705 | reverse complement strand
TTATCGATGTGCTGCAAACGGCATCCCTGCCCGAGATGCCCGAAGAATTTGAAGCCAAGGAGACCGACCATCAGCTGGTGAGAGACCTCTACGACATCTGGTGCAACCTGAGTCCGAAGAGCATGCTCGAAGACTGGCACGACGCCGAGCAGATACGCGACGAGGCACTCGAACTGTTCTCTCACGGCATCGTCGACCTGCGCACAAGGGCCGAGATTGAGGCCATGTACTGGAGCGTATGCCATGAGATCAACACTCTGTCCAAGGGCTTGAAGCATGTGCCCGACGAGCTGCGCGGGCTCGACAAACTGCTGGCCGACAAGTATTTCTGCAACTTCTCGCTCTTCCAGAGCCTGCCCGACTCGTGGGCCATCGACCAGCTTTTCCCCATCATGCCGCTGCAGCGACTCAACGAGCGCCCCACCCGCAAGGCCACATTGCAGGATATTACCTGCGACTCCGACGGCAAAATTGCCAACTTCGTGGCCGACGGACATGTGTCGCACGTGCTGCCGCTCCACTCATTGAAGAAGAGTGAGCCCTACTATCTCGGCGTGTTCCTCGTGGGAGCCTACCAGGAAATACTCGGCGATATGCACAATCTCTTCGGCGATACCACCGCCGCCCACATCAGTGTGAAGGATGGAAAGTACAACATCGATCAGATTTTCGACGGCGAGACCGTAGAGGAGGTGCTCGAATACGTGCAGTATAATCCCAAGAAACTGGTGCGCCAGCTTGAGCAGTGGGTGACCAAGAGCGTGAAACTCGGTAAGATTTCGCTGGACGAAGGCAAAGAATTCCTGAGCAACTATCGCTCCGGACTCTACGGATACACCTATCTGGAATAGGCCAATAGGTACATGCGTGGGTAAGCCGAGCCAGCAGAACAATAGAAGGAAAGATGAAAGAAACACTGACAATCGTAAAAGTGGGCGGTGCTATCGTTGAGGACGAGGCACAGCTCAACCAGTTGCTCACCAACTTTTCGGCTATCCCCGGCCACAAGATGCTGGTGCACGGCGGTGGGCGCAGGGCCACAAAGGTGGCCGCCGCGCTGGGCATCGAAAGCAAGATGGTAAACGGTCGCCGTATCACTGATGGCGAAATGCTCGAAGTGGTGACCATGGTCTATGGCGGGTTGGTCAATAAGCATCTTGTGGCGGGACTGCAGGCGCAGGGCGTGAATGCCCTCGGACTGACAGGTGCCGATATGAACAGCATTCGCAGTCATAAGCGCTTGCCCGTGGAGATGACGCTCAAGGCTGACGACGGAAGTACCCGTACCGAGGTGGTTGACTTCGGATTCGTGGGCGATGTAGACAGTGTGGATGCCTCGATGCTACGCACCCTCATCTCCAGCGGCGTCACCCCGGTAATGGCTCCGCTCACACACGACGGTCAAGGCCATATGCTCAACACCAACGCCGACACCATAGCATCGGAGGTGGCCAAGGCGCTGGCCAGCGAATATGAGGTGACACTCATCTACAGTTTTGAGAAACCGGGCGTGCTTTCCAATCCCGACGACGACCAGAGCGTTATTCCCGTCATCACCCGCAGCGACTTCTCGCGCTACGTTTCGGCCGGAACCATCTCCGGAGGAATGATTCCCAAGATCGAGAATGCCCTGCGCGCGGTGGAGGCCGGCGTAGCCCGCGTGAACATAACCCTTGCTACCGCCATCGACGGCAAGCACGGAACGGTCATCAAAAATGACGAATGAGGGGTGCAGAGTGAGTAGTTAAGCAGTTGCTGCACCCTTTCGCCGCCATGCCATGGCGGTCCACCCCGATCCCCTTTTCCACCCTTTCCACATGAAAAAGATAAATTTCCGCACCGACATCCTCCCGCTGAAGAATCAGCTCTACCGCCTCGCGCAGCGCATTACGCTCGACAGCGCCGAGGCCGAGGATATCGTGCAGGAGACCCTTATCAAGATATGGAACCGGAGAGAAACATGGAATGAGATTGAAAACATAGAGGCTTTCTGCTTCACCATCTGCCGCAACCTCTCGCTCGACAGCATCAAGCGCCACGGAAACCAGCTTGCCTCGCTCGACGAGACGCAGACCGAGCGGGCAGACACGGCCCAGACGCCCTCCGAACAGACCATCCACCGCGACCAGCTGGCCCTGGTGCGACAAATAGTGGACAACCTTCCCGAGAAGCAACGCAGCTGCATCCAGCTCCGCGATTTCGAGGGAAAGAGCTACAAAGACATAGCCCAGATACTCGAAATATCGGAGGAACAGGTCAAGGTAAACATCTTCCGAGGCCGCCAGACCATTAAGCAGAGGTTCCAGGAAATGGAGAATTTCGGCATATAGACCAATCCCTCCTTCTTCCCTGTCCCTACATTTCTCTAACAACAACGAAGCCCTATTGGAACCATCACTCCAATAGGGCTTATCGTTTGGGCCAAGTAGCACCCGCGGATGCTACCTCTCAGGCTTAAAATTCATCGTTGGCGTAGAGGAAATCAAAGTAGCTTTGCTTCCACGTAAAGAGTTCCTCGGGCTTGAAAAAGCGGTTGAGCTCAGTCACAGCAGTCTCCGGTCCGTCGCTCGCATGCACGATATTCTCCTGGAAACTCATGCAGAGGTCTCCACGGATGGTACCCGGCTCAGCATTGCGGCCATTGGTCACACCAGCCAGTTTGCGCACGGTGGCAATGGCATCCACGCCTTCCCAGCACATCGCAACGACCGGAGCGGTCATCATCGAGTCCTTCACCCGCTGGAAAAACGGCTTCTCGGCCAGATGGGCATAGTGCTCGCTGAGGATGGCGTCGTCGAGTTGCAGCATCTTCATACCACACAGGTGCAATCCTTTCTGCTCAAATCGTTTGGTCACTTCTCCCACCAGCCCACGCTGCAGCGTACAGGGCTTGAGGAGAACAAGAGTTCTTTCTAACATAATTCTAAAGTTTAAGGTTCCTTTTCCGACAAAGATAATCAAATGCTTTGATAGTCCCAAATCCTCCATCAGAAATTATTCGTACAATTGCCAAAGTGCCATGATATAGCGATACGACGCAATAAGAATGTTAAATAAGTGTTAAAACATAGCTAATCGGTAACTTTGTCCACCCCCGCTCGTCGGTTGTATAGTTAAGAAGAAATTCGAAAATGGACTATAAATACATCATACAGCTTCTGGAGCGCTACTGGCGCTGCGAGACCTCTCTTGAAGAAGAGGATATCTTGCGGGCCTTCTTCAGTCAGGACAACGTCCCGGCCGACCTGTTGCGCTATAAGCCTCTCTTCGACTACGAGGAGCACCAGAGCGAGCATGATGTATTAGACGACAGCTTCGACGACAGGCTACTGTCGATCATCGAGGAGGCGGAACCGGTGAAAGCGCGCATCATTACTATGCCGCAACGCTTCCGCCCACTCTTCAAAGCCGCCGCCGTCGTGGCCATCATCCTCACGCTCGGCAATGCCATGCAGGTGCCGTTTGCCAACAACGACAAGGATGCCATCAGCAGCTATGATGGTTACACCATGCCCGAGATACAGAAAGGCAACTCTGTGGCCATGGGCGACAGCGCGATAGTAGACACGATGAAGCAGAGCATGGTAGAGCCGAAGGCCACCATAGACCAGTCCATCATCAAATAAGATTATTTCTATGCTTTCTCTATAAAATAATGTTTAGTAAAACAACAACACGAAACTGTGAAGTTTCAATTCTCTCAAATTTTTCATAACATACTAACGTAGAGAAGGGACCACCACTCATTGTTGAGCTGTGGTCCCTTATTTTTTGTGCCAACAGAGTGGGGTAAGCGTGCTATCAGCCTATGAAAGATGGCCCGGCAGGCCCAAGTCGGAGCAACGACAAACCGACATCCGAGTGCCAGCAGGCCGCGTACCAGCCGACCCGCCACTGAAAACCTCGCAGCATCGGGCTGTAATTTGTCAAAATATAGGATGCAAAAAAGGAATCAGGAAACCGACCGAAATAGAAGGTATCTATGCCAAGACGAGGCCTCAAAACCGCTTCTCCAACAAGCGAAGCACTCTCTCTCCCCACGAAAGCATAGAGATGGCCGCACGAAAACTACCTTATCGCAAGACGAAAACATAGCTTTCGCACCCCGAAAACCATGTTTTCGCAGCCTGAAAAGGCCCTCATCGAAGCCTCATAAAATGTAAAGAAAAGACAAGCCTCTATGGCTCAGCCCATTGGAAACGAGCTATTTTCGGCATACTTCCAACCAGACTTTTCCCGCTGCAGAATATCGCAAGCAGGAGAAGCCAATGTTCAAGAAAATTCATAGGGTATATTCCTCTCCCTCTAAAAGGCATTTCCGAGCGCACAGAAGCCCCGAAACACCTGCGCCTCACCATGAGCCAGCACACTGGAAACAATGGCCTTGCGCCCAACAGAAAGCCTCATTCTGCCCCAACACTGCCCACATGACAGCCTCGGAACGCCGAAAGAGCCGGAAAAAGGCAGACCGTCAGTTGCGCTTCAACCGTAGGTTGAGCTGGAAGAAGCTGGGGATGAGGATACAGAGCGAGAAGGCCAGGCCGAGCCACATGGTCTTTGAGTCGCCGTGGAAGAGGTCGATAAGCTTGCCGTCGGCCATCTGAGGCATGAGGTTGAACATGACAAAGGCCACGGTGTTGTTGATCCAATGGAACACCACGCCGGGCGAGATAGACTCCGTGCGATAGTACATCCAGCCGAGGATGAGGCCCATGAGCGATGCGTGGACAAACTGCGGCACGTTGCCATGCACCGCGCCGAAGACCACTGCCGACAGCGCTATGGGAATCCAATGGTATTTCTTGTCGAACAGCGACAGCAGGGTGCGGAGGATGGCACCACGAAACACCAGTTCCTCGGTGATGGGGGCGAGGATGCCCAAGGCCAGATAGCCCAACGGCTCGCCCATCATCGACTCAAACATGCGCATGGTGGCCGCGGGCATGGAATACTGCATCTGGTCCATGAGCCACTGCGAAGGCAGGATGGTGCCCAGGGCCAACCAGATGACCCACGACAGGGCCACCCAGGGATGGGAGGCCAGCCACACCCGCGTGAAGGGCGCCCACTTGGCATAGATGAACACCACGAGGGTGACGACGCTGCTCAGCACCGACATGGCGATAAGCCCACGGCCCGACAGGCCCACGTTGCCGGCCGACAGTCGGGCTGGCACCTGGCTCAGCGACAGGCCGCCATGGAGCAGCGCCGCAGTCTGCACCAGATAGAGTACCACTGCCTGTATGAGAAAAAAAATCACAAGAAACAATACTGCGTCGAGTATCTTGTGAACCATACTATTGGTTTGCTTCATTACTGTTGAATATTTCTTCCACCCGGCGCTCGTCGTCCTTGAGTTGCTCTACCAGCAGCGTCACGTTGTCAAACTTCTTTTCCGACCTTATGCGCTGCACGAAAGTCAGTCTCATAGGCTCGCCATAGATATCGTCGTGGAAGTTGAAGATATAAGTCTCTATCGATTGTTTGTATTGCCCAAAGGTGGGGCGATTGCCAATGTCGGTCATGCCCGGCAGCAGGGTTTCGTCGGTGCCTATCTGGACCCTGACGGCATAGATACCACTGGCGGGTATGAGCTGGCCGGTGCCGGCGGTGTCGAGGTTGGCCGTGGGGAATCCCAACTTGCGGCCCTGCTTATATCCGTCGACCACCTTGCCGCTGATGGTGTAGTCGTATCCCAGGCAGCTATTGGCCAGTCTGATTTCTCCTTCCTTGAGAAAAGCCCTCACCACCGATGAGCTTACCTTGATGCCGTTGAGTTCGAAAGCCTCGCCGAGCGTCACGTCGATGCCCATCTCGCGGCCATATTCCACGTAGCTGTCGAATCCGTCGGCACGTCCCCGGCCAAACCTGTTGTCGTAGCCGATATAGAGCGAGCACACGCCGAGCCGCTCCTTGAGCACCTGTCGCATGAAGTCGCGGGCTGATAGGTTAGCCATCTCAGCATCGAAATGGAGCACGGTAACGAGGTCTACGCCCGTGTTCTCCAAGAGTCTGAGCTTGGCTTCGAGCGTGGTGAGCAGCTCGGGCTGATAGTCTTGTTGCAACACCTGGCGCGGATGCTGATCGAAGGTGATGACCATCGAGCTCAGTCCGCGTGCGTGGGCCTCATCCACCACGTGCCTGATGAGGAACTGGTGGCCGCGGTGCACCCCATCGAAGAATCCCAATGTGGCCACGCAAGGCTCTGCCTGCTCTGGCGCCGATGCTCTGTTCAGATAGATTATCCTCATTCGGCTCCTTTCTTTAGTGTGCAGTGAGGCGCTTAATAGCCCGCCACAGTTCTCCGCCGCCGAAGACAAACACGCCCGTGATGCCAATGATGGCTCCCCATTCGGCTGCGCTGAGCGGCTGGGTGCGGAACATGCGGCCGCCAAAAGTCACGATGAGCCACTGGCCACCGAGTATCAGGGCCAGCACGAGCAGCAGTCCGCGGTCGCGCCAGAGGTATCTCAGGGCGCTGTGGTTGGAGCCCAGCGTCTTGGCGTTGAACAGGTTCCAGAACTGCAGGACGACAAATGTAGTGAAGAAAATGGTGAGTTCGTGCACATCGACCACGCTGCCGGAGCCATGGCGCTCGCACCAGAGCAGGAAGACAAACATCACCGCGAAGAACAGGAATCCCCAGCTGAGGATGCCCCATGCCATGGGCTTGGAGATGATAAAGTCGGTCTGTTTGCGCGGCTTGTCGCGCATCACCTCGCGCGAGGGCGGCAGCGAGGCTAAGGCCATGGCGGCAAAAGTGTCCATGATGAGGTTCACCCAGAGGATCTGTGTCACCGTGAGCGGCATCTCGGTTCCCACGAATGCGCCGGCGAGCACCAGTAGCAGGGCCGAGAGATTGACCACCAACTGGAAGAAAAGGAATCGCTGGATGTTCTTGTAGAGCGAGCGACCCCACATCACGGCCGACGTGATGGAGTGGAAACTGTCGTCGAGCAGGGTGATGTCGGAGGCCTGCTTGGCCACCGATGTGCCCGAACCCAGGGATAGTCCCACGTGGGCATAGTTAAGGGCCGGGGCGTCGTTGGTGCCGTCGCCGGTCACCGCCACCACCTCGCCGTGCTTCTGCAGCAGTTCCACGAGGCGCTGCTTGTCGGCCGGTCGGGCCCGCGACATCACGCGAATGGCCTCCACACGCCCGTAGGCCTCCTCATCGGTGAGGGCCGCAAACTCTGCGCCGGTGATGTGCCAGCGCTCGCTGCGGGCTACCCATGCGTCGCTCTCCACGTCCAATTCCTTGTCAGGCGCTATTCCTCTCGCATTGTCCTCGTTCCATATTCCAATCTGTCGGGCTATCTCTACGGCAGTAGCGGAGTTGTCGCCAGTAACGATTTTTACCTTGATACCGGCCTTGCGACAGGTGGCCACGGCCTTAGGCACGTCCTCGCGCACAGGGTCTTCGATGGCAAACACGGCCTGAAAGGTGAGGTCTGAGGTGCGAAATTCGTCGGCATCGGCCATCGCCTGCAGCAGCACGCGCATACCCGCCTGCTGGAATGCAGCCACCTTAGCCATGACGCGACTGCGCTTCTCATCGTCGATGAAGCACATGTCGAGCACGATTTCTGGCGCGCCCTTGACATACAACCGGTGGTTGGAGGTCAGCGTCATCATATATTTGTTCTCCGTGGAGAAGGGGATTTGCTTCACGATCTGCACCGCCTCGCGCTTCTGGAGATAGTTGCCGCCCTTGCCGTTCATCCATTGCAGCAGCGCCACCTCGGTGGGATTGCCCACACCTTTGTCGCCATCGAGAAAGGCCGTGGTATTCGATGCGATGCCTTGGAACACCTCCTGCAGGTCTGCCTCCTTGCCCATCACGCATTCTTTTACCGTCATCCGGTTTTGCGTCAGGGTGCCGGTCTTGTCCGTACAGATCACGGTCACGGCACCCATGGTCTCCGAAGCGTGGAGCTTGCGCACCAAGTTGTTCGATTTCAGCATGCGGCGCATGTTCAGCGCCAGTGCCAGCGTCACCGCCATGGGCAGGCCTTCGGGCACCGCCATCACGATAAGCGTCACGGCCATCATAAAGTAACCCAGCACGACGTGCACCATACCGAAGTAGTCGTTGCCATGCCAGAGGGGGTTAGTAAGGATGTCGTGGATGAGGAAAATGAGGAATGCGGCTACCGAAACGGCCGTTCCCACCTTGGAAATCAGTTTGGCCAATCGGTCAAGCTGTATGTTGAGCGGGGTCTTAGTGGTGGTTTTCTCCGAGGCACTCGTGGCCACCTTGCCTATCTCTGTGCGGTCGCCCACGTGGGTCACCACCGCTTCGCCATGGCCGTTCATCACCATCGACGAGCGCAGCACCACGTTGGCAGGGTAGGCCTGCTCCTTCTCGGGGGCTGCCTCGGGGGTTTGTTCGTCGGCAGACGAGGGCTTGTCGAGCATCTTGGTGGTCAGTTGTTCGCCGGTAAGGCTCGATTCATCCACCTGCAAGTTTACCGCATCCAGCAACTCTCCGTCGGCCGGAATCTCATCGCCGACCTCTATCAGGATGATGTCGCCCACCACCACGTCGCGTCGGGCAATCTCCATCACTCGTCCGTTGCGGCGCACCTTCACCGGCTGGTCTTCGTTGATAGCCGTCAACACGCGGAATTTCTTCGCGGCATCACGCTCAAAATAAAAGCCCACAGTGGTGGCAATAAACACCGCCAGGATAATGCCGATGGTCTCCATGAAGTCGTGCTCCACGAAAGCGAGCACCAGAGACACCAGCGCTGCGGCAAGAAGAATCTGGATAATCGGATCACGGTATTTCTCCAAATATAGCTTCCAAAGGGAAACCCGACGCGGAGGGGTCAGCACATTGTCGCCATATTGCTGGCGACTCTCCATAACTTGAGCATCTGTCAACCCCTGGGGATCCACACCTGATGATGTCAGTTTATTCATATCCTATATTTATTTTGAGCGAACACAGGCACCCGTCCATGCAAATACAAGTATTTGTTTTTGATGAAAACAAGCCATTATTTTCTGCAAAGTTAGCTAAAATTACCCATATCAACCCATTTCTCCGCCCATATTTACTTACTTTTTATCACTTTTTTGAGACTTTCCTACATCTTGATTACTCCACTTCTCCATCTTGATCACTTCTTCTCTCCATTTTCTCACCTCACATTTACCCTGATCGTCTCCCCCGTCCCTCATCATCAATCATAACACATCCTCTATTCTTCAACCCCTCTCACCCTCTCAGAAATCCCTCTTTCTTACTCCCTTCTCCTTCCTTTCATCCCCATTCTCCCCCTCTCTCTTCAAAAATAGTTAGTGTCTTTTCACAAAAAACATTTGGTATTTCAATCGAAACACCGTACCTTTGCACCACAATTCTCCGGCCCTACCGCCGAAGTCTCGGACTTGTAGCTCAGTTGGTTAGAGCAACAGACTCATAATCTGGAGGTCCCAGGTTCAAGCCCTGGCTGGTCCACATTGAATAAGCAGGAGTTACGAATCCGTAACTCCTGCTTATTTTTTACCCGTAAGCTAAAGAGGAACTTTTATGAAAGAAAAGTATTAGTGTGGGAGGATTTAAGTATAGATAACAACCTTTTCGACATCTTTTCTTGATAGTAAGAAACCGCCTTCATATCTCCACCTTATTGAGATGTAAAAAGGTTAGAAACGCTTTTTCTCCATGTTTCCGGCGCCATTGCCACGATATCGGTCGCGGGAAGTATTGAGAGTAAATTGTAGTGTGAGCGTTACGCAGCGCATATCACTGAGATTCTTCTGTTGCAGGGTAACGGCATTACTATAGAGCGTCATGCCCTGCCTCGTCCCATTGAAGATGTCGCGTGCCTCCAAGGTGATGCCAACCCGTTTCTGACAGAAATCCTTGTACAACTTAGCATTTACGCAAGAGGTGCTGCCCACGTCTATATTCCGGTCGTTTCCAGCCGTGGTGAACTGTGCATCCAAGTTCAACCATATATCCAAAGGAAGATGTATTGCATTTTGACACTGCAGCATTCCTATGGGCTTATTCATATTTTTGTCCCTACCATCGATCTTAACATGAAACCATTGAGCAAACATCCCCACATTGACACGAGGTTGCCACACACCCAGCTTAAATTGTCCACCCATGAATGCCTGTAAGAAATGCTTTTGATTGAAATTGTCGTAGGTGAGAATCGCTATCTCACCGTCATCGCTATAAGGCTTGGTGGTGCTGACAATAGGGTCTTGAAAATGAGAATAAGACACTTGCGCAAAATAATTTTTCCATACAGTCATATACTCCAAGGTGTGTAGTTTTGTAGGCTGAAGACGCGGGTTACCCGCCTCATACGTCATTCGATTCAGGTAGGAGACATTGGCGTTCAGATTAGAATAAGTGGGGCGCTCCACCTTGCCGCTATATGACAACGACATCTGAATATCTCCCATACGTATCGAGGCATTGACCGAGGGGAAGAAGTTGTGGTATGTCCTGCTCATAGTCTCTTCTGATTTTGCGCTCCCATAATAATCATAGTCAACGTGCTCATACCTCATCCCAGCCCCAATGTTGAACAATCCCAGTTGCTGAGTCACCTCCACGAAGCAGGCCACATTGTCCTCCCTGATTCTTGAAGCGGCGTTGTCAAGCCGAGTATATGCCGTTTTGAAAACGTTTTGTGTCCTGGAACTGACATATTCCTCGCCCAATCGAAGCATACCTTTACCCACGGGATAAGCCAACACCAATTTCTCTGCCAACATACTGCTCATGTTTTTGCTATAGGTGGCAACCGTCTGATGAGCCAACAGCTCACTCGTCTCGTCATTTTCGGCTGTCTGCACACTCCATTTCCAGATATAATCGGCATTCCAGTCGATATAGAGTTTACCCATCTGCCCAATGTAATACACGTTGACCGCATGCTGTGGAGTATTCTTGAGAGTCATATTCGCCTCAGTTTCCCACCTGTCAAAGAACAAATTATTCTTTTCTACATGGCTCATGAGTTGCGAGCCAATCCTGCTTTCAGCATATCCGTTCTGATAATAGGCGCCAACGCAGTGGTTTTCGCCAATTGTCCAAGAGAAACCCACCCTGCCAAGAATACCTTGATAGCGCTTGATGTTATCCGTAGAGAGTCGCTGAAACCACGTTGATTGAGCATGAGTAGTCATTTCCGTGGACTTCTTCTCCCAGTCTTTGCCTGTCTGAAATGTGATATCGGAGAATATCTCAAAGCCTTTTATCCGGTACTTCAGATTCAATATATCCGAGCTTTGGAACTCATGCTGAAAACCATTTGTAGCCCTAAGCGTACCACTCCACCCCTCGCCCTTAGTCCTCTTGGTACGGATGCGTATCACTGCCTTGGCGTTCCCTGCATAAGAAGCGCCCGGACTGGTTATCACTTCCACGTTTCGAATACTTCCAGAGAGTAATGTGGTCAACTCCAGCGCATCTATTACCCTGTGTCCATTGATATAAACTACTGGCACACCTTTGCCAAACACCTCCAGTTCTCCATGGTTCTCAATGACCATGGGAATCTGACTGAGCACATCCTTGGCAGTTCCAGCATGGGCCAAAATACTGTTTTCCACATTCGTCACCAAAGCATTCCCTTTAAGATAAGTTCTTGAAGCCTGACCTTGCACCTCCACTTCCTGCAGTTGGGTGGCAGAAGAGAGCATCTCGATATTGCCCAACCTGCCATCAATAGGAATTTCGATACGTTTGATTTCAAATCCAACAGACGACAATCTAAGGTTCAATCCGCGCGTCAAATCGCTCGATAAATTGAACTCGCCAAGGCTATTAGTGACAACCCCGCTCACAAAAGTGGAATCTTGCAGCAGGACAACGTTCACAAATTCCATGGGGCTACCCTTCACATCGACCACCCGACCCTTAATGTCCATGCCCCAAACTGTGGAAAGAAGGGGCATGATGGCAACGATGATAAGTATTAACTGTTTCATAGCCTTACCGAATCTTCGAACCCTCGCGGAGCTCCTTCCAGTCTATAATCCTATCCTTGTCCTCGTTGCAAACCACCTGAGCCACATGTTCCGCTATGGTGCCATCGTCGGAAACCACATAATAGATTACCCGAGCCGAGAATCTTACCTCGTCATTCTCCTTATAATCCTCGCAGAAATACTTGCTGCCATATTCCACTTTCTGCCCATGGGCAACCATGGAAGAGGCATGGCGCACGATGGATTCCTTGAAATTCCGCTCTTCCCAATTGCCATGACCAGGCAAATGAAGATGGCCAACCGTTGCATACACGGCCAATAAGATTAGCGCGACGAATCCCATTGCCACGACAACTCCCCTCTTGTTCATCATGTGCCATATTGCCAACGGCAACGCCCATGACCTAACCAAATGTTTCATACGCTGTTTTTATTTGATGATTTATCATGTTTTTGTCGATGTAAAGTTACGGCTTGCATTCACCTTAAAACGACTAAATCAGCAAATAAAAACTCTTAATCATAAGAACATAACCCTTTGATTATCAAGGATTATGTTTTATCAAAATCTAAATCCAGCCTGGCTGAATCTTAATCGGCCCTAAAGGCTGTTCACAAAGGCTACGATATCCTGTCCTTCAGCTACCCCAATTTTCTTACGGATGGAGGTTTTACGAACATAGATGGTAGCATCCGACTGCTGCGTGATGACCCCAATCTCTTTCGTCGAGAATCCAGCGCAGAGCAGACAAGCTATCTGCACCTCCTTGTCGGTGAGCAAATGGCCGAATCGTTCCATCAGCCGGGCATGGAAATCATGATAAAGTCGGTCGATGACAGGATAGAGATCATCCCATATCAGCAAACTATCCGTAGGAATTTTACCCTCGCCAATACCCGAGATTCGTTTCAGCAGGGCTTGGTTTTGATGGGTTGGCGTGTTGGCCACCATACGGATAATACCCAACTGCTGCAACAATATTTTCTTGAAAAAAGCATCGTCGTCAGACTTCTCCCGTCCCATGTCTTCCCCTTCTGCTGCAGCGTTCTGGGCCTTTTCCAGCATACGGCTCAAAGCGTCAACCCTGTCTTCTGCCTCAGCCAGGCGCTGCACCCTGTTCCGATAATAGAGATAGCCCACAACGCCACCACCTATCATCAGCAGCACCGCCATCGACAACCACCATCCCAAACGCTGTTCACTCAGTTTGAGATCATGATTGGCCAATTGCAATCGCACTTTTGCCTCCTGTCGCCGAGCCTGCGTATTCTCCTTGGCCTGTACGTCAGCCGCAAGCGAATCGCAATATCGGGCAAAATCTACAGACGACACGATCTTTCCATCTGCATAGTCCAGCAGGCTGCGCTGCTGCTCTAACACCACCCTACGCGTGATATCCGCAAATCCTTTGGCCTCCAGTGCGGCCTCGCTCCTCATGGCCTTGTCGTTACAGAGGCGCGCAGAGTCGAGCCGGTGCATATTGATATAGTTGCCCGACATGGTCATCTGGATGGCCGACAGCCCAGCCATCTCGGGCATCATCAGTCCAATCTGGCGCAGCATATCGTTCGAACGGCTATATTGTCCGTTGTTGGAGAGATAGTCGGCATAGTTTCGTAAGAACTCACAAGCTACGGCCGTGTCGCCGGTCTCCGTGGCCAGACGAATGCTTTTGCCATAGAACTGCTCTGCCTGTCGGTCGCCCATGAGGGCCAGATTCTCACCCATCTTATAGTTGAGAATAGCCTGTTCGCGCTTCGGCAAATCATACTCCAAAGCCTTTCTCAGCACATTTGTCGCCCGATGGTATTCGCGCCGATGCTCCAAAATGCCTACTTCGGCGGCCAACAACCTCACACGCGCTGCCGGATCGGTGATTCTTCCAAGACCTCTGTCTATGCACTTTATTGCCTCTGGCTCCCGGTCTGTCCAGCTCAGATAGGATGCCTCCAACAGATAGCTGTCCACCTGCTTAGTCGCATCGCCCCTGTAGTGCGCAATGGCCTGCGGCAACTGTTCGTCTTCTGCCAGAGACATTCCCAAGGCCTGATGTGCCAAGGCCCTGTTCCACGCCAGATGCAGTTGCTCTTCCTCATTGAGTCTGCCTGCGTTCTCTATCGAATCCAACAAGGCCAAGGCTTCCCGAGGATTTGCTTTCAGCATGCCGTCGATGGCAGCCAAAGACTTTTCTTTGGACGAATGGCATGCTGCAACGAGCAATGAGATGATGAATACTCCAACTGTCTGACGATAACTTTTCATGAGTAAGGTTTGGTTTCTATAGCAACATCCATTTTCAAGCAGATACGTTCGGTGGTAGACCGCGACCGGCTGCCACCGCCATGAATGGAATGATTGTGCCACAAAGGTATTGTTTTTCGCTCAACATTCATCATCCCACGCTCTTTTTTTCATCCCCAAGATGCGCAATACCTGCTCGGGCAAGCCCAGGCCGATGTAGCCATACTTAGAGAAGTAGTAGCCATCGTCCTCATAGGCCGCGTCGATGGTCTGGTGGCAGTAGTCCCATTGATAGCTGTCCATGCGTTGATAATGCGATTTTCCGAAGGCACTCGGTAAGGAACTGAGAAACCCGCCGAACCACTTCCTACGCTCATTCAACTTGAGCCACCCCATGGATGCCTGGCGCAGGGAGAGCAAACAGACACGCATTTCCACTAAATTTCTAACCTGTTGAAATACAATCTCTTACAAACCCCACAAGGATATCCATCTATTCGTTTTGAAATAAGGTACTAATCGCGAGGCGATAAGGTACTAAAGGCGAGGTGAAAAGGTAGTTATCGCAGGAGGATTAGCACGAGATGGTCTGGACGTATGTGCTTCGAGTTTAGAAAGAGCGGTTTTAGCGACAAAACAAGGAAGGGTTCAAGCTGAAACGCGAAGATATTTTTCGGGAATTAACCGCTATTTTTATTGACACGGATAGGGAGGGTGGCCTCTCGCCATCAACGCCATGAAACGCTATGGTTCACACAGACTCACACCTACTTCAGGTCTATCAGGAACTCGGTAAGCGACTGATCCATCTTGATGCCGAGCTTCTTGCGCAGGCGATAGCGGGCTCCTTCCACGCCGCGGATGGTGAGGTTGGTGTGCTTGGCAATCTCCTTGGTGTTGAGATTGAGGCGCAGCAGCGCGCAGAACTTCAGGTCGGTGGCCGTCAGATCGGGGTAGCGGCTACGCAGATTGCGGAAGAAATTCTGATGGATGAGGTCGAAATTCTGCTGAAATATGTTCCACACCTCGTCCGAATCACTGCCCTCGGCCGTGGTGATGAGGTCGCGGAAGTCCTTGTCGGTGAGCACTCCCTTGCGCTTTTTCTCTATCAATCCCTCGCGCAGCACCTCCGAATGGTTGCGTTGCACGGCCACCTGGAAGGCCATGGTAGCCAGTTCCTTGCTCTTGCTGGTGAGTTCGTTCTCCATGATAATCTGCTGCTGGGCAGCGATAATCTGCTTCTGTTCGAGCACCTTCAGGTTCTGGCGCATGAGCTCTTCCTCGGCCACATGCTGGTTGCGACGCAGGATTTTGCCCGTGCGCCAGTTCACATACTGCCTGATTATCAGGAAGATGACGGCGGCATAGACCAGCAGCGCCCAGATGGAGAAATAGAACGGCACCTGCCGCTCAAACGAGTAGCTGGTCTTGCCGAGCACCTCGCCGTCTACCGAGAGCACCTCGGCCTCAAACCGATAGTCGCCATAGCCGAGGCTATTGAACGAGACGACGGGATTGTCTTGCTGCGAACGGATGTTGGCACCATGGCCTTTGAGCACGTAGCGATAGGTGAGCTGCAGGTTGTCGTAGTTGGGATACGACAGCGTAATGCGCACATTGTCGGCCTTGATCTTGTTGTCGTCGCTGCCGATGCAGGCGATATCCTGCGTCTCGTTGGCCGAAGAGACGCTCGTCACGCGGGCGATGGTGAGCGGGAAGCGTGGCGCAGGGCGATGCCCCTGCCCCATGCGGTAGCGGCCGATGCCGTTGTTGAGGAAGAAATAGGTGTCGTCGCCGTGGACGTACTGTGAGAGACCGTTGGTGTTGACCTCCAGTCCGAACATCTTATAAGGTATGCTCACCAGTCGGCGGAAGCGCCTGCCGTCGCTCCTGAACAGTGAGAACGCGCTCATGTCGGCTGTCCACAGCGTGGCGTTGTCGATGGCCGTGGTGGAGATGAGGCTCTGCGGGAAGAGGCCATTGAGGTCTTTATAGGGGATGATGGTCTCCTGAATGTCGTCGTAAGTGTACAGGCGGTCCTGATAGGTGAATACTACTCGGCCGCGAATCTTCATGACGTGCATCTGGCTGTGAATGCCCTTGGGCGTGGGCGCAC
Organism: Prevotella sp. UBA1705; assembly: GCA_002317385.1. GTDB lineage: Bacteria > Bacteroidota > Bacteroidia > Bacteroidales > Bacteroidaceae > Prevotella. The sequence continues at coordinate 20,599 of DCJH01000056.1, read as the reverse complement.
CGTAGTATTGCTGATGCACCACGTGGGTGAGGTCGGGCGAGAGCTCTATCTTGTAGATGCCTTTGCTGAAGTGGGCGCCCCAGATGCTGCCGCTGTTGTCGACCTCCAACTCCAGCAACGGCGCCTGAAAACCGCGCACGATATTGGTGAACCGCCACTCGCCGTCCACCCGCCGATACACCTTCAGGCTGCTGTAGCCGGCCTCGATGAGCGCGTCCTGCCCATTGGCGTGGTAGACCCTGATGCAGGTGGCGCCCTCGTTGCTGCCCGCCATGGGAGCGGCCTCGTCGCCCCGGAGTTGCAGGGTGGCCAGGTTGTGGCCGGCCATAATCTGCTGTCCCATGGCCGCCACATACCAGTTCTGCCCGTTGGAGTTGGCCACGTGGTTCAGTTCCTTGGTCGCGAGGTCGTAGTGCCATAGCGACTGGTTGGTGGCCACGTAGAGGCTGTTGCCGCTCTGGCACATGCCGTAGACCATTCCGATGGGCAGCCCGAGCCTGTCGGTGCGCATCACGGTGATGGGTAAGCCCGTGTGGATCATCGAGATACCATTATCCAAGGCGGCCCACACGTTGCTGCCGCGGTCGGTCAGGAGCCCCAGCACGGTGTTGTTCTTCAGGCTGTTGGCCATGTTGTAGTGCCAGAGCTGCTGCCCCGAGTTGAGGTCGAGGGCGTAGATGCCATTGAGTATGGTGCCAACGACGAGCGTGGAGTTGCCCAGCAACGTGGCATGGTTCACCTGAAAGCTGCGCAGGTCGTCGTCCATGGCGGTGGCCCAGCGGGTGAGCTGGCCGTTGCGGAGCACGAAGACGCCATTGCGCGAGGTGACGCAGAGCACGCTGCCCTGGTGGCCGGGCAGCATGCCCACGATGTCGTCGTTGCCGTAAGCCTGTCGGTCGACCAGGGGCACGTAGCGCGACGACTGCAGCCGGTAGAGGCCGCCATTCACCATCTGCACATAGATGGTCTGGCCCACAAGGAAGAAGTGAAGCGGCAGGAGACGCTGGTCATAATGGGCCACGGTGTGCCGCCCGTCGTAGTCGAACCACGAGCAGAACGACTGGAAGTAGATATGTCCGTTGGGTGCCTTGATGATTTTCCAGATCTCGTCGTTGTGCGACTGGTATTGCTGAGGCCACAACGACGTGTAGTCGTAGCCGCCCATGCGGTTTCGCCTGAAGAATCCGAAGTCGGTGTACGACCCCACGTAGATGCGGTCGCCGTCGGCCAGCACCGACCTCACCAGGGCGTGGCTGGGCAGCGCGTAGCAGTTCCACTGGTAGCCGTCGAAGGCGAGCAGTCCTTTCTGGTTGCCAAAGTACATGCGGCCGTCGGCCGACTGCGTGACAGCCCAGTTTTGCAGTCCTCCGGCATAAGACGATTGCGAGTAGTTCGACACGATTGGCATGAAATCTATCGTCGACGACGATGCCGTGAGGGGGCTATGCCATAGGCAGGCCCAGGTCACCAGGAGGAGGAAAAATCGGTTCTTCATCGTTAAAGCAACATATTTTTCCACAAAAATAAAAAGAATAAAGTAAAAACCATAATATTTTTGACAAAATATAGCAATTGATTATCAATTAGTTATCTTTTTTGTCGTAGTAAAAACGTAGTACTCTTTCTCCCCAAAGTAGTAGTAGCGTATCAAAGATTTTGCCGCGTTGACGAATTCTTCCTTAATTTGCAACAAAGTTCTAACAATTCTCTAAAAACCTAAAGTAACATGAAGCAAAAACTATCTTTATTGTTGACTGCCGTAATGATGTCGCAATTTGGATTTGCACAAACCCAAAGCGTCAAGGGCACCGTAGTAGACAAAGAAGGATACCCGCTCCCTGGAGTGACTATCAAGGTGGAAGGCACCTCTCAGGCGGCCGTGACCGACATCAACGGAGAGTACACCATTCCTAATGTATCCACAGGCTCTACCCTCGAATTTACCTACGTGGGCATGAAAACCCGACAGATGAAAGCGTCTTCGACGATGAATGTCACGCTGGAAGACGACTTCAAGAACCTCGACGACGTGGTGGTGATCGGCTATGGCTCGGCCAAGGCCAAGGACCTCACCTCGCCCATCTCCGTGATCAAGGCCGAAGACCTGACCTCTACTCCTTCCACCTCGGCCATGACGGCGCTGCAGGGCAAGGTGTCGGGTGTCAACGTCATCAGCAGCGGTACGCCGGGCTCAGGGCCTACGGTGAGAATCCGCGGTGCCGGTTCGTTTGCCAACAGCGCCCCATTGTATGTGGTAGACGGCATGTTCTACGACGACATCAACTTCCTCGACAACAACGACATCCAGGAAATGTCTATCCTCAAGGACGCTTCTGCCGCCGCAATCTATGGTGTGCGTGCCGCCAACGGCGTGGTGATCATCACCACCAAGAAGGGTTCCAAGAACCAGAAGGCCAAGATTACCTACGACGGCTACATCGGTGTGCAGAAGGCTACCAATGTGCTCAAGATGGCCAACTCGCAGCAGTATGCCACCATGCTCATGGAGGCCAACTACGATGCGTACTCTTCTGTGATGAAGTCGTCTATCGACCACTACGGCGGAAGCTATGCCAACAGCGACTTCCACAACTGGACCTACGGCAGCAATACCGACTGGTACAGCGAGCTCCTGCGCTCGGCCATCATCACGAGCCACAGCGTGGGCATCAGCGGTGGCGGCGAGAAGGCCACCTATTCGTTGGGAACGAGCTATATGCACCAGGATGGTATCATGAACACCGACAACAAATTCGACCGCATGAACTTCCGTGCCGCTGTGGACTACGACGCCACCAGCTGGCTGAAGGTAGGTTTCAGCGGGGTGTTCAGCCGCTCCAAGCAGCTGCTACCCAACAACTCGGCATGGCAGGTAGCATTCAACGCCCCCGGCATCTATCCCGTGTTCGATGAGAACAACACCAATGCCACACCCGAGAAATATGCTTCTCCGGGCACCATCGGGTTTACCAACAACTTCTACAACCCCATTGCCACGGCCAATTACTATGATTCGCAGAATCAGAACCGCCAGTTCCTCACCAACGCCTACGCACAGTTTAACATCATTCAAGATAAACTCTGGTTCAAGACCAACATCAATTACAACTACCAGAGCATTGAGGGGCGTACATTCATCCCTACCTATTATGTCAGCAACTGGCAGCAGCAAACCGCTTCAAGTCTTACGAAAACCACAACACACTACGACAATCACATCTGGGATAACACGCTGACGTTCAAGGACAGCGCCGGCAAGCACAACTATGGAGCCATGCTCGGCATGTCTATGCGCGAGGAAAACTATCGCTTCCTCTCCGGAACGGCCACCAATGTACCCGAAGGTAAGGACGAATACCTCTACCTGAACAAGGGCGACTCCAAGGGAGTGACACTCTCCGACGGTGGTACCACCTATCGCGGCCTGTCTTATTTCGCACGATTGAACTACGACTACGCCGGCAAATACTATCTCATGTTCACCATGCGTGCCGACGGATCGTCGAAGTATCAGGAGAAGTGGGGCTACTTCCCATCGGTTGGAGCCTCTTGGGTAGTGAGCGAAGAGCCTTGGATGAAGAACCAGAAGGCCATCGAATACCTGAAGCTGCGCGCCAGCTGGGGTAAGCTCGGAAACGACCATGTGGCCGCCAGCGACGGATTTGCCAATATCTCTACCGGCAACGGAGCATCGGGCGTCTATGGCAACACCATCTTCCCGGGCTATCAGAACAACTCTTATTTCAGCTGGTTGCAGTGGGAGCTTGTGGAGGAAATCAATGCCGGTTTCAACCTCTCTACCCTGCAGAGCCGACTGAATATCGATGCCGACTACTTCCATCGTATGACCAATCACGCCGTGATCTCGCCGCGTCTGCCCTTCAGCAACGACGTGCTGGCCGGCAACTACGGTAAGATTCTGAACGAGGGATTCGACGTTTCGCTCAACTGGAACGACCGCATCGGCAAGGATTTCAAGTATAATATTGGTGCCAACCTGTCGTTCCTCTGGAACAAGGTGAAGGATCTCGGTGGCAAATCGATTATCCGCGGTGGCAAGACGGTGAACATTGTGGGCGAGCAGATGAACTCTTTCTATGGCTATAAGGTTGTGGGAATCTACCAGACGGCTGAGGAAGTGGCTGCCGACCCGGTGGCTGTGGCCAACGGACTGGAGCCCGGCGACTTCAAGTATGAGGACGTGAACCACGACAATGTCATCGATGGCAACGACCGTCAGGTACTGGGAGCCTATATTCCCAACTTCACCTACGGCCTGAATCTCGGCTTCGAGTGGAAGAATCTCGACTTCATGCTCACCACCTACGGGCAGACAGGCGCTCAGATGTACAACCGCAAGCGTGCACTGAGATATGCTCAGAGCAACTACAACTTTGACGAAGCGCAGTACACCGACCGCTGGACAGGTGCCGGATCGACCAACACCAATCCGTCGGCCAAAGCTCTGGTGAAGGGCTGGAACGTGTCGGACCAGCGCGTAAACTCCTACTTTGTGGAGAGCGCCGACTATTTCCGCATCCAGAATGTCACCCTCGGCTATACGCTCAAGAACCTGAAGATGGGCAGCTACACCCTGCCCTCACTCCGCTTCAGCGTGACGGCCGACCGTCCACTCACCCTGTTCTCTGCCCACGCCTTTACGCCTGAGCTCAGCGATTCCGAGGGATGGGATACCGAGGTTTATCCTTTGACCTCCACCTATACGTTCGGTATTCAAGTACAGTTCTAACCTAATTAATATCAGCATCTATGAAATTGAATAAATATATAGCGTCTATCGCAATAGCAGCATTGCTGGGAACACTCACCTCCTGCAATGACTACCTGAACAAGGATCCGGAGAACAGCGTGCCGGAGACCAGCGTCGACTTCACCAATATCAGCAACATGTACCAGCCGGTGTCGGGCGTTTATGCCAAAGTGCGTACTGGCGGCATGCACTGGGTGATATGGCCACTGTCCGTAGTGCGCGACGACGATGTGTGGTCGGGCCGTGTAGACGACCAGCAGTCGCTGGTAGACTTCGGCAACTACAAGTATGACAACAGTTTCTGGGGCCTCAACGAGATGTGGAACCAGTACTATGGCATCATCAAGGTGGCCAACGCCGCCCTGACATCTCTCGACAGCTATGCCGAGCATATCACCTCCTCGTCCGACATGGCCACCAAGAACGCCTATGCCGGAGAGGTGAGATTCCTCCGTGCCTATGCTTACTACCGACTGGTACAGGCCTTCGGAGCAGTGACAATCCTCAAGACCAACAGTCAAACCGACCTCACACGGTCTACCGTGGAGAGCGTCTACAAGTATATCCTGGAGGATCTTCAGTACTGCATCGACAACACTCCGAAGCTGCGTCCCAACGAGATGGAGCACGTAGGAGCCGTTTCTGCCTACTCCGCCATGGCCTTGGCTGCCAAGGTGAATCTAAATATGGGCAACTATGCGCAGGTGGAATCGCTCACCGATCAGATCATCAGCAGCGGCAAGTTCCAGCTCTATTCCGACTACTATGAGTCGTTCAAGATTCCTGGTAAGCTCTCCAACGAGTCACTCTTCGAATGCCAGTGTACCGACTTCGGCAACGGATCGGGCGACCTCGTGGATGCCGACGCATGGTTTGTATTCCAAGGTCCGGCCAACGATGGCGACATCTCGGGCTGGGGATTCATCGGACTCTACAAGACATTCCGTGATTGGGCCAAGGCCCGCGGCGAGTCAGTGCGTTACACCACCTCCTTCCTCGAGGCCGGAACCACTACTCCGAGCGGCGACGTTATCCGTCCGTTGCAAAACCCAACGCAGACCGATTGCTGGAATGGAAAGGCTTATACTCCTTCCAATGAACTCACTCCTGGGCGCACCAAGTATGGCACCAACAACAATATCCGCATCATCCGCTATGCCGATGTGCTGCTGATGAACGCTGAGGCCAAGGTGAGACTGGGCAAGAGCGGCGACACTCCCTTCAACCTTGTGAGGACACGCGCCAAGATGCCGACCCTGCAGAATGTAACAGTAGACCAGATTCTCGACGAACGTCGCATGGAACTTTGCTGCGAGTGGGGCGAGCGCTACAACGACCTGGTGCGTACCGGCAAGGCCGCAACCGTGTTAGGCTCCAAGGGATGGACGGCTGACAAGACCTATTACCCCATTCCTTTCGAGCAGTTGACCAACAATCCCGATTTGGCCAAAGACCCCATCAGTGAGTAATCGTCATGAGTGGAAACCGAAAATTCAACTTTATTCTGATCAGTCTGTTAGGAATAGGCTTGCCGGCTATGGCCGGGCAGGCTGTCCCTAACAGCCCTGACGACTCCGTGAAGGTGGTGAAGGGACAGGTGAGCGACTATTATATTCCTGTCAACACCACCTACGAGATGTCGGGTGTGGTGACAGACGAGCACGGGAAACCACTTGAAGGCGCCACGGTGATGTTCTTTTCCAGTCCGATGCACTGCAACACCAATGCACAAGGACAGTACCATATCACCGCCACCAACTGGGACAAGCACCTTTATGTCTACTATCCCGGCAAGGAATTTGCCAATGTGGTGCGCACCGAAGCACAGCGTACTGTAGACATCCAGATGGTTCCCAAGACCTCCGGACCAGCTAATCTGCCCCGACAGAAAGCCGTAGCCACGGCATGGTACAACCCTGCCGACAACGCCACGCACACTTTCTGCAATCCGCTGAACATCAGTTATAACTATGAGCCCTATAATAACAACGTGAAGTCTAACGGCTCGTTCCGCTCGGCTGCCGACCCCATGGCTCTGGTCTACAAGGACCAATATCTGCTGTTCTCTACCAATCAGGGCGGCTTCCACCATTCCGACAACCTGAGTGACTGGGATTTTACCACGGCGAGTTTCCAGCGGAAGCCCACCGACGACGATGAATGTGCACCGGCAGCCTATGTTTCCGGCGACACGCTCTTCTACACAGGCTCCACCTATGAGGGTCTGCCCGTGTGGTATTCCACCAATCCCTACAACGGTCGCTGGCGTCAGGCCATTGGCCCCAACACCCTTCCCTCATGGGATCCGTGTCTCTTCCTCGACGACGATGGTAAGCTCTACCTCTATTATGGCTCCAGCAACGAGTATCCGTTGAAGGCTGTTCAGATCAGTCGCGACGACTTCTCGCCCATCAGTAAGATATACGACGTGGTGGCTCTGCATACCGACAAGCATGGCTGGGAGCGCTTCGGCATGAACAACGACGACGAGGTGACGCTCAAGCCGTTTACCGAAGGCGCCTATATGACCAAGCACAACGGCAAATACTACCTGCAATATGGCGCGCCCGGCACGGAGTTCAAGACCTACGCCGACGGCGTCTACGTGAGCGACAGTCCGCTCGGTCCGTTTGTCTATCAGCACCACAACCCCATGAGCTATAAGCCCGGCGGCTTCGTCCAGGGCGTGGGCCATGGCGGCACCTTTGCCGACCGGCAGGGCAACTACTGGCATGTGGGCACCTGTATGCTGTCGCTCAAATACAAGTTTGAGCGCCGCATCGGCCTCTATCCCGTGGCCTTCGACCGCGACGGCATGATGCACTGCAGCACGGCCTACGGCGATTATCCCACGTGGAACGCCGACCGCAACATCGCTTCGCCCGAGGATCGGTTCACCGGCTGGATGCTGCTGTCCTACGGCAAGCCCGTCACGGTGTCGTCTTCGGACAGCACACTCTCTGCCAAGGCCCTCTCCGACGAGAACCTGCGCACCTATTGGGCTGCCCAGAGCGGCAAGCCCGGCGAGTGGATCCAGATGGACCTGGGCGGCGAGAAGACCGTGAAGGCGTTGCAACTCAACTTCTACGACTACAAGACTGTGCAGCACAACCGGGCCAACGACCTCTATTACCAGTACCGGATTCTGGCCAGCGACAACGGCAAAGACTGGACGCTGGTGGTGGATAAGAGCGACAACGACCGCGATGTGCCCCATGACTATGTGGAGCTCCGCGCTCCGTTGCACACCCGCTACCTCCGCGTGGAGAACCTCCACATGCCTTCCGGCGGCCACTTCTGCCTGTCAGACTTCCGCGTCTTCGGTCAGGCCGACGGTGCCAAGCCCGCTCGGGTCAAGGCCCTCAAGGTGGCACGCGACCGTCAGGACAAGCGCAACGCCCTCCTCTCATGGACTCCTGTGGCCGGCGCCTACGGCTATAATATATATTATGGTGTAGCACCGGGCAAGACCTACAATGCCATTACCGTGCTGGGCACTACCTCTTACGACTTCCGGGGCATGGATGTGAACACAGATTATTACTTCACCATCGAGGCGATGGGGGAGTCGGGCATCTCAGCCCGCACGCCCGTCGTCAAGGCAAAACACTGATAAGTAATGAAAAATAAGTTTTTTCTTGGCCTCACAGGCGTGCTTCTGGCGCTATCGATGGCCTCCTGCAAGACCACCGAAGACCAGCAGGCCGCGCCCAAGGGCAGCGTTGCCAGCATAGCCGATGCAGCCCAACACCGACCGGAATCGTTCAAATCGGACGACGATTTTCTCGATTACATCCAGAAGGTGCACCTCAACTACATGTGGGAGGGCGCTGAGCCCACCTCCGGACTGGCCTGCGAGCGCATCCATCTCGACGGAAAATATCCGCAGAACGACCAGGATGTGGTGACCATCGGCGGCAGTGGCTTCGGCGTGGCGGGCCTCATCGTGGGCATAGACCGCGGTTTCATCGACCGCAAGGCCGGTGTGGCACGACTGCAGAAGATCGTGGACTACCTCGGACGGGCCGACCGTTTCCACGGCGTATGGCCCCACTGGCTCAATGGTCCCACCGGCAAGGTGAAGCCGTTTGGCGAGAAAGACAATGGCGGCGACCTCGTGGAGAGCTCGTTTCTCATGACAAGCCTGCTCTGTGTGCGCCAGTATTTCAAGGACGGCAGCACCGCAGAGCAGCGCCTGGCGCAGGACATCGACAAGCTCTGGCGCGACATGGACTTCTCGTGGTACCGCAATGGGGGCAAGAATGTCATCTATTGGCACTGGTCGCCCAGCTACGGATGGGCCATGAACTTCCCCCTCGAAGGCTACAACGAGTGCCTCATCGCCTACATTCTCGGTGCCTCTTCGCCCACCCATGCCATCCCGGCGGAGTGCTACCACGAAGGCTGGGCCCGCAGCGGAGACATCAAGAGCGACGCCGCTCCCTACGGCTACCCCCTGCGGCTCAAGCACAACGGGGCCGAAGCCACCGGTGGACCGCTCTTCTGGGCGCAGTATTCCTACATCGGCCTCGACCCGCGGCACCTCTCAGACCGGTATGCCAATTACTGGGACGTGACCCTCAACCACGCCCTGAGCGACTATGCCTACTGCGTGGCCAATCCTAAAGGCTTCAAGGGCTACGGCAAAGACTGCTGGGGGCTCACCGCGAGCTACTCCACCGTAGGCTATTCGGCCCATTCGCCGGGCAACGACCTGGGTGTCATCACGCCCACCGCCGCCCTCTCGTCCTTCCCCTATACGCCTGCCGAGTCTATGGCGGCGCTCAAGGGATTCTGGGGCAAGGGCCAATGGATATGGGGTAAATATGGATTCTACGACGCCTTCTCCGAGTCGGCCAACTGGACCGTGCCCCACTATCTGGCCATCGATCAGCTCACCATTGCGCCGATGATCGAGAACTATCGCAGCGGACTGCTGTGGCGGCTCTTTATGAGCTGTCCAGAGATTCAGGCCGGACTGTCCAAGCTGGGTTTCACCGTGGGACAATGACCCGAGCGTAACCATCCATCAACCGAATAATAAAGACTAAACAATATGCAAGCAAAAAACATTCTTTTGACACTTACCCTGTCGGCAATGACCCTCGTTGCCGGGGCCGCTCCCAAGCCGAAGCCCGACATGAAAACCTTCATCGACGACCTGATGAGCAAGATGACGCTGCAGGAAAAGATAGGCCAGCTCAATCTTCCCGTCACCGGCGACATCGTGACCGGACAGGCCAAGAGCAGCAATGTGGCCGACAAGATTCGTCGGGGAGAGGTTGGCGGACTGTTCAACCTCAAGGGAGTGGATAAGATCAAGGAGGTACAGAAGATTGCCGTAGAGCAGAGTCGCCTCAAGATTCCACTCATCTTCGGCATGGATGTCATACACGGCTACGAGACCGTGTTCCCCATTCCGTTCACCCTCTCCTGGTCGTGGGACATGGATGCCATCCGCAACGCGGCGCGCATCGCAGCCGCCGAGGCTACGGCCGACGGCATCTGCTGGACCTACAGCCCCATGCTCGACATAGCCCGCGACCCGCGTTGGGGCCGCATGAGCGAGGGCAACGGCGAGGATCCCTACCTCGACGCTGCCATCGGGCGTGCCATGGTGGAGGGCTATCAGGGTCAGGACCTCAAGGCCAACAACACGATGATGTCGTGTGTGAAGCATTTCGCCCTCTACGGCGCACCCGATGCCGGACGCGACTACAACACCGTGGATATGAGCCACTGGCGTATGTTCAACTATTACATGCCCGCCTACAAGGCCGCCGTGGAGGCCGGCGCAGGCAGTGTGATGACTTCTTTCAACGTGGTAGACGGCATTCCCGCCTCGGGCAACAAGTGGCTCATGACCGATGTGCTGCGTGATATGTGGAAGTTTGACGGCTTTGTGGTGACCGACTACACCGCCATTTCCGAGATGATAGCCCATGGCATGGGCGACCTGCAGCAGGTGTCGGCCCTCGCCCTCAACGCCGGGACCGACATGGATATGGTGGCCGAGGGTTTCTCGGGCACGCTGGAGAAGTCGCTCCAGGAGGGCAAGGTGACGCAACAGGCTATCGACCAGGCCTGCCGCCGCATCCTGGAGGCCAAGTATAAGCTCGGACTCTTCGACGACCCCTACCGCTATTGCGACGCCAAGCGCGCCAAGAAGGAAATCTATACCGCCGACCACCGCGCCGAGGCACGCCGTGTGGCTGCCGAGTCGTTCGTGCTCTTGAAGAACGACGGCCAGTTCCTGCCGCTGCAGCGCCAGGGCAAGATTGCGCTCATTGGCCCCATGGGCAACACCCGCGCCAACATGCCGGGCACATGGAGCGTAGCCGCCACGTTCGACAGATACAAGTCGTTGTTCGAGAGTATGCAGGCCGCGGTGGGCAATAAGGCTACCGTGACCTACGCCAAAGGCTCCAACCTGATGTATGATGCCGACCTGGAGGCCCGCAGCACCATGTTCGGTCGCGAGATGCGCGATAGCCGCAACGCGAAAGAGATGCTCGACGAGGCCCTGCGTGTGGCTAAGGATGCCGACATCATCGTGGCCGCCATCGGCGAGGCTTCGGAGATGAGCGGCGAGAGCAGCAGCCGCAGCGACCTCACGCTGCCCGACGCACAGCGCGACCTGCTCACCGCCCTGAAGCAGACGGGCAAGCCCATCGTACTGGTCTACTTCTCCGGACGCGCCACCGTGATGACCTGGGAGAACGAGAATTTCCCATCGATTCTTAACGTGGGATTCGGTGGAAGTGAGGCCGGCGACGCCATCTGCGACGTGCTGTTCGGCGACAAGGTGCCCAGCGGTAAGCTCACGGCATCGTGGCCCAAGAATATGGGGCAGATTCCAATCTATTACAATCATCTGCCCACCGGTCGTCCGCTCGAAGAGGGCAAGTGGTTTACCAAGTTCCGTAGCAACTATCTCGACGTAGACAACGAACCGCTCTATCCCTTCGGCTACGGCCTGTCGTACACCACGTTTGCCTATGGAAAGCCGTCGATCAGCAGCACCACGATGAGCGCCAACGGCGGAGAGCTCACGGTGTCGGTACCTGTGACCAATGCGGGCAACTACGATGCCGACGAGATTGTGCAGCTCTACGTCCACGACCTCGTGGGTAGCGTGTCGCGCCCCGTGAAGGAACTCAAGGGCTTCGAGCGCGTCGCGCTGAAGAAAGGAGAGACCAAGACCGTGACGTTCACGCTCAAGTCTGACGACCTGAAATTCTACAACCAGCAGCTGGAATATAAGAACGAGCCTGGCGACTTCGAGGTGATGGTAGGTCCCAACAGCCGCGACCTGCAAACGTTGAAGTTCACTTTGCAATAATCCGGCAAGGCATCGCGCAGCCAAAAGGCTCCTGCGCGATGCCCACCTGAACCAAAAAGAGTTGGCTCCCAGCTGGGAGCCAACTCTTTTTTTGTTCTATTTGTTCTGCGAATTGGCCATCTCGATGTCGACCACCGTAATCTTCGGGTGTCGGTAGTGGCGCTCGGGATTCACCTCCCTCGAGAAGATGGTGCTCGTAGACGGCAGCAGATGAATGGCTTTGCGCGGGCAGTTGTGGATGCAGGCCATGCAATAGTCGCACTGTCCGAAGTTCACCGACGTGGGCCCGCCTAAGTGCCAGCATCCCCGTGGGCACACCATGGTGCAGATGCCGCATAGGATGCAGTCGTCGCTGCTGGCATAGCGCTGCTCCGACTTCTGGATAACGCCGTCCTCATCGTTAAGTCCGGTCTCGGCCATCAGGTCGCGATGCAGCTGTCGCTCCTCGTCGGTGGTAGCCTGGAAATAGCGTTTGCGCTGGGCGAGGTCGGCCATGATGTCGGCGAGCATCTGCTCGGTGGGCCGCTCCTTTTGCAGTTCTTCCTCTATATCCACCTTGTTGATCCAGTTGTTCACCATCTCAATGGTGTTGATATAGTGCATAGGATAGCCGGCGGCAGTGCTGATATTGTCCCACGCCTCCACCACCGTTCCTTTGTTGTCGCCGTAGGTTACCACGGTGAAAAAGTAGTCGGCCTTCAGCTGTGCGGCAGCGATAAACTCCCTCACGCGGTTGGGCGGCAGGTGCATGAGGCAGGGAAACACAAATCCTATCTCCTCGGCCTCAAAGTCAAGTTGCTTGCGTTTCAGCATCTTGGGCATGCTCAGCGCCTCGCCGTCAGTGCCGGCCAGCGTCTGAGCGATATACAGGCTATTGCCCGTAGCAGTAAAATAAAATACGATTCTTTTCTTCATTTTGTCGTTGTTCAAATGTCGGAGAGGGCATATCTCCGCCTATCACATAGATGGCTGGCTCTCTCTTTCCTCTGCAAAATTACCTCTTCTTTTTCAATTTCACACAGACTCGCACAAATTTTCACAGAGGAAACAGGGATGGCAAGGTCTTTTTAACAATGGATTTTCGGTGTTGACCAGGCCGTAGTTCTTATTTTTAACAACGGATTTCGCAGAAGAAACGGAACCATGCGACGTATTTTTGATAACGCGGAGGGCCGCCCAGCGGCCCGCGGCTAAAACGGAAACAGCGGTCGATAACTCAGTAGGATGAATTCGTTCAATGCGTGAAATTCGTAGTTTTCATTATCTATCATTGTTTTTCATTGTTTTCATCTGTGGTTAGTTCCTACCCCACCAACTCCTCAAACCATCCTCCCCACGATAAATCAAGGTAGAAATGGTGGGCCGTTTTCCGTGTCATCCGCGGGCCGCCGGGCGGCCCTCCGCGTTATCAAAAATACGCCGCATGGTTCCGTTTCTTCTGCGAAATCCGTTATTAAAAACAGAATCCCATCCCTGTCCCACCCATAAATTCCGCTGTTCAGCACCAATTTAGATGTCAATTAATGTTAAATCCTTCTATATCTCTATCCTTTTACTTACTTTTGCAACCAGTTTTCAAGGAAGGTTGGCAGAGTGAACGATCGCGCTGGACTCGAAATCCGGTATACCCTTTCTGGGTATCGGGGGTTTGAATCCCTCACCTTCCGCTTTTTTCCCTTATCACTTCAGGCATCCGATGAAGCGACTTTTCTATATCTTTTCGCTGATATTCACGCTGTCCCTCCTCACCACTGCGGAGGCTTCGGCCAGCAAAGTCGTGAGGGAGGGCGCCGTCGACCTGAAGGATTGCCCCGTTGATGCCGCCCAACGCCGAGATGCTCTCTATGAGATCACAGGCTCGGAAAACAGTCATGAGGCCGTGTTGGACAACAGGCAGGACTCGCTGCGCACCCCAACCTCACGTCCTCAGCGCATCAACCCCACCATGGAGCCGGGCGAGAGCCAGGCCGCAGCGGAAACAGCGTTCCGCTTCCATCCCACTTTTCGTAACTATTGTCCATCGCGCCACGTCCGTCCGACGTCGCCGATCCGCCCCTGTGCCTCCGCTCACTACTACGTGTTCCAGCTGAGGCACATCATCTGTTAGCATACATCTTGATAGTAAACACCCCTGAGGAGCGACAGTTCTGAGTCGTTCCCCCATGTCGTTGTGCGCCGAAAACTGCAGCGACAACCCTCAACACTATTCATTTTAAAGATGTATCAATACAATGGCAAATATCAACAAACTTGAGATGGTGAAGACCCTCTCAGCCCAAGGTCAGCTGACCGTGAAGAAAGGTTTCCTCGGTTTCGGAGGCAAAGCAGTGATGAACAATACCGGCAACACCATGAGTGCCGTGATTCGCGAGTATGTGCCCGCCGAGGGCGAGAAGCTCGTACATATCATGAACCTCGCCCCGCAGGCTATGCTCGAGGCGCTGAAGAACGACAAGCCGCAGGAAAACGGACTGGGCAACATCCGCCTGGAGGCGCTGGTGTCTGAAGACAAGTCGCAGGTGCTGGTGCAGATATTCCGCTTTGTGGAATACAACCATAGGCCCATCACCGACCTCAAGACCTTCGAGGGCAACGAGGCAGCTGCCCTCGCCTCCCTCCTCTAAGACCAAAGACCAGGGCTCCTGAGTGTTTTTTTGAAGACATAACTACAAAATAGACTTATTATCTGTAGTTTTTGTCTTAGACAGAAAGACAAAAAGACAGGCTTTTAAGGGGTGGTTTTTGAAGACATAACTACAAAATAGACATATTATCTGTAGGGATTGTCTTAGACAGAAAGACATAAAGACAGGCTTTTAAAGGGAGGTTTTTGAAGACAAAAAGACATAAAAACATATTTTTACAGTGCCGCAGAGCACTCAACCAGAGCAATTCCATATCCCATCGGATGCTCAAAAATATGTGATTTATGTAGTTATGTCTTCAAAAGCCACCCTTATTTTTATGTCCTTTTTGTCTTTATGTCTTCAAAAGCCACCCTTATTTTTATCCCCTTTTTGTCTTTATGTCTAATAAATATTGCCCTTAAAAATTTGTTCTTTTTGTCTTTCTGTCTAAGAAAAAAAGCCCTTTTCGTTGACGGGCTACCAATAATTTCGTATATTTGTCGCCGTTAAATCAAAGACTAAACTATGAAATATATCCTGATACCCAACCCCGAAACCATAAGGAAGTTGCCGTTCTATTTCGCCATAGAGGAATATGTGGCACGAAACTACACCAACGACGACTATTTCATGGTGTGGCGCGTGGGTCCCACAGTGATGCTCGGGCGCAACCAGCTCATCGAAAACGAGGTCGACGTGGACTATTGTCATGCCCACGGCGTGGACATTTTCCGGCGCAAGAGCGGCGGAGGATGTATCTATTCGGACCCCGGCTGCCTGCAATTTTCCTACATTTCATCGGCCGAAAACGTGAACGAAGCCTTCACCCAGTATATGCAACGCGTGGCCGACCTGCTGTGCAGCCTCGGAATCAACGCCGAGAAGTCGGGCCGAAACGATATTCTCGTGGAGGGCCGCAAAGTGGCGGGCAGCGCCTTCTACGGCATGAAACACCGCAGCGTGCTCCACAACTCACTGCTCTTCAACACCCGGCTCGACCACCTCTCGCAGGCCCTCACGCCCTCGCACCAGAAACTTCAGAGCAAGGGCGTGGCCTCGGTGAGCCAGCGCGTGAACAACATCGCGCCCTTTACCGACCTCAGCATCGAGGCGTTCATGGAGTACACGCGCCATTATATGTGCGGCAACGAGGTGCTGCAGCTCACCGACCAAGACCTCCAAAACATACTCACGCTGAAACAGGAACTGGCTTCCGACGATTTCGTCTATGGCAAAAACCCCAAATATACCGAGGTGAGTCAGTTGCGAATAGCCAATGTGGGCACCATCGAGGCCCATGTGGAGCAGAAGAATGGCGTCATTGCCAACATCAATCTCATAGGCGACTACTTTCTCTTGGGCGACCTGGACCACGACCTGCTGCACCCGCTGCGGGGCACGGCGTTTACCCGTGAGGCCGTGGAGGAGCGCCTGCGGGGGGTGGATCTCGGCCAGATTGTGCGCGGACTGGAGCTGGAGCCGTTCCTGCGACTGCTCTTCGGCCGCAAGCCCCACGTGAAGAAGCCCGACTGGCTCAAGATAGACCTCACCTCAAGGCGCAAGACCGGCGAGACCAGTGACATCCTGAACCGCCACCACCTCAACACCATCTGCACCTCGGGCCTGTGTCCCAACCGCGCCGAATGCTGGGCGGCACGAACCGCCACGCTCATGATCGGGGGCAACATCTGTACGCGCCGCTGTCGGTTCTGCAACACGGCGACAGGCCGCCCCACCCCCCTCGACCCCGAGGAACCGCGCCATGTGGCCGAATCGGTCAAGGCATTGGGACTGCGCTACGCCGTCATCACATCGGTAGACCGCGACGACCTGCCCGACTATGGGGCCGCCCACTGGGTGAAGACCGTGGAGGCCGTGCGCCAACTGAATCCCGACACCAAGATAGAACTGCTCATCCCCGATTTCAAGGGCTATCCGGAGCTCATCCAGCAGGTGCTCGCCACCCAGCCACAAGTGGTGGGACACAACATGGAGACCACCCGCAGACTCACCCCGACTGTGCGCAGCGTGGCCCAATATGACCGCAGTCTGGAGGTGCTGCGCATCATCTCCGACTATGGCATCGAGGCCAAGACTGGTTTCATGGTGGGCCTCGGCGAGACGCGCGAGGAGATATTGGAGATGATGGACGACATACTCGCCACAGGATGCCGCCGCCTCACCATCGGCCAATACCTGCAGCCCACCGCTGCCCACCTGCCCGTGGAGGCCTATATCACGCCCGAAGAATTTGCCGAATACAAGCGCATAGCCTTAGACAAGGGCTTCCTCCATGTGGAGAGCGGCCCGCTGGTGCGCTCATCCTACCATGCTGCCGAGTCGTAGAACGCTGCACGAGCATGGCCAGTGGCCTTGGAAATGTCAACTTTATTCCGAAATTTTAAGAAGAAAGCTACTTTTGTTTCAGGCGGAAGAATAGCGACAAAACTATGAATTCCGCCTATTCGGCTCGCCATTTCCTGGAGATTTCTCCGCCAATAAGCCCCATTTCATCGCAAAAACGGCCTAAACGCAAAACGTTTAGGCCGTTTTCGCGAGACGATTAGCACTTCATCGTATCACGATAAAGTGCTAATCGCATCGTCGCTATTTGTCAATAAAATACAAGTGTCTATCTTTCAGCCGATTGAAAACATGCTCATTTTGGCCCGATTTTCGGTCAAAGGCACGTCTAAGGGATAGAATCGGCAGAATTTAGAGGGTGGATTCAACTTATTTCATCGGCTTTTTCCAATCGAAAGGCCGATGAAATGAGCGAAAAACGAGGCTGAAGGCTATTCGCCGATGATGCGCTTGATGTCGTCGAGCGAGTTGGCCACCGCAATGAGATCCGACCAGTGGCCACGGATAAAACCACAGGCCTGCATGTCGTCGAGCAGCGCAATGGTCGATGCCCAGAAGCCTTTCATGTTGTAGAGCACCACCTTTTTGTGGTGATAGCCGATGGAATGGGAGGCCACCACGGTGAAAATCTCGTCGAGCGTACCCACTCCACCGGGCAGCGCTATGAAGAGATCGCTCTGCGCCATGAGCAGTTGTTTGCGGTCGGAAAGGTCGTCACAGGGGATGTTCACGTCGACATAGCCCGACGTCTTGCCACCCTTCTCGATGATTTGGGGCACTATGCCGATGGTCTGCCCACCGGCCTCGTGAACCGATTTGCCAATACACTCCATGAGCCCGAGGGCCACTCCGCCATACACCAGCTGGTGTCCGTTCTGGCCTATCCAACGTCCCAGTTCCTCGGTCATACCGAAGAAGTCGGCGTCGATATGGTCGTTGGCCGAACAAAAGATTCCTATTTTCATTGTCGCACGATTTATAGCCGCCAAAATTAGATATTTTTGGAGGGTAAACCAAATTTTTGCGGCATTTTGTGAACGATAGATTTCAAGTTTTCCGACGTGGTGAACAAGCCCCGCCATCGGATCGCCGGATGAGAGAGTGCAGCCCTACGGAAATGAGACAAGCGGGGATGCCTCGATGAAATGGGGCGTTTAGAACGTCAGAGCAGCCTGCAATCCCACCGCCGACTGCTGGCCCACGGCGGCATAAGGCATGACCACATAGGTCGATGCAGCAGCCGAAGCGCGGTTTTTCGGGTGGAAAATCTTGGGGTAGAGCCAGTAGGCGGCCTTGGTGCAGAGTATGCCCAAGCCTGCGCCCGCCACCACATCGGTGAGCCAATGGCGATTGTTGTACATGCGCATGAGTCCTGTACCCGTAGCCACGGCATAGCCCGCATAACCTATCCACGGCGATACGTGCTTGTATTCCTGGTATAAAACCTCGGCCCCGAGGAAGGCCATGGCGGTGTGGCCAGACGGAAACGAGTTGCGGGTGCTCCCATCGGGGCGCTCTCGGCGGATGGTGTATTTCATCGATTCGAGGATTGCCTGCGAGAGAGCAAACGACATCAGCCCCACGAAGAAGTGCTCTTTCAGCGTGTGGCGCGACTTCACGCCGAGGCCTTGCAGGGCAAACGACGCGGCCAAGGGGGCAAACTGGGTATAGTCGTCGATGCCTGTCTTGCCTCCCCACTGGTGCTGCAGGTCGGTCATCATGGTCCTTGTCTTCACGTCGGCCCAGTCGTTCACGTTGCCCAGCAGGCCCGCGGCGAAGAGGGCTCCGGGTAGCCAGAGGGAACGCATCCTGAGCTCGTGGGGGTCGGTCTGATACCTCATTGTAGGGACATTAGCCTGCCATCGTCGTGCGGCAGAGTCGCCGTTGAGGGAGAAAGCGGGCGTGTGGCGGGCGGAATCGCACAGAGCGGTGCAGGGCTCGGGGTGCAGGGCAAGACTGTCTTGCGCCCTCAGCTCTTGAGGAAAGAGGGCACAGAGCACGGCGGCGAGCAGCAGTTGCAACGGCAACAGGGCTGCGGCGGAGCCAGGATATCGGGTGCGACAAGCGCACGATGGGTGCTGACAAGAGATCACAATAGGTGCATTAAAATTCAAAAGATGTGTTTTTTTCATGGTGTTGTGTTGCTTTTCGCTGCAAAAGTAAGACTTAATTTTGGATTTTTCCTGTAGAAACCCGATATTTAGCACATTTTCAAGGAATTATCGTCTCAATTCAAAAAAAAGTGAACAATGATGATGGCGCACCGAATTAAATGCGTAACTTTGCACCCGAAAGGTGGACTTAGACAGAACGGTAGGGCGTTTTGAAGTAGTCCCTACGGTTATTTTACATTAAAATTTTATTTTTGAAGACATTTGAAGAATTAGGCGTTAGCGAAGAGATTCGCCGCGCCATTGATGAATTGGGCTTTGAACATCCTATGCCCGTTCAGGAGGAAGTAATCCCTTATCTATTGGGACAGGGTAACGATGTTATCGCATTGGCACAGACAGGCACCGGAAAGACAGCCGCCTATGGCATTCCCGTGCTTCAGCGCACAGACCCATCGCGCAAGGAAACACAGGCCCTGATCCTGAGTCCGACACGTGAACTCTGCCTGCAGATAGCCGATGACCTCAACGCTTTTGCCAAGTACATCGACGGAATGCACATCATTCCGGTCTACGGTGGTGCGTCCATCGAGACGCAAATCCGCTCGCTCCGCCATGGAGTACAGATTATCGTGGCCACGCCGGGCCGCCTCATCGACCTGATGAACCGCGGAGTGGCCAAGCTTGAACATGTGAACAACGTGGTGCTCGACGAGGCCGACGAGATGCTCGATCTTGGCTTCCTGCCAGATGTTGAGCGCATCCTGGCAGCCTTGCCACCGGTGCGCCAGGCGATGCTGTTCTCAGCGACCATGCCCGGCGCCGTCATCACCATGGCACGGCGCTACATGTCGCGTCCCACCCACATCCGTGCCACCGATCCGGGGGATGACGATTCGCTGACCAAGCGCAACATCCGCCAGCTGGTCTACCGCGCACACAATCTGGACAAAGATGAGATGGTCGCCCGCATGCTGCAGGCAGAAGGCCGCGGCAAGACGATCATTTTCACCCAGACCAAGCGTTCGGCTGCGAAGCTCACCGACGAACTCATCGATCGCGGTTTCAACGCCGGAGCACTGCACGGCGACTTGGGCCAGGGAGCCCGCGAGCAGTCGCTGAAGGCTTTCCGTGCAGGCAAGGTGGAAATCCTTGTCGCCACCGACGTCGCAGCCCGCGGCATCGACGTGGATGATGTCACCCACGTGGTCAACCTGCAGTGCCCTGATGATGAGAAGACTTACCTGCACCGCGTGGGACGTACCGGCCGTGCCGGTAACGACGGCATCGCCGTGACCTTCGTGGACTGGGATTCGGTACCTCGCTGGTCATTGATCAACAAGGCGCTGGGCCTGAATGTGCCAGAACCAGTGGAAACCTACTC
>DCJH01000014.1:1301-39978 GCA_002317385.1 Prevotella sp. UBA1705 | reverse complement strand
TTTCTACCCCATGACCA
Source organism: Prevotella sp. UBA1705 (assembly GCA_002317385.1). GTDB lineage: Bacteria > Bacteroidota > Bacteroidia > Bacteroidales > Bacteroidaceae > Prevotella. The sequence goes on along the minus strand of DCJH01000014.1, from coordinate 39,961 downwards.
AGGCCACCATCCAGAACGAAGGCACTCTGCTGCCCTTCCTCGTGGAGAAAATGAAGAGCCTCGGCACCGCTGCCTGTCCGCCCTACCACATCGCCTTTGTCATTGGCGGTACCAGCGCTGAGAAGAATCTGCTCACGGTGAAGCTCGCTTCCATTAAGTATTACGACAACCTGCCTACCACAGGCGACGAGACCGGACGTGCTTTCCGCGACATAGACCTTGAGAAAAAACTGCTCGAAGAGGCCCACAAGATTGGCCTCGGCGCCCAGTTTGGCGGCAAATACCTTGCCCACGACATCCGCGTTATCCGTCTTCCGCGCCACGGTGCCAGCTGTCCCATCGGCATGGGCGTATCCTGTTCGGCCGACCGCAATATCAAAGCTATGATCAACCGCGACGGAATCTGGATTGAGAAGATGGACGAGAACCCCTCAGAGCTTATTCCCGAGGAGTATCGCAAGCCCGGCGAGGGTGCCAAGGGCATAGAGATTGACCTGGAGAAGGGCATCGACGCCGTGCGTGCCGAGCTCACCAAATATCCCGTTTCGACCCGCGTGAACCTCAAGGGAACCATCATTGTGGCCCGAGACATTGCCCACGCCAAGCTCAAAGCCCGCCTCGACGCTGGCGAAGACCTGCCTCAGTATTTCAAGGACTACCCCGTGCTCTACGCCGGTCCGGCCAAGACTCCGGAGGGATTCCCCTGCGGATCGATGGGCCCCACCACCGCCAACCGAATGGACCCCTACGTGGACGAGTTCCAGGCTCATGGTGGTAGCCTTGTGATGATTGCCAAGGGCAACCGCACACAGGTAGTGACCGACGCCTGCCAGAAGCATGGCGGCTTCTACCTGGGTACCATAGGTGGTGTGGCTGCCGTGCTGTCGCAGTCAAGCATCAAGAGCATCGAGTGCGTGGAATACCCCGAACTCGGCATGGAGGCCATCTGGAAGATTCAGGTAGAAGACTTCCCCGCCTTTATCCTCGTAGACGACAAGGGCCACGATTTCTTCAAGGAGCTCAAGCCCTGGCCTGCTTGCAACCTCAACAAATAATTGAATTCCATGGGGCAAACTCATCGTTTGCCCTTCCCATATCCTCGCATCCTGGTGCCCACAAGGCATCGGGATGCCTGCATTTAGGGCTTTCCCATCTGATTCCACGTACTGAAGATCGCTTTCAAATCAGCTCAAAGATGGGATAATAAAGTATGTAAGATGCAGAAAACAGCCTTAAAAAACACCATAAGATGCAAAAGGAAAGAATTGAATTTTATACATTTTCCTTTGACGATTTCACATTATTTACGTAACTTTGCACGCGGATAACAAAATGTTATCTAAGGGGTGCTAGCCCAGTTTGGGCGGCTGAGAACATACCCATCGAACCTGATCCGGGCAATGCCGGCGTAGGTAGGATAAATCCCTTTGTACTTACTTTCTAACATTCAGGTATCAATGAAAAAACTGATTTGGACCTCAACATTCGCAATGGCAGCCCTTGGCGTTGTGCCTACACACGCAGAGCCGTCAGATAAAGACTCCATCAAGCTGGCCCAACTGCAGGAAGTGACGGTGAAAGGCGTGCGTGCTCAGCACAACGCTCCGTTCGCAGTGGCCAACATCAACAAGTCGCAACTCTCTCAATTTGCCAAGACCGGCAGGGAATTGCCGTTCCTCTTTGCCCAGACGCCCGGCGTGCTGGCATGGGGAGAAAACGGACTTGGCACCGGAACGACCTACATGCGCATCCGCGGTGCGGCCGGAAGCCGCATCAACGTGACACTCGACGGCGTAGCTCTCAACTCTCCCGAAGACCAGACCGTGTTCTGGGCCAACATGAATTCGTATGCCGCCCTGCTCGGGTCGGCACAGATTCAGCGAGGTATAGGCACCTCGACCAACGGCGACGGTGCCTTCGGCGGCTCTATCTCGCTGGCCCTTGCCGCTCCCTCGGAGACCCCGAGCCTGGAAATTACCGGCTCCTACGGCAGCTACAACACCTATAACGTGGGTGCCAACTTCTCCACCGGACTGCTCTGGAACCACCTCATCTTCGACGGAGCCTACCATGAAACGGCCACCGACGGCTATCTGCACGGCACCAGCGGACGCTCGGGCTCCTACTACGGAGGTCTCACCTGGCTCGGCAGCAACTTCACCCTGCGCTACAAGAACGTGGGCAACTTCGAGAAAACCGGCCAGGCTTGGAATGGCGTTACAGCCGGAAACGACGATGCCTCGCTCATGGGCGACGACATTCGCACCTATAAAGATATGTATAACCACGGCCTGGGGCGCTTCAACTCGCTCTACGAGGCCATCGTGTACGATGGTGACAACTGGGCCTTTCCCAAGGATGCCAACGGCAACTACCAGACGCAGCGCTACAAGATGGATGATGGAAGCTACTGGGATAAGACCACAGACAACTTCTGGCAGAACCACAACATCCTCTCGGGCACTTGGAAACCCAATGCCCACTGGACCCACAACGCCGCCCTGCACTACACCTACGGATACGGATATTATAAGGAATTCCGCCCGAACTACAAGTTTGCCAAGTTTGGTATCGTGCCTGTCCTGAACACTCAGGATGTCAATGCGCCCTGGCTGAAGCCCGCCGTGAAGCGTGCCGACTTCGTGCGCCGCAAGGGATTGAAGCAGAATACCTACGGCGTTGTCTACAATGCCAACTACACCGACGACCTCTGGGACATCATCGGCGGCGTGAACCTGCAGCAGTTCCGCGGCAACCACTTCGGCTATCTCGACTATATTTCCAATGTGGGACAGAATGATGGAACCATCAACTTCCTGAAACCATGGGACGGCAACAAATACTACGACTCGGATGCCGACAAGAACGACTATTCCGCCTATATCAAAGCCACGGAGCATCTCACTGAGAACTGGGATGCGTTCCTCGATTTGCAGTACCGCCATGTGGACTACAAGACGAGTGGAATCAATGATAAATTCCATCAGTTGAGCAACGGAACGTATGCCAACCAGAGCCTCGACATCAACAAGCACTATAACTTCTTCAACCCGAAAGCCGGTTTCAGCTTCCATCAGGGCGGCCACAAGGCCTACGCGTCGGTATCCTACGCCAGTCGTGAACCGGAGCGCAACAACTTCACCGACAATGGCAACAACCCCGCCCCGAAGGCCGAGCACCTCACCGACTACGAGCTGGGCTACAACTACACAGGCAGCAACTGGCATGCGGGAGCCAACCTCTACTACATGGATTACAAAGACCAGTTTGTGCAGACAGGCCAGTTGAGCGACATCGGAGAGAACCTTACGGTGAACATCAGCAAGAGTTACCGCCTCGGTGTGGAGCTCACTGCCGACTGGAGCCCGCTGAGCTGGCTCACCCTCATGGGCAACGCTGCCTTGTCACAAAACAAGATCAAGGACTTCACGGAGTATGTGGACGACTGGGATAACCCCTATCCCGACGACTACAATTATGTGACTCAGACCTCAGTCTCGCAGCCCGACTTCAAGCCTACCACCGTGCACTATGACAATTCGACACTGGCCTTCTCGCCGTCGACCATCCTCAACGGGTTTATCGACGTGCACTATCAAGGCTGGCAACTGGTTTGGCACACCAACTATGTGAGCCGGCAGTACTTGGACAACACCGCCAACAACGACCGTTCGCTGCCCAGCTTCTCGCAGACCAACGTGCGCCTGAGCCTCACACTCAATCCAACCAAACGATTACTGGGCTTTAAGCAGATGGTCATCGGGCTCAACCTGAACAACATCTTCGATGCACACTATGCCAACAGCGGATGGGTTTACAGTGCCATGAGCAAGTCGTCGGGCTACACCAACGATAAGCGCTACTATCAGATAGGCTTCGTTCCCATGGCCGGATTTACCGCTATGAGCAGCGTGACACTAAGATTTTAATCATTCAAAATTCATAATTCAAAATTCAAAATTAGGCTGCGCCACCCTGCACGGATAGCGACAACATAGAGAAGCTGCTCTCCTCGTGCAGTCTGATGTTGAATTTTGAATGATGAATGACGGATTTTGAATGGCAAACGCGTAGCTTAATTTTGAATTTTGAATTATGAATCTTGAATTAAATTGGCTCGACATCACCACCACTCTCCTCGGTCTGGCCTATATCCTACTGGAATATAAGGCATCCGTATGGCTGTGGATTGTGGGCTTTGTGATGCAGGTGCTCGACATTGTGCTCTATTACGACAAAGGGCTCTACGCCGACTGTGGCATGGAATTCTACTATATCGCCATGACCATCTATGGATTCTGGGCATGGAAGTATGGCAAAAAGCGCAACCAGCAGCCCCACGAGCAATTGCCCGTGACCCACTTCAAGACCTCGCTGATACTTCCCTGGACCATCGGCACACTGATTATCTGGGGCATACTCTGGTATTGGCTGGTGCAGGTGGGGTCTACGGTCCCCGTGGCCGACGCGTTCACCACCGCCCTGAGCTTCGTAGGCATCTGGGCGCTGGCCCGCAAATACCTGGAGCAATGGCTCATCTGGATTGTGGTCGACGTGGTGACGTGTGTGCTCTACTTCTACAAAGACATTCCGTTCAAGGCCTCGCTCTACGGGCTCTACGTGGTAATCGCCATTTTCGGATACTTCAAATGGCGGCGCATGATGACCCAAAAGGCCTAAGACAAGACACAACAAAGAAGCCATCCACGCCTTTCTGCGTGGATGGCTTCCTTGTTTTATGATTCCTCAGAAATCGCTTTTCTACTATTTAATCCGCACAATGTTGAGCGAATGGGCAGGTATCTCCACGCTCACACCCTGGGCATCGGGGCTCAACCGCTGCTCCACGGGCACCACATGGGTACGGTCGTCGATGGTGTTCTCAGCCTTGCCACACCCGCCCGACAGACGGATGACACGGGCCTCGGAGGCCTGATGGTTTTGCAGATTGATGCGGGCCGTGGTGGGATGACTGTCTGAATTGACCATCTTCACAATGTATTCGCCCGAAGGTTCGTCGTAGGTGGCCGACGAGAAGAAGCCTGCAAACGTGCTCGGCTTGAGCTTGGTGGCAAACAGCGGCTGCCCGTCGAGCTTGGCATAGATGCTGTCGCCCTTGACGTGAAGCTCCACATCATACCACCGACCGGCCTCCACGTGACCCGGAGTGGACACCAAGATAGACTTTCCGCCACCGATGACCTGCTCGATGCCATGCTGACCGTTGCCCCATCCGCCGATGTTGAGCCAGCAATAGTTGTCGGGATCCACATAGTTGAACACCAGCGTGAAGCCCTCGCGGCCTTCATCCTTGCGGGCAGAGATGCGGTAGGTATATTCGTCGGCGGTGAACTGCCGGGCATTCAGGCGTATGGCGCCCTCGTGGGTAGAGGTCTGGCGCAGCAGGTCGCCGTCCTGGCTCCAGTCGCCCTTCACGTTCAAGTCGCTAATCGTAGTAGTTTTGGCATTGTCAGGGAGCGTGAGTTCCTGCCGACGGAACGTGGCCTGAGTGCTCCAGGTGCCTACGCCCACCATGCACGTGGCCGGCTTCACCCGCTCGGTTCCCTTCTCCGTCTGATACGGATCGTGCTGCTCCACCTTCATGATACGTGTGCCCACATGGTCGGCCATGAGTTTCTGCACATAGTAGGAAGGCGTGCCGAGTGCCTTGTCGGCGGTGAACTGAATCATGTCGGGACGCCAGCGTGTCTCGTTGATATTGGCAAAAATAGGCGCATAGCTGGCCATCTTCACCACGTCGGCATTGTTCTCCATACCCATCATGAATACTGCTTCGCCCAAGGCCGCATCGAGGTTGCCCACCTTGCCATAGCCCTGCGTCACGGCATATTCGCCCACATAGATGGCCGGCCCCTTGCGGTCGTAGCCATCGTAGTGGCCGAACTGGTCGGCAAACCATGCCGGCGAGCGATAGTAATGCTCGTCGACGAGTTCCACCGTCTCCTTGGAGTCCCAGGTCGGCGTATCTGTTCCCCACGCGGCCACATTGCCAATGATGTGCATCTTGGGATACTTGGCCAGCACCGCATCGCGGAAAAGCACGTAGCGCTTATAATAGTTGTCGCTCTGTTGTTCGGCATTGGGCTGATTGTTCTCATTGCCAATCTCCAGATATTCAATGTTATAGGGTGCCGGATGACCATTCTTGGCCCTCAGCGCACCATACTTGGAGGTTACCGATCCGTTGGCATACTCCAGGGCATTGAGCGTCTCTTCGATCCATGGCTGGATAGAATCTACCGGCGTGAAGCCTCCATGCCAGATGCCTATATTGACCACATAGAGCGGCTTGGCACCGAGGTCCTCGGCCAGTTGCAGGTATTCGTCGAACCCGATGCCGTCGGATGTGCGATAGCCCCAGTTCACATTATCATGCCCCATGCGCTCCTCCACGGGTCCGATGGTGCGCTCCCAGCGGAACGCATTGTCGGGACTGTTCTGTCCCTCCACGAAGCAGCCACCGGGGAAACGGAAGAATTTGGGGCGCAGGTCGTGGAGCATCGAGGCCAAATCGGGGCGCATGCCGTTGGGGCGATTATTGAAAGTGGGTGGGAAAAGCGACACCATGTCGAAGTCTACCACTCCCTTCCCAGTGGAAGCAAACCACAGAAAGGCCTTCGCATCGCTCACTTTGGAGGTAAACGTGGCTTCAAACTTGGTCCATTTGCCCGTGAACTGCTTGCTCTCAAACTCGGCCTCAGCAAACGATTTCTTGCCGCAGCCACAGCCGAGATAAGCTTTCAGCTTGCCTTTGAGCTTACCTTTAGCCCAGAATGAAAGCTTGTAGGTGCGACCCTGAACGGCAGGAATGCCCCAGAAACCCTCGTTGTTAAACCCGTCGCCATCGCCATTGAAGGTCACTTCAAGCGCGCGGCGCTGAGCCTTGTTGAGTAGATTCTTGTTGATGAGCTTCAGGCTGGCGTTGCCCTTGGCGTTCCAATGGTCGGCCGACTGTACGTTGTCCTCAAACGAGCGGTTGCGCACGAGTTCGGCATAGAGACCGCCGTCGGCCGCATGGTTGATGTCTTCGTAGAAGATGCCATAGAGCATGGGTGAGACCTTGGGGCCCGGCTGGGAGGCGTCTACATTGACCGTGACTTGCGCCGAAACACTTGCAGCGCCGGCCAGGAGGGCCGACAGGAGAAGAATTCTTGTTTTCATTTCGGGTTTAAGAGATTTTAATATGAATAGTTTAAATAGTGATTGTAGTTTTGGTTGACAAATATACACTTTATTTTCGGTATTATTCCCAATATCACAATATTTAACTCTCACTATCGTGAAATAGCAACGGCTCTGCAATGAGGTATTAATCGCGTGGCAATAAGGTACTAATCGTGAGACGATTAGGTAGTAATCTGAAGACGATTAGGTACTAAAGCCAAAGCCGAAAAGAAGTAGTTGTCAAACCGCTGAATATCAATCAAATATAAAACACTCTATCCTCATCCTAACAATAATTCCACCCAACTGACCTACATCATCTTCATCCCATCACGGTTAAATTAATTGTGAATTGTGAATTGAGAATTGTGAATTATCATTACCTTTGCATTGCTTTATGAAAAAACATGTATTCAACAAGCGCTCTGCGCTCGTCTTCAAGCAGTTCAATCGTAAGGGCTACAGCCTCTTTGCCGCTTTGGGCAAGGAAGTGCTCATTGGCGTATTGAGCGTGCCTACCTTGGCCTTTGCCAAGGCCGATGGCATCTCTACCCGGCCAATCGTTGCCCCCGACTCGATCAGCTTCGAGGAACAGCGCATCGACGAAGTCCAGATCATGGGCTCAAGGGCGCCGCTGACTGCGTTGCAGTCAGCCAAGATTGTTGAGGTCATCTCGCGCGACGACATCCAACGTGCCGAAGCGCAGACCATCAACGACGTATTGAAATTAGCCACGGGCGTGGATGTCCGTCAGCGCGGTGGCTTTGGTGTTCAGACGGATATCTCCATCAATGGCGGAACATTCGACCAGATTGCCATTCTACTGAATGGAATGCCCCTGTCGAGTCCTCAGACCGGACACACCGCCGCCGACTTCCCAGTCTCATTGTCCGACATTGAGCGCATCGAAGTGCTCGAAGGCGCCTCGGCCCGCATCTTCGGGGCTACAGCGTTCAGCGGTGCCATCAACATCGTGACCAAGGCCGACAACCAGAGCAACGTGCGCGTGAGTGCCGAGGGAGGCTCATTCGGGACCTTCGGAGGCGATGCCGCGGTGACCTGGGCGGGGCTGGACAATCGCAAACGCAGCCTTGCCACACGCCATCAGCTATCGGGCGGGTATGTGCAGAGCGATGGAGGAACCGATAATTCCGACTTCAAAAAGCGACGTGCGTTCTATCAAGGCACGTTGGCTGCGCAGGGCATCGACCTCGACTGGCAGGCCGGCATATCGTCGCAAGACTTTGGCGCCAACACGTTCTATTCGGCCAAATTCCCCAACCAGTATGAGGAGACGCGCCGATATATGGCTTCGGTAGGTGCCTCAATCCGTCCCTTCGAGTCGAGCGACAACCGATTCCTCTCCCGATTGGAACTCCGATCCATGCTCTATGGGCACCGCGACCTGGACCATTTCCAGCTCACACGGGGAAGCGAAGGTGCTGCAGCGGGCGAAAACTACCATCGCACAGACGTTTACGGCGCTTCGCTCAATCTGAATTTCGATTGGGCGGCGGGTAAGACGGCCGTGGGAGCCGATGTCCACAGGGAGCATATCCTATCGACAACCTATGGCGAAATGCTCGACGAAAGTCAGTGGAAAGACATCCGTGGCACCGACCGCCAATACATTCGTGAGGGCAATCGTACCAACACGAGCCTCTTTGTGGAACACAATATTATATTAGGCGGATTCACCTTGTCGGCTGGACTACTGGCCAACCGCAACACCTGGCTCGACGAGAGTTTCCGACTCTATCCGGGCATAGACCTGAGCTATCGTCCCGATGACCACTGGAAACTCTACGCCAGCTGGAACAAGGCGCTACGTGTGCCCACCTATACCGACCTGTTCACCAACAATCCGGCCCAGCAGGGCGACCTCAACCTCAAGCCGGAGCGCAACTCCACCTTCAAAGTGGGCACGCGATTCCGCACCCATGGCTTCGAGGCGATGGTGAGTGGATTCTATAGTCATGGCACCAACATGATCGACTGGGTGTATGAAACCGCTGCGTCAACCAAGTATCATGCTATGAATATCGGTAAGTTGGACAATATGGGATTCAATGTGGAGACCACCGCCAATCTCACCTCTCTGCTTGGCCATCACAGCGCCACGGTGCCTGTGCTTCTGAAACTGGGCTACGCCTATATCCATCAGAAGCATGAGACCGACCGCGAAATTTATCGGTCGCTCTACGCGCTGGAGTATCTGCGCCACAAATTTGTGGCCGAACTCTCCCACCCTATTGTCTCACGGCTCTCGGCTTCGTGGGCGTTCCGCTGGCAGCAGCGCATGAACGGCTACGCCCCCTATGGCAAGCTCGATGGCAAACTGGTGTGGACGGCGCCTTCATGGCAGCTCTATGTCAAGGCCGACAACATCACTTGCCACCGCTACTACGACCTCGGTGCCGTGCTGCAACCCGGCCTCTGGATCATGGCCGGCGGCAATATCAAGATTAAACTGTAAGTAAATCAATAAACAATAAACACAACAAAAAAGGGAATGCATATCTTTTGCATTCCCTTTTCAATTCTTCAACTTAAATGAATTCTCTATACTCGCCAGGTCATCGCTGAATAGGCGGTCCACCTGGAGACGCTTCTCTACCTGGGCGCAGCTATGAATCACGGTGGAATGGTCTCTTCCTCCCACCAACTTGCCTATCCTGCTGGCAGGCATCTTGGTGTATTTCTGAGCGAGATACATAGATACCTGACGAGCCTTCACGTAGTCTTGCTTACGGCATTTGGAGTTGACCTGAGCCGGAGTAACATTATAATGGTCGCAGACTTTCTCCAGAATGTCGTCGATAGTCAACGGTTCATCGTCTACTTTGACTGCCCGTTTGATGACGCGCTCAGCCAAGTGCATGTCGATATCGCAATTATAAACAATGGAATAGGCCATCAGCGAATTAATCACACCCTGCAAATCGCGCACGCTTCCGCTCGCCGTCTCTGCAATAAACTGTACCACATCACGAGGGATCTTCAGTCCGTCGCGACGAATCTTGTTCTCCAAGATATCAATGCAAAGCTGTGTATTGGGCTTCTCCAGCTCTGCAATCAAGCCGCATGAGAACCGGGTGAGCAGGCGGTCGGGCATGCCCTTGAGGTCAACAGGCGGGCGGTCGGATGCCAGAATGATGCGCTTGCCGTTGCGGAACAGGTGATTGAAGATGTGAAAGAATGTTTCTTGCGTCTTCGTTGCACTCACCCACTCCTGAATATCGTCCACAATGAGCATATCGATGGTCTGATAGAACCCGATGAAATCGTTGACCGAGTTCTGCAACACCGCATTGGTATATTGCACCTGGAATAGGCGTGCGCTGATATACAGCACTCGTTTCTGCGGATAAAGCTGCTTGGCCTTAACACCGATGGCATTGATAAGATGCGTCTTGCCGCATCCGGAAGGTCCATAAATGAACATCGGATTGAACTGCATCGTATTAGGATGCTCGGCAATAGACATGCCCACGGAGCGCGGCAACTTGTTGCTATTGCCCTCAATATAGTTTGCAAAGGTGAGATGGGGGTTGAGCTGAGGGTCGATCTGCTGCGGCTGGGCAGCGTCGAGAACCGTCGGACTCTGATTGGCCTTGGTGCGAGGCTTGGGCTGTTCCAAACTGCCGGCAGGCTCAGCTTCAAGGTCCTGAGAGAGGTTGTGCTCCTTGTCGGTCACCACGCGGTACGACAAGCCAATGCCATTTCCAAAGCAATGATGCAGCACTTTGCCGAGTAGGTCCACAAAGTTCTCTTCCAAGTACTCATACACAAATGGGCTGGGCACCTGAACCAATATCATCTTGCGAGCCTCATCGTAGTGCTCGAAGACGATTGGACTGAACCATGTGTTATATATCTGCTCGGAGACGTTCTTGCGAATGAGCGCAAGCGCTTTGTCCCAACGAGCATCAGGACTTACTATCATTAGCAATTTGGATTATGACTGGTTGTTTGAGGGAGACCTCTCTTAGTCTTATTGCAGATGCAAATTTAGCAAACTTTTCTCTCATCCGCAAATCAATACGCCAGAATGTTTTCTTCAAGGCATTTGTAACTCACTCTATTCACGCCATTTAGAGGCTCCTATCCAACCACATAGGATAATTTATACTTGCATAATTGAAAGCCATTGATTATAAAGCAGATAGCGATTAGTCTACAAAAAAGGGCTTTCCATGTGAAACATCCATTCTTATCCTAAACCAATACAAACGAAAACGACTTCCGAGTAAATCGGAAGTCGTGAAACATTCGTATTTCTATTTAGACGATATTTAAATTAATTATCCTTCTTTCCGAACACGGAGAAGTGAACATAACGCTTGGGATGCGCCTTGAAATTGGTGAGCAGCGAGTCTGCACTCTGCACCGTGGCGTTGAGGTTATGATACAGACTTGGATCGTTCATGAGCAAACCGAGCGAACCTTCGTTGCTGTTCAGACGAGCAGTGACACTCTGTACGTTGGCCAACGTCTGGTCTACCTTGGCCATTGTGCCTGCAACGTCTACAGCTGCAAGGTTTGCTGTCAGTTTAGAAGTATTGTCGAGCGTCGTGCTTGCCTTGGTCAAAGCCATGTCGGCCTTACCCATCAGTCCGGGCACCTGGGCGTTCAATCCAGCCACCAAGGTGTTCAAGCCCACTGTTGTCGTAGTGAGATTGGCTGAGATAGTCTGCATATTGTGGAGCGATTTGGCCAGCGCCGGGTCGGCCATAAGGGTATTGATGCTGGTGAGGATGCTGTCAATCTTGGGAATCATCTTCTCTATGGTTGGCATGAGCTGTGCCATCCGGCCCATCATGCCACCGTTGATTACCCCAACAAGGGTGTCTCCCGGCTCCACACGCTCCCGTGGATTATTGGCCATGAGCAGGTTCATCTTCACATTTCCCATAATATCGCTCACAATCTCTGCCGACGATCCCTTGGGGATGCGTAGGTCTCCGTTGACATCGAACTCAACGATGGCCCCATGATTACCCTTATAGTCGTAATGAATTTCCTTCACCACACCTACCTGATAGCCGTCGGCGTAGATAGGATTGGATGCAGACAGACCACTGATATCGGCGAAATGGATATAGTAGGAACTGTTGTCGGAAAAGAAAGACCTACCCTTAAGGAAGTTCAATCCGAAGAATAACAATACAATTCCCACTATGGCCACAATGGCTATCTTAACTTCTTTTGTCAAAAAACTCATGTCTCAAATCTTACGTTCCATCGTTCAGCGATTGGCCTTAAACTCCCTGATACCCTCGTTCACGTCCATCTTCTTACCATTTTTAAAGGCAATGATGAAGCATTCGGGGAACTTATCAAGTATCTGCTTGCGCAAACGATATATCTCATTATAGTTATTGCTGGCTCCGAAAGTATATTTCTTATGAATGCCATCCTCGTAAAACTCACAGTTTTCCAAGCCCTTGAAATTGCGGTCACCGGCTTTCAATGCTGCGGTAGACGTAAAAATCTGGATCTTGAACACCGGTTTGCTGTCGTTTACCCTACCTGTTGGGACCGACACCACCTCCTTCTTGGCAGGCTTGGGAGCATCAGCGGGCTTTACATAGGACTTCTGCGCCGGGGTGTCCTCGGTGTTGCGACGTCGCCGCGAAGTAGTTGTCGCCGGTTTCACAGGCTCAACGGGCACCACATTGGCGGCTACATCCGAAGTGCTATCGCGGAAAGGCACCGAGATATTGCCATCGGCCTTGTTCTTATAGAGCATGAAAGCATTGTAGATGCCCTTGGTATAGAGCCCCACTGCCTCGTCGGAGTTCAGGAAATCCTCCTCGTCGGGCGTGGAGATAAAGCCGAGTTCAAGCAACGCCGCCGGCATGGAGGTGAGTCGAAGCACTGCCAGATTGTTCTGATGGGAGCCACCGTCTTGCCGTCCCGTGGCCTTGCACACCTCTCGCTGTAAGAGTCGGGACAGCTCCACACTGCGCTCACGATTCTTATCGGCGATAAATTCGAACATGATATCACTCTCTGCAGAGTTGGCGTCGAAGCCTTTGTACACTGTGCGATAATCCTTTTCGAGATAAATAACAGAGTTCTCGCGCTTAGCCACATCGAGGTTCTCGCGGAGACCTTTATCGCCTGTACGCTCGCCCTTGCCCAGTGTCCACGACTGAAAGCCATGGGCGGTGTGGATGCCGTCCAACGCATTGATGTGGAAAGAAAGGAAGAGGTCGGCCTTGTTGCGGTTGGCAATCTCGGCCCGTTGGTACAAGGGGATGAAAATATCGGTAGTCCGAGTATAGACCACTCGCACGTCGGGACAATTGCGCTCCACCATTCTGCCGAATGCCAGAGCATATTTCAGCGTCAGGTTCTTCTCGCTGGAATAGGCTCCCGGGGCCCCATGGTCGGTGCCGCCATGGCCCGCATCAATCACGAGGGTGAAGCGACTGCCGGCACCGAAGGCGCACATCGCAAACATCATCATGCTGATCAGTGAGAAAGAAAACTTGTTTCGCATACCTGAAAAAATATTTTGCAAATTTAATAAAAAACTAAATGAAAACCTCGTTATGGCTTTCAGTTTTATCATTTATTAAGTGAAGTTCCACGCCAGCGCCCTTGCAATCGGCGCCCATGGGCGGATTGAGCTTGGTCAGACGGATGTGCAAAGACCTCACCTCGGGCCACTTCTCCATGACGCGGTTGCCGATGCGCCCGGCCACTTGCTCCACGAGATTGGACGGTATCTGCATCTCGGCAGCCACGACACGATAGACTTCGGCATAGTTGATGGTGTCTTCCACCTGGTCGCTCACCATGGCGGCTGCCACATCCACCTGCAGGCGCAGATCCACCTCATAGTCGTTGCCCGTCAAACGCTCCTGCGCCTCCACACCATGAAAGGCGTGAAAGCGCAGACCACGTAGATAGATATAACTGTCTTTCAGCATAGGCATCATCCGCAACGGCTGGCGCCGCAGTTGGTACAGATGAGGCAGCCCTCCTGATAGACCAGTGTTTCCTGACCACAGACGGGGCATTTCTGGCCGTTGGCCTTCGTTCCGTCGGTGATATACTTCTTCAAAGCACGCTCCACACCTACTTTCCAGGTGTTGATGCTCTCGTCTTTGAGCTGCAGCGAACCCACGAGTTTGATCACGTGGTCTATCGGCATGCGATAGCGCAGCACACCCGAGATGAGCTTGGCATAGTTCCAATACTCTGGGTTGAACTTCTCGCTCAATCCCTCGACGGTGGTCTTATAGCCGCGCTTGTTCTCAAACTGGAAGTCATAGCGGTGGCTGCCGTCCTCCAGGGTCTGCTTGATGATCTTACCCTTCACTGTGCTCTTGGGCAGGATAATACCCTCGTCGTCGTCTTGCAGACCAGTGAAGATCTCATAGGGATAGCCGTCGAGCAGTCCGACAAAGGCCACCCACTTGTCCTTATTGTTCTGGAAGCGCACCACATCGCAGTCGAGCACCTTCGGACGAACCTCCTGCACCAGCGGATGATTCAATGCCGGGGCGGTGATAGGCTCAGGTGATTCCTGATGGTCGTCCTTCTTCTTGTCCTTTTTCGACACAGAGATCATCACGCCCGAACGGCTGCCGTCGCGATAGATGGTGCAGCCCTTGCACCCCGTGCGCCATGCCTCCACATAGAGTTTATTGACCAGCGCCTCATCCACATTGTTGGGGAGATTCACGGTTACGGATATGCTGTGGTCCACCCACTTCTGGATGGCACCCTGCATGCGCACCTTCATCAGCCAGTCTACATCGTTGGCCGTAGCCTTGTAGTAGGGCGAACGGGCCACAAGCTCGTCGATTTCTTCCTGAGAATACTTCTTCGTGGCATCGATTCCGTTGACTTCCATCCACACGAGGAACTTCTTGTGGTAGACGATATACTCCTCAAACGAGTCGCCCACTTCATCTACAAAGTCCACGTGCACGTCGGTATCGTTGGGATTTACCTTACGGCGACGCTTGTAAACAGGCATGAAAACAGGCTCTATTCCGCTGGTAGTCTGGGTCATCAGAGACGTTGTTCCGGTGGGGGCAATGGTGAGACAGGCAATGTTTCTGCGACCATATTTCACCATGTCCTGATAGAGTTCGGGGTCGGCTTCCTTCATGCGGAGCAAGAAAGGATTGTGCTCTTCGCGCTTGGCATCATACACTTCGAAGGCGCCGCGCTCCTTGGCCATCGTCACCGAAGAGCGGTAAGCGTTGAGTGCCAGCGTCTTATGGACCTCCACCGAAAACTCGGTGGCCTTCTGCGTACCATAGCGCAGACCCATGGCGGCAATCATATCGCCCTCGGCTGTGATGCCCACGCCAGTGCGGCGACCCATGCCACTCTTACGCTTAATCTTCTCCCAGAGGTGGAACTCGGTGTTCTTCACCTCCTCGTTTTGCGGGTCAACCCCGATCTTTTCCATGATGAGATCTATCTTTTCCATCTCCAAGTCAACGATGTCGTCCATGATACGCTGTGCCAGCTGCACGTGCTTCTTGAACTTATCGAAATCGAACGTGGCCTCCTTCGTAAAGGGTTTGTCCACATAGCTATAGAGATTGAGGCACAGCAGGCGGCAACTGTCATAGGGACAGAGTGGAATCTCGCCACAGGGATTGGTGCTCACGGTGCGGAATCCGAGGTCGGCGTAGCAGTCGGGAAGACTCTCGCGGATGATGGTGTCCCAGAAAAGCACACCCGGCTCGGCGCTCTTCCAAGCATTGTGGACAATTTTTTCCCACAACTTG
Source organism: Prevotella sp. UBA1705 (assembly GCA_002317385.1). Lineage (GTDB taxonomy): Bacteria > Bacteroidota > Bacteroidia > Bacteroidales > Bacteroidaceae > Prevotella. Next base: position 24,014 of record DCJH01000014.1, on the reverse strand, counting down.
CGGGCCGAGATTTCATTTTTTACCATCGGCTCCTTGGCGTCGATGGGGAATTGCTGGATATAAGGCTTGTCCTCCACGGCAGCCTTCATAAACTCATCGTCGATCTTCACGCTCACGTTTGCGCCCGTCACCTTGCCCTCGGTCATCTTCGCGTCGATAAAGGCCTCAGAGTCGGGATGCTTGATTCCCACCGACAGCATCAGCGCACCGCGGCGGCCATCCTGCGCCACCTCACGCGTGGAATTGCTATATCGCTCCATGAACGGCACCAGACCGGTAGAAGTTAGCGCCGAGTTGTTCACAGGGCTGCCCTTCGGACGGATGTGGCTCAGGTCGTGACCCACACCGCCGCGACGCTTCATGAGCTGCACCTGCTCCTCGTCGATCTTCATGATAGCGCCGTAGCTATCGGCATCACCGTCGAGACCAATCACAAAACAGTTGCTCAGCGAAGCCACCTGCTGGCGGTTTCCAATGCCCGTCATGGGGCTGCCGGCTGGCACAATGTAGCGGAAGTGGTCCAAAAGGTCGAATACTTCCTGTGCGCTGATGGGGTTCTTATACTTCTGCTCGATACGGGCAATCTCATTGGCCAATCGCCAATGCATGTCAACCGGCGACTTCTCGAAGATGTGGCCGAAGCTATCTTTCATAGCATACTTATTGACCCATACCCTCGCTGCAAGTTCGTCGCCATCAAAATACTTCAAGGACGCCTCGAAAGCCTCCTCATAAGAATAGGTGTTTTGATTTTCCATTAGTTGTATAGCGTATTTCGTTAAAAGTCGTTTAGCTTTGCAAAGCTACAAAAGAAAATTGAATTTCGGTCAACTTTCCGCAGATAATTACCCCGAAACTTTACCAAATTAGGAAATTTTTATAACTTTGCAACATCCAAAAATTTCCCAAATGAATAGCTTAAATCATAGAAAGACCATCCGAAAATACTCTCTCAGAGAGGTTTCCAACGATTTGTTAAACCGATTGCTTGAACTTTCTGAGCGCACTCCCACCATGGGCAACCTACAACTCTACAGCGTGGTTGTCACGCGAGATGCCCAGATGAAGGAAAAACTCTCGCCCGCGCACTTCAACCAACCCATGGTGCGCAAGGCACCGGTGGTGCTCACCTTCTGCGCCGACTTCCGCCGAACCACCGACTGGGCCAACCAGCGACAGGCTCATCCGGGCTACAATAACCTGCTGAGCTTCATCAATGCGGCCACCGACACCTTATTATATTGTCAGACATTCTGCAATCTTGCCGAAGAGGAGGGGCTCGGCACCTGCTTCCTCGGAACCACGGTCTACATGCCGCAGATGATTATCGACACCCTCCGCCTGCCCCAACTGGTATTCCCCGTGGCCACCATCACGCTCGGATGGCCCGACGAAGACCCGGCCCAGCCCGACCGATTGCCGCTGCAAAGCATCATCCACGAGGAAACTTACCACGACTATTCGCCCGAGATGATCGACGATTTTTACCGCGAGAAGGAGGCCCTGCCCGAGAATCAGCACTTTGTGGAGATCAACCAGAAGCAGACCTTGGCCCAGGTATTCACCGACATCCGCTATACACGCAAGGACAACGAGGCCCTCTCTGCTACCCTCATGGAAGCCCTTCGCCATCAGGGGTTTATCCAATAATCTCCCACCCGCTCTCCCACTCCGCAGAGTTCCCTCTGCCATCTCTACCTAATCGTCTCGCCTTTACTACCTCATCGTCTCACGATTACTACCTAAAGGCGCGCCGATTAGGTAGAGATGGCGAAGCCACTGATATAAAACCCTTCATAGACTATGAAACGTGAATACAAGAAAGCCAACGAGGACTGGCTGCGCAACAAGAGCATGGAAGAAGGCGTGAGGCCGCTCACCAAAGGCATTTTCTACAAGGTATTGAAGCAGGGAGATGCTTCCTCGCCAATGCCGTCGCCGCGCGATATCGTTACGGTCCACTACACAGGATGGACTATCGACGCCCACAAGTTCGACTCCAGCCGGGGCGAGACACCGCTTGCCATACGCCTCTGCGACCTCATCGAGGGGTGGATCATCGCCATGCAGCAGATGCACGTGGGCGACCAGTGGGAAATCTACCTGCCTGCCGAGATGGGCTACGGCAAGTTTTCCCAGCCCGGAATACCCGCCAACTCGACGCTGATATTCGAAATTGAGCTATTGGGCATAGCCTGACGTACCCAACAACAGTACACAAAAAATCCTCATACGCACTCTCCACGAGTTGGCGTATGAGGATTTTTTCTTGATAATGGTACGGCCAGCATATGGCCGTTAAGTCTATGCGACGATGGGTTTATACTTCGGCACGAGCATCTTCATCACAATCCAGCCCACAAGATAGGCCACGGAGCAGATGCAGAAGATAATCATATAGCCGGCCGGCTTGCCCTCAAAACCCATGAAACGGAATGCCTCGCCCTGACCTTCAGCGTATGTGAATAGTGCGCCCGAGCCCTTGTTGATGAGGAATGAGCCTATGCCGCCTGCCATAGCACCTATTCCGGTGATGGTGGCAATGGTCGATTTGGGGAACATATCGCCGATGGTCGAGTAGAGATTGGCCGACCATGCCTGGTGGCCTGCACCCAGAAGTCCGATGATGATGGCTGGCCACCACGGACTATATACGCCCAACGGTTGTGCCAGCAGGCCCAAAATGGGGAAGCAAGCGAAGATGAGCATGGCCCGCATACGGCCAATGTAGGGATTCATACCCCTTTTCTCAACGAAGAATGTGGGCAGATAGCCACCACCGATACTCAGCACCGTGACAATGGCATAGAGCGTAAAGATGAGCAAAATGGCCATCGTTGAGTCGGAAGTGTAACCATATTGGTCGGAAAAATAGGCCGGAGCCCAGAACAGAAAGAACCACCACACGCCGTCGGTAAGGAATTTTCCCATGATGAACGACCAAGTCTGACGAAACGTGAAGCACTTCAGGAAACCGATGGTACGCTCCTCTTCCTCGCCCTGGAGCGTCTCGGCAGTCTCCTCCGGGGTGTCGGCGTCGTTGTCTTGCTCTATGTAGAGCAGCTCAGAAGGGTTCACCCGGGGGCTCTTGGCAGGCTTGTCGTAGAGCCAAATCCACAATGCCATCCAAACATAACCCAGCACACCAATGATGATGAAGGCCATCTCCCAGCCCAATGCGCGGGCCAACAGGGGAATGGTAGCGGGTGCAGCCAGTGCTCCGATGGAAGCACCGCTGTTGAAAATAGATGTCGAGAAGGCGCGGTCTTTCTTCGGAAAGTACTCGGCCGTAACCTTGATGGCAGCCGGGAAGTTGCCAGCCTCACCCACGGCGAGTATCATTCGGCAGGAAAGGAAGAGCCACACGCTCACCGTGGCGATGGCCACGGCAGCGTCGCTACCCGCCTGCACCATGCGCAGAGCCTCGATTGAGCCGTAGCCTTCTATCTGCATGGCCAACCATCCGCACCCCGCGTGCATCACAGCACCAGTCGACCACACGCCGATAGCGATGAGATAGCCCTTCTTCGTGCCCATCCAGTCGACAAATTTGCCGGCAAACAGATTGGCCAAGGCATAGAAGATGGAGAACCATCCGGTGATTGTTCCGTAGTCATTATCAGTCCAGTGGAACTCCGGAGCGATAAAATCCTTCCACGTCAGGGACAAAACCTGACGGTCCATGTAGTTCACTGTGGTTGCTAAGAATAGCAAACCACAGATCACCCAACGGAAGTTTGACATCTTGTTGGTTTGAATAGCAGACATAGTTTGGTTTGTTTAAGTTGTTTGTTAGTTATTTCAGGTCGGGTATGGGCACCACCTGCATGTCGGTATAGACCAGGTTTTCTCCGGCCATACCCCAGATGAAGGTGTAGTTGCTGGTACCTGCGGCACAGTGGATGCTCCATTGCGGAGAGATCACGGCCTGCTCGTTGTTGAGCCAGATGGGGCGCGTCTCCTGCGGTTCGCCCATCATGTGAAGAATCTTCTGGCCCTGGGGTACCTTATAATACATATAGGTCTCCATGCGGCGGCAGTGGGTATGGGCCGGCATCGTGTTCCAAACGGAGCCCTCTTTCAGCTCAGTGACACCCATTTGAAGCTGACAGGTGCGCACGTTGGCCACTCCATCGATGAGCAACTGGTGGATAACGCGGTCGTTACTCTCCTTCATGCTTCCGGCTTTAATATTCTTTGCTTCCTTCAGCGTCACCTTCTTGGTGGGGAAAGAGGCGTGGGCGCAGGCCGAATTCATATAGAATTTGGCAGGCTCGGCAGCGTTCTTACTCGACACTACGATATCCTTGGCACCACGACCGATATACAGAGCCTCCTGAAAACCGAGGTCATAGCTCTTGCCATCCACGGTCACCGTACCGTCGCCACCTATATTAATAATGCCCAGCTCGCGGTTGTCGAGCAGGTTGCGGCCGTTCTCGCCCTTGCTTGCATCTACGTAGAGCGGCGCGATGGAGGTGAGTTTCAGTGGCGCTGCGGTAGGTTCGGCACCGCCAACGAGGAACCGATCATACATGGTGTAGGTCCAATTTACCTCGCCTGGGGCAAAAACCTTCTCCACAAGATACTCCTTGCGCAGGCGGTCGGTGGTGTAATGCTTGGCATCCTCAGGCCCGGTGGCCCAGCGCATATTATAATTGGTGTAGGCATTCTCAGCCTTTACTTCGTAACCTTTGAATGTGTCTTGGGCCCAGCCGTAGCCTACAGTGAGGCAAAGGGCCATGGTCAATAGTGTCTTTTTCATTGCTATCATTGTTTTAAATAGTTGATTAATCCTGAGAAGCCAGTGCTTCAGATGCGGCCTTCTCGTCCTTGAGAATGAGTCTCCGGTTCCAAACCATCATGGCGAGTGTTATCAGAACCAGCACGCCGGCACCCACAAACTGGGCATATTTGGTAGCGGCATAGATGACATAACCGAACAATGAAGTGGCAAAGTCCATGCTTCCGGCTTCAAATCCCTCGGGAACGTGAGCGGCCTGATCGCCTGTTGCAGCATAGACTGTGGCCGCAGCCTTGGTAAAGTCGGGTGCCATGTCGGTCACAAACCATAGTCCTACCAGCAGCGCCACGAGTCCAATGAGATAGGTGCGCACCACATTGCCCTTGGTATAGGGCAGCATCATGGGGAACAGATAGAACAAACCGGCAAGCGATGCCAGCGGCAAGAACTGGTTGCCGGGCAGCACTACAGCGATGATGAGGTAGGTGGGAATGAGCAATAGGGTACAAACCAGGGCCGTGGGATGGCCGATTACGAGTGCCGGACTCATGCCGATGAACACCTTTTTGCCGTGGAAACGCTTGGCAACAATCTCTTTTGTCTTCTCGGAGATGGGCATCAGACCATCGATAAACAGCTTGGTGATACGCGGAATGAGTTCCATCACGGCTCCCATCGTCACGCCAAGGAAGAGGATTTTCTTCACTTCGAGATGGGCCACAAAGCCTATCAGGGCACCCACGATGACTCCGAGCACCAGCGGTTCGCCCAGCACGCCAAACTTCTTCTTAAGTCCTTCGGCATCGATATCGAGCTTATTGAATCCTGGAATCTTCTCTAAAACTTTATCGATGAGCAGCGTAAAGGGTACCAGACTCTGGCAGAAAGGCTGCGGAACAGATATTCCGTCCAAGCCTTCATAGTATCCTTGGAACTTGTCAGCGGTGAGGTCGGCCATCACCAAGGTCACCATGTAGCACACGATGGCAGCAAAATAGCCCCAGAACAGGCTCTGGTCGAACACGAAATAGACCACGGCGCCAATGAAAGCAAAGTGCCAATAGTTCCAAAGGTCTATGTTCACCGTGCGCGTCGTCTTGGTGATGAGCATCAAAAAGTTGATTCCTAAGCAGATGGGGATGATGAGAGCGCCTACCGCAGTGTTGTAGGCCACAGAGGCTGCAGCGGGCCATCCCATGTCAAAAACATTGAGCTGGAGATGATAAATCTGGGAGATCAGGGTCAAAGGGTCACTGAAATTGGTGGTCAGAAGGGCCGTCACAATGCCCAAACCCACGAAACCAACACCAACATAGAGGCCAGACCTCAATGCCTTTCCAAACTTCATACCTATGCACAGACCAATGATGGTAAAGATGATAGGCATCATCACACTCGCTCCCAAGCTGATGATATAACTAAATATATTTTCCATAATTCGATTTTGATAGACTGTTTTAGCAACAATTTGGCGCAAATTTACAAAAAATAATTGTAAATCTGCGCCAATATCTCCATAATTTGCTTCCAATCTTAAGGTTTGGACGTTAGTGGCTTAGAATTGTACGAAAGTGGAGACCGCACCTCAGGGGCATGCCCCCTGTCTTTCTGTGCGGGCGAACAAACTGCCGAAATATCCCAAGCAGAGACTCAAAGTTCAATGTTCAAAGTTCAATGTTCAAACTCTTGCCCTCTCACTCTCCTTTCCCGAAGGCAAAAAAGTTCAAAGTTCAAACCTCAATGTTCAAAGTCTTAGTCCTGATAATACACCCGTTTCACCCGATTGCTGATGCCGGTGAGCACCTCGTAGGGAATGGTTTCGAGGATGTCGGAGAGGACTGTAACAGGCAAATGGTCGCCGAAGATCTCCACACTGTCGCCCTCGTGGCAGTCAATACCCGTAACATCAACCATTGCTACATCCATGCAGATGTTGCCCACATACTCCGCGCGCTGCCCATTCACCAGACAATATCCGCGTCGGTTGCCCAGATGCCGGTCCAGACCGTCGGCATATCCGATGGGAATGGCCGCAATGACGCTATCCTGGGCCAGCGTGCCCTTGCGGCTATAGCCCACCGTCTGGTCGGCAGCCACATGGCGAAGCTGTAGGATAGTGCTCTTCAGAGTTGACACATTGTTGATAATCTGATTATTGCGACTGTTCACGCCATATAGTCCTAAGCCCAGCCTGCACATGTCGAGCTGTCGCTCTGGGAAGTGTTCGATACCTGCAGAATTATCGATATGTCGCAGAATCTTGTGGTCGAACGCCGCCTGCAACTTCCTGCTGCCGGCATCGAAACGGGCGAACTGCTCGGCCGAGAAGGCATCGAAGCCGTCGTTGTCGGCCCCTACGAAATGGGAAAATACCGACCTTGGGATGATGGCATTCTGGTTTTTCAACCGCGCAATGAGCTCATCCATATCGTGCTCGGGGTCGAATCCAAGTCGGTGCATGCCGGTATCGAGCTTGATATGCACCGGATAACCGGTGATTCCCTCCTTTTCGGCTGCCTTGACCAGAGCGTCGAGCAGGCGAAAAGAGTAGACTTCGGGCTCGAGATCATAGTCGAACATGGTCTTGAAGGCCGACAACTCGGGGTTCATGATCATGATATTGCTCGTGATGCCATTGCCTCGGAGCATGGCCCCTTCGTCGGCCACGGCCACGGCCAGATAGTCCACCCGGTGGTCCTGAAGCGTCTTGGCTATCTCCACGCTGCCCGCACCGTATGCGTCGGCCTTAATCATGCACACGAGTTTGGTCTCCGGACGCATGAACGAGCGGTAGTAGTTCAGGTTCTCCACCACTGCGTTGAGGTTTACCTCAAGCACCGTTTCGTGCACCTTCTGCACCAGCAGCTCAGTGATTTGGTCGAAACCGAACTGACGGGCACCCTTCAACAGGATGACCTCGTCGCGCAGACTCTTGAACACCTCGCTGCGAATGAAGGCCTCGACAGACGTGAAGAAGAACTTCTCGCCTACCTGAACCTCCTCGGCATGCTGCGTAATCTCGGGTCCGATACCGATGAATTTCTCTACCCCACGCTTGGTGGCGAGGTCGCCCACTTCACGATAAAGCCTGTCGGGCTCTTCCCCACTCTGGAATATATCGCTCAGAATCAGCGTGCGGCGACGGCCTTGGTGGTCGGGCCGGCGGTTCATAAAGTCAAGCGCAATGGCCAGGGAGTTGAAGTCGGAATTATAGGAATCGTTGATGAGCGTGCAGCCGTGGCGCCCCTCCTTCACCTCCAAGCGCATGGCCACAGGCTCCAACTGCATCATGCGCACGTCGAGCTGGTCGGCAGGCAAGCCCAACTTCAGGGAGACAGCAGCACATATAATCGAGTTGGTGACCGACGCATCGTCGATAAACGGGATGCTATACCAGTTTTCCTCGCCACCTTTATATATATAGGTGACGGTCGTGGCGCTGGCTTTCTTCTCTATCGATTTGACATACATCGGTGCCTTGCGGTCTTTCTCCGACCAGCAGAGCTGCTCGCCCTTGTAGTTCAATCCTTCCACCACGCGGGCCACCACCTCATTGTCGGCGGGATAGACAATGGTCTCGGCATCGTGGAAAAGCACGGCCTTCTCGCGGCACTTGGCCTCCATAGACTCGAAATTCTCCTGATGGGCCGCACCGAGATTGGTGAGCACAGCTATGGTGGGCTGGATGATGTCGCGCAGGGCGAGCATCTCTCCGGGCTGACTGATACCCGCCTCGAATATGCCGAGCCGCGTGTTTTCGTCCATGAGCCACACCGAAAGGGGCACGCCAATCTGTGAGTTGTAGCTGCGGGGGCTGCGCGTCACCTTCATGTCGGGCGACAAAACCTGATTGAGCCACTCCTTGACCATGGTCTTGCCGTTGGAGCCAGTGATGCCCACGATGGGTATATTGAACTCATCCCGATGGCGCTCGGCCAACCGTTGCAGCGCCTCGCGGGTGTTGACCACCTTCAGGAAGTTGGCATCTGCATAGTCGGTGTCATAGCCAGCCGGCACCGTTGTAACGACAAAGTTCTTGACTCCCCGACGATAGAGCTCGGGTATATAGTTGTGACCATCGTTGCGCTGCGATTTCAACGCAAAGAACAAAGTTTCCTCTGGGAAGCAAAGCGAACGGCTATCGGTAAGCAGGAAGCCGATATTGGCATCTTGTTCGCCATAACGACGCGCACCTATCAAGGTGGTTACCTTTTCAATAGTATATGTCATTATTTGTACTTTAATACTGCTTGCAAAGATAATAAAAAGTAAAAGAGTGGGAAAACAAATGGAGTAAAAAGATTGTACCGCGCCCACACTACTTCCTTTTTCATCCTTTCACAAAATAAATGGCCTGCAGAGCAATATCCTGTTGCGGCCTGCCGTTTTGTATATAAACATCAAATCATGAGAAAAACATTCGCTATCCTTGCTCTTTCCATGGCGCTCACACAGTTGCACGCCCAGTCGCCCGTAGGCACATTTTCACTCATCCCTCGCGTGGGAGCCACGTTGTCTAACATCACCAAAGAGTCTTACATGGAACTTGTAGGAACACAAGAAGTGAGCAATGAAGGCAAAAACAAACTCGGTATGGCTGCAGGCTTCGATATGCAATACCAGATGATGGAGCCTCTTGCTATCTCTCTCGGCGCATTTTTCCAGCAAGCGGGCTGCACCTACAAGGATACCGACCTCTCGCAAATGGGAGCCGGCGAATATGAGGTGCACCAACGAGCCCGTACAACCATCAATTATCTTGCCGTTCCACTCATGGGTCACCTCTACGTGTCGCCGGGATTCTCCCTCAACCTCGGCGTTCAGGTGGCGTTCCACCTTAATAGCAACATGCACTTAGAGACCTCCGCGGTGACCATTGGCAAGGACGGAAGCTACACATATACCGGGGAAACCGAAAAATTTGACACGAAGAAACTGAATGTCCGCAGCCCAGATTTCAGTATTCCCGTAGGCATTTCTTACGAGAAAGAGCATGTGGTGGTCGATGCCCGCTACCTCTTCGGACTGTCGAAGGTCTACAATCCGCCCTTCGGTAACAACAATCGCAACCGCGTTTTCATCCTCTCTGCTGGCTATAAGTTCGATATTGCCAATCTGTAATGGCCTAATGGCCTTAGAGACACATCCGTGGAGATAAAGATAAGGAATAAAGTTGACAACAGAGAGGCTTTAAGGCGGAGAGGCAAGGGCTATGGCTCAGTAGGGACATGCCCCGTGCATGTCCGCAAAGGGCTGGGGAAACGAGTATGAAAGAGGGGTAAAGCGAATAGGGAATGTAGGCAGAGGGTGCGCCATCCGACCGTGCGGGCATCCACGGGGAATGCCCCTACTGTGCCCACCCCTATCCTAAGCGATAAGCAAGGGGCTGAGAAGAATGAAAAAAAAACTCTGAATCAAACTGTGACAGAGTCCTCCAGGCCCTTCAATCCCTTCTCCTGATAGATACGATAGAAATGCTGCTTGATGTCTTCCTCTATATCGACAACGTTGCGTTTGCCGGTGACGTAAGGCTTAATCAGCATCATCGGATAGAAGGCTGCGGCCCCAATGACCAATACAATCAGGAAATTGCCTATCTCATTGGCCACGATCTTGTGGTCTAAAAAATGCACCATGATGACAAGGGGAATGCAGAAGAGAATCCAATCGCCCGCCGTATTCATCTTGCCCGAGTTCTCGCGCTCCTCCCTGAGTGCGGCAGGCGCAGCGAGAAAATATTTGTATTTATGAGCCTTCCAATAGTCCTCAAATTCCTTTTCCACGATTTTCTTATTTCCCATGGTACAAAGATAAGAAAAAAATAAGTAACTTTGCAGCCCAAAAGAATAAAACAGGATATGCAAAATCAATTTTCCCGTACTCAGCTCTTACTGGGCAAGCCAGCCATGAACACGCTGGCCGGTGCACGCGTGGCCGTCTTCGGCGTAGGAGGTGTGGGCGGATATGTAGTGGAAGTGCTGGCGCGGAGCGGTGTGGGCGAACTCGATATCTTCGACGACGACCGGGTGTGCCTCACCAATGTGAACCGCCAGCTGCACGCGCTCATCTCTACGGTGGGCAAGCACAAGGTGGATGTGGCTGCCGACAGGGTGCGCGACATCAACCCGCGATGTATCGTACACAAATATCAGATGTTCTATATGCCCCAGAATGCCGACGACATCGACCTGTCGAAATACGACTATGTGGCCGACTGTATCGACACGGTGACTGCCAAACTGGAGCTCATCCGCCGATGCCACGAGCTCAAGGTGCCCATCATCTCGTGTATGGGTGCGGCCAACAAGCTCGACATCACGGCGTTTCGCGTGGCCGACATCAACAAGACCAAGATGGACCCGCTGGCCAAGGTGATTCGCAAGAAGCTGCGCAAGCTCCGCATTCCTCGGCTCAAGGTGGTGTATAGTGAGGAGGAACCGCTGAAGCAGATAGAAGACGACACTATTTCCTGTCGTTTCCATTGCATCTGTCCCGACAAGGATATGCGCAAGTGCACAGAGCGCCGCGATATTCCGGCCAGCAACGCCTTCGTGCCGTCGGCTGCCGGACTCATTGTAGGCGGTGAGATTGTAAAAGACCTTGTGAACCGCGCTGGCACCATGCGCATTGCTCCGGAAGACGTGGCCTCTAATCCCCAAGCTCAGATGGCCGAGGCCAAAGCCCAGGAACACCTGCAGAAATACCACCAGATTGTGAAGGCGAAGAAGGAGGGTACCTGGGTCGACGATAAGGTGGTGAAGAGTCTTGAGTCGTCTGGCATCAAGTGATGATGAAAAGATGAAAGGATGAAATAATGAAAATATTCTGATACTCAAGCATCTTGGGGCATCCATCAAAATAAAAAAGGTTGAAGTTTTTGCTTCAACCTTTTTTGATATTACCGGTCCTTGATGGGCACATATTTCAGTTGTTCCTGAATGTTCTTGTAGGCCGGACGGATGATTCGGCGACTCTCGAAGTTGAGCTCCTCGATGCGGTGAGCAGTCCAACCCACGATACGGGCCATGGCGAAGATGGGCGTATAGATCTCCTCGGGCAGACCTATCATCTCATAGATGAAGCCACTGTAGAAGTCGAGGTTAGAACTGATGGGCTTCTGAGTCTTGCGGAACGCAGCCACACACTTGCGACCCTCTTCCTCGATGAGCTTCAAGAACTCGTATTCTTTCTCGCGACCCTTCTCCTTGGCCAGTTCGCCAGCCAGGCGCTTGAGCTCCACAGCACGCGGATCGCTCATGGTGTATACGGCGTGTCCGATGCCATAGATGAGTCCGCTGTTGTCGTAGGCCTCCTTGTTGAGCATGCGATTCAGGTAGGTGTCGATTTCCTCGATGTTAGTCCAGTCGGCAATGACCTCCTTCAGATGATGGAACATATTGATCACCTTGATATTGGCACCACCGTGCAACGGGCCCTTGAGCGAACCGATACCGGCTGCGATGCTCGAATAGGTGTCGGTGCGGGTAGACGAGGTGACGCGAACGGTGAAGGTAGAGTTGTTACCACCACCGTGCTCTGCCTGGATAATGAGCAGCAGGTCGAGCATACGGGCATCGAGCTCCGTATAGTTGTCATCCTTGAGCATGTAGAGGAAGTTCTCAGCAATGGTCTTGTTCTCCCGCGGATGTCTGATGTTCATGCTATGGCCATGAACCGAATGGCTATAGATGTTGTAGGCATAGGCAATGATGGTAGGGAATCGGGCAATGAGCTCAATGGACTGACGCATGAGGTTATCGCGCGAAATGTCATCGGGGTTGGCGTCGAAGGTGTACATCTCCAGCACACAACGCGAGAGGATATTCATGATGTTGCTTCCCTCGAGGTCGATGATATGCACGATGGTGCGGTGGTCGAGAGGCATGTTCTCATTGATGAGCTCCTGGAAGGCAGCCAGTTCCTCCTTGTCAGGTAGTCTGCCCGACAGCAGCAGGTAGGCAATCTCCTCAAAGCCGAAGCGCTTCTCCTTGAGCAATGGAGATACCAGGTCGTCCAACTCGTAGCCACGATAATAGAGGCGACCGGGACAGGGCTGCAACTTACCATCGGCATCGCGCTCGTAGCCCACCACATTGCCGATATTGGTCAAGCCCACGAGCACACCAGAGCCATCGTCGTTGCGCAGTCCGCGCTTCACTCCAAACTTCTGGAAAGCCTCCGACGGAATCTTGCAGGTGTTCTTCACTTCGTCACTCAGTTTGTATATCAAATATTCCTTTTTCATAAGTTTTAGGTTTTTATTATTGGTGATTTGTTTGTATGGATAATTCTCTGAAATGGTTTATAAAGCCTGGATGAGTGCCTCGCCAAACTCCTTGGTGCCCATCGACTGGCCGTTTTCCATGAAGCGAGCCAGGTCGTTGGTAGCCTTCCCCTGGATGAAAAGTTTCTCCAGGGCTTTGTTGATGAGCTCGGCAGCCTCGCCCCATCCCATGTAGTCGAGCATCATCACGGCCGATAGGATGATGCTTGCGGGATTGACGATATTCTTCCCGGCGATGTCAGGCGCGATGCCATGCGTAGCCTCAAAGATGGCGTGGCCCGAGAGATAGTTGATGTTAGCTCCCGGCGCAATGCCGATGCCACCCACCTGGGCAGCCAGCATGTCGGACACATAGTCGCCATTGAGGTTCATCGTGGCTATCACGCTGTAGTCCTGGGGCTTGAGCAAGGCATTTTGGAGGAAGGCATCGCAGATGCAATCCTTGATGACCAGACGGCCCGACTTCAATTCCTCGCCATACTCGCGCTCGGCCAGTTCGTAGCCCCACTTCTTGAATCCGCCCTCGGTAAACTTCATGATGTTGCCCTTGTGGACAAGCGTCACCGATGGCAGGTTGTGATCCAGGGCATACTCGATGGCCGACCTGATGAGACGCTCGGAGCCCTCACGGCTCACCGGCTTCACGCCGAAGCCCGATGTCTCGGGGAAGCGCACCTTTCCCACGCCCATCTCCTCGTGGAGGAAGCGATAGAACTTCTGAGCCTCGTCGCTGCCGGCCTCCCACTCGATACCGGCATAGATGTCCTCGGTATTCTCGCGGAAGATGCACATATCCACCAGCTCGGGGTGCTTCACCGGACTCTCTATGCCCTGGAAATATCGCACGGGACGCTGGCACACATAGAGGTCGAGGGTCTGGCGCAAGGCCACGTTCAGGCTTCGGATGCCACCACCCACGGGAGTCATGAGCGGGCCCTTGATGCCCACGAGATACTCCTCGAAGGCGTCGAGCGTGGCCTGGGGCAACCAGTCGCCGGTCTGCTCGTGGGCCTTACCTCCGGCCAGCACCTCCATCCATTCTATCTTGCGCTGACCTTGATAAGCTTTCTCTACAGCAGCATTGACCACGGCCTGTGCCACGGGGCTCACCTCAGCCCCCACTCCATCGCCTTCGATGAAAGGGATGGTGGGATTGTCGGGCACAACCAACTTCCCGTTTATCTTTGTTATCTTCATATATGGATTCTTTGGTTTAAAGATGTTTGTATCTATCAGAAAAGAGGAAGCAATGGCCTGCATGATTCCAGACCATTGCCTCATGGATTACTGAGCCGAATAGTTGAGGGCAGAGCCTGCCTTGAACCAGGCTATCTGCGTGTCGTTGTAGGTGTGCTCGGCCTCGAAGCTCTCGGTGGTGCCATCCTTGTGATTGAGGGTCACGGTGAAGCGAGAACCCGGCGCAAAGTTGCGGAATCCCACTACACTGATGCGATCGTCCTCCTGCACCTTGTCGTAATCGTCCTTGTTCACGAACGTGAGGGCCAGCAAACCCTGCTTCTTCAGGTTGGTCTCGTGGATGCGGGCAAAGCTCTTGGTGAGGATGACACGCACGTTGAGGAACCTCGGCTCCATGGCAGCGTGCTCGCGCGACGAGCCCTCGCCATAGTTGTCCTCGGCCACCACGATGCTCGGCACACCTTTCGACTTATAGTTCTTGGCAGCCGACGACACCTCTTTATACTGTCCGTCGAGTTGGTCCTTCACATGGTTGCTCTCTCCGTTGAAGGCGTTCTCGGCACCCATCAGCAGGTTGTCGGAGATGTTCTGCAGATGGCCACGGAACTTCAACCATGGACCGGCCATGGAGATATGGTCGGTGGTGCACTTGCCCTTGGTCTTGATGAGCAGTGGCATATCGACCAGTTCCTCGCCATCCCACGGCTCAAACGGTTCGAGTTTCTGCAGGCGGTTGGATTCGGGCTTGATTTCCACCGTCACGTCCCTGTGGATGTCGGACGGAGCGATAAACAGTCCTTTCTCCTCCATCACCTCGACGGTGGACACGCCCTCCTGCTGTCCGGCACTGAATCCGGCAGGCGGAAAATCGAAGCCATGGGGCTCATCGAGCATCACGGCATTGCCCTCGCGGTCTTGCACCTTATCGGTGGCAGGGTTGAAATCGAGCCGTCCGGCAATGGCCAGGGCCACGGTGAGCTCGGGCGAGCCAATGAAGGCGTAGGTGTTGGGATTGCCATCGGCCCGACGACGGAAGTTACGGTTGAACGAGGTCACGATGGAGTTCTTGCGCTCGTTGTCGTCGGTGTGGCGCTTCCACTGTCCGATACAAGGCCCGCAGGCATTGGTCATGATCACGGCTCCTATCTTCTTGAAATCGTCGAGCAGTCCATCGCGCTCGGCCGTGTAGCGTATCTGCTCCGAACCCGGGTTGATGATGAGCTGACCACGCACCTGGATATTCTTCTCACCGGCCTGACGGGCAATGGAGGCAGCGCGTGCCAGGTCTTGATAGGACGAGTTGGTGCACGACCCTACGAGTCCCACCTCGACCGTCATGGGATAGTCGTTGGCCGGACCCTTGACCTTCATCTCGGAGATGGGTGTAGCTGCATCGGGCGTGAACGGTCCGTTGAGGTGAGGCTCTATCTCGGAAAGGTTGATCTCCAACACGGTGTCGTAATACAACTCAGGATGAGCATACACCTCGGCATCGGCCTGCAGCTCGCCCGCGTTCTGCTTGGCCATCATGGCCAGTTCCTCGCGGTCGGTCTTGCGCAGGTATTCGTCGGCATTTTCATCGTAGGCAAAGATGGAGCAGGTAGCACCCAACTCGGCTCCCATGTTGCAGATGGTGCCTTTACCGGTGGTCGAGAGCGTCTTGGCGCCTTCTCCGAAGTACTCCAGGATGGCATTGGTGCCACCCTTCACGGTGAGGATGCCCAATATCTTGAGGATGACGTCCTTGGGCGATGCCCACCCATTGAGGCGCCCGGTGAGATGCACGCCGATGAGCCGAGGCATCTTGAGTTCCCAAGGCTGGGCCGTGAGCACATCGACAGCATCGGCTCCACCCACGCCCACAGCCACCATACCCAGTCCGCCGGCATTGGGCGTATGGGAGTCGGTGCCCACCATCATGCCACCGGGGAACGCATAGTTCTCCAGCACCACCTGATGGATGATTCCGGCGCCTGGGGCCCAGAATCCGATATGATAGCGAGAGGATACTGTCTTGAGGAAATCGTACACTTCCCGATTGGTCTCCTTGGCTGTCGGGAGGTCCTTATCGGCACCCACATCGGCGCGGATAAGATGGTCGCAATGGACACTGGCCGGCACAGCCACCCGGTCCTTGCCCGCGTTCATGAACTGGAGCAAAGCCATCTGGGCCGTGGCATCCTGCATGGCCACACGGTCGGGTGCGAAGTTGACGTAAGACTCTCCGCGCTTGTAGGGCTTCAAGTCTTCATTGGTAAACAGGTGCGCATAGAGCACTTTCTCGGCATAGGTGAGCGGATGGCCCAAGGTCTGACGGGCTGTTGCCACCTTTGCGGAATAACCGGCATAGAACTGCCGTAACATGTCAACGTCCAAAATCATAGTCAATCTTGATTAATAAAGCATTGCAAATTTAAGAAAAATAGTTCAGGATGTAATTAATTACGCTGAATTTTTATCAAATTGCAACTAAAAAGTAATAGTAGCTGAATAATTATGAGATTTAGGTCCGGGCAAGGCGCCGTCATGTTCATGAGGGACGACCTGCCGTTTCGTGTCACTCCATAGTTTCAAAGAGGCCTCTCCATCGTCGGAGAGACGATTCCGGAACATCGCGAAAGGGATTCGGGTGTCCGGAGGGAGGGTTAGGACTCCTCTGCTTTCTCTTCCAGCGGAAGGAGTTCTTCCTCGACGGGCGGAATGGGCTGATGGGCCGATTCCTTCACGCCGAGCTGCACCAGCTCGTTGGCTTTCTGAACGATGCTCTGCCTACCGGTGTAGGCCTTGTTGTAGGCATCGTCATAGTCTTTGCCCAAGAGCTCAATGTCTTTCTTCACCTTGTCGAATCGGCGGATGAACTCTCCCACCCGCTTGAGCATCTCCTCGGCGAGTCCGTAGACCTTGAGTTGGTTCTCGGTCTGGGTGTATTGGCGCCAGGCAATCTCAATCATCTTGAGGATGGCCATGAGGTTTT
The DNA here is from genome assembly GCA_002317385.1 of Prevotella sp. UBA1705. Taxonomy (GTDB): domain Bacteria; phylum Bacteroidota; class Bacteroidia; order Bacteroidales; family Bacteroidaceae; genus Prevotella. The sequence goes on along the minus strand of DCJH01000014.1, from coordinate 6,815 downwards.
GCTGGGAGGTGATGAACACCCGCTTGTCGAAGGCATCGCTCCACAATCGCTGGTCGGTGGCCATGGCCAACTGGAGAGCTCCCTCGTGGGGCACGAACATGATGACGAAGTCGATGGCATGGCGCGGGGGCTTCACATAGCTGCTGTAGTCTTTTCTGGCGAGCGAGGTAAACTGGGTACGGATGCTCCTCACGAGCTCGGAGGCATACTTCTTCTTGAGTTCCTCGTTATCGGTATTGGTCCAGAGCATGTAGGCCTCGACCGACATCTTCGAGTCGATGACCACATCCTCGTTCTTGGGATAATGGAGTATCACGTCGGGAATCATGCGGCGCCCGCTCTCGTCGTTGGTGAGCGCGTTGCCCTTGTCGTCGGCGAGGGTCTGCTGCACATCGTAGTTGATGCCCAGCCTGAATCCGTTTTGCTCCAGTATCTCGGTGAGGATGAGCTCTCCCCAGTTGCCCTGTATCTTGTTGCCTCCACGCATCACGTTGGTGAGTCGGGTGGCCGTGGCGTCAATCTTATCGGTCTGGGCAGCCATGGCCTTGAGCTGCTCGGAGAGCGAGGCGGTGTTCTTGGCTGTCTCCTGGTTGGTGGTGAAGATGGCCTCGTGGAGCTTGGCGATGTTGTCTTTGAGGGGTGCGGTGAGCACTTCCATGGACGCGGTGTTCTGAGTCTTGAGCTTGTCGGCCGACTGGTCGAGCACCTGGGTGGCGAGGTTTTGGAACTGCTCCTTCACGGTCTCGAGCTGGGCATCGAACTGCTGTTGGCGTTGGCGCTCCCATTGGGCCTGCTGTTCCTTGCGCTGCTGGGCTTCCTCATCGTGCTGCCTGCGCTCGGCATCGAGCTGGGCCTGGGTGGAACTGAGCGACATCTTGGCTGTGACGAGCTGCGACTGGAGCTCGCGCAGGTCGTCGCCGGCAGCGTCGAGCTTGCGCAGGGTCTCGTTCTTGGCCTGAAGCTCCGTATCGGTCTGCTGCCGGGCCAAGAGGAGATTGGCCTCCACGCCCTTGCGCTGTCCCTGCAGGAGCAGGTAAGCTATTACAAATCCGATGACGATACCCAGTGCGATATATATGAATTCCATCTTATTAATTTACTATTGAATGTGTTTTCTGATAAGCAAGTGCTGCAACAGTCCGCGCGAGGCCAGGTAGACCACGAACGCGAGCCACAACACGTGGTTGGGCGGGAGCATCCCCACTCCGGCGAAGAACAGGCCAAAGAACATCACGGTAGCTCCGACGCTTGAGAGCAACATGCCACGGGTGGCGGTGAGTCCGATGAACACGCCATCGTAGATGAAGGCTGCCATGCCCGCCACGGGCACCAGGCATGCCCAGAAGAAATAGGCTCCGGAAGCCTGGATCACCGAGGCATCGTTGGTGATGAGAGCGAGTAACCGGTTTCCGCCCACCACATAGAGGGCTGTGAATCCCACCACCATCGCCATGCCCCAGAAGAACAGCCGGCCCACGGTGGCACGCAGCGCCCGATGGTCGCCAGCGCCATAGTGCATGCCGCTCAGCGCCTCACCGGCAAAGGCAAATCCATCCATCACATAGCTGAAGAGCGTGAAGAATGTCATGAGGAGCGTGTTCACGGCCAGCATCATGTCGCCCTGACGCGCACCGGCGGAGGTGAAGAACAGGTTGACACCCACGAGGCAGAGCGTGCGTAGGAAGATGTCGCGATTGACCACGAAGAACGACGACCACGTGACCGTGCCCCTTTGCTCCCCATGCCATGCCCGCATGAGCAGGGCGTCGCCCCGGAACCGTCGCCAGGCAAAGCCCAAGGCCAACACGAATCCGCTCCACTGTGCCACGAGCGTGCCCAGGGCCACTCCGTCGATATTCATGCCCAGCGCGAACACGAAGATGAGCGACGCCACGATGTTCACCACGTTCTGAAAGATGGCCACCATCATGGGTACGCGCGTGTTTTGCAGGCCTATGAACCATCCGTTGAGACTATAGAGCCCGAGCATGGCCGGCGCTCCCCAGATGAGTATATTAAAATAGGTGGAGGCCAGGGGCCATATCCGCGCGGAGGGATGTATCACCGTGAGGGCCGTCCATCGCAGGGGCACCTGCCCCACGAGAAACACCGAGGCGATGGCCAGTGCCACCAGCAACGAGCGCCGGAAGAGCTGGACGATGGTAGGATGGTCGCCCCGTCCGAGCGCCTGCGAGGTCATGCCGCTTGTGCCCATTCTCAAGAAACCAAAGAGCCAGTAGATCACATTGAAGATCATAGACCCCACGGCAATGGCAGCGATGTATCGCTCTGAGCCGATATGCCCCACGATGGCCAGGTCTATCAGTCCCAACAGGGGGACTGTGATGTTGCTCACAATGGAGGGGACAGCCAAGTGGAGGATGTCTTTGTCTATTTGTTTCATCTTGTGTCTTCTGGACGCAAATATAAATAAAAAATCAGCAGACACCAAGAAGTTTTTAGAATTATTTCAATTTTTGTTGCAAATGGCCGTGGGAAAAGGGAATTTCTTAATTCAAAATTCATAATTCAAAATTGACTTCGTCGAACTTCGTTTCAAAATTTGGCTGGCGCGGAGGGGCTAATTGATAATTGATAGTTGAGAATTGATAATTAGGCTCGCGCGGAGAGACGGATGGTATTCTCGGACGTTTTTTTAACAACGGATTTCTCGGATTTCTCGGAAAACTCTCCGCCACATTCTCTCTCGATTCCACGGAGGGCCGCTCAGCGACCTGCGGATGGAACGGAAAGAGCAGCCGACAATGATGAAAATGAAGTTTGATGCGAAGCCTATTGTCAAAATGCATCGACCTTATTGTAACATGTAATTTTGTAACAATGTAACAAAAAAGAATGACGAATGTTGAATGTTGAGTGACGAATGATAATTGACGAATGATGATTGATAAATGACCTATACGTCGGCCCATTTTGAATCCTCTCCTTCGCCGTAGGGTAATTATCAATTATCCATTTTCAATTATATACGCGCCAGCCTAATTTTGAAACGAAGTTCGACGAAGTCAATTTTGAATTTTGAATTAAGAATTCCCTTCAATATATTCCAGCAGCTTCACGGCATCTACGTATTGGGCGATGCCCTGCGCCACCTCCTTGGCAGCCTTCATGGCCAGCACCACGGTCTGGGGACGATGCACCACGTCGCCACCGGCAAACACCCCCCGACGGGTGGTCATGCCGAAGGGTCGCTCCTGAATCTTGACATAGCCCTTCTCGTCGACCTCGATGCCATCGGTGGTCGAGACGATGCGGTTGGCCGGACGCGACCCGATGGCGAGATAGATGCGGTCGAAAGGCTCCCGACGGTCGCCCTCGGAGGTGTGGATGTTCACGCTCCCGAGGCGCCCGTTGTGACCGGGGAAGAACTCGGTGACGCTCGACTCCCAAAGAAATTTCACACCCTCTTTCACGGCCTCCTCGTACTCGCGGCGGATGGCAGGCATCTCCTCCTCCGTGCGACGATAGATCACGGTGACGTCGGCCCCGAGGCGGATGGCCGTGCGGGCAGCATCCATGGCCACATTGCCTCCGCCGATGACTCCCACTCGCTCGCCCTCGCGCAGGGGCACGGAGTCGCGACTGATGGCGCCATCGTTGTAGGCATTGACCTGATGGAGGAGATAGGTAGACTGGCTCACGCCATGGAGCTTGGCACCACTGACCGAATCCATGTTCTGAGGTACGGCTGTGCCCGTGCCCATGAAGATGGCATCGAAGCCCTCGGCAAAGAGCGAATCGACGGTGATGCCATTCTCGCCCACCATGGCCTTGGTCACGAAATTGACCCCCAGCGAGGCTATCTTGCTGATCTCGGCCCTCACCACGTTCTTGGGCAACCGATACTCGGGAATGCCAAACATGAGTACGCCTCCGGGCTCCTCCTGCCCCTCGTAGATGGTCACGGCGAAGCCCTGACGGGCCAGGTCGCCGGCCACGGTGAGGCCTGCCGGTCCGGAGCCGATGATGGCCACGCGCCCGCGGGTCTTCTGGGGCAACCTCTCGCGGGTGAGGCGCATCTCGGTGTCGAAGTCGGCAATGAATGCCTCCAAGCGCCCTATCTGTATGGGCTTGTCTTTCTTGTTGAGGATGCAATGGCCCTGACATTGTTTCTCGTGGGGGCACACGCGTCCGCAGATGGCCGGCAGGTTGGAGGTCTCGTTGATGATGGCCATGGCATCTCCGATGTTGCCCTTGGAGAGCTGATGGATGAACTCGGGAATGTTGTTGTTGATGGGACATCCCTTGCGACACAAGGGCACCTTGCAACGCAGGCATCGCTTGGCTTCCTCAACGGCCTCGTGGGTGGAATAAGGATGGTGAACTACCTGAAAAGCATCATTTTCTTCTTGTTGACTCATAGCGCGACTCTATAGAAATGGATTTGTTTTATCTCGTTTTGCAAACTCTACTTTGCAAAAGTACGCATTTTAGCGCATCCATTCTTAGGGAAAAGGCTTATTATAACAAATATTAACAAGAGCGCACCCCCTTCCTTCTCCTCGCCTATCGGCTTCTCCCACTCCATTTCTCCCCAAAAACCTTGTCTTCGGGCAAAAAAAGTCCGACCGGAGGCCCGAAAAGGTGGGCATCCGGTCGGGGGAGATGGGGTTGTGGAGCAGGGACGAGCGCTATCGGAGCACCTATGCCTGCTGCTTACGATAGCAGAGGGCAGCGCCGATGGCCGTGCAAAACTCGGAATACTTGGGGATGATGAACCTCACGTGGTAGAGCTTCTCCATGGCGGGGAACACCTCCTTGCATTGAGGCAGCAGGGTGAGGTTCCCGATGAGCACATACTCGCGTATGCCGGTATTGAGCGAGGCCAGGATGCAGCTCGACCCGATGGTCTGTAGCACGGTGGTGATGATGCCCAGGGCGATGTCTTCGCGCGAGGCGTTGCTCCTGGCATTGCCAAAGAGCGAGGCCGTGGCCGTCTTGGGCAGGTTGGGCAGGGGGTTGGGACTGATGTCGCCGATGAGCACATCGACATTGGAGATGTCGCCTTCGAGGGCGAGTGCCACAATCTGCTTCACGTCGTCGGTCTTGAGCATGATACGGCTCAGGCCCATGAGGGTGCCTCCGCCGAGTCCGATGCCTCCGATGTGGCGGATGTCCTCGCCATCGCATTGCACGATGCTCGTACCCGTTCCCATCGACACCACGAGCATCCGCTCCAGGTCGGTCTCATAGCGTGCCCCGAGTCCGTCGGCGATAAACTCCTCGGCCTTGCTGGTGGGGAGCCCGTAGATGGGCGAGTCGATGTAGGCGGAGCCCACGCCGGTGATCATCACCTGCTCGATGTCTTTCAGGTCGATGTGGTTGTCGTAGAGATACTTGCCGAAGGCTCCGTAGAGCGATGTCACGGGGTCGGTGGCCTTGATGCGAATCGGCGAGACCACCTGGCCGTCGTCATTGATTCCTACAATTTTTGTAGTGCTGATGCCTACGTCGATGCCTATAACCATTTTTTTTAATTCAAAATTCAAAATT
>DCJH01000014.1:0-1177 GCA_002317385.1 Prevotella sp. UBA1705 | reverse complement strand
GCACTATTCTAATTCACAATGCACAATTCATAATTCACAATTACCATTCGGAGTCGCGCGAGCCTAATTATCAATTACTAATTGTCAATTATCAATTGTCTCCGCGCGAGCCTAATTATCAATTACTAATTGTCAATTATCAATTGTCTCCGCGCGAGCCTAATTATGCATTATGCATTATGAATTATGAATTATCTCAGGTTTCTCGCCGTCTGCGGATTATCGAGGTCGTCGAAATCGTCCTCGTCGCGATAGTGTTGCCAGGAGGCAGCGTGGGCCACCACCTGATAGACGCAGTGGGCCGCAATCTCCGACTCGGTGGCCTGCACCTCGGGCGCAACGTCTATCTGATGGCTCAGCAGGTCGCTGGTGGAGCCGAGATGGGTGTTGCTCACGTTGAGATGGCCGTCGATGAGCTTCACGTCGATATGTGAGTCTATGTGTCCGAACGTCGGTCTCAGGGCCTTCATCGCCTCGAAGCCCTGCTCTATCTCGGCGAGCTTCACGTCGGTGGGGCGCAGGTCGTTGTCGTTGCCGGCCACGGCCTCACGGATAAAGGGCGCGATATCCTCGTAGGATACCTTATCTAATAATTGCTTGAATGTCATTGTCTGTAAGTTTTGGGCAAAAATACAAAAAAATGGGCAAAAGCAAGGGATGGATTAAGAATTTATTTGTATATTCGCCCGTAAAACAAGAAGACTATGGAAAAAATCAATGTCGTGGCAGCGGTGGTGATCCGCGATGGCCAATACCTGTGCGTGCAACGCTGTCGCTCGCACCAGTCGTACAACTCAGAGCGCTGGGAGTTTCCCGGCGGGAAGGTGGAAGAGGGCGAGTCGCACCATGAGGCGCTGCTCCGCGAGATCAAGGAGGAGATGGATTGGGACATCTATGTGGGCAGGCCCCTGGGCACCATCACGCACGATTATCCCGACTTCACCATCGAGCTCACGGGCTATCTCTGCAAGCCCGGCGACGGCGATTTCACGCTCCTGGAACACCTCGACGCCCGCTGGATGCCCCTCGAACAGCTCGACAGCCTGAACTGGGCGGAGGCAGACCGGAAAATGGTTTTTCTAATTCAAAATTCAAAATTCAAAATTCAAAATTAGGCTCGCGCGGAGGCTCTAATTGAGAATTGATAGTTGATAATTGATAATTAGGCTCGCGCCGA
>DCJH01000063.1:18819-18943 GCA_002317385.1 Prevotella sp. UBA1705 | reverse complement strand
GACAGTGTGCGCTGGCACATGGACGCTCATTTTGTGCTTAACAACGACATCGACCTGAAAGCTTCTGGTTATCCTGTATGGTTGCCCCTTGGTAAAAGGGAAACTACCGATACCAGCAACTCTT
>DCJH01000063.1:18310-18797 GCA_002317385.1 Prevotella sp. UBA1705 | reverse complement strand
CACGGCCTTCAGTGGCGTGTTCGATGGTCAGGGACACACCATCTCTAATATCAATATTAGCTACTCCGGCAACTATGTTGCCTTCTTCGCCGTAGTTTCCGGAACTATAAAGAATCTTGCCGTTACTGGTAATGTCAATCAGCTGGTTGGTGCCTCGGCTGCCTTGTTGGTCAGCTATCTGGGACAGCCCGGATTGCCCGGAACCATCACCAACTGCTCGGCCGTTGGTAATGTCATTACTTCAGGTTTCCAGGGCGCTATCCTTGCAGGTGTGGCTGCCATCGACAACTGTATCATCAAGAACTGCTACGTGGGTGGAACTGTAACTGGTAATGGTACTCAATACTATGGTGGTATTGCCGGTCGTGCAGCTAAGCCCACCGTGAATATCATCAACTGCTATTCCACGGCCGACGTAAAGGGTGCCAACTATGTAGGTGGAATCATTGGCTATATCTATGGTGCAGGCAATATCTACAACCTCTAC
>DCJH01000063.1:4784-18283 GCA_002317385.1 Prevotella sp. UBA1705 | reverse complement strand
CTGGTTGCTTTGAACAAGTCTATCAAGGGAACTGCCGACGTGGGTCGTGTGTTCGGTGTGATGGGCAATAATGCAACAGCAGACAACTGCTGGGGACTCAAGGGCATGCCCATCACCGTTGCTGACGCTGCCTATACTCCTACCAACGACGTTTACAAGAAAGATGGTGGCGATGTGACCGAGGCCGACAATGGTCTGTCATCAGACATGGCCTTCTATGCCGACGATCTGGGGTGGGATTTCGACACCGACTGGGAAATGCCCACCGATGGTGGCTACCCCGTATTGAAGGATACACCTACTCCTGTGGCTACAGCCATCAACACGGTTGCACTCAAGGAGAAGGCCAACGACGTGAATGTAATGGTCAATGGCAACCTCATCGTGGTTGAGAACATCGGTCATGCCGACTATGTATCTGTCTACGACGCTACCGGCAAGGTCATCAGAACCAACAAGAACGTAGACAACCAGGTTTCTTTCATCCTTCCGCAGCGCGGTCTATACCTCGTCAAGGTGGCCTCTGGCAAGGATGTGAAGGTAAAGAAGTTCATGAAATAATCAGTTATCACCAGCTCTCCCCAGGGCCTTCAGGGTGCTTGGGGAGAGTTTTTCACCATACAACCATTTACGAAAAATCATCTCTCATGACCAAGACAAGACAACATTCGATTCTTCCCTATATAGTGCTCCTGCTGATGGTTTCACTATATTCTTTCAGGACGGAGGCCAAGACCATCAAAGTTTTGGACTACAACACCTATAAAGGAATGTCTCAAGACTCGACGATAAACAAAGCTCAGTTCGTGGAATGGATGAAGCAGTTGTCTCCCGACATTGTTGGGTTGGAAGAAGTGAACTACTTCACCCAGTCTGTTCTTGAGAATTTCTCTAATAAATACGGGCACCCCTACGCCGTTCTGCTCAAAGAAAAGGGCTACCCCGTGGCCTTAACCTCCCGTTATCCCATTGTCAACGTTCAGCGTGTGACCGACAATATGCAGCACGGCCTTATCATGGCGCAGATACTCGACTATCACGTCATCGTGACTCACCTCTCTCCCCATCGTTGGGAAAAGCGCGGACAGGAAATCGATCTCATCCTGGCCACCATCAAAGCCACAGCTCCCAAGGGCAAGTGGATTATCCTGGGCGACTTCAACTCCTATTCGCCGGTAGATGCCAAGGCATACACAGACGGATTGCTGAAGAAGCGCACAGCCGACCTTGAACAGAAATTCAAGTCGCATAAGAACCTTCGCAATCATGAGCTCGACTACTCTGTCATTCAGAAAGTGCTCGACTCCGGGTTGGTAGATGCACTCAAGGTGAAGCACCCCGAGTTCGTTCCTTCCGTTCCTACCAAGGTGCTGGAACATGCCAACTTAGATGAAAATCCCCCCTTCAGGATTGACTATATCTTCGTTTCGTCGCCTTTGAAGAAGAAGATTCAGTCCTGCGAGATTTTGAAAACCCCATTCACCGATACCCATTCGGACCACTATCCCGTATTGATGGAGCTGGCCGATTAATCAACGACACAATGAAATATCATCATCCCATCGTCAGAATATCCATTCTGATAGCTCTTCTCGTTCCCTCTTTCTGCGCATCGTCTGCCCAGACTGTGGAAGATTCGCTGGCCATTGCCCAGACGCAATGGCAGGTAGACACCATCGAGCCGGGCATCATCCATCATAGAGCCGAATTCAAGAAGTTGTTCGGCCAACCCCAATACATCAACTTCATCACCATAGACCTGAAGAAAGGCTATCGGCTGGAATCGCTGACGGGCTTTCCCCTCGAAGTGACCAGCAAGACTGCCCGCAGAGAAGGCGCCTTGGCAGCCATCAATGGCACCTTCTACGACGTGCCTACGGGGCGCACCAACTGCTACTACCGTGAGGGGAAAACCGTGGTCGACACCACGGCAGCAGCCGAACTTTTCAGGGTGACGGGTGCTCTCCGCTTCAAGCGCAGAAGTCTCAAGATTATGCCTTGGAGCAAGAAAACCGAGATGGCCTATAAGAAAAGGCGCGGTTCGGTCATGGCTTCCGGTCCGCTACTGGTGAACAATGGCGCAATCGTTAATTTCCTCACCTACCTCAATCGCGATTTCTATGAGAAACGCCATCCGCGTAGCGCTGTCGGCATCGACCGCTCCAAGCGTGTCGTCTTCATGACCGGCGACGGGCGACTGCCAGGACACGCCATCGGCCTCACGGTGCGCGAGACGGCCTATGTCATGCAACAGATAGGCTGTCGCTATGCCCTTAATCTCGACGGTGGTGGCTCCACCACGCTCTGGTCGCATAAGGCCGAGGGCAACGGCGTGCTGAACAGTCCGTCGACCAACAAGAAGTTCGACCACGAGGGCGAGAGAACCAATGCAAGTATTTTGATGATTAAAAGAAGATAAACATGAAATTTAACTTATTGTTGACCCTTGCCTTTGCCTGTTACATGGGCAATGCAACGGCTCAGGAAGTAAACAAGACCGAGAAGGCTCCCACGAGCCTGGAGAAGATGGATGCCGAGCTGGGCACCCAGAAAAACGACAACGACGCCAAGACACAATGGATCGACGGCCTCACCTTGGGCATCAGCGATGCAGGATGGGACTCAGGCATCGACCATTACACCCGTCTGCCCGATAAGTTCAAGTCTACAGTCACCTCGAACGTGTGGCGACTGAGCCGCTGCTCTGCCGGTATCACCATCCGCTTCAACGTCAAGGGCACCTCGTTTATCGATGCTAAATGGACGCTGCGCGACAATGTTTATATGGCCCACATGACCCCGGTAGCCATCAATGGCCTCGACCTCTATGTCCGTCTCAACGGCAAATGGCAGTGGGCAGCCATCGGCAAGCCCGACCGCAACGGCCTGGAGCAGCACGCCATGCTCAAGAAGGGCTTCCTGCCTGAGCGCACCTACGAGTGCATTCTCTATCTGCCGCTCTACTCTGGCATCACCAACCTGCAGCTGGGATTCTCTCCCAACGCTCAGGTCGTTTCTCAGAAATCGACCAAGAAGCCCATCGTGTTCTATGGCACATCCATTCTTCACGGTTGCAGCGCCTCTCGTCCGGGCATGGCCTTCGCCTCGATGCTGGGGCGATATTTCGACAATCCGGTAGACAATCTGGGTTTCTCGGGCAATGGTCTTATGGAGAACCACTTTGTGAAGATACTCGCCGAGATCGACGCTGCCGTCTATGTCATTGACTGTCTGCCCAACATGTCGCGCTTCAAGAAGGAAGAAATCTATAACCGCACCATGTATATGGTGAAGGAACTCCGCAAGCTGAAGCCTGAGACTCCCATCGTTCTGGTGGAGGACAGAAGCTACACCCATCCCAACCTCACCGGGAAACCGGTGGTCAACCAGCGCCGTGAGGGCATGATGCAGGCCTACAAAGAACTGAAGAAGGACTACAAGAAGCTGTTCTATGTGAAGGGCGATATCCTCCTGGGTACCGACAACGAGGCTTGCGTAGACGGTTCTCACCCCACAGACTTAGGTATGATGAGATATTTTGAGGCTCTGAAGCCCACCATTGGCAAAGCGCTGAAACAGGCAAGAAAGTAAGCGGACCATGGCGAAAAATAAGTTTATTTCTTTCTATGAGAAGAGTAAGCCTGCCGAAAAGCCCTTTGAGGGCGATGAGGCAAGCCAGCAGAAGTATCTCAAGAAACTGCAATGGTCCAGCTTCCTCGCCGGTACCATAGGCTATAGTCTCTACTATGTGTGCCGCACGAGCCTGAATGTGGTGAAGAAACCCATTCTCGACTCGGGCCTGCTCGATGCCCAGCAGCTGGGCATCGTTGGCTCCGTGCTGCTGTTTTCCTATGCCATCGGCAAGTTTGCCAATGGTTTTCTGGCCGACTATTCCAACATCAAGCGCTTCATGGCCACTGGTCTGGCCGTGTCGGCTGTAGCCAACCTGCTGGTGGCGCTGCTCGGATTCTCTTTCAACAGCCCCCTGTTGCTCGGCACCATGGGCTTCTTCATGTCGTTCTGCGTGCTCTGGGCTATCAATGGATGGTGCCAGTCGATGGGTGCCGCGCCCGCCATCATCGCACTGTCGAGATGGTTTCCGCTGTCCACCCGAGGCACCTTCTATGGCTTTTTCAGTGCCAGCCACAACCTCGGAGAGTTTCTCTCCTTCATCTTCGTAGGCTCGTTGGTGGGCTTCTTCGGCTGGCAGCATGGTTTCATGGGTGCTGCCATTGCGGGATTGCTGGGCGTCGTGGTTGTCGTCCTGTTCTTGCACGACACGCCTGAGAGCAAGGGACTGCCTCCCATCGAGCAGTTGTCGGGCGAGAAAGCAGTCAAGAAATCGGCCGAAGAGACCCGCGAGACACAGAAACGAGTGCTCCGCAATCCCTACGTATGGATTCTTGCGCTGGCCAGCTCGTTCATGTATATCAGCCGTTACGCCATCAACGGATGGGGAGTGCTGTTTCTTCAGGAGCAGAAAGGGTTCTCGTTGGAGAGCGCCACGCAGATTGTGTCGATCAATGCCTTGCTGGGCATCGTGGGAACGGTGTTCTCCGGCTGGATGTCGGATAAGCTCTTCCGGGGCAACCGTCATATTCCCGCCCTGTTGTTCGGCATGCTCAACACGGTGGCCCTGTGCCTGTTTCTCTATTCGGGCAACGGTCTCTTTGTCAATATCCTGAGCATGGTGCTCTTCGGTGTGGCCATCGGAGTGCTCATCTGCTTTGTGGGTGGACTCATGGCCGTAGACATTGTGCCTCGCAGCGCTACCGGCGCCACGTTGGGCATCGTGGGTATTGCGAGCTACATCGGTGCCGGACTGCAAGACATCATCAGCGGCACGCTCATCGAAGGCAGTAAAGTCACCACCATGGTCCATGGTGCAATGACCGACAAATACGATTTCAGCAATGCTGGATTGTTCTGGATTGGTGCATCCATCGTATCCTTCCTGCTGGCAACCCTCACATGGAATGCCAAGCGAGAAGAGTAAATCTATAGTACTTGCGGGGCAGGGACTTGCTTCCTGCCCTTGACTTTTTACCCTCGCTTAGAGGAGTAAAACTTCATCACAGATGGTTGGGCATCGGTTGTCGCTACGACAGCCGGTGCCTTTTGTTATGGGGCTGAAATGGCATCATACGTCCATTTGCCCATCCCCAAAGCTCCACTTTTTTATTATATGGGAGAAGATGCAAGTCGTTAATTATCAATGGTATTTAGCAATACGAGGGGAATAAATCTCCACTTTATAGCCATCTGCGATTGGAGGCACGGAGGTTTTTGCCTAATTTTGAAGCATAAAACCTCGAAACTAAATGAAATATACTTTCCAAAGAATCATCGTTTTTGCCCTGCTGCTGAGCGGTGCCACGTCGTTGGCGACCCGTGCGCAGAAGGCTGTACCCACTTACTTGGACCGTACAAAACCCATCGAGCAGCGTGTGGAGGACGCGTTGAGTCGTATGACGCTCGACGAGAAGATTGCAGTAATCCATGCCCAGAGCAAGTTCTCATCTGCGGGAGTGAAGCGTCTGGGCCTGCCCGACTTCTGGACCGATGATGGTCCTCATGGCGTGCGCCCCGACGTGCTCTGGGACGAGTGGGAGCAGGCCGGACAGACCAATGACTCCTGCGTGGCGTTCCCGGCGCTGACCTGCCTCGCCGCCACCTGGAACCCCTCGATGGCGCTGCGCTATGGCCAGAGCCTCGGCGAGGAAGCGCTCTACCGTGGCAAGAATATGATCCTCGGACCGGGCGTGAACATCTATCGCACACCGCTCAACGGGCGCAACTTCGAATACATGGGCGAGGACCCATGGCTCACTTCTACCATGGTGGTGCCCTACATTGTGGGACTGCAGCAGAACGGCGTGGCTGCCTGCGTGAAGCACTATGCGATGAACAATGATGAGGAATATCGCCATCAGGTGAACGTTATCCTGAGCGACCGAGCCCTCCATGAGATCTATCTTCCGGCCTTCAAGGCTGCCGTGGAGAAGGGCCACACGTGGGGCATCATGGGCGCCTACAACCTCTATAAGGGCCAGCACAACTGCCACAACGAGATTCTTCTCAACAAGATTCTCAAGGGCGACTGGAAGTTCGACGGTGTGGTGGTGAGTGACTGGGGGGGTGCCCACGACACGCGTCAGGCCATCACCAATGGCCTCGACATGGAGTTTGGCACCTGGACCGATGGTCTGAAGATGGGCCGCACCAACGCCTACGACAACTATTATATGGCTGAGCCTTACAAACAGCTTATCCGTAGCGGTGAGTTCACTGAGAAAGAGCTCAACGATAAGGTGCGCCGCGTGCTGCGCCTATACTTCCGCACCACTATGGCCGAGCACCCGAACCGGGGCTTCCTCTGCTCAGAGGATCATTATGAGGCTGCCCGCGACATTGCCGGCGAGGGCATCGTGCTCCTGCAGAACAAGGGTAATGTGCTGCCATTGTTTGGGGGAAGGGTTAGCTCTCAGACCAGTCTGACAAGCCAGACCAGTCCGACTGGTCAGAAATCAGCGCTCCCCCGCATCCTTGTGGTGGGCGAGAATGCCGTGAAGATGATGACCGTGGGTGGTGGTTCCTCCTCGCTCAAGGTGCAGCATGAGATATCGCCCATCGATGGCCTGCGTGCCCGTCTGGCCAACATAGCCCAGATAGACTATGAGCGCGGCTATGTGGGCGATACCACTGGAAACTACAACGGCGTGAAGACCGGGCAGGATCTCACCGAGCGCCGCAGCCCCGAGCAGCTCATCCGCGACGCGGTGGGCAAGGCCAAGGAGGCCGATTATGTCATCGTCTTCGGCGGACTCAACAAGAGCGACTATCAGGATTGCGAGGGCCACGACCGCAAAAGCTACGGCCTGCCCTACGGTCAGGACGAGCTCATAGAGGCTCTGGCCAAGGGCAATAAGAACCTGGTGTATGTCAATATCTCGGGCAACGCCGTGGCCATGCCCTGGAAAGACCGCGTGCCTGCCATCGTGCAGGGCTGGTTCATCGGCTCTGAAGCTGGCAACGCACTGGCCGACGTGCTCACGGGCGACGTGAACCCATCGGGTAAACTGCCCTTCACCTGGCCTGCAAAACTTGACGATGTGGGTGCTCACGCCCTGAAAACCTACCCCGGAACATGGCGTGCCGACCATGAGATTATTGACGAGGAGTACAAGGAAGGCATCTATGTGGGCTATCGCTGGGTAGACAAGAAGAAGACGAAGCCCACCTTCGCCTTCGGTCACGGACTGAGCTACACACAGTTTGCCATCTCGAATCTCCGCCTCGACAAGACGACTATGACTGCCGACGACAGCCTCCGCGTGACTGTTTCGGTGAAGAACACCGGCGCGCGCAAGGGTGCAGAGGTGGTGCAGCTCTATGTGCACGACGACAAATCTTCCGTAGACCGCCCCTACAAGGAGCTCAAAGGCTTTGCCAAGGTGGCTCTTGCCCCCGGCGAGACGCAGGATGTGACCATCACCATTGGCCGCGATGCACTGAGCTTCTACGACGAGGCTGCCCAGCAGTGGAAGGCCGAGCCCGGCCAGTTCACGCTGTTGGTGGGCAATGCCTCCAACAATCTGACCCTGAAGAAAAGTTTCATGTTAAGATAGAGAAAGTTAGAATGATTCCCGCAAGGGACAGGGCCCGCCGATGAATGTCGCCGGACTCGACAACAAGGAATTCTGCAGAAGGCCACGCGCCGGATGCAGAATTCCTTTGCGTTAGATGCCGCTTTCTCCGCGACCGCGCCGTAGCGGCTGCGGGATGGGGTGGTCAACATCGGAGGATTATAGGCTAATCGTGAGGTGATTACCGCCTTCTTTTTTTTTAGAACAATGGTTCCGTTTCTTCCGTTAAATCCGTTGTTAATAAAAAAGGATTCAGTTGTTCAAACAAAAGGATTCCGTTGCTCAAAAGGCAAGCCATACTGATGCCTTTGCAATAAGGTACTAATCGCATGGCGAAAAGGTACTAAAGGCAAGGCGATTACTACCTAATCGCAGCGCGATTAGTACCTTATTTCAGAAGGGGTAGATAGAGCATGTGGGCAGAGGAGGCACTTGTGCCTGTCAAACGTCGGCCTGTCCCTACGCCACAACCACCTTTTCGAAGTTGGCGAGAGCCCATTGGATGAGGCTGTTGAGGCTGGGCATGAGGGAGCGCCCGAGGTCGGTGAGGGAGTATTCCACGCGGGGCGGCACCTCGGGATAGGCCTTGCGGCTGACGAGGTGGGCCGCTTCGAGGTTGCGAAGGGTCTGCGAGAGCATCTTCTGCGAGCAGTCGGTCATCTGCCGTTGAATCTCGGTGTAGCGCATCACACCGCTTTGACTCTGGTCGAGGGTGGAGAGAATGAGCATCGACCACTTGTCGCCGAACTTGCTTACCACCTGCCGAATGGGGCAGGCATCATATCCGTTGGGGTTGTTATGAGGCATGGTGTATATTTGTTATCTACATGCAAAAGTAACACTTTCTAACTAAAAGAGAGTAATAAGGGTGGAAAGGGAGAGTTAATTAAAGTTAAATATGAAAACGTCGAGCCCCGTCGTGTCCGCATTTCCAACCTTGGAGTAAGTGGCTTACCCACGGGTACGTTCTTGCGGGAACGGATGATTTCGTCTAATTTTGCAGCAGTTAAAACCATTATTAACGACAAAAACAATGAAAGAAATGAAGAAGAGAGCCGAGGGTGAGAACTTCATCGCGGTGGATTTTGGTAAGATGAGTGAGGTGAAGGATTACGTGTTCCAGTTTGGCGACGTGCAGATTCCGGGCAAAGTGTTTGGTGGTCAGGCCGTGGGTGCTACGGGTGGACAGTTCTCTTTCACCTGTTTCAATCCCGGAGAGGAGGTGGGTTTCTATCACACGCATATCAACCACGAGGAACTCTACTTCTTCCTTGGCGGACGGGGAGAGGTGCAGGTAGACGGCCAGACCATCCCCGTAGAGGAGGGTTCGGTGGTTCGCGTGGCCCCGGCAGGCAAGCGCAGTGTGCGCAACAATGGCTCGGAGCCCCTCCTGATGCTCTGCGTGCAGTATCGCGGAGGCACGTTCACGGCCGACGATGCTACCGATGGAGTGATTCTCCAGGAGAAGGTGGAGTGGTAGAGGAGTCCATGCGGTGAGCCTGAGCGCATGGGGTTCACGCAGAGCCGCAGGGAAATGGAGGCTGCGCGTAGGGTTTTTCCACACAGAGTTGGGGAGTCATAAGAGACTCAATAGGGCAGAGGCACAGTAAGGACATGCCCCGTGCATGTCCGCACCGCCGCATGGAGCCCCATTCTTTCAATCGATTTTCTTGAAAGATGATGGTCTTTTCCAACTTTACATTTCATAGAAACTCATACCCGCAAAGGACAATATTCAATATCCATCACCACTAAAACACAAGAAAGCCATTATCTGTTTGGATTATTATTCTCCCGACAGGTAATGGTTTTCTTGATGGATAGCGCCTCCCAATGGTTGTTATTTCTATAAGAATTTGGCTGTGCGAATTTCCCTTTTTTGTCTCCAGTGACTCCCAAACTCTGTGTGGGAAAACCCTCTGCGCAACCTCCTTCTTTCTGCGGCTCTGCGTGACACCCCATACGTTGGGTAGTCCTAAATTCACTCCATGATGCGCAACCGCGTCCCACTTCTACATGACTCCAATTTCATCTCGGCAAAAGGATTGGCAAAAAAACTCCCACTCCGATACAATAATTACGCGAACTGCGCATTTTTAATGTGGTGAGCATGTGCAAACGGCGGGATGACAGCTCGATCAAACTCTGTTTCCCGATGCAAAAATGCTTGATTGTGCTCGCCAGAATCTATCGAATCAAACAATATCCAACTGCTATGAATAGACTCCTACTGCGTTTCGCGTTATCCATGGCCTGCCTGACGATGACTTGTCAGGTGCAGACGATGGCCAAAAAGAATGATGTTATCCAGACCAAAGTGCCCAAACGACCGGCCGGACAGCATGATGTGCTGCAGCTCACAGTACCCAAGATGGATGTGGTGCGCGTGGGATTCATCGGACTGGGCATGCGTGGACCGGGTGCCGTGGAGCGCTGGAGCCAGATTGCCGGTACCGACATCGTGGCGCTCTGCGATATCGATGCGGCCAAGGTGGACAGCGCACAGAAGATTCTCGAGCGGGCCGGGCGCCATCGGGCCGTGCCCTACAGCGGCAGCGCGGAGGCCTATAAGAAGATGTGCGAGCGTGCCGATATAGACCTTATATATATTGCGACCGACTGGGTGAACCATACGCCGATGGCGCTCTATGCCATGAACCATGGCAAAAACGTGGCCATCGAGGTGCCGGCAGCCACGAGTCTGGAGGAGATATGGAGCCTCATCAACACCTCGGAACGCACCCGCAAGCACTGCATGATGCTCGAAAACTGCGTGTACGACTTCTTTGAGATAGCCGCGTTGAACATGGCACAGAAGGGGCTTTTCGGCGAGGTGATGCACGTGGAAGGTGCCTATATCCACAACCTCGACGACTATTGGAAGGACTATTGGAACAACTGGCGACTCGATTTCAACCATCATCATGCCGGCGATGTGTATGCCACGCATGGCATCGGCCCCGACTGTCAGGTGCTCAACATCCATCGCGGCGACCGCATGGAGTATCTGGTGTCGATGGATACCAAGGCAGTGAACGGTCCGAAGCATGTGGAGGCGCAGACCGGCGCACCCTGCACTGATTTCCAGAACGGCGACCAGACGTCGACCATGATACGCACGGCCCGTGGCAAGACGATGCTCATCCAGCACAATGTGATGACGCCGAGACCCTATAACCGCATGTTCCAGATTGTGGGAACCGAGGGCTACGCGAGCAAATACCCTGTTCAGGAACTGGCCTTCCGACCGCAGCAACTGCAGAACGAAGGGAAGATCAGCCACGAAAACCTTACTGCTCACGAGGCCGTGAAGGAGGAGGTGCGCAAGCAACTGCTGGAGAACTACACTCCGGAATTTGTGAAAGAACTGGAGGCCACGGCCAAGAAGGTGGGTGGCCACGGCGGAATGGACTATATCATGGACTATCGTCTGGTCTATTGCCTGCGCCATGGGTTGCCGCTCGACATGGATGTCTACGACCTGGCCGAATGGTGTTGCATCGGCGAACTGTCGAGAATATCCATCGCCCACCACTCCGCACCAGTGGCTGTGCCCGATTTTACACGTGGCGCCTGGGACAGAATCAAGGGGTTCAGCTATCATTTTGCCGAATAGTCCGCACCGCATCTTAGGCCTCTCCAGTGTGGGAGGCCTTGGCTTTTGCCCCTTCGGATTGCGGAAAAGAGCCGTGGCATCCAGCATATTGAATGGTCCAAGATGAAAGTCAACCTACGCAAGAGAGAGATAGTTATTGTCGATGATAGACCGTTTGCATCCGTATCCACATTGCTCAACGTATTTGTACAGTGCTCGTTATCTATCTATATCAACAGCTCTACCATTTGTGGATTGGAAGGAAGATACAGCAACTTTGCTTCACCGAGCTGGTAACGATGCATATCAGATAGCAAGACAATCTTCTTTTGTTCCACATAATGGGTCGTTCCATGCAGATCCATGTAGCTCATAAGCAATTTCACCTCAGGCTGTTCGTTGAGATACAGGCCTGTTTGGGAAACTTTAGTGATTTTCCCTGTAGTCTCTATTCCATGCAACAATAGGTTGTATAATCCCTTTTTGGTTTTGTCTCTTCCAAATTTACCTGCCAAACCACTAATTGTACGATAGATAGAATATCCCCAAAAAGGCGTACATACCCAAGGATTGTATAGTGTAACCCATCTCCATCCTTTGCCATCACTGTAGATGGCATACATAATCAAGAAGGTTGCGACTGCATACAACACGGTAAATGGGATTAACCAGCGGTGTGGGGAAGCGACCATCTCTATCTCTCCGCCGTCGATGGTCAATGGCACCTTTGCCTCAGTCTGCGTGTTAAGACGCATAGAGATATCCTTCCCAATCTCGAAACGCCGCAGATGTGGCTGGGAATCAGTCAACTCAAAGTTAACAGACACAGGGGTACCTGCCAGGTTTGGGAAAGACAATTTTAGTTCATAGTCAACCTCTCCCCTGCTATTCTCTTTCCTCGAAACGATGTCTACAATCTTTGCATCTACCAGTTTTCCCTCCTCGTGCACTCTCCGAGCCTCATCCCTCAGCAGGCGAGGCTCCCTAATATACCTCTTATAGAGCCACGTGATATACCAACACCACCCCGTTAAGCCTACGACGACGGATAGGGTTGCCCATGTGGCATTCCAGCCCCACAAGCCTACGTAGCTAAATATCAGGGGAAATATATAGACGAAGAAAAACGAATACCAGAAGACAAATCTATTACCCATAACTCAAATGACTCTTTAAAAACTTACAGTTCGTACCTCATCTTCTCTCAAACCGCGTCACCTTACCATCCTTGTCAGTCTCTAAGATATAGTCAGCTCGTGCGCCTTGAAGCATTACATACCAATATTGCTTATGAGGATGATGGAAGTAGGTGAGGGTTGTCGGAGTTTCAGCCCCTTCAATTTCGGCCAAACGCTTCAAAGCCTCGTTAAGCACAGTGTGAGCTGTTGTAGCTAAATGCATTGACCGAAGGGAGAACTGCTCAGCCTCTATCTCCTTCTGCTGTTGCTGAGTTAGTTTTATAGGACTTTCCTTTCTCCATTTTCCGGTCTTAGTCTCATACCAATACCAGTCGGATTCCTGCCGACGAGCAGGATTGATGGCAGTGAGTCGAACCCTGTTGTGTTCGATAAACACTACACCTGGATATACCATTATCTCCTCTGTATTGAGAAATTTATACAGTTCTGCCTCGATTTGAGCCAATGACTTTTGCTGAAACAGCAGGGAAACACTATCCTGAGACCACTGGTCTATCCCTCTGCCAATCATGCTAAGTGTGCTGTCCTTCTGCTTCCCAGTAAGCTGTGGGAACTGTGTTTCAAGGATCTTGGCATATTGATCAAGGAGCAACTTCTTGTTAATCTTCAACTCTTTCGATGGGTCGGCAGACTGTTCCTTCATGTTAAACACGTCTATCAACTCCTTTTGCACGTCGTCGTGGTCTTTAAAGGTCTCCCTGTAGGCCTCCTTCACTTTATTGCAAGACGTAAAGACTAATATTCCTAAGAAGAATATAATCAGTACGCATAGCTGCCGCGCAATACCCGAAATAATCCATATTCTTTCTTTTTGCATGCTGATAAACTATGATATCTATTATTATATAAATTACAAATATAATGGTTTAGAATAGTCTAACAAAGCTCATTTACATATTTATTAGATTTGTCGCAGATGTTACATTCTTACAATATGCGCCACTTCGTATCTAAGTCTCTACCCAACAAATGATGTAAGTCGCTGATTTCAAATGTATGGAAATAAAAAAAGGATTACCGAAGTAATCCTTTTCTTGCGCTCCAGGATGGGCTTGAACC
>DCJH01000063.1:0-4744 GCA_002317385.1 Prevotella sp. UBA1705 | reverse complement strand
GTGCTCTAACCAACTGAGCTACTGAAGCAGTATTTTGTTTTTGCGTGTGCAAAGGTAGATACTTTCAGAGAAACCACCAAATATTTTTGAAGAAAAATTTGAAAATAACTAAAAAAAGATGGTATATCGCTATATTTTCTTACCTTTGCACGAAATCATTAAGACCATAATTATGAAGAAAATCATGGGTAGAAGATGGCAGAGCGTAGGCATCAAAGCCTGCATGACGATGGCTATGGGGTGGCTTGTAGGCCTCACCGCATCGGCACAGGACGCAGACCACAATTTCAACGTGGCCAAGAACCTCGACGTGTTCAATGCCATCTATAAGAATCTGGATATGATGTATGTCGACACGCTTAACGCAGACGAGGTCGTGGGCAATGGCATCAATGCGATGCTGCGTAGCCTCGACCCTTACACCGAATACTATCCCGAGGACAAAAACAAGGACGTGAAGATGCTGCTGCAGGGCAAATATGCCGGCATCGGCTCGCTCATACGCTATAACTTCAAGCTCCAGCGGGTGTGTATCGATGAGCCTTACGAGAACATGCCGGCCGCAGAGGCAGGCCTGCGCAAGGGCGACGCCATCCTAAGCATAGACGGCGAGGACATGACCAAGAAGAACAACTCCTACGTGAGCGACCATCTGCGCGGCGACGCCGGTACTACCTTCGAGCTGAAAGTGTGGCGCCCGTCTACCAACAAAGAGATGAAGTTCAAGATAACCCGCCGTGTCATCCAGCTGCCGGCCATGCCCTACTATGGCGTGCAGGCCAACGGGATGGGCTATCTCAATCTTAACGGCTTTACCGAGGGGTGCAGCAAAGACGTGCGCAACGCCGTGATCGAGATGAAGAAGCAGGGCATGAAAGGCCTCGTGCTCGACCTTCGAGGCAACGGCGGAGGCTCGGAGATGGAGGCGGTGAATATCGTCAACTGCTTCATTCCGAAGGGCAGGCTGGTGGTTTCCAACCGCGGTAAGCTGCAACGCGTAAACCATGACTACAAGACCACGGTGGAGCCGGTAGACACCATCACGCCCATGGTGGTGCTGGTGAATGGTAACTCGGCCTCGTCGTCGGAGATTACGAGCGGCGCCCTGCAGGATTTCGACCGCGCGGTGATTATGGGAACCAAGACCTACGGCAAGGGATTGGTGCAGACCATGATAGACCTGCCCTACAACGGACAGATGAAACTCACCACCAACAAATACTACATCCCCTCGGGTCGCTGTATCCAGAAACTCAGTTACAAGCATGCCAACGGTGGTTCCACCGAGGAGCGGGCCGACTCTCTGGCCAAAACGTTCTACACGGCCAATGGTCGTCCGGTGAAGGATAGCGGCGGAATCATGCCCGATGTGGAGGTGAAGTCAGACTCACTGCCCAATATCGCCTACTACCTGGCAGCCGTCACCGACTCCTCCGAGGTGCTGAGCAGCTATGAGATAGACTATATCGCCAAGCATCCCTCTATCGGTCCGGCGGCCGATTTCGTGCTGAGCGATGCCGATTACGAGGACTTTAAGCAGCGCGTGTTGGCCAGTAATTTCAAGTACGACGCCATCAGCGAGAAGTCGTTGGACGGATTGGAGAAGGTGGCTAAGTTCGAGGGCTACTACGATGAGGCCAAGCCGGAGTTTGAAGCCCTGCGTGCCAAGCTCAAGCACAACCTCGCCAAGGACCTCGACTACAACAAGGAGAGCATCCGCGAGATACTTACCAACGACATCGTGGCCGCCTACTACTACCAGCGTGGCGCCATACAAAACACCCTCCGCAGTGACAAACAGGCCAAAGAAGCGTTCCGTCTGCTCTCCCAGCCCGCCGAGTACCAGGCGCTGCTGCAGCCCAAGGCGAAGACAGAATAACCGGGGGAAAGACATAGTAACATAATAACCGTGGGCTGCGCGGTGGGAATTTTAGACATAAAGACATAAAAGACATATTCCGTGCGGTGTAGATTTTGACCACAGATACATACAAGGCGTATTCCATGAAGCATGGGATGCGCCTTTTTTGTGGCCTTCATGCGGGGCCGAAAGTCTAAAAAGGCTCAGGTTTGAACAGCCCAACAAGAAATCGGCAGTTATCTGTTCCAAAACTTTTTATACTGAATGACATGCAAGTTTGCAATTCTTCGTAGTTGCAAACCCTCTCCTTTTTTGAATGAGGGGGATGATTTTTGAATAAAAAAAAGGAGAAAAAGTGTGGGAATCATGTATTTTTGTTTATCTTTGCCCATGGTGACGAGGCGCAAGTGTGTAGTCCGTCGCTTATCTTTGTGGTAAAAATATAGCGTTTGCTATTTATTCGGTGTAGCCTTAGAACGTAGGAAATTCTGATTGCAATACCCGGAATAAGTTGTGAACGTCCATGCTATGGCGTGGGCGTAACTTATCTGGTATTGCGGGTTTCCTACGACCTTAAGGCTTGGATAAAAGTGCGTCTGCGCTTTTTTCATGTCTTTTTGGGCCGTAGGAAACTCGTTAAGCTGGATAGGTAGCCATGCGCTCTTACGTCTATTACGCTATGGCTAATGTTAATTTGAATCTTGCTAAAAAGGGCAAGAAGAACGAATTCTATACCCAATTGTGTGATATAGAAAACGAATTGCGGCATTACAAGGAACACTTTCGGGGCAAGACCGTGCTGTGTAACTGTGATGACCCACGAGTAAGCAACTTTTTTCATTACTTCGCCTATAGTTTTGAGGAGTTGGGTTTGAAGAAGTTGATTACCGTTTGCTATAAGAATCAGGACATGGACCTGTTCTCTTCCAACCAATGTGAGCAAGCGGTTTATCTGGAATACGAGGGCGATAGGGATGGCAACAGGGTGCCCGATGTAGACGAAATCGGCGTGAAGCCCCTGCGCGGAGATGGCGATTTCCGCAGCGCGGAGTGCATTGAGCTGTTGAAACAGGCCGATATAGTAGTCACCAATCCGCCTTTCTCGCTGTTCAGGGAGTATATTGCNNTTGGCAAGAAGTTTATTGTCATAGGAAAACAAGACGCGATTACCTATAAAGAGATATTCCCTCTCATCAAGGACAATAAAGTATGGTTAGGTTATGGCTTCAAAGGTAATGCTGGATTTTTTATCAATCAGTTCTATGAGGACTATGCGACAGCAAGTAGTCACAAGGAAGGAATGATAAGAGTGCCGGGTGTTACGTGGTTTACTAACTTGGAAATACAGAAGCGTAATGAGGAGTTGATATTGTATAAGACATATTCCGAGGTAGATTACCAGCAGTATGATAACTTTGATGCCATAGAAATAAGCAAGACCAGGGATATTCCCAAGGACTACCCCGGGGTAATGGGAGTGCCTATCACGTTTATGGATAAATATAATCCCCAGCAGTTTGAGATTTTAGGGAATGGTGGTTCTTATGCCCCTGATGGTTATTCGCTTATTGGGTCGTTATATCTCAACGGAGAAAAGAAGTACAAAAGAATCTTTATCCGTAATAAAAAATTATAGTCTTCCTATGCAAATCCAACTTCAAAACATCTCCATCCGCGACCTTTTCGAAGGCTTCGTGGATAATGAAGAGAATGGCGTTTACGCCTATCATGGTCAGTTGAACATACGTCCGCCCTATCAGCGGGAGTTTGTTTACGACAACGCCAAGCAGCAGGCGGTGATCGACACCGTGTCGAAGGGCTACCCGCTCAATGTGATGTATTGGGCCGCGAAGGGAGACGGCACCTACGAGATGATAGACGGACAGCAGCGCACGCTTTCTATCTGCGCCTTCGTGAGCAACAATCTGTTCTGCAAAATATTCGACTACGACGAGCCGTTGAAGTTTCTCAACCTCACCGACGACCAGCAGCGCCGCATACTCGACTATGAGCTGACGGTGTATCTGTGCGACGGAACCGACAGCGAGCGGCTGGCATGGTTTCAGACCATCAACATTGCGGGCGAGGAACTCTACCCGCAAGAACTGCGCAACGCGGTCTATTCCGGCCCCTGGACCACCGACGCCAAGCGCTATTTCAGCCGTCACGGCTGCCCGGCCTACGGCATTGCGAGCAACTATCTGAGCGGCACGCCCATCCGACAGGACTATCTGCAGACGGCCATCCAGTGGATCTCTCGTGGCCAGATCAACGCCTATATGGCCGAGCATCAGCACGACGCCAACGCCACTGCGCTTTGGCTGCATTTCCAGAACGTGGTGGGGTGGGTGAAGGCCACATTCAAAGTGACCCGCCCGCCCATGAAAGGAGTGAACTGGGGGGAGCTATACGACGAATTTGGGCAGCAGGTGTGGGATGCCGACGCACTGGAAGAAGAAATCGATAGGCTCATGATCGACGATGATGTGACCAACAAGAAGGGCATCTATCCATACGTTCTCGGCAGGAAAGAGAAGTATCTGGCTATCCGTGCGTTCTCTACCCAACAAAAGCAGGCGGCCTACGAGCGGCAGAAAGGCATCTGCCCGCTGTGTGGTCAGCATTTCGAGTTGAGAGAAATGGAGGGCGACCACATCACCCCGTGGTGCGAAGGCGGCCGTACCAACACCGAAAACCTACAGATGCTGTGCCGGGATTGCAACCGCAGGAAGTCGAAGAAATAACCGACAGAGGCTGCCGCTGTCAGCTGTGGAGGGGTAGGCGTCTCGGCCCTCACCCCTCAGCCTCTATGATGGGCATAAGGTTTTGATTAACAGTCTGTTACTAATCGTGTCGGGATTAGTACCTTTTCGTCGTGCGATT
>DCJH01000061.1:9476-11210 GCA_002317385.1 Prevotella sp. UBA1705 | reverse complement strand
TAAGGTACTAATCGTCTGTCGATTCGGTACTAATCCACACGCGATTACTACCTTTTCGCGCCGCGATTAGTACCTTATTTCAAAGCGTCTTGTACCAGTAGAAGTGATGGTAAGGGGATACTTTTAATTCATCGAACTTACGTTAAATACGATTATCAGGCATATTACTCCCCTCCCTTTGGGGAGAGGCTGTGGCTTGGGACATGCTTCTACAAAACGTTTCTTATGCCATTGGGACGAAAGAAATATGGGGTGTACGGATGAAAGGAGGGATGGCGGTTTGTCTTAAAAATAAAAAGGGTGGAGCGCAATATCTGGATGCGCTATGCTGGAGCAGGCAAAGGGTTTTAAGTAGTTTATCGGAAAGAAACGTATCATTCATGGAATGGTTACGAAAAAAATGGTTATCTTTGCAGCAGAAGGGCGGCAACGCTGCCCGAGGACGGGTGTCCTACGGGTGCGGACGGGCTCTCTCTTTGCAATAGATAGTCTAATCAAGTGGCCATGAACATAGATATAATAGGATGATCATGGACTCTTCTATGAAACCGAGGGAATCAACGACTTATGAAAACAAGCTATGAACTGCGCTATGCCGCCAGTCCGGCTGATGCGCGCAACTACGATACAAATCGACTTCGCCACGATTTTCTGATCGATGGCCTGTTTGCCCCCGACGAGGTGAATATGGTCTACTCGATGTACGACCGTATGGTGGTGGGCGGTGCGATGCCTGTAGGCGAGACGCTGAAGCTCGAAGCCATCGACCCGCTCAAGGCCCAGTGGTTTACGGAGCGCAGGGAGATTGGCGTGTTCAATGTGGGCGAGGGTCCGGGAACGGTGCGCGTGGGCGATGAAATCTTTGAGTTGGGCTACAAGGAAGCCTTGTATATAGGGCGCGGCGAGCGCGACGTGGAGTTTGCGTCGGCGTCTAAGGACCGTCCGGCCAAGTTCTATTTCAACAGCGCCACGGCCCATGTGGCCTACCCTTGTAGACGGGTGACGAAGCAGGATGCCATCATTCTGCAGATGGGCGAGTTGGCGACGAGCAACGAGCGCACCATCAATCGCATGATTGTGGGCGAGGTGCTGCCCACCTGTCAGCTGCAGATGGGCATGACCGAACTGGCCCACGGCAGTGTGTGGAATACCATGCCGGCTCATGTGCACAGCCGGAGGATGGAGGCTTACTTCTATTTTGAGTTGCCCGAGGGGCATGCGGCCTGCCATCTGATGGGCGAGCCGGAGGAGACGCGACACCTCTGGCTGAAGAACGAGAATGCGGTGCTCTCGCCCGAATGGAGCATCCACAGCGCGGCGGCCACCCACAACTATACCTTTATATGGGGCATGGCGGGCGAGAACCTCGACTACAACGACCAGGATTTCTTTAAGATCACAGACTTGAAATAATCATTCAAACCTTTTAATATCAATAAAATGGACAACTTAAACATTTTCTCACTCGCAGGCAAGAATGCCTGGATCACCGGCGCCAGCTATGGCATCGGTTTCAACATTGCATCGGCTTTTGCTGCAGCAGGTATCAACCGTATTATCTTCAACGATATCAACCAGGAGTTGGTAGACCGTGGTCTGGCCGCCTACAAGGAGGCTGGCATCGAGAATGTGAGCGGCTATGTGTGCGACGTGACAAAGGAAGACGACGTAAAGGCTCTCGTGGAGCGCATCCACCAAGAGGTGGGCAACATCGATATTCTGGTTAACAATGCC
>DCJH01000061.1:0-9434 GCA_002317385.1 Prevotella sp. UBA1705 | reverse complement strand
GCATCATCAAGCGCATCCCCATGCACGAGATGAAGCGCGCCGAGTTCCAGCAGGTGATTGACATTGACCTGGTGGGCCCGTTCATCGTGTCGTCGGCCGTGCTGCCCGAGATGATGGAGCGTCGCGAGGGTAAGATCATCAACATCTGCTCGATGATGAGCGAGCTGGGCCGTGAGACGGTATCGGCTTATGCTGCCGCCAAGGGTGGCTTGAAGATGCTCACCCGCAACATCTGCTCGGAGTATGGAGAGTATAACATCCAGTGCAATGGTATCGGCCCGGGCTACATCGCCACTCCTCAGACAGCCCCGCTGCGTGAGAAGCAGCCCGACGGCAGCCGTCATCCGTTCGACAGCTTCATCTGCGCCAAGACCCCGGCCGGCCGCTGGCTTGAGCCTTCAGAGCTCGGTGGTCCCGCCGTATTCCTCGCTTCGCACGCCTCCGACGCCGTGAATGGACACGTGCTCTATGTAGACGGAGGTATCCTGGCCTATATTGGCAAGCAGCCGAAGTAAGGTGATTAGGTGTTAGGTGATAGGTGTTAGGTGGTAATGGATGCCATCGTCAGGTGGTGGGTGATAGGTGTTAGGTGATATTTGAAAGCAAAATCAGGTGTCGACCACTATGATACACCATTCAACAAGCATACCCTTAACACCTAACACCTATCACCTAACATCTAAAAACTTATCACCTACCACCCAAATAAAACAAAAAAGCCCGCGAAATCTCGCAGGCTTTTTTGTTGGGTATTTATCTTTACATTATTTGTTTACTTCATCCTCGAACTCAGCACCCGGGTTGAACTTCACAACAGTCTTGGCTGCAATGCGAATCTTCTCACCTGTAGAGGGGTTCACGCCCTGGCGCTCGGGGCGCTCCTTGGTAGCAAATGTACCGAAACCTACGAGCTGAACTTTATCTCCGGCCACCAAAGCCTCCTTAATAGCAGCTGTTGTAGCGTCAAGGGCCTTCTTGGCATCAGTAGCGCTCAGGCCAGCAGCCTCAGCAATCTTCTTTACTAATTCTGTCTTATTCATAATTTTTTATTTATTAAGTGAATATAATCTTACGGGATTATTATTATTTTCTCGCAAATATAGGCTATTCCTTTCATAATTCAAAAAAAAATAAAAGAAAAGTGAGTTACAACCTTAAAAAATATCCTAAAACATCTGTTTTATAGCTGATTAACGGACTTTTTTCGTAATTTTGCAGCGTTTTTAAATGTAAAAGAAGATTTAATCGACAACATGCCCAATATTCCCACAGTTACCAAGAATCTGTTAATCATTAACGTCTTGGCCTTTCTGGCCATGCTCGTGCTTAAGCAGGTGGCCGGCATCGACCTCAACGATATCTGCGGTCTGCACTTCTTCATGGCATCCAATTTCCAGATTTACCAGCTCGTGACCTACATGTTTATGCACGGCGGATGGGAGCACATCATTCTAAACATGTTTATGTTATGGATGTTTGGTGCTGTAGTGGAGCACGTGTGGGGCGCAAAGAAATTCCTTTTTTATTACATTTTCTGTGGTATCGGAGCCGGAATTATGCAGGAGATAGCCCAATTCTTCTGGGTTTACTATGTGCTCAACGGGCAACAGGCGCTGGCCATCAGCGAGAGTTTCGCCGTGATGCAGCATATTTCTGCAGAGCTCGACGGGCTGACCACGGTGGGAGCATCGGGCGCCATCTATGCCCTGCTGCTGGCTTTCGGCATGCTTTTTCCAGAGCAGAAGATGTTTATCATCCCCATTCCCATCCCCATCAAGGCCAAATGGATGATTATCGGCTCCATCGCCGTGGAGCTGTTCTCGGCCCTCGCCACCCCGGGCGACAATGTGGCCCACCTGGCTCACCTGGGCGGTATGGTGTTTGGATTCTTCCTTATCCGCTATTGGCAGAAGCATCCCGGCAACGACTACGCTGCCGTGCATGGCGCACAGTTTTTCAACAACCTCAAGACGCGCTGGGACCAGCATGCCCAGAAGCGGGGCGCGAGCACCTCGGAGTCCGACCGTTCGGACAATGCCGACTGGCAATATAATGCCAATAAGAAAGCCACGCAGGAGGAGACCGACCGTATTCTTGACAAGATTCGCAAGAGTGGATACGACAGTCTGACCAAGGAAGAGAAGCAGACGCTCTTCGACCAAAGCAAGAAATGATCAAGAAACTCAAAGTTTTCACCCTGCAAATGATTGCAGGAGCCAATATCGCGAGCATACTTTTCATGCTCGCTGTGGGCTATTCCGACCGTATCAACCCAGCCTCTTTCCCCGTACTGAGCACCGTTGGGCTGACATTCCCCGTGTTTTTGCTCATCAATTTCGGCTTCCTCGTCTTCTGGCTGCTATTCAAGAAGCGGGGCGCCATCATCCCGTTGGTGGGTTTCCTCATCTGCTACATCCCCATCCGCAAGTATTGTCCACTCAACATCAGCCACGAACCGCCAGCCGGTTCCATCAAGGTGCTGTCGTACAATGTGTGGTATTTTGCCGGCTGGGAGGACAAAGACGGCAAGGTGAACCCCATACTCGACTATATAAGAAAGCAGGATGCCGACATCGTGTGCCTGCAAGAGTCGGCCACCAACGAGGTGGGTAAGCAGAAGGTAGACTCTATTCTCAACCCCATCTACCAGTATCGAGACACCGCCCGGCACGGAGCGGGCGACGTAATCAGCATTTTCAGCAAATACCCCATACTCTCCAAGGAGCACATCGACTATAAGTCGAGAGGCAACATCAGTGCCGCCTTCAAGCTGATTGTGGATGGAACGGAGGTGCTCGTCATCAACAATCACCTGGAAACCACGGCTTTGACGCCCGACGACAAGAGCCGGTTCAGCAGCATGATCAAGGGCGACATGAAAGCCAACTCGGCCGAATCGACCTCCAAACTCCTCATCAAGAAACTGGCCAAGGCTACCGCCATACGTGGCCCGCAGGCCGAGGCCGTGGCGCGATATATGGCCTATCATCGTAACCTGCCCATCATCCTGTGTGGCGATTTCAACGACGGCCCCATCTCCTATGCCCATCGCACGGTGGCCAAAGACCTCACCGACTGCTATATCGAGTCGGGCAACGGACCCGGTATCAGCTATCATCACAACCGTTTCTACGTGCGCATCGACAACATCATGTGCTCTTCCGATTTCAAACCCTACGGTTGCCATGTGGACAACTCCATCAAGACGTCCGACCATTACCCCATAATATGCTGGCTGAAAAAACGCCCTAAAACCGCAAAAAATGAATAATTTAAGCGCTATAAATTTCTGCAAAGACGAAAAATGTAGTATCTTTGCATATCTTATAGAGAAATAACAGAAAATAAATAAATATTACTAACAAAATGCAAAACAAAGGAATTGTAATTGTAACCGCCGTCTTACTGACGCTTGCAAGCATCTTCTATTTGTCTTTCTCGTTCGCCACAAGATATTATGACGGACAGGCAGCCAAGCTGAAGGACCCCGTTGCGCAGCAGGATTATAAAGATTCTGTGAAGTACCTGGGCATCTACAGCTACCAGAAGTGCCTCGAGACTCAGATTGGATTAGGTCTTGACCTGAAAGGCGGTATGAACGTCATCCTGGAAATCTCTGTTCCAGATGTTATCGAAATGCTTGCCGACCACAAGACTGACGCAGCTTTCACCAAGTCTATGAGCGAAGCTCGCAAGGAGTTAGAGGTCTCTCAGGGTGATTTCATCTCTCTCTTCATCAAGGCTTACCAAAAGAACGCACCGGGACATCATCTCGCAGAGATCTTCGCTACCCAGCAATTGCAGGGCAAGGTATCGCCGACGAGCACCGACAACGAGGTGGAGAACGCCATTCGTACAGAGGTAGCCGCAGCCATCGACAACTCATTCAACGTGGTTCGCACCCGTATCGACCAGTTCGGCGTAGTTCAGCCCAACATCCAGAAGGTGCAGGGGGCCGAGGGTCGCATCATGGTTGAGATGCCAGGTATCAAGGAGCCCGAGCGTATGCGTAAGCTCTTGCAGGGTAGTGCCAACCTGGAGTTCTGGGAGACATATAATGCTGCCGAGGTCATTCCTTACCTTTCGCAGCTCGATACCCGCATGGCCAATGGTGATCAGGATACGACGACTGTCAAGGATAGCACCGAGACTGCTGCCCCCGCAGCCCCCAAGGCTGCACAGCCGAAGTTCAAACTGAAGAATGCCGCTAAGAAAGCTGAGGTGAAGACCACTCCCGACGCTCAGTTGGCAGAGGCCAAGAAGCTCCATCCGCTGCTCGCAATGTTGCAGACTACAGGCGGACAGAGCCTTAGTGTGGTAGGCTACGCCAGCATACGCGATACTGCAGCCATCAACAAGATTATCTATGGCCAGCTCGCCAAGCAGGTGCTGCCCACCGATATGAAGCTCCTCTGGAGCGCTAAGCCAGCCGATGGCATCCAGGCAAAGAATATTTTTGAGCTCCATGCCCTTAAGGTTACCACCACCAACGGACGTGCTCCGCTGGAGGGTGACGTAGTGACCGATGCCTCCGACCAGTTCAACCACCTCACTGGTCAGCCCGAGGTGAGCATGACGATGAACTCCGAGGGTGCGCGTCGCTGGGCCGAACTCACCAAGGCCAACGNNGGGCAAGGCCATCGCCATCGTCCTCGACGGCGTGGTTTACTCAGCTCCTCGTGTGAACGGAGAGATTGACGGAGGTCAGTCTTCCATCTCTGGAAACTTCACTATCGAGGATACCAAGGACCTGGCCAATACCTTGAAGTCTGGCCGTATGCCCGCCCCCGCACACATCGTACAGGAGGAAGTGGTTGGTCCTACGCTCGGAGCACAGTCTATCCAGCAAGGAATCGTATCGTTTGCTATTGCATTCGTGCTCCTGATTCTCTTCATGATGCTCATGTATAACTTCATTCCTGCCTCTGTTGCCATTGGTGCTTTGCTCATCAACGTGTTCTTCACGCTGGGCATTCTCACCTCATTCCAAGCAGCCTTGACCATGTCGGGTATTGCTGGTATGGTGCTCTCGCTGGGTACAGGAGTAGACGCCNNGATCTACGAGCGCATCAAGGAGGAATTGCGTGCCGGAAAGGGCATGAAGCAGGCCATCGACGCTGGTTTCAGCAACGCTTTCTCAGCTATTTTCGACTCCAACTTGACATCCCTCATTACCGGTGTCATCCTCTATATCTTCGGTACAGGTCCTATCCTGGGCTTCGCCACCACATGGATCATCGGTATTCTGTGTAACTTCTTCACCGCCGTTTACCTCACACGTCTGGTTTATACTCACCAGATCAACAAGGGACGCTGGTCGAATCTCAAGTTCTGGACAGGCTTCTCTAAGAATCTTATGCAGGGAACCAGCTTCAAGTTCATGAGCATGTACCGCAAGAGTTTCACCATCTGGGGTATTGCCGTGCTCATCTGCATCGTGAGCTTCGCCGTTCGCGGACTGAGCAAGAGCATCGATTTCACCGGTGGTCGCAACTATGTGGTTACGCTCGACAAGCCCGTTCAGGTAGAGCAGGTGCGCAAGGTGCTGGGTAATGCCTTCACCAACACTGTTGGACCTGATGCCGGCAAGCTGGCTACGACCTCTGTCATCGCCATCGGAACCGACGGAAAGACCATCCGTATCTCAACCAACTACAATATCAGCTCCAATGATCCCGCAGAGGACGACCACGTGGAGAACATGATATTCCAAAAGCTCAAGGCCGGAGGCTTTGTGTCTCAGAGCAATGTTGAGAACTTCAAGAACCCCGATATCCGTCAGGGAGGTAGCATCATCAGCAGCTCGAAGGTAGGTCCTTCGGTGGCTAAGGATATCACCACAGGTGCCATCAAGAGCGTGGTGCTGGCCCTTATCTTCATCTTCCTCTACATCTTGCTGCGTTTCCGCAGCCTCGGATTCTCCGCAGGCGCCATCGTGGCACTGGTATTGGATACGACAATCGTTATCGGAGCCTTCTCACTGTGCTACGGATGGATTGGATTCTCGCTCGAGATCGACCAGACGTTTATCGGTGCTATCCTGACCGTTATCGGTTACGATATCAACGACTCCGTGGTGGTGTTCGACCGAATCCGTGAGCATCTGCGCAAGCGCAAGGGCTTACCCTCCAAGGGCGACGAGCAGCAGCTGTTCAACAACTCTATCAACGAGACCCTCTCGCNNGGTGGTGACAGTATCCGCAGCTTCACGTTTGCCATGATCATCGGTGTGTTCATCGGTACATTGTCGTCAATCTTCATTGCCTCTCCTATCGCCTATATCGTGATGGGCCGCAAGATAGCCAAGGAGAACAACAACCTCGCTGAGATGGAAAACTCAGCCGTTGCTGCCAACAAATAAGCAAGAACGACGCTTCAATAAAGAAGATAATCATATCATTAAAAACCATCTCTTGCGGTGAAGAGCCGCTGGAGATGGCTTTTTTGTTATACGAAATGTCTTTGAAAGGAACATCAGCAGCGTGCCTGGCCCAAAGGAAAACATTGTTTCCTACAATTCGCACCCCACGCTTCCATCTCGGATAACATCCTCGGCGACAATCGCCACCCATCAGGATTATTCATCAACGACACATTATTATATAATAGCTATGCACAAACTCCAGACACTCCTTGTCTCCGGCCTTCTCTCTTTCATGGCTGCAGGCATGCAGGCTGCCCCTGCCACCGTGCTTCCCACGATGGTTACAGTCAGGGATTCGGCAGTCACCGACACAGCCAAGACCTCTAAAGACAAGAAGAAAGACGAGCCCAAGGAGAACGACTACGATAAGCTTATCAAGAAAGGCGGTAGCTATCTGCAAGGTCTCTTCGGCGTACGCCACATCGAGAAAGACTGGTATTTTGAGATTCCAGAGGATGCTCTGGGTCGGTTGTTCATGTCGGTCACCCGCTTTGTCTCCGTGCCTGAGGGCTTCGACAAGCTCACCGGCGAGGAGGTTCAGACCAATACCATCTACTTCGAGCAGCGCGACGAGAAGACATTGCTCATGCGTTCGTTTGTCCGCTCCACCTATTCCAAGCAGGGCGACCACATCGCGTCGCTCCTCGACAAGGCTACCGTGAACCCCATCATCGAGAAATTCGACATCATCGGGCGCAATCCCAAGAACAGGGCCATGCTCATCAAGGTGACATCGCTCTTTGCCACCGACAACAAGATTGGCGGATTCACCAGCTCCGACCGCAACATCATCAAGCTCGGAGCGCTCAAGCCCGAGCTCACCTTCATCGACACCATGCGTGTCTATCCCATCAACATCGAGGTTTCCACCCTGCGCACCTACAACGTGAGCTCCGGACGCATGCCCTCTGCGGCCACCGGCTACTCCACACTGTCGCTCAACACCAGTATCGTGGAACTGCCCAAGGAACCTATGCAGGCCCGACTCCAAGACGACCGCATAGGCTATTTCAGCAGCCCCATCACCGAATTCTCCGACGACGACCCCTCCAAGAAAGAGGCTATCATCTCGCGTTACCGGCTGGTACCGAAGGACAAGAAGGCCTATGCGGCCGGAAAGCTCGTGGAACCAGAGAAGCAAATCGTGTATTATATCGACCCGGCGACCCCCAAGAAGTGGGTGCCCTATCTCATTCAGGGCATCAACGACTGGAACGTAGCTTTCGAGGCGGCCGGCTTCAAGAAT
Source organism: Prevotella sp. UBA1705 (assembly GCA_002317385.1). Taxonomy (GTDB): domain Bacteria; phylum Bacteroidota; class Bacteroidia; order Bacteroidales; family Bacteroidaceae; genus Prevotella. The sequence goes on along the minus strand of DCJH01000061.1, from coordinate 1,764 downwards.
GCCATCGTGGGCAAGGAGTGGCCCAACGACCCCACCATGAGTGTAGACGATGCCCGCTTCTGCGTGCTGCGCTACCTACCTTCCGAGACCGAGAACGCCTATGGTCCGCGCATTGTAGACCCCCGCAGCGGCGAGATCATCGAGAGCCATATATGCTGGTTCCACAACGTGATGAACCTTTGCCGCAAGTGGTATATCACCCAATGCGGACCACTCGATAAGCGTGCCCAGAAGTGGGAGCTCGACGACAAGCTCATGGGCCAGCTCATCCGCTTCGTTTCCTCCCATGAGGTGGGCCACACGCTGGGCTTGCGCCACAACATGATAGCCTCGTCGGCCACGCCGGTGGAGAAGCTTCGCGACAAGGCGTGGGTGGAAAAATATGGCCACACGGCCAGCATCATGGACTATGCCCGCTTCAATTTCGTGGCGCAGCCCGAGGACAACATCTCGCCCAAGGGCCTGTTCCCCCGCATCAACGACTACGACAAATGGGCCATCAAGTGGGGCTACCAGTATCGTCCGGAGTTCAAGACGCCCGCCGACGAACAGAAAGCATTGCTCAGCGAGGTGACCAAAGTGCTCAAGGGCAACGTGCGCCTGCGCTATTGTGGCGACGAGGGCAAGGGCCAAGACCCGCGCTCACAGACCGAAGACCTCGGCGACAATGCCATGAAAGCCGGCGACTATGGCATCAAAAACCTCAAGCGGGTGATGCAGAACATAGAGAAGTGGACTGCTCAACCCGATGATCAGACCGACAACCTGATGGCGCTCCACAAGAGCGTGCGTGCCCAGTTCACCCGTTATGCTACTCATGTGCAGCGCTACTTCAACGGACAATATACCAACAACACACCGGGCGATGTGAAGCACGAGCCTGTGCCCAAGGCTCAGCAGCAGGAAGCCATCGAATGGATGGGCCGCAACGTCTTCGAGGCACCCCTCTGGCTCTATCCCGACAAGCTGGTGAGCAAGTTGGGCATCGACGCCGAAGACGAGCTCACCAACCGTTGTACCACCGTGCTGGCCTACCTGTTGTCGCCCGGCATGCTCTACAACGAGGGGAAAAACGGTCTCACAGCCACCAATCCCTACCCTGTGGACGAATACCTCAACGATGTGTTCAAGGCCGCCTGGAAGCCTATGTTGGCCACCGACAAGCGCCGCAACACCTATCGCCGCGAGCTGGAGCGCACTTATGTCAACTTTCTCAACACCATCATCAATCCCACGGAGAAGCAGCTTACGGGGCTTGCCATCAACGCCCAGCGCTCCGATGCCGTGCTCTATGCCCTGCAACACCTCTCCACCGTCGAGGCTTTCTGCAAGCAGCAGCGTGCCCAGTGTAGCGACGGCGATATCAACGCGCTCCACTACGACAACCTGTTGTTGCAGCTCAAGAAGATTCGCGACCAATACAATGAGGTGAAATAACCCTCCGCTCCATATTGCAAAAAGTCCGTAAAACGCACTCCCAAGAGTTGCATTTTACGGACTTTTTGTTTCCTTCGGGCGGTGCTTACGCCTCCTTTATTCCTCCATCTCCGCTTGTATCACGGTGCAAAATTGCTGCACCACGTCGAGCATGTCGGGCTCCAGATAGCCGCAGGCCTTGTCGTAGAAGTTCTCCGGAATGTCGTAGAACGCCTCGGCTATCGACCCGCAGATGGCAGCCTTGGTGTCGGTATCGCCGCGCACCATCACGGCCTTGCGGATAGCGTCCTCAAAACTGTCGCTGTCGAGGAAGCAACGGATGGCCCA
>DCJH01000027.1 GCA_002317385.1 Prevotella sp. UBA1705 | reverse complement strand
CGCCAGTTGCTCCACAACGTGCTGGCCTCCCACGACAAAACCGTGATATTCATCACCCATCGTCCGGCTGTAGTAGACTATTGCGACCAGACGTTGAGGATTGAGAAGATATAATATAAGGTGGTAAACATTCATTCATTAAACATCAAACTTAGCAATATGAACACAATGAGAACAATGGTTTTGGCCCTGCTCATGATGGCTTGCGGCCTGACAATAAACGCTCAGGAGACCAATCAGGACCCTGATGCACAGTATGCCACGGAACTGTTGAAGCCTGGAACAGTGGCTCCGGAGTTCGTTATTTCCGGCCCCGACAGCTGCTGCAACATCCCGTTGAGCCAACTTCGTGGCAAGTATGTCATGTTGGAGTTCTGGGCTTCGTGGTGCCCCGACTGCCGAAAGGATATGCCCGAGGTGAAGGCCATGTACGAACGCTTCGGCAAGAAGAACGTGAAATTTGTCGGAGTATCGTTTGATACCGACAAGGCTGCGTGGAAAAACTTCATCGAGAAGAATGGTCTGACCTGGTTGCACCATAGCGAACTGAAGAAGTGGAAGAAGGGCACGAAGATCGATCAGGACTATCAGGTGAAGTGGATTCCCAGCTATTACCTCATCGATCCCGAGGGAAAGGTGGTGCTTGGCACGGTGCAGCATCAGAAGATAGCAGCCAAGCTGGCTGAATTGGAGGCTCAGGGCCTGCTCAAGGACAGTGCTTGCTGTGGCCAGGGAAGCTGTGGCAAGCAGTGCTGCAAGTCTTCGAAGAAATAAGCCCAAGTGCTGAAATAAATTTGCCAACGGTGCAACTTGGCACCGTTGGCATTCGTCTAAACGACAATATGATACACCTCAAAGACATCAATAAGACCTATTTCGGCGCCCAGCCGCTCCATGTGCTCAAGGGAATCGACCTTGACATTGACGAGGGAGAGTTCGTATCCATTATGGGTGCGTCCGGTTCGGGGAAGTCTACCTTATTAAATATATTGGGCATTCTTGACAACTACGACTCCGGCGAGTACGTGCTGGCCGGTGAACTCATCAAGAATCTCAGCGAGCGCAAGGCCGCCGAATACCGCAATCGGCTCATTGGGTTCATCTTCCAGAGCTTCAATCTCATTGGCTTCAAGACCGCCGTGGAGAACGTGGAGCTGCCGCTCTTCTATCAAGGCGTGTCGCGTCGCAAGCGCCATCAGATGGCCTTGGAATACCTCGACCGTCTGGAGCTGTTGCCGTGGGCCGACCATTATCCCAACGAAATGTCGGGCGGACAGAAGCAGCGCGTGGCCATCGCCCGGGCGCTCATTACCAATCCCAAGATCATCCTGGCCGACGAGCCCACCGGCGCGCTCGATTCGAAGACGAGTGTAGAGGTGATGACACTCCTCAAGAAGCTCAATGCCGAGGAGCACAAGACCATCGTCGTGGTGACACACGAGAGTGGAGTGGCCAACGAAACCAACAAAATTGTGCACATCAAGGATGGTCTCATCGGCCGCATTGAGGAGAATCTCAACCACGACTCCTCGCCCTTCGGCATCAATGGAAGGATGAAGTAATTGATAATTGATAATTGAAAATTGATAATTACTCATTCATCATTCGTCATTCCACACTCTAAACTCGTCATTCGTCATTGCTATAATTCCACATTCAACACTCCAAACTCGTCATTCCTATGCGTGATATTCTCGAAGAAATATGGGCAACGGCCCGCCGCAACAAGCTCCGCACGGCGCTGACAGGCTTCGCCGTGGCATGGGGAATATTCATGCTCATCTTCCTCTTGGGGGCAGGCAATGGCCTGATCAACGGCATGATGAACAACAACCGTAGTTTCCTGAGCAACTCCATGATGGTAGGCGGTGGCCAAACGTCCAAGGCCTATCAGGGATTAAAGGAAGGTCGGTTCATCAATCTGAACGATAGGGACATCAATACCACGAAGCATCGCTTCTTGCAGAATGTGGAAACGGTCGGCGCAGAGATTCAGCAGTCTGGCGTGGTCATCACCAAGGGCAGCAATTATGTGAGCAGCACGCTCACCGGCGTATATCCCAACGAGGCCGAAATCAACAAGCTGGAGATGCTTGCAGGCCGTTTTGTGAACGAGATAGACAACGAACATAGCCGCAAAGTGCTCGTTGTGAGCGAGAATCAGGCTAAGGAACTGGAGCCTCAGAACTATCTCTCGCTGGTGGGAAAGCATATTAAGGTGGGCAGCTTCTCGTTCCAAGTGATTGGCATCAACAAGAGTGACAACAGTGGAATGAGTACGGAAACCTATACCGCCTTCAACACTTTGCGCACCATGTACGGCCGCGGCGACAAGGCCGACAATATCATTTTCTCGTTCCAGGGGCTCAAGACCGAGAAAGACAACGAGGAGTTTGAGAAGCAATACAAGGCTGCCGTGAACAGCAATCATAACGCGGCGCCCGACGACGAGGACGCCATCTGGATATGGAACCGATTTACTCAGGCCATGCAAATGGACACAGGCATGTCTACTGTGCGCACAGCCTTGTGGATAGTAGGTATCTTCACGCTGCTGAGCGGCATCGTAGGCGTGAGCAACATTATGCTCATCTCGGTCAAGGAACGTACCCGCGAGTTTGGCATTCGCAAGGCCATAGGTGCCAAGCCGTGGGGAATCCTCCGCTTGGTCATCATCGAAAGCATCATCATCACCACCTTCTTCGGCTACATCGGCATGCTGCTCGGCATCGCAACCAATCAGTATATGGATGCGACACTGGGCCATCAGAGTGTGGATGTGGGCGTAGGCCACAAGATAACCACATTCCTTAATCCCACGGTGGGCATCGATGTCTGCATCGAGGCCACGGTCCTGATGATTGTTGCGGGCACCATCGCCGGATTCATACCGGCCCGAAAGGCCGCCCATATATCCCCCATCGAAGCATTGAGAGCAGAATGAGAATAGACATTGACACCTATAAGGAGATACTCGACACCATCACGCGCAACAAGGCACGCTCTTTTCTGACGGGCTTCGGCGTGTTCTGGGGCATCTTTATGCTCGTGGCGCTCATCGGAGGAGGGCAGGGACTGAAAGAGTTGCTGAACCGTAACTTCGAGGGTTTCGCCACCAACTGTGCCATTGTATTCCCTCAACCCACCACCAAAGCCTACCACGGATTCCGCAAAGGGCGCACTTGGGGACTGACCTACCGCGACTTGGACCGTCTGAAAGAGCAGGTGCCCGAACTCGAAGTGGTGAGTCCGATGCTCACGGTATGGGGTTCCGGCGTGACGTTCAAAGACAAAAAGAGTAACTGTGCGTTCAAGGGACTGCTGCCCGACTATGTGAATATAGAGGCCCCGAAGATGTATTACGGGCGATTCATCAATGAGATGGATATAGCGCAGAGCCGCAAGGTGTGTGTGCTGGGCAAGAAAGTCTACAAGACGCTGTTCCCTGGCGGGGGCGACCCCTGCGGACAGCGCGTGAGGATAGACTCTACCTATTATCAGGTGGTGGGCGTGAACTATTCCGCCGGCAACATGAACATCAACGGAAGAAGCGAAGAATCGGTGCTGGTGCCCATCACTTTGGTGCAGCAGGCCTACAACCGGGGCGACAGCATCGACCTGGCCTGCATGACGGTGGGGCGCGGCACGAGCGTCTCCAAGATATCCAGTAAGGTACGTCAGGTCATTGGTCATGCCCACGATGTGTCGCCCGAAGACGAGAAAGCCATCACCATCGTCAATACCGAAGTGATGTTTGCCATGATGGACAGCCTCTTCAGCGGAGTCAATTTCCTGATTTGGCTGGTGGGCATCGGTACGCTTCTGGCTGGCGCCATCGGCGTGAGCAACATCATGATGGTCACCGTGAGAGAGCGAACCACGGAGATTGGCATCCGGCGCGCTATCGGGGCGACGCCCAAGATGATACTCTCGCAGATCATCACAGAGAGCATTATCCTCACCGCGGTGGCCGGCATGAGCGGCATTCTCTTTGCCGTGATTATCCTGCAGATGCTCGAAGTGGGCAACACCGTCGACGGAATCGTGGCCGCCCACTTCCAAGTGCAGTTCTGGACAGCCCTTGGAGCGGTGGTACTACTGAGCATTCTTGGGGTGCTTGCGGGCCTTGCGCCGGCGGCACGAGCCATGAGCATCAAGCCCGTTGATGCCATGCGAGACGAATAGCAATTCAAAATTCAAGATTCAAAATTCATAAATCATAGATAGGCGATGAAGAAATACATCAAGTTTATCGTAGCGGCACTGGTGCTGCTGTTGTTTATCGGAACCTTCGTTTTCCTCTGGAAGAAGAGCCAGCCGCAGCCGGTGGCCTACGAAGAGTTTGTTCCTGCCGTGAAGGATCTGCGCAAGACGACCGTCGTGACGGGTAAGATAGAGCCTCGAAACGAGGTTAATGTGAAGCCCCAGATCTCCGGAATCATCACCGACATCTACAAGCAGTCGGGGCAGATGGTATCGGCCGGCGAGGTGATTGCCAAGGTGAAGGTGATTCCCGACATGAACCAGCTGAGCTCTGCACAGGCTCGTGTGCGCTCGGCAGCTATCAGCGTGCGCCAGTCGAAGATAGACTTCGACCGCATGAAGGCGCTCTACGACAAGGGCTTGGTGTCGGGCAACGACTACGACCAGCGCCGCAAGGCCCTGCAGGACGCGCAGGAAGAGGTGCGTGCGGCCAACGATAACCTGGAGGTTGTGCGCGACGGCGTGTCGTCGCAGAATGCCAACACCAGTTCCACGCTCATCCGATCGACCATCAGCGGGCTCATTCTCGACGTGCCGGTGAAGGTGGGAAACACGGTGATTCTGTCTAACACGTTCAACGATGGTACCACCATCGCCACCGTGGCCAATATGGGCGACCTCATCTTCCGTGGCAATATCGACGAGACCGAGGTGGGACAGATTGTGCCGGGCATGCCGATGAAGATCACCATTGGTGCCTTGCAGGACGAGAAACTCAATGCCTCGCTCGAATATGTATCGCCGAAGGCCGTGGAGAGCAACGGCGCCAACCAGTTTGAAATCAAGGCTGCCGTGCACGGAGTGAGCGGTACACAGATTCGCTCGGGCTACAGCGCCAATGCCGAAATCGTGCTGGCCGAGGTGCGCCAGGCGCTCTGCGTGCCCGAGAGTGCCATCGAATTCAGTGGCAACAACACCTTTGTCTATATCGTCTCGGGCTCGGGCGACGCCAAGACCTATACCCGCCGCAAGGTGACGACGGGCTTGAGCGATGGCATCAACATCCAGATCAAGAGCGGATTGAAGAAGAACGAGAAGGTGAGAGGCCCGAAGATTGTGAAGGAGGTTGAGGAGAAATAAGGCATAGAAGCCTCTCCCCCTGCCCCTCCCCCGTAGGGAGGGGAGTAATCACAAGGATAAACAATGGGGCTACCTATATGATTATTCCTGCTTCTCATGATGGCGAGGCGGAGAATGGGAGTAGGGAGAAGACCTGCTCTCGATACCCATTGGAGACTGATTACAGGTGGATAGTTACCCTCCTAAATCGCAAGGACAGCAGCCCGAGGCTGCTGTCCTTTTTGTTGCTCTATGGTGTTGAAAAATGATATGAGTTTTGTCGCCAGACAATAAGTACCTAATCGTCTCGCCTTTAGTACCTTTTCCTCTTGCCTTTACTACCTAATCGTCGCGCGATTACTACCTTATTCCGAGCGTATATATACCTATATTGATTATCAATAGGTTACGGCATTTTCATCTTATGCTCAGTAGGGACATGCCCCGTGCATGTCCGCACCGCCGGATGGCACAACATCAGGCATGGCATATCATGTTATTTATGATAACATAAGGACACAGAACTTTTCATAATGACATATTTTCCAGCCTCTGACCCCATGACATAAGAAACGCTTTGCGTTTCATAATGACAGGCAGATTACCCTGATGGTGGATTTCTTGGGCGGTATTGCTACTGGAAAATATGTCCTTCAGAAGCGCTCCGCGTTTCTGATGTCATGGGGATAATATGCTTATCATCCGCCATGATATATGTCTTTGTGTCTTTATGTCCTTAGAAATAATAAAGATTATGTAGTTATGTCAAAAAGAAATGGGTGCTGTCGCCATGCGGGGTCGCGGACATGCACGGGGCATGTCCCTACAGCGCGGTGGGCATTCGGCAGTGGGGGAATAACCATGCGTATAGAATGGAAAGTAGGCCACATAAAAACCCTTCTGAGATGAGTGTATTCATCTGAGAAGGGTAAACTGTGCTTCAATAGCAAGCAGCATGGACTGCGTCTTGAAGGGCTATGGGGTTGCCCGAAAAGCCCCATGTTATCTCACCACGACCTTCTTGCCATTCTTGATATAGATGCCTCGGGGGAGCGCGGCGGAAGGTGCCTGCCGCTGACCCTGGAGGTTGTAGAGGGCGGAGGAGGAGTCATCGGAGGCGGCGAGTGAGCCACCCGGAACCGTGGGGAGGGCTATGCCGGTGGGATCTTTGCCGATGAATTTCTGAAGTTCAAACATGGCGGCAAGGGGCATGCCGGTGTTCTGCGTGTAGAGCGATGCGTTCCACCAGGTGGGGCGGGCAGGGTTCTTGTCGGCCCAGAACTCATTGTCCTCGGGCATCCACCAGAACAGGCCTGTGACCTTCGGATGCTTATTCAGTTCGGTGATGAGGTCGTCGACAAACTGCTTCTGACCCGCCTCGGTGCAGGGCCAAGTGGCCTGTACGGTGGAGGAATAGCTGCCGTTCAGCGACCATTGGGCCCCATAGCCCGTCTCCACCACCATAATCTCCTTGTCGCTGTGCTGCGATTCGAGCGTGGAGAGCGTGCTGGCGAGTGTTGGGAGGGTGCCATGATAGTCGGGATAATAGCTCAGTCCGATGATGTCGTAGTCGACTTGTGAGCCCAGTGTGTTATAGAATGTGGTGACATTCCATGCCTTGCTCATCTCTGTGTGGACCACAATCTTGGCCTCGGGACACACTTCGCGGCAGCCGCGGATGCCCGCCTTGAGATAGCTTACGAAGTTGGCGAATGTGCCTGTGGCGCCCGACGCGGTGTAGTCGGCACCGCTGGGGTAGCAGTGCCCGGTGGGCCAGAGCATGCCATAGGTAATCTCGTTGCCTGGCTGGATATAGTCGGGCACCACGCCATGGGCCTTCATGTGGTTGAGACAGCGCACGGTGTACTGATAGACACTATCGGCCAATATCGTCGGGTCGCTGGAAGTCCAGGCCGACGGCGTGGAGTGCTGACCGGGATCGGTCCATGTGTCAGAGTAGTGGAAGTCGAGCATGAGCTGGTATCCGGCCTCCTTGATGCGCTGGCAGAGTGCTGTGGCATAGTCGAGGTCTTGGCGCACGCCCTCGCTCTGGTCGTCGGCCGGAGCTTTAGAGGGGTCTACAAAGATGCGCACGCGCATGGCGTTCCACCCCGCCTGTTGGCCGAAGTAGGGGAGAGGAGCCACCTGGGCACCGCTCTGGTCGAGATAATGCACCCCATGTTCCTCGTAGGTGGGCAACAGAGAAATGTCGCCTCCCACCACCTTTTGGGCGTGGGCCAGGAGCGGACAGAGGGTAAGGACGAAGATAGTTTTTAAGAATTTGTTCATTGTTCGATAGTTTTGTTCGCTACAAAGATACGAAATATAAGCGTTGCGACATACAAAAAGTCGCAGATATCGCTGATGGACGACCCAAAAAGATGGGTCTTTGTCCATCGCGCGCTATCTGCGACTTGCTGTTTCCGGCGGGGTGTCTTATCGGATAATCACCTTCTTGCCGTTGTGAATATAGATGCCTTTCTGCGTGGGCTGGCTGATGGCGGCCCCCGTGAGAGTGTACCATGCGCCGTTGTCGGTGGTCTTCACGCTCACGCTCTTCACGTCGAGCGTGGGGTTAGAGGCTGTGGTGCTCATGTCGTACCATCCGCCATCGGTGAAGGTCATGTTTTTGGTCTGGTTGGTTCCCACACCACTGTTGCCGTTGTTGAATATGATGAATGCTGGCGGCACGGTCTCCGAGCCATAGTAGCACCACTCCCAGATGAAGCCGCCACTGGCCGATTTGCCGATGCGATAGACGTGGGCCTTGTCGCCGGGCCATGTGGCCGTGTTGTCGGGTGTATAGTTTGCACCGTTCTCAATCCATGCCCAGGCATACACTTCGGTATCTGTGCTCCAGGTATCAGGTGCGATGAAGTAGGCGTGATACTTGTAGCCGGCGGCCGGTGTCTCGTAGGTCACGGCATTGGGGTCTACAAATCGGTAGTTGCGCACGATGGTATTGGTCACCGTTCCATTAACCAGCAGCCCCACGGTGAGTGTGCAATCGGCCGAGATGTTTACCTTGGTGCCACTCGCTACCACCGTTCCGTGGGTAGCCGTGGGCTGAGAACCATCGGTGGTGTAGACCAGCTGGGCACCCGACGTGGCCGACACGGCGGTCAGCGTGGTGGCAAATGCCTCGGTGTAGTCGCCCGACGGCTTGTCAGCGAAGGCCACTTCGGTAGAGGGCGACAGGTAGTAGGCATAGTGGTAGCCGCTCAACACCTTCACGTAGCGGTTGGAGGCGGGCTCAGAGTAGCCGCTGCCCACCATCACGAGCAGTGTGCCCTTGGTGCCGGTCACGGTGTTGCCATAGTAAGCTGTGGCACTGCGATAGTTGGCGTAGTCGCTCATATTGGTCACACCGGCGGCCTTGCGCACGTCGATCATGGCCTTGATCTCGGCCGGATAGGCCAGGTAATGCTTGTAGAATATGCACGGTGTGCCGGGCATGGCCAGCAGGTAAGCGTTGGCGGCGAGGGTGTCGCGGCGGATGGGATCCTGCTGTGTGGTGCTGCTGCGAAGCTCAGTATCGTGGTTCTCTACGAAGGTCACGGCATACTGGCGATAGTTCGCATCGTGCATCATATTATTGGTACTGTTGAGCAGCGACCAGTTGGGGGCCGAGGTAAACTTGCCGTCGCCCGCACCGTTCACGGCGTCGCGCACGTTGTAGCGGAACTGGAAGTCGAAGGCGGCACTGCGTTTTCCCGTGGCGTCTACCCAGCCCTCAATAGTAGAATTGCTGTCCCAGCACTCGCCCACAGAGTATTTCACGCCGGCGGCTGTGTTGTAGTCGCCCACGTGCGAGCCGCTGAAGCCCTTCACCATATCATATCGGAAGCCCACGTAACCCAGGTCGTTGACGAGGAATTGCTCGTAGGCCTTCACCAGATTCTGTACGTTTGCGCTCTTGTGGTCGAGGTCGCGCATGCCTCCCCAGTCCTCGCCCTCGTCGTTGTTGGCACTGAGTGTCACGCCGTCGGTCTTGGCCTGAGAGGCCGTGGTGGGCGTGCTGCTGGCATCATCGTTGGCCACAATGTCGGTGGTCTGGAGCTGATAGGTCACGCCGTTGTAGGTTTCGGCGGGGAAACTCCACCAGCCTGTGGTGCCGTGGTGGTTCACCACCACGTCGGCTATGGTGCCAATGCCGTTGGTCTTGAAGGTAGAAATCATCGACTTCAGCTCGTCTACGGTGCCGAAGGTGGAGTTCTGGTTGAAGAAATAGTATGGGTCATAGCCCATGGAAGTGCTGTTGAGGCACTTGCCACTCTGCGGCACCCACACCAGATCGAAGTATCCCTTGAGGTCGTTGGTGCGGCCTTCGAGCTTGGTCCAGGTCGACTGCGTGAAGCTGTCCCAATAGAATCCTTGAAGCATCACGCCACCATAGTTAGACGGCCAACCCTGAGCCATCATGGTCATGGGCAGCGACAGGGCTGCCAGGAGTAAAGTGTAGAAACGTTTCATTGCATGAGTCTTTAGTTTATATCTGTGGCGAAGATACGACAAAGTGAGGACAATCGATTGCTTGACCTATATCATTTGACGTTTATTAAAGTGCAATCGTTTGCACGTTTCCGTCGTTCCGTGTGCAAAAAGCATGGTCGACGGGATGTTTCCATTGCCTGAAACCAACGGTTCCAAGGCTCGGAAACGTTGTCCCCAGGCCTTGGAACCATCGAGAAAAGGCAGTTGCCGCTGGGCGATGCCCTGATTATTTGGCTCCGATCTCCTGGATGAGGCGGTCGGCGTGGCCCCATTTGTCCATCATATAGAGCACGTAACGGATGTCTACGCTGATGGTACGGGCCAGGTGTTTGTCGAAGTTGATGTCGGAAGAGAGGCTGTCCCAGTTGCCGTCGAAAGCCAGTCCGATGAGGCGTCCCTGCCCGTCGAAGAGGGGAGAGCCGCTGTTTCCGCCGGTGATGTCGTTGTTGGTGAGCAGGCAGAGGTGCATCTTGTCGGTGGTCTTGTCGCCATACGGGGTGAAGTCCTTGGCCGAGAGGAGCTGCTTCATGATGGGCTCGGCCTGATAGTCTATCTCTCCACGCTCTCCGCGCTCCATCTTCTCCACCATGCTTCCAGCCTCTGTGTAGTAGCCCGAGGGCTTTCCGCCAAGGTCGTAGCCGCCCACCTGACCGTAGCTCAGGCGCATGGTGAAGTTGGCATCGCTATAGTGGGGCATGTCTTGCTCCATGCGCAGCTTGGCAGCGCAGAGGTATTTCTCCTGGTCTGCAATGCTGTCCTCTACGGCGAGCTGGCGCTTGAGATAGTCCTTCATGATGGTGCTCAGCTCCTTGCCGAGGCGCACACCCGGGTCGTTCTTGTAGGCCTTGGTGTTGAAGTAGATGCGCTTGCCGGTCTTCATGAGCAGGCTTCGGGCCCAGATATCGTTCACATAGCGGGTGTAGTTGTTGTTATACTTGGTCTGGATGGTCTTGTATATCGAGGGCAGACTGGCCTTGTCCTGCACGTGCTCCTTATAGTTCTTCAGGGCAGTAGCCAGCACTTCCTTGTCCAAAGCCTCGTCCCATGTCTCCTGATTGTCCTTATAGACAATGTATTGCTTGCCTGGTTTGGCCTTCGGTCCATGGATATCCATGTGCTCGTAGCCGGCCATGGCACGGGTGGTGAATACGTTTGTGCGGTGGAAACTCTCGCGGAGATACATCAAATCGTGCACGTTCCGGCTGCTCTCGGCATAGAGTCGCTTCATCAGGGGGAAGTTGAGGCTGTCGCGCAGGTAGCCCGTGGAGTCGACGTAGGCTTGTATCTGTCGCTCGAAGTCGCGCTTCTGCTGGATGAGTCCGATGGAGTCGATACACTTGTTCATACCGATGGAGTTCTTCCAATAGTTGGCACTGTTGGCAAATTTGCTGTCATATTTGATGCGAACGGCCTCCGAAGCCCTCATGTGCTTGGTCATCACGTCCTGCTTCACGCCGCGTGCCTGGGCACGAATGGCATTTTCCATGTAGCGCTCCTCGATGCCATAGCTCGACAGGTAGCGGCTCGTGGAGCCGGGATAACCCATCGTCATGGCGAAGTCGCCGGGCTTATAGCCCTGCAACGACACCGGAGCCCAGTGCTTGGGATGGTAGGGAACGTTGTCCTTGGAGTAGTCGGCGGGGCCGTTGGTCTTCGGATTGGCATAGATGCGGAATACTGAGAAGTCGCAGGTTTGGCGCGGCCACATCCAGTTGTCGGTCTCGCCGCCATACTTTCCCATGCTCTTCGGCACGGTGAACACCAGTCGGAGGTCGGTGAAATCCTGGTAGGTGGTGGCATAATACTTATTGCCTTCGTAGAACGCGTCTATGTCGATGTGGAGCGTGGAGTCTATCTTCTTGATCGAATCAGTCATTGCATTCTGCAGCGAGTCGATGAGTTGCTCCTTGCCTTCGGTGCCAAGTCGGTTGAGGCCGAGTCGCTCTAAGCGGGCGGTCACATCCTCTTGGCTCACCATGAACGACACGAACATATCCTCATTGGGCAGTTCCTCCTCATAGGTCTTGGCGTAAAAGCCGTTCAACATGTAGTCGTGCTCCACGGTAGAATGGGAGCGAATGGCCTCAAAACCGCAGTGATGGTTGGTGAATACCAGTCCGTCGGGACTGACAACAACGCCCGAACAGTAGCCGGAGAAGTTCACAACGGCGTTCTTTACGGCCTGCGGACCATAGTAGAGGTCGTTGTAGGGCAGCTGAAAACCCTCTGCCTGCATCTGGTTGTAGACCGCGGCGGGGAGGTCGTAGAGCGTCCACATGCCTTCGTCGGCATGCAAGGGTAAAAAGGTAAAAAGGTAAAAGGGTAAGAAGGCCATTGCCTTCATGAAACGATGGTGTATCATAGATTGAATGTTTAGGATTTCTTGAATTTCTTACCAATAACGGGAAGGCTACTCAGAGGGAAGTCTTTCTTCACGAGATAGGCCACAAAGACAAGCCCGAGCAGGGTGTTTACGCCGATGGCGGCAGCGCCACCGAGGTATTTGTTGGCCGCCAGCATACCCAGGGTGAGCACGAACGCCAGGGCGACATAGGCCATGATGTCTTTGATGGGATAGTTGATGGGATAGTATTTCTGGCCTACAAAGTAGCTCAGAAGCATGGCAGTGCCGTATCCTGCGAACCCTCCCCAGGCGCAAGCCATATAGCTATACTGCGGCACGAAGATGACATTCACTGCGATGAGTACCACGCAGCCGATGCCGCTGAAGTAGGCTCCCCAGATGGTTCGGTCGATGAGCTTATACCAGAACGACAGGTTGAAGTAGACACCCATCATGATTTCGGCTGCCATGACGATGGGCACCACGCGCAGTCCGGCCCAGTAGTCGTGGTTGCGGATGATATATCGCAGCACGTCCATGTAGCCCACCACCACGAGGAAGGCCAGCAACGTGAAGACAATAAAGAACTTCATGGCCTTGGCGTAGGTCTCGCGGTTGTCCTTGTCCTTGGCTTTGCCAAACACAAACGGCTCGTAGGCGTAGCGGAACGCCTGCGTAATCATGGCCATGATCATCGCAATCTTCACTGTCGCACCATATACTCCCAGCTCGGCCTTGGCGTTGGCGCCGTGGTAGAGGAATGGGAAGGCTATCTTATCGAACGTCTGATTGAGGATGCCGGCGATGCCGAGGATGAGCAACGGCCACGAGTAGCTGAGCATGCGGCGCAGCAACTGCTTGTCGAAGCGATAGCGAAATCCGAAGAGTTCCTTCCAGAACATCAGCGTGACAAGTGCCGTACACACCAGGTTGATGTAGAACACCATGCCCACATCCAGCGTAAACTTCTCGTCGTAGAGCCCGAAGGGGTTGAGCTTCAGCGCGGGCAGGGCGAAGAGATAGACGAGGTTGAGCAGCACATTGAGCAGGATATTGGCCAGCTGGATGGTGGCAAACTTGATGGGTCTCTTCTTGTAGCGCAGGTAAGCAAAGGGAATACACTTGAACGCGTCTATGGCCACGCAGACAAACATCACCGCCACCCAATCCGGATGGTCGGCATATCCCATGAACGATGACAGCGGATGGAGAAACGCCAGCACCGCAACGATGAACATCAGCGACGTTGTTCCCACTGCGATGAGCGTGGTGGTGTAGACGGTCAGAGGGTTTTCCTCGGTCTTGTTGGCATAGCGGAAGAAGGTGGTTTCCATACCATAGGTGAGGATCACGAGTAGCAACGCCGTGTAGGCATATACGTTGGTCACCACACCATACTGCCCGCCCGACGCTGCCCAAGCCGCTGTCTGGATGGGCACGAGCAGGTAGTTGACAAATCTTCCGGCAATGCTGCTGATGCCGTAGATGGCTGTATCTTTGACGAGTGATTTTAAATTGGCCATGCTTGAATACTTTGAACTTTGAACATGGAGCATTGAACTTGGGCTTGGCAGCACCTGCCGCACCTCCCTCTCAGTGCTCCCGTTCCAATCTTATCTTATTATATCCTATTGAAATCTATCTTATGCTGCCTATCCTCTTGGCTTCTCTCTTACCCGAAGAAGATATAGGCGATGGCAATGGCGGCAATGCTGCCGATGAGGTCGGCCAGCAAACCGCAGGCCACGGCGTGGCGGGTGAACTTCACACTCACGCTACCGAAGTAGACGGCAAGTATATAGAAAGTGGTGTCGGTGCTGCCCTGGAAGATGCAACTCAGCCTGCCCACGAAACTGTCGGGACCATAGTTCTTCATCGCCTCCAGCATCAGGCCACGCGCTCCGCTACCCGAGAGGGGCTTCATGAAGGCTGTGGGCAGGGCGCCCACGAAGTCGGTGTTGAGTCCGCACTGCTTCACCGTCCAGGCAATGCCGTCTACGAGCATGTCCATGGCCCCCGAGGCGCGGAACACGCCCACCGCCACGAGGATGGCTACCAGGTAGGGAATGATGCGGACGGCTGTGGTGAAGCCTTCCTTGGCGCCCTCGACGAAGGCATCGTAGACATTGATCTTGCGGATAAATCCGGCCAGCACAAACAGCACAATGACCGAGAAGAGGATGAGGTTGCTGGCCAGCGACGTCACCGTGGCCATGGTATCCTTGTCCATTTGCCCGAAACCCCAGATAATGGCGCCCACGAAGGCTATCATGCCAGCTATCAATCCGAGGAGCGCCGGCTGCATCAGGTTGATGCGCTGCCATAGGGCAGTGATGATGATTCCGGCCAGCGTGGCTACCGTGGTGGCCAGGAGGATGGGGATGAAGACATCGGTCGGGGTGGCGGCACCGTAGGAGGCGCGAAACGCCAGGATGGTGGTGGGAATGATGGTAAGGCCCGACGTGTTGAGCACGAGGAACATAATCATCGGGTTGGTGGCCGTGTCCTTGCGCGGATTGAGCTCCTGCATCTGTGCCATGGCCTTGAGACCGGTGGGCGTGGCGGCATTGTCGAGCCCGAGCATATTAGATGCAATGTTCATGAAAATGGAGCCCATGGCCGGATGATTCTTGGGAATGTCGGGGAAGAGCTTGGTGAATACCGGGCTCAACACGCGCGCCAGCACATTGACTACGCCCGCCTTCTCGCCTATTTTCATGATTCCCAACCACAGGGCCAGCACGCCGGTGAGCCCCAGCGAGGTCTCAAAGGCGGTCTTGGATGTATCGAAAGTGGAGTCCACTATCTTCTGAAAGATGGTGGCATCGCCCATGCACAGCTGGATGAAACCAAAGACAAAGGCAATGAGAAAAAACGCTATCCAAATATAATTCAGTACCATATAGATTGCAAAGTTAGCATTAATTCAGTTTCAAAACAAAGAAAATCCTTCTTAATGAATGTTTTTTTTACCATTTAACTTTGCTTGTTCGGGAAATAATGCCTAATTTTACGAGCTACTTTTTGACAAACACACAGATTCGAGCCCGCCCTCATAGAGAGTTGTCAAGTATTTTGGCTGGACTAATCTACGTGTTTTACTAAGAACAACAATGCGTTATAAATGGTACAGAGTAATAGTTCAGAGAGTTTTAAAGAAAGGAGAGGACACAATGGTAGCGAGTATGTGAAGGCGTCGGTATTTATTTTCGACTTCGTATTGCTCAACCTATTGTTCCTGGTACTCAACATGATACTGGGGCCGGATGTGCCCAAGTATATCGTCGAATATACGAAATTCTCCGTGCTGGTGATGAATTTCGCCATGCTTGTAGCCGAATATTTCTTCCACACCATTGTGCAGCGCCGACTGGTGAAGTTCCGTTCGGTGGTGTTCAACACATGCAAACTCGTGGGCATGCAGGTGGTATTGATGTTCCTTTTGCTGCGACTGATCTCCGACGGAACAGGATTTTTCAGATACACCGTTATCTTCGGCGTGAGCCTCTACTCTGTAATCATCCTCTCGCGTGTGTTCGAACTCTGGGCGCTGAAGTATCTGCGCATCCACGGGCGCAACTCGCAGACCATACTCATGGTGGGTAGTGACCCGGCCCTGCTGCGTCTCTACAACGAGTTTACCATGTCGGCCGCCGTGGGATACCGTGTGCTGGGCTACTTCGCCGACCAGCCCATTGCCAACTGTCCTGCCGAGTTGAAACGACTGGGCAATATGAAGGACCTCAATGCCAGGCTCGACGAGTGGGACTCTAACCCCCTGAGTGAGATTGCTATCAATGAGGTTTTCTGCAGCCTTCCCCACGACGAGGGCGACCAGGTGATGCGCATCATGCGCTCGTGCGACAAAAGTGTGATCAGATTTTTCTACGTGCCGCGTATCTTCGAGGACTATGAGATGAACCTCAAGATGCAGCGTTTCGGCGACTACACGGTGTTCACCAACCACTGCGAGCCGCTCATCAAGCCCGTGAACCGCATCATCAAGCGCGTGTTCGACATTCTGGGCTCGCTCTTCGTGTGTATCTTCCTCCTGCCCATCACGGCTGTTGTGGGCATCATCATCAAGCTGCAGAGCCCCGGCCCCATCTTCTTCCGCCAGGGGCGCACGGGTCTCGACGGCACCACGTTCTATTGCTACAAGTTTCGTTCGATGCACGTGAACAAGGATTCCGACAATGTTCAGGCCACCAAGGACGACCCGCGCAAGTTCCCCTTCGGCAATTTCATGCGCAAAGCCAATATAGATGAGCTGCCCCAGTTCTTCAATGTGCTGCGCGGCGAGATGAGCATTGTGGGTCCACGCCCGCATATGCTCCATCACACCGAGGTCTACGGCAAGCTCATCGACAAGTATATGGTGCGCCATTTCTGTAAGCCGGGCATCACCGGATGGGCGCAGGTTACCGGATTCCGCGGCGAGACGCAGGAACTGTGGCAGATGGAAGAGCGCGTGAAACGCGACATATGGTATATCGAAAACTGGAGTCTCTGGCTCGATTTCAGGATTATCTGGATGACCACCAAGTCGGTATTCATCCACGACAAGAACGCCTACTAAGCCCCTTCCCGCCCCGCTGCCGTTGGCAAGCGGGCTCGCCGGGCATGAGACAGCAGACTATTGAGATATGGAATCTACCTCTCCGCGAGGTGGGTTCCATATTTTTTTTGTTGAGAATATTCAGCATTTTTGAGCAGAAGTCGTGGAAATCGGAAAATGAGGAGACTTCGGGAATAAGGCCTAAAGATACTGAGCGGAATAGGAGAAAAATGGTTTTTCGCTGTCGAAGAAGGCTTCCGAAGCCGTGAGAAGGCCTTTTGGGCGATGCTATCAGGTGGTTTTCCTGATGCGAAAACCACCTGATGGCCCAGCGAATAGGTAGTAATCGTGAGACGAAAAGGTAGTAATCGTCCAGCCATTTTTTGTCAAAAGATTACAAGTTGTTGGTTTTCAAGCGATTCAAAATCGGTGATTTTCGATCGAATTTTCGGGCGAAGGGCTGGAGAAACAGGATTTTGAAGGGACGGGAGGGCGATGTTCAAAGAGTTTCAACAGGAATTTTTGCGATAAAGAGGAGATAGAAAGAGGGGCGGCTCAGGCAGATTGTGGCTGCCTGGGCCGCCCCTTGCGGAGGATGGAGGGATGCGTCTCTGTGGGGTGAGGAGGGGGCGACTCAGGGGAGAGAGCTCCCTGGGCCTACTCGGCCTGGGCCGCGCCGACGCTCTGTGGAAGCCACACCTTCATGTTGCCGGAGCCGCGGTGGGCCCAGGCAAAATAGGGGATGAGCCTGAGCTGGACACTCTGCGTGGTGAGGTTTCCGTTGGCATCGTAGGCCAAGGTCTGGGCCTGTGTGGTGAGGGTGGTGACTGTCTGGTCGCGGAAGAGCGTGAGCCTGGGCTGCTGCTCCTTGGCCACGAAGGCATCGTAGGGTAGGGTGCCGAGCGCAAACTGCGGCCGCTGGTTCACGAGCACCGTCTTCAGGTTGAAGTGGTTGTCGGGCCATTCGGCACAGTAGACCAGCGGCCCGCGCTCAAAGCTCACCTGTCCGCGGTCGGCTTCCACCTTATTGTTGGCCTTCACCGCGCGCACCTCCATGTCGAAATGCACGCTCACCACGTCGCCCTTGCGCCATCGGCGTCTGATGGTGCAGTAGCCGTCGGGTGTGAGATTGGCCTCCACGGGCTGGCCGTTCAGCAGAATCTGATAGGCCGAGGCCCTGTCGTCGGTGTAGCGATAGAGATCGGAGGGCACCGGTTGTCCCTTCACCCATCCGGGGATGCGTATCTTGAGCGCAAACTGCCCGGCCTTGTTCTGGTCCACGCGGAGGGCGATGTCGCCGTTCCAGGGGTAGCCCGTGGTCTGCGAGAGCGTCACCGCCTTGCCGCCCACCTGCATCGATGCCGTGTTGCTGAGGAAGAGATTCACGTAGAGGCTGCGGTCTCTCACGGCATAGACATAGCCCGGCAGCGAGGGCAGGAAGCGGCAGATGTTGCTCGGGCAGCAGGCACAGCCAAACCAAGGCTGGCGGTGGTGTTGGCCCGTAGACTCCAGTGGGTTGGGGTAGAAGAATGCCCCGCCATCCATCGAGACGCCCGAGAGGAGTCCGTTGTAGAGCGTGCGCTCCAGCACGTCGTAGTATTTGCTCTCGCCGTGGAGCAGGAAGAGCCGATAGTTCACATAGACATTGCCTATGGCGGCGCACGTCTCGTTGTAGGCAGTCATATTGGGCAGCTCATAGTTGCGGCCGAAGGCCTCGCCCTGACTCGTGGCGCCGATGCCTCCGGTGATATATAGTTTGCGCGACACGATGTTCTGCCAGATGCGGTCTATGGCGTTGACGTATGAACTGTCTCCGGTGAGTGCCGCCACGTCGGCCATGCCGGCATACATGTAGGCCGCCCTCACGGCATGGCCCACTGCCTCGTCTTGCTCCACCACAGGCTTGAGGCTCTGCGAGTATTCGTGCTTCTTGGCGGTCTTGCCGCGGTAGTCGAGGAAGAATTTGGCCTCGTCGAGATAGCGCTTGTCGCCCGTGGCGAGGTAGAGTCGGCACAGAGCCATCTCGGCAATCTGGTGTCCGGGCACCACGCAGGCCTGCCCCGGGTTGGGGCCAACTTCGCGTATCACGCAGTCGGCATAGCGCCGGGCGATGTCGAGAAACTTGCGACTGCCCGTGGCCTGGAAGTGGGCCACGGCACCCTCTACCATGTGGCCGAGGTTGTAGAGCTCATGGCTCAGGTCTTCCTCATGGCCCCATCGCTCGGGCCCCGACCACGAATGGGGGTGTTTGGGGTTCTGCGTGCGTGCCGTGTAGAGGTAGCCGTCGGGCTCCTGCGCGCGGTCGATGATGTCGAGCACAGAGTCGATATAGTGTTTGAGCCGGGCGTCGGGATAGGTCTGCAGGATATAGCTTGCGCCCTCGATGGTCTTATAGGGGTCGGTGTCGTCGAAGGGAAGGGGTGTGAGTTTCTCCACGTCGTAGGTGTCGCTGGGGTGGGCGGCGCGCTCAAAATTCTTGTAGCGGCCCTCCGACTCGCACTTGCTGAAGGCGAGGGGAATGGTGACGCGGCGCGACGTTTCGAGGCGCTGGCCCCAGAAACTATGGTTGGCCACCTTGACGGAAGTGAATGGTACGGGAGTGATGGGGTAGCCACCGTTGCGTGGCTGGGCTGAGCCTGCGACGGCCAGAAGGGCGGCCGAGAGCGTGAGTAAGATTCGTTTCATTGTGTTATAAGGGTTTGTCTGTCATGCTTGGATAGGGCAAAGTTAGCAAAATCCATCTGTACCGAAAGTCAAAAAACACGAAAATATGGCTCAAAAAGTGTAGATTGGTCAATAAATCACGATTCATGCCCCACATCCTGCCCATGAGAGCATGAAAAAAGGCGACCCTCATCACTGAGAATCGCCTCGGTTGTCATTTTGTTTATCAACGACTACCTATTGAAGAAATCTTTGTTGTTGTTTTATAATAATGCTTAGCATCTTCTATTGTGCAATAAGCTCGGCATAGGGAGCACGGTCGGTATTCTCCAGATGGAGCACGATGTTGTAGGTACCGGCTGTGGCCACGGGGATGTTGTCGTTGCTTCCCTGAATGAGCTTGTCGAGCTGACCGCCGAGGTTCACCCCGCTCCAGCTGCCATCCTCATCCTTGAACTTGATGGACTTGCCAGCGTCGAGCTTCACGCCCTTGGCTTCCCAAGTCTTGTTGGTGGCATTCCATGTCATGGTCACGCCAGCGCCCCACTGGTCGGAGTTGCCGTTGAGGGCGTCGCCCACCACGTGCATCTCCTTGAAAGGCTTGAGCGTATAGGTCATGGCAGAGAGGTCTACGGTCACGAAGTAGAAGCCTGTGGCGGGAGCAGGGATATTGCCCTGACCGTTGGCATCGAGCTTACCGTCGCCGTTATACTCCCAGTCGCCAGCCCAGTCGTTGCCGCCGTTGGGCTTGAACTTGAACTCGCCGTCGAGATAGAACGCGCCATAGTATTTGCCATCCATATTGGGACCGTACATGGCATAGGGATGATCACCCCAGCTGCTGTTGTTGCCCACCTCGTAGATAAACTCTGCGAAGTTGATGCCCTTCACCTTGTAGGTGTATTCCATCATGTTGATCTCTACAGACACATAGCGTGAACCTGCAGGCACCATGAACGAACCGTCGTCAGACAGGTTGGCGCGGCGGTCCATAGAACCGGTCTCACCGTTCTTGCCGTTGCCGTTCTTGTTGCCGAGGAGCTGCGACCAGTCGTTGTTGTTGGTGATGGCATCGCAAGCCTTGTCGTCGGCAATGGCAAACCAGGTGTCGTTGGCGGGATTGACCTCAAATGTAATAGTGAATACGGGGTCATCGTACACGTTGGTGGCGCTGTGGCTGAACTTCAACGGCTTGGTGGCTGCCGAGCCTGCCCAGTCGTTGGGGCCGCCGATGATGTAGTAGGCCTGTGCGATGTCGGGCTTAACGGTGGTCACGGTGTAGACAATCTTACCGGCATCGATCAGCACGGCCTGACCGCCTTTCAAAGCATTGACATATACCTGGGCGTCGAACTTGCGGGCCACGGGATTCTTGCCAAAAGCCTTCTCGATGAGTGCCTGGATGTCTGCGGTTGTAGCCAAACCGTCGAGCGTAGTGGTCACGGTAGTGGCTGTGGCGTTATCTACACCCTGCGGAGTAAGCTCCACACGGGCATTCTCCAAGGAGAAACCGTCGGGCAATGTGGCTGTGCTCAGCGTGAATACCGGTACAGTCTCTGCCTCCGTGGAGAGGGTCTGTGCGTCTACGGCCGATGCCTTGAGACCGGGAACGGTAATGGCATCCTCCTGCGCATTGGACTGAGGGTCAGCCCAATCGGTGTAGTCGTCACTGCAGGAGCTCATGAAGAGCCCTGCGAGTGCGAGTGTCAGATATAATGATAACTTTTTCATATCTATTGTTTTCTTTAGTCACTTAGGTTATTGTTACTTGATCTCACCAGTTTCCGAGGTAAAGTTCATATAAATCTTCTGGCCCTTCGTGCCCTGGACGCGATCCTGGTCGCCGCCCTTGCCACGATACTTGATGACCTTGTCGAATACCATGAACTCAGACTTCCACCAGTCGTAGTCTGGAATCTTCACATAGACGCGCACGCCGCCGTCACCTGAGGTGTTGTTGGCAAATGCGGGTGATACGAAGCTTCCGTCGGCCGTTGTAGGAACGGTGAACATAGCGCCATCTTCCTTCTCAGCCCATGCGCCTCCGGCTGTTGCAGTTCCCATGAGCCATACCTCGGGCTTGTTGAACCTTACATCGTAGATGATGTCGCGGCCAGAAACAGAGGTGGTAACGATCATGAGATACCAACCCGGCTTGGAAGAGGCAATGTTGCCACCACCGTCGATAATTTCGCTGCCGAGTTCACTTGAGGCATTGACAACGATCTTGGAGAAGCCTACCTCGTTGCCGTCCCATGCCTTGGCGGTATTGAACTTGATACCTGATCCGTCGATGTAAACCAGATGCCAGAACATGTTGTCGGTGTCGTAGACAGGAGTCATGGCGAGTGAGGTCTCCCAGCTCCAGCCGTTGAAGTTACCTGTGATATAGAGGTTCTCGGGCAGAGATACTGGAGGCAGAGAGTAACGCAGGTTAACCTTGCTCAGTGTCACAACGTTCGATGTGATGGATGTACCCTCCACATCGGCACCGGTTTTGCTGGTCATGACAGCCTTGACACGTACATATACGGGGATGGTCATCGGGAAGTCAGACTCAGTCTTACCAGCGTTCAACTCCAGGTTGGTCAGCGTGCTGGCCAGCTCGGCAACGTCAAGATTCATCTTGGTAGAGGTGAAAGTCTGGGAGAGGGCCGTGGCATCACTCATATCACTCTTGGTTGCCACCTCTACAGTATAGGTGGTGACAGCGGGGAAACCGTAGTCGGGTTGAGAGCAGGTGAGCTCCAGTGTGCTGGAGTTGGCCAGGTCGATAACATTGTTTGCGGCAATACTGGGAGTATTCAGCACAAATGTCGTGGGTGATGTCAGCACGGGATTGCTGGCATTGTCGTCCTCGCAGGATGTGAGGAGAGCAAGGCTGCAAAGCAGCAGCAGTGATGACTTAAATATATTTTTCATTTTCGAACTTTTTAAGATAATTAATAACCCGGGTTCTGAACCAAGTTCTCGTTAACAGTCATATCCTGTGTAGGAATGGCAAAGACGTTCTTGTTGGATGAGAACTGGGTTCCCTCATAGGCACCGCCCTTCCACTGCCAGGTATAATTGTTGTTGCCGCCAAAGTAGCCGAAGCGAATCAAGGTGGGGCGACGGATTCCCTCGAAGTAGAACTCACGGCTCCACTCGTCGCAGATTTCCTTCATGGTCCAGGACGATTTGGGCTCTGCGTTGGCACGTGTGCGCAGTGCGTTGAGTGCGTTTATGCCATCGGTTGTCACCTTGTTGCCGTTGAGACGGGCATCAGCCTCGGCGAAGATGAGGTAAGCCTCTGCGGCGCGGAAGAAGAAGAAGTCTGCATCGGCAAACGTGCTGCTGTGACCGGTAGAGCCGTCGGTCTTGAAGTTGTTGAACTTCACTGTGGCAAAGCCGTTCTTGAACGAGCCCACCTCGGTGTTGTCGAGGATGCGGCCCTCACCGTCGAAGATGGCACGGTCGTCGCCTGCGGTCTCGGGCATCAGGTATGCGTTGACATTAGGTGCGTCGTTGCGGGGGAAGAACTTGCGGATGAGATCGGGACGACAGCGGTTACCACCCCATGACTGGTCGGTGTTGTTTCCCTTGGTGCCATCAATCTTTACACACACGTCCTTGTCTTCAGAACCGGCCATGAGGAATAAGGACGTACCCCAAGAGGTGGTAGTAAGGCCATCCTGCACGATGGGGAAGATACCCTCTACAGATGCGCCGTTGGTGCCATTGTCACCCATGAACAACTGCTGATAGGCAGACCATGTCTGGCCGGAAGGATCCTTCTTGGCTGTGGTATAGAGCTTGTAGGGCGAGTTCATCACCTTCTGGGCATATTCTTTGGCCTTAGACCATTCGGCCTTGCCAGTATATACCTCTGCATTCAGATACAGGCGGGCCAGCAACATCCAGCAGGCAGCCTGGTCCACGCGGCCGTAGCCGGCTTCGCCTTCCTTCTTGGGCTGGGCCTGAGAGAGGCTTCCCTCTATGTCAAGCAGCTCGCTTTCAATCCATTTATAAAGGTCAGCGCGCTGAATCTGCTTAGGACTTTCTGAGGAAACGACTGTCGTAAAGGGCACGTTGCCAAAGCAGTCCATCAACTCGTAATAGTTGAGTGCACGCAGGAAACGAACCTCTGCGGTCATAGTAGCATCCTCATCAGCAAACTGAGTGAGGTACTGGTTGCAGACCGTCACACCAAAATACAAGCGATAATAGAATCCGCGGAGCATCGGGTGAGAGGAGTCGTAGTTGTTGAAATCGAATGCTGCAATACCCTCGTCGCCCCATCCACAGATGGATTCATCCGTTGTAAGCTCGTTGGCATTGAACATCTGGCGCACATATCCGGTCGTACCGCCATCAAGACCATCGATGTCACAGTCGCCGTTGGCGCCGCCCTGACCGGCCATACCAATGTTTGCATAGCACTTGTTCATCAGTTGGCTTGCCGTCACCTTGGTCACAATATCCGGATCTTTGGGAGAAATCTCCAGCACATCAGAGCATGAAGACATTCCAAATGTCAGCGCGAGAGCTGCTGCCGGAAGTATATTTTTTATATAGGTTTTCATAATTGATCTTTCCTTTAGAATTTAGAAATTAAGACTTAATCCAACGGTTGCCGAGAAGGGACGCGGATAAAGGTTGTTGTCGATGCCGCCAAACACCTCCGGGTCGATGCCCTGGTACTTGGTAATCGTGAATACATTGTTCACGGCTCCGTACAGACGACCACTGATTCCCTGCCAGCCTGTACCCTTGAAGAGGTTGTTGAAGCTGTATCCTAAGGTGATGTTGTCGCACTTCAAGAATGAAGCGTTCTGCACCCAACGGTCAGACAGTGTAGCCGTTGTCTCGTAAGTCTGCCAGTTGTAGGGCAAAACATAGAGCGGACGGTTAGACAGATAGTTGTTGCTGCTGTAGATTTCGCTAACGTTCAGGTTAGACTTGCCAGCCATTCCGTCGTTGTATACATAGTTGCCGATGCTTGCGCGGAGAGAGAAACCGAAGTCCCAGTTCTTGTATTCCAGGCGAGAGGCGAAGCCCATTGTTACGGGAGCAGCCGGACTCTTGTAGAAATACTTGTCGGCATCGGTAATCTGGCCATCAGCATTGCGGTCAACCACAACACCCTCAAGGGGCATTCCGTTCTGGTCGTACACCTGCTGGAATACGTAGAACGAGCTTGCGGGATGTCCCACGGCGTGTGCCTGAACATTGCCACCGGTACCAGCCGAGATACCACCCGTAGGAACAAAGTATCCGCTATCCTTGCCACCAGTCAGCTTAGTGATAGAGTTCTGGTTGTAAGTGAAGTTGTAATCGAGGGTCCAGTTCCAGTCCTTGGTATTCAAAGCGAGCCAATGGATGGTAGCCTCCACACCGGTATTCTTCATATCACCGATGTTTGAGCGCACCGTGTTCTTGAAGTTGGCACCGGCAGGAACATACACAGTGTTGAGCAAGTCGGTCGTTTTGCGATAATACCAGTCCACAGTACCAGTCAGTCTCTGCTTGAAGAGACCCCAGTCCAGACCAATATTATATGTAGTGGTGGTCTCCCATGTCAGCGAAGTGTTCACTGCGGCAGGGCGAGCCATCGTTCCGTCACCCGAGATTGGATAGTAAGAGTCGGGACCGGCGTTCATGGTGTAAGATGTATAGTAACCGAAATCGTCGATGCCTTCCTGCTGACCGGTCTGTCCATAACCCAGACGGAGCTTCAGGTCAGACAGCCATTCGATGTCCTTGAACTTGTTCTCATCCTTGATGCGCCATGCGAAGGCGAAAGAGGGGAAGTAACCCCACTGCTGGTTGGGATAGGGTTCGAGCCAGTTGAAACGTGTGGAACCGTCAGCACGGAATGTTGCGGTAAGCATGTAACGGCTGTCCATGAGCGACCAGTTGGCTCGTCCGAAGAACGAGAGCAGGCGGTTTTCCGTCGGGTCGTAGTACGGATCGATGGTGCCGTCGCCGTCATAGTCCTTGCCTTTGGGCTTGTAAATGGTTCCGGCGAGTGTAGCATCGGCGTTGGTTTTGGGATAATAGCCGTAGTAATAGTTGTGAGTGCTTCTGGTAAAGCGCTGGTATTCCGAACCGAGCATGATGTCGAAGTGGTTCATGGCCTTGTCGTTGAAGTCATGATAGTACTGTGCATATCCACTCATCGTATAGCTCTGCTTGTCGATTTTCTCCCAACCGTGGTTGCCATAGTACACGGCATCGCGACTGGGGTAGGCGGGATCCTCGTCGAGCACCTGCTTACCAGTTGCGATATCGGCACCAGCCGTAGCGTGGAAGCGCAGGTCTTCGAAACCCTGAACCTTGTAATCAACGTCGATATTGCCCACGAAATCCTTGGATTTGGCGCGGTCGTTGTGCAGATAAAGCATAGCCACGGGGTTGGCGGTGGCCTGGTTGTTGTAGGTCAAAGGCCATGTCGGGTCGTTGAGCGATGAGCCACCCATGGTCCACTCATAGTAACCGCCGAAGTTTTTGTACATATCCTCCGTGCTGTAGACAGGCTTTGTGGGGTCCATGAACACTGCAGCACCGATGGCACCGGTATTGGCATACTTGGTGTCGGCATACATGCCCTTGAGGTTGAGGTTGATGTTCAGGTGATTGTCGAGCAGACTGGGGCTCAGGCTCACGGCAGCGGTATAGCGCTTGAAGTCTGATGTCTTCAGGATACCCTCCTGTCCGGTGTAACCCACCGATACGCGGTAGGGCAGCAAGGCACCAGCAGAGCCGGCCACCGTTACGCCATGATCCTGTGAGAAGGCCGTCTGGTAGATTTCGTTCTGCCAATTCGTATTAGCAGTACCCAGTGCACCCACGGCCTCGTCGTAGCGGCTGTTGCCCTCGTAGAGCTTTTTCACGAAATCTCGATACTCATCTCCGTTCATCACATCGATGGTTTTGCGCTTCATGCTCACCGTTGCGCTACCATTATAACTAATGCTGAGCTTCTGTCCCTTGTGTCCTTTCTTGGTGGTAATGATGATAACACCATTAGAACCACGGCTACCGTAGATGGCAGTAGCAGAAGCGTCTTTCAGGATATTAAAGCTTTCGATGTCCTGTGGGTTCACCAACGACAGTGGATTGGACAGACCTTTCACGCCGTTGTTATCCATAGGCACACCGTCGATCACGATCAACGGGTCGTTGGAGGCGTTGAGCGAAGACCCGCCACGTACGCGGATGGTAGCGCCTGCACCAGGAGCACCACTGTTGCTCGTCACGTTCACACCGGCAATCTTACCGCCGATCATGTCCTGGGCATTCACCACCAGACCCTTGTTCTTGGAATCCGGCTTCAGGGCTGCCACCGAACCGGTGAGGTCCGACTTCTTCACGGCACCGTAACCGATGACCACCACCT
>DCJH01000039.1:2603-22544 GCA_002317385.1 Prevotella sp. UBA1705 | reverse complement strand
TCCGCAGTAGCCCATGCCTGAGCGGAGACCTCCGGTGAGCTGATAGATCACCTCCTGTACCGTTCCCTTATAGGGCACACGTCCGGCAATACCCTCGGGCACGAGCTTCTTCACGTCGCGGGTGTCGCTCTGGAAATAGCGGTCGCGCGAGCCGTTCTTCTGTCCCATGGCTTCGAGCGAGCCCATGCCACGGTAGCTCTTGAACTTACGACCGTTGTAGATGATGGTCTCACCCGGCGACTCCTCGGTTCCAGCCACCAGCGAACCAATCATCACGCTACTGCCACCGGCTGCCAGTGCCTTCACGATGTCGCCCGAATAGCGCAGTCCGCCATCGGCAATCAGAGGCACGTCGGTGCCCTTGAGCGCAGAGCATACGTCGTAGACGGCACTCAACTGAGGCACTCCTACTCCAGCCACCACGCGGGTGGTGCAGATGGAGCCGGGGCCGATGCCCACCTTCACAGCGTCTGCACCATTGTCCACCAAATACTTGGCAGCCTCACCGGTCGCAATATTTCCCACCACCACATCGACGTTGGGGAACGCGGCTTTCACCTCGTGGAGCTTGTCCACCACGCCCTTGGTATGTCCGTGGGCAGTGTCAATGACGATGGCATCCACCCCAGCCTCGACCAGAGCCTGTGCGCGGTCGAGCGTGTCTACGGTGACGCCCACGCCGGCGGCCACACGAAGGCGGCCCTTCTCGTCCTTGCAAGCCATAGGCTTATCCTTGGCCTTGGTAATATCTTTGTATGTAATCAGACCAATGAGATGGTTTCCGGCATCCACCACGGGGAGCTTCTCAATCTTGTTTTCCTGCAGAATCTGAGCAGCTGCAGTAAGGTCTGTCTGCTGGTGGGTTGTCACGAGGTTCTCGTGTGTCATCACTTCGTCCACCGTCTTATCAAGTCTACGCTCAAAGCGCAGGTCGCGGTTGGTGACGATTCCCACCAAATGGTTTTCTTCATCCACTACGGGAATACCACCGATGTGGTAGTCGTGCATCATCTCCAGGGCATCTCTCACGGTGCGTCCGCGGCGTATTGTCACCGGGTCGTAGATCATTCCGTTCTCGGCTCGCTTCACGATAGCCACCTGGCGTGCCTGCTCTTCGATGGTCATGTTCTTGTGGATCACGCCGATACCACCTTCGCGGGCAATGGCAATGGCCATCGAAGCCTCGGTCACGGTATCCATCGCCGCCGTCACAAAAGGCACGTTCAGCTCGATGTGACGAGAGAACTTGGTCTTCAACTCCACCTCTTTGGGCAGTACCTCTGAATAAGCAGGAATAAGCAGGACGTCGTCGAAAGTCAGTCCGTCCATCACGATTTTATCTGCAACAAATGATGACATAAAATGTAGTTTTATAAATTTATTGCGTGCAAATATAGCAATAATTTCGCACATAGGCCCTCACTTCGCCCGTTTTTCTTTCTGCTTTAATGCAATTTAACGCGCTCATAAATCAGCGATTTGTGTTTTATCTTGGAGCACAAAGTATATTAGCAAATTACCTTTGTTACATTACAAACCAACAATGCAAAGGGACACCCTTTTCGTGATACCCTATGAGCCAAACTCTCTTGAGCTTATCCCACACCTGCCAAGAGCAACAAACAAGGCTGCCCATTAGGATAATTCCCTATGAGCAGCCTCTCTACTGAACCTTATTATATACAAATATTTGATTTAGTTATTCCAACCTGGGTTCTGAATCAGATTAGTGTTCTTGTATAATTCAGAATTTGCAAGAGGATAGAAGTACATCTTATCTGATATTACATAAGACTCCAATTTCTCCTTAACATAGATAAGTGTGCCGTCCTCCTTTTTGGTGATGTTCACTTTATAGATATCTTTCATCTCATCAAGAGCTTTCCATCGCCGTAAATCCCAGAAACGCTGTCCCTCAAAGGCAAATTCAACACGACGTTCGTTTCTTAAGCGGGACAGAAAATTGCCTTTTGACATTCCCACGGGGAAAGGAGGCATGTTGACATTCTTACGGGCACGGACCATATTTACGGCTTCACGCGCACTCATCTGGCACTCAGCAGTTATTTGATCCGGTCCATAGGCTTCTGCCATAGCCTCTGCATAATTGAGGAGAACCTCTGCATAACGGAATAATATCCAGTTATGGTCAAAGCTATTGGTAGTCTGTCCAGTCTCAAATGTTACTTTATTATTCAAGTATTTTTTCAGATAATAACCCGTTGTTGTTGCATTGAGCAAAGGCTGGGCATTTTTTCCGCCAAAGAAAGTTTCCACAGGAACATCTGATGGCCAGTTCATCCCATTACATACAACCGTCATACGAAAACGGGGGTCGCGGTCTTTGTAAGGATTGGCAGCCATCACAGGATTATCCCAATCAAAGCTACTACCATCCTTCATTTCATAAGCACTTACCAAATTCTCTGTAGGGCAAGTGTAGCCAGAGCCGTTTTTTACTCCTATAGGATAGTTGGCAGATTCAAAATGGGTAGTCTTTCCTTCCGGGCGACACAGGATAACCTCATTGCTCTGATTGTTGGTAGCGCCAAAAAGATTGCGATAATCTGAATCAAGAGCATAACCGAAGGTTTTAGCTTGTGCTATGACATCATAGGCAGCCAGTGCTGCAGTCTTCCACTTCTCTACATTATGATCAGTATTAAAAAGCGGACTTGCCATATACAAGGCCGCCCTTGACTTTAAAGCCAAGGCTGCTCCTTTGCCAATACGTTGCATATTAGCATTGGCGCCAGGCAACATGGTTGGCTTGTCGGGGAGCATTTTCGCCACCTCAGAGCACTCATCTATCACAAACTTCATGACAGTCTCGGCCGATGATTGTTTCAAAGAGTTTGCCTCCTCCTTGCTGAGAGTAGTTGTAACGAGCGGAACATTCCCATATCGTTTTACTAACTCAAAATAGTAAAAGGCACGAAGAAACCTCACTTCATACTGATAGTTCAAATAACTCTTATATGTATCTTGGAAGCCATCTGAGTTTTTCCAATCATCATAAGTTAAATTCAAACAATTTTCTAAATAGAAATTGGCATCGTGAATAGCCTTATAGTAGTCAGAGAACACGTCGTCCACTGTATAGTTGGGAGACCAAGTGCCATTGACAAACCGCTGGATTAAAGCCGTTGTTTGGATATGAACAGCATCGTCGGTAGCTGCGTCCTGCATAGCACCTGATATTCCTCCTAAACCATTTGGCAAATAGCTATATACCTGAGTACAGAGTTGCGACACCTTGGATGGGTCGTACAGTGTCTCCGCTTTGTCATAATAGGTCGACTCCCCGGTATTTAGGAAATCGCAGCTGGTCATTAGGCTGATTATACCAATAGATATAATCATGCTTTTAGCATATTTCATTTTCGTCAACATTTTAAATTAGAACTTCAAATCGAAACCTATCGCATAGCGTGTCATAGAGGGATGCCCAGCACCCATATTCTCCGGGTCCATGATTTTTATGTTATCAAAGCTCAGTAGGTCGTAGGCACGAACATAAACCTTAGCACTATTCACATACTTCAATGCCCTCAGCTGAGACTTGTTAAACTTATAATAGACCTCCAACGTTCTCAACTTTAGGAAAGCAGCGTCTCTCACACTAAGTGAATTATTGATATAGTTATTGACCGACCCTGTCGAACTCAGTCTCGGATACTTAGCCTGAGGATTTTCCGGAGTCCAGCGATTGGAATAATACTCTGTCGAGACCGTTCTATTGCCAAACAAGGGGTAGTAGACACTGGGGGTATTGGCAATGACACTCACATTGCCTACACCTTGAAACAGGGCAAACACTCCCAATCCCCTATACTCCAGATTCAAATCAAATGAGTAGTAAACCTCGGGAATGGCGCTATAGCCCAACGCTCTCTGGTCGTAGGAGTCTATTATACCATCGTTGTTCAAATCCTGATATCTTAGGTCTCCGGGCTGAACGGCTGACAGAGTCTGTTTAACATTCCTACTATCAATCTCATTCTGGTTCTGATAGATGCCCTCCACTACATAACCGAAGAATTGGCCTATGCGTCCTCCGGTACGCTTCAAATAGTCGTAGGGACGAAACTCCTCGTTCTGTTGAACAATCTTATTGCGGGTGTAAGCGAACGTTCCACCTATCGAATATTTGAAGTCTCGCGCAAAATCAGACCAGTGTATATCCGTCTCCACGCCATGATTATCTACTACACCCGTGTTTTCCTTAGACACAGGCATTCCAAACAGAGAGGAAACTTTACCATTTGCTCCTACAAGAATGTCTGTTCGATGGTCATAGAAGACGTCGAAGGTCATCGATAGTTTCTTAAATGCACGCATGTCAAATCCGGCATTAAACTTGTGCGACTTCTCATAGGTCAAGTCCATGATTCCAAGTTGAGAGATTCGGAGTCCTTTCGTGGCGAGAGGAGTCTTGCCAAAAAGATAAGTTCCCCCATTGCCATACATGTCTATATAGAGATCATTATCATAGTCTGCCCGACCTGAAATGCCATAGCTGGCACGCAGTTTGAACAGGTCGAGCCAAGGCTGACGTGCAAAGTTCTCCTCAGACACCACCCATCCAGCACCTACAGCAGGGAATATACCCCATCGCTTTCCCGGCATCAATATGCTTGAGGCAGACCCAGAAAGCGACAAATCTAACAGATAGCGCTGATTATAGGAATAGTGCACCTGTCCCACGAGGTCAATAAACGAATAAGAGGTGTTCTGTCCTTTGGCAGTCAGCTTATCCATTCGATATTGCAACGAGGTGGCCAAGAAATGCTTGTCCCACTCATTCCTGTAGTTCACAAAGGCTGCAGCATTGAAATGATTGCGTGATGCCCCTACCGAATGACTGGAACTCAACGCGGTCTCATTGCGCAGATTTTTATAGGAATAGGTACCCGTTTCCCAATCGTAGTAAGTCTGTTCATAGCCATACTTACGGGCATTCCCATCCCAATAGGCAGCACTATTATCCAAGGCGAGCTGAGCCCCTACCGACAGACCTTTCAGCAAGAAGCCCAAGTCTTGCGACAATTTCAGGTCGGCAAAGAAGTTTCTTTGCTGCGAACGGGCATATCCCGTGCCCGAAATCATCGCCACAGGGTTGGTACTGATATCGGTCGTGCCAGACCAAATATTGTGATCGTTTTTAATAGAGAACGCTCCTGCGGGCACTCGATACAACGCAGAGAAGATATTTGCTACCGTCTCATTTGGCCTATTGTGCTCTGAGAATGTTCCAAACATGTTCAACTGCAACTTCGTCGTTGGGCTCAACTCGATGTCCAGATTAGTCCTGATGTTCAGTTTCGAGAATTTAAACTGGGTCGAATAGCCATCATTATCCTGGGTTGGCTTCAGTATACCATTGTCATTCAGATAATTCAGCTGGGTATAATACTTTACATTCTTACCACCGCCAGTAGCTGAAAATGTGACATTATGGCCATTACTGAAATTGCGGAGAGACTCATTCCACCAGTTTACATTGGGATACATATACGGCATTGAGCCATCCTTGAAGGCGGCAAGCTCCTTGTCGCTGTAACGTGGAGCCAGTCCATCATTCCGCATTCCTTCGTTCAAAGCCTGAGCATAGGTATATCCGTCTACAAACTTAGGTTTACGGAAGGGGGTTGCCATATTGAACTCATAGGCAAATCGAATCTGGGGAGTACCAGCTACGCCGTGCTTTGTCTTCACCAAAATCACCCCATTACCACCGCGCATACCGTACAATGCCGTAGACACAGCATCTTTGAGCACGGTTATCGACTCAATTTCGTCCATAGAAATCTGCCCCAACTCACGTTCGAAACCATCTATAAGTACTAAGGGGGCATTGGTATTAAGCGTATTGGCTCCTCTCACATACATTTCTCCTGTAGTATCCCATGCCGTCCCCTGACGTTGCAGCACCTGCAAACCAGGTATCAGCCCATACAAGGCATTACGCGGACTGGTCTCTTTGCGATGCGACAACTCTTTCTGCGTCGTAAACGCAGTAGATGTCGTCGACTCTTTTAGTCCCAGGTTAATATCCCGTCCATATTCTATCGGATGCAGGTCTTTGGCAAATGGCACGCTGTCTGTCTGAGCAGACAACTGCACTGGCAAAAAGAGAATCCCTGCTAAATATATTTTAAAATTCATTATCTTGGCAATTTATATGGTTATCATGATTATTCCCAACCCGGATTTTGTACGAGTCCATAACCCTTGTTTACTTCCTTGGACGGGAAAGCACTCAGGCACATACGCGGCTCCCAGCCTGTCTTCCACCATGCTCTGTAATATTTAGTCAGGGCAAAAGGCTTCAACACATATTCCTTTGTTTTCTTGTTTTTATAAACATGAAGGCCATGGAGGGGCGTTTCGAAAACATCGTACATCTTCCAACGAATCAAGTCAAAGAATCTCACCTCCTCATAAGCAAACTCCACGGCACGCTCGTGCAATACTGCCTTTCGGAAATCCTCCTTGCTCATTCCGCTTTTCAAGGCCGGCATTCCCACACGTGCTCGCACAGCGTTGATATATTGATAAGCCTCTGCTGTCGGTCCATCCTGATATTCATTCAATGCCTCTGCATAATTCAGATACACCTCCGCAAGGCGCATCGTGGGCCATTGAACAGGTCGGTTGTAGGCCTCGGTATTTCTATCAAGTCCCCATTTGCGACAGGCAAGTCCCGTGGCAAGGCTCAACTGGTGCATTCTTCCCTGCGCCCAGTCACTTCCCTTGGGATAGTTGCCCTTATCATCGGGCTTAGCCTCGGTCATCGATGCAGTCCGCCCATTGTATTGATCGCCATCCAGGATAAAGTTCTCATACAGTCTTGGGTCTCTATTCTTAAATGGATTCTTGGCCATTTCAGCATTTTTCCAGTCGAATGGCCTACCATCCTTCATTTCAAACATATCGAAGAATTCCTTCGTAGGGCAATAGGCGCCCCAACGAAGAGCCTTGTCAAACTGGCTGTTGTTCTTCGTACAAAGGAAACTTCTGCGGCAGGAAATCAAAGTTTCTGTATTGCCACGGTCAAAATAGGCACTCGTATATGCCTCGCGCTCCGTAGTCACACCCTTATCACCGGCATGCACCAGATGATAGTATCCGTTTGCATTCATGGCATCAAAGAAAGCCTTGCAGGCATCTGCAGCCTGCTTCCAGCGATTCTTGTCATACCCTCCAAACCAAGTCATCTTCCTATCTGAAGCCTCGCCTTGGGCAAACGGCACCTCCGAATTGAACAAAGGACTGGCCACAAACAGCAACACACGTGTCTTGAGAGCCATGGCACCAGCTTTCGTCATTCTTCCGTCCCAGTTCTCCAACTCACTTTCCGAGATACTCCAAGGAAACTCTTTGCAGGCAATGGCCTCATCCAACAGCTTCACAATGAAGTCTACCGTTTCCTGCAGACCTGCCCGAGCGGGGAACACTGCGTCTTCGGCAGCGATGGCATGGTCGATTATGGGCAGAGCTCCATAGTGTCGCAACATGTGGGCATAGAACACGGCAACCATCATTTTGGCCTCTGCCTTCAACCGAGACTTCTCTTCCTTGTCCATATCGGGCACTTTGTCCACGTTCTCATAGAACAACCATGCATGACGTACTCCCGTCCATATACCCGACTGGGAGAACTGCATCTTGGTACGATGGGCATTGATTGTGGTGTTGTCCTCTATAGATGCATTGTACAAACCGGGATAATATGTATTCGACAAGGCCGAGTAGCCTATATTGTCATAGTTCAGATCGGTGAGTCCCTCTATGGTACTCATGCACATCTGGGTCCAGAACCCGTTGGTTTCCATGCCATACGGCAGATACTGATAGCTACGCCACAACACCCGGCGGGCATATTCAGCCTTTCCAAAGATAGTGTCTATCGTTACATCCGTACTGGGTGGTTTCTGAAGAAACTTTTCTCCCAAAGCCATATCCTCACACGACGAGAGGCCTATCATCAGAAGCACAGCAGCGATCAGACTCGATATTTTATGTTTTGCTTTCATTGTCTTCTTTATTTAAAACCCAATTTTAAGTCCAAAATCTACAACCTTAATCAGAGGATAGGCCCTTCCGTTGGGGTTGGCCTCTGGGTCACTTACCTTCAAATGGTCGAATGTGAGCAAGTTGTATCCAGATACCGCTACTCGTAGCGTGTTCAGACGCAATGCCCTGGTGATGCTCTTGGGGAAAGAATAGCCCAATTCGATATTCTTCAAACGTATATAGGAAGCATCTCTGAGCCACAAATCAGAATCCAGATAGTTGTGCGATTTGCTCCTCAATGAGAGTGCAGGGGCCAGGGCTGCGTTTCCCTTTTCCGGTGTCCAGGCATCATTGATCATATAGCGCATCAATCCCCAATTGTTCATTTCGCCAAATGGGATGCGATAAGCGTCGCTCAGCAGGCGTGAAGTCTGTGATGCTCCAGCAAACGTTACACTGAAATCGAGGCCCTTCCACGATAAGCCCATGTTAACGGCAAATGAATAGAGCGGGTAGGCAGGATAGCCAATGTCGCGGATATCCTTCTCATCTATCTTATGGTCACCATTCAAGTCTTTATACTTCACATCGCCAGCCAAGGGAAGATAGCCACTCCCCTGATCAGCTATTCCACCTTCCTTACCCTTAGTATCCTGATAAGTTGCAACCTCCGACTCTGTGAAGTAACCATCGAAGACATAGCCAAAGTTCTGTCCAACAGGTTTACCTGTACGTCGCATCCACTCATAAGGATAGCTTATCTCATCCTTAAAGATTACTTTGTTACGGGCATAAGAGAGGTTTCCACCGATGTAGTAGGTAAAGTGCTTCAACTTTTCCTGCCAACGCAGATTGATTTCATAGCCATGATTATCCACAATTCCCATATTCACGGTAGGAAGTTGGACAGCCAAATAGATGGGAATGACACCTCGCGAAATCAGAATATTGGTACGATGCTCTTTGAAATAGTCAAAGCCAAGCGACAATCTGCTATCAAAAAGCTTCATATCTACACCATAATTCTGCTTGACCGCCGTTTCCCATGTCACGTCTGGATTACCCAGTTTGCCCTCCGAAGAGCCTGGAGTCCGGGTATTGGTGGTGGTTCCAAAGCTATAGCTACCCGAACTGATGTTGTAAGTATCGGGCAAATAGAGGAAGCGCGAATTGTCACTGGTAATGTCATTGCCGACCTTACCAAAGGAAACCCTGAACTTCAAATAGTCTACCACCCTGCGAATAGGTCTGAAGAACGGCTCCTCCGACATAATCCAACCCACAGAGCCAGCAGGGAAGAATCCGAAACGACGACCCTTGGCAAAGTTCTCCGAACCATTATAGCCTACACTGAAATCTACCAGATACTTGGTCATATAGTCATAAGTGGCGCGTCCAACGAATCCAACATAACTACGGGGGATGTCGGTATAGCTACTCGAAGGATAATATTTCATAGTCTGGTTATACATGGCCAACGCTGAAACATGATGTTGACCAAAATTGCGCTTATAATTAAAGGCACTCTCAATATACCAGTTCTTATCCAGCCTATCCGACTCTGCGAATCCCAACTTCTGGTAAGTCTCAATCAGTTTGAGCGCAACCGTACCATCAGCACCTACTATTGGCTCATACACGGGCTCGCGTCCTTCGCGACGTTTATAGATATATACTCCACTGTTATAGGCCGTCTTCACATGGAAACTCAGTCCCTTCACCAAAAAACCCAACTTCTGCGTCAGCTTAAAATCAAAGTTCAACGTGTTGTTGGCCATTGTGTTGTATCCCTTTCCATAGTAAATATTCAGACCATCCTGAAGATTTCCGATGGGAAATTGGTTGGTATTCATGCGGATACGCTTCCCATCAACCAAGCCTGCGCCACTGAAAGGAACCGTAGAATACAAATCACGGAAGATAAAGGCACTCGATGTGGTTGAGCCATTGTTATAGTTGGGTTCACGGCGATTATTGAGATAGCCTCCCAGGTTGATTTGGGCCGATGTCGTTGAGGTAATATCGATATCCAAGTTCACACGATAGTTGTAGCGATTGTAGCTAAATCCTTTATCATTGCGATTCTTGTAGACCTTGAAAAGTCCATCTTGGGTAAAGACACCCAACGACGCAAAATACTTCACCCTCTCTGTTCCGCCTGAGATATTAAAGTTATGCTGTGTCTGGACTGAGGAATTTCTTACCATCAAATCGGTCCAATTGATATCAGGATGAGTCAGTGGACTGCTTTTGGTACGGAACTTCTCCAAATCCTCAGGCTTAAAGGCAAGCATGTCCTCGGCTACCCCATCATGTATTTGCGCCTGGTTATATTGGCTTGCCCACTCATAGCTATTGGCAAAGTCGGGCACCCGAGTTGGAATCTGAAAGCCCACCGACGTGGAGAAACTGATACGCGGACGCTCCTTGGTTCCTCTCCTTGTCGTAACCAGAATGACGCCATTGGCACCACGCACGCCGAATACCGCCGTTGCCGAAGCATCTTTTAAGACCGTGATGTTGCCCACTTCGTTAGGATCTATCTGTGAGAAAGGACGCTCCACGCCATCCACTAATATAAGCGGTTGAGACAAAGAGGTGCTCAATGAGCCCACACCACGAATGAAAAGTTGTGCCCCATCGGCACCAGGCTGACCACTCGACTGGATGCTGGACAAGCCAGCAATCTTTCCGGTCAAGGCATTGCTCATACTGGCCACAGGCGATTTCAGGATTTCTTCCGTATTCACCGAGGCTATAGCTCCGGTTACGGTTACCTTGCGAGTAGTACCATAGGCTATAACCTGAACATCATCAAGAGCCACCGCACTCTCCTTAAGGCGAATCGACATAGTGCCAGCATCTTTACAGACAACCGTCTTCGACTCATAGCCTACACTGGAAATCTCAATTCTCGTACCTTTCTTTACCTTCAAATGGAATACTCCATTCACATCGGTTACCGTACCTGTCTTTTCACCCACGGCCTTGATTGTAGCCCCGACAATAGGACCCATGTCGTCAGATATAGTTCCATGAACGTCAATCAATTTATCAGACTGGTTGACACTTGAAACAAAAATCTGAGAAGCATGCACTGGGGAAAAAGGCAATAATCCGAATAGCAGCATAAGGAAACTGCATTGAACAACTCGTCTTTTCATTGCATTACATCTAAAATATATGTTGATTATAATTATGTTTTTGATGGTATTAAAGCCTCTTGAGATTGGTAGGCATAACGTCATTGGATAACCAACGAGTTAAAATATGTGCACAAATTTACGTTGTTTTAACGCAACGTACATCTAAAAAAGTTCAAATAAAGTGCAGAATCGTCCAAAACGTCATCATGAACTTACCCCAACTCCCAAACCACACCTATTCATCTTAATCAGATTAAATAATTATAGCATTCGGAATAAGGTACTAATCGTCCGGCCTTTAGGTACTAATCGCAAGGGCATTAGGTAGTAATCGTCTTGCGATAAGGGCCTTATCGCAAGACGAAAAATAGGGGGTGGAAATAAGATACAGATGATTAGAAGACGGAAGAAAGAACAGGGCTGGGCGAAATGCCGCCCCATAGCCCCCAGCTTCTCGGCCGGAAGGCGGCGAGAGAAGCTGGTTTTCCGTTTATTTCAACGATCAATTGGCCTCCTCGGAGAGGAAACGAATCAAGACGAGACGAGCCTTTTCCTCGGCCGTCAGACCGTTATCGTCGTCGTAGATATCCACCTCGTCGATGGCCTCATCGATGTCGTCGGTCTCGCTACTGCGGAAATAGTCGTAGATATCGCTCATCTCATCCGGGTCGATCACGTCCTCGTCGTCAAGATAGTAGCCGATGTTCACCTTCATGCCACTATTCACTATCGACTCAATGTCGTCGAGCAGCTCGTCAAAATCGCAGCCCTGGGCATTGGCAATCTCGTCGAGCGGAATGCGCTTGTCGATGAGTTCGATGATCTTGAGCTTCTTCTTCGACTTGTTGGGCAGGCTGATGACACGCATCATGTCGGCCCGCTGGATGTCGTTGTCCTCACAATAGCTCTTGATAAGCTCTATGAACGGCGCGCCAAACTTACGTGCCTTGCCCTGACCCACACCCTGAATCTGCAGCAATTCCTCCATCGTGACGGGGTAGTTGGTAGCCATAAGCGTGAGCGAAATGTCCTGGAAGATGACGTAGGGCGGCAGGTTGTGCTTGCGTGCCACATCCTTGCGCAGGCTCTTGAGCAACTTGTAGAGGCGGTCGTCGAGGGCGCTCGCCGTGCCGCCATTGCCTTCCTCGGCATCGTCGAAGGCTCGGTCGAGCACCACGCTGAACGGTGTCGGCTCCTTGAGATAGGCCCGTCCTTCGGCCGTGAGCTTCAGATGGCCATAGTTTTCCACGTCCTTGCGAATGAAATGGGCTATCATGGCTTGGCGGATCACGGGGCTCCATATGGTGGGCTGGTCGGTATTGATGGCGGCTCCGGAGCCGAAATCGGGCAGTTGGTCGTGGCCATGACGCACGATATTGTCGGTGGCGCGACCCTTCACAAAGTCTATGATATAGGGCTGGTCGAAGTTTTCCTTCACCGCCTTGATGGCACTCAGCACGGAAATCAGCGCGTCCTGCCCCTCCGCATACTTCTGCGGATGCTTGCAGTTATCGCAGTTGCCACAGTTTTCCTTGTCGTATTCCTCGCCGAAATAGTGGAGCAGGAACTTGCGGCGGCACACCGACGACTCGGCGTAGGCCTTGGTCTCCTCCAGCAACTGACGGCCAATTTCTTTCTCGGCCTCCCCTTTGTTATCAGTAAACTTCTCCAGTTTCTTCAGGTCGCGGGGAGAATAGAAGGCGATGCACTGTCCTTCGCCACCGTCGCGGCCCGCACGCCCGGTCTCCTGATAGTAGCCTTCGAGGCTTTTCGGGATGTCGTAGTGGATCACGAAGCGCACATCCGGCTTGTCGATGCCCATACCAAAGGCGATGGTGGCCACGATGATGTCGATGTCCTCGCGCAGGAAATCATCCTGCGTCTTGGTGCGCACCTCCGTGTCTAACCCTGCGTGGTAGGGCGCTGCCTTATATCCGTTGAGCTGAAGCTTCTTGGAAAGCTCCTCCACTTTCTTCCGCGAGAGACAGTAGATAATGCCACTTTTGCCCTCCTGCTGGCGCAGGAAGCGGATGATTTGGTTGTCGGCGTCGTCCTCACTCACCTTCTGGCGCACCTCATAATAGAGATTTGGCCGATTGAAGGAGCTCTTGAAGTCGTGCGCATCCACGATGCCAAGACTCTTCTTGATATCCGACCGCACCTTGTCGGTGGCCGTAGCGGTGAGCGCTATGACCGGAACGCGCTTCACATGCTGTGCTTCGGCTATCTTGTCGATAGTCGGGCGGATGTAGCGATAGTCCGGACGGAAGTCGTGTCCCCACTCCGAGATGCAGTGGGCTTCATCGATTGCGTAGAAAGAAATCTTGAAAGACTTGAAGAATTCGAGGTTGTCCTCCTTGTTGAGCGACTCGGGAGCCACATAGAGGAGCTTGGTCTTGCCCGACCTCACGTCAGCTTCCACATGGGCAATGGCCTGGCGATTGAGCGACGAGTTGAGGAAATGGGCCACCCCCGACTCCTCGGTGAGGCCATTGACCACATCCACCTGATTCTTCATCAGGGCTATCAGGGGGGATATAACGATAGCCGTGCCGTCCATCAAAAGTGATGGAAGCTGATAACAAAGACTCTTGCCGCCCCCCGTCGGCATGAGGACAAAGGAATCGTTACCATCCATCAGATTGCGTATAATGGCTTCCTGATCGCCCTTGAACGAGTCAAAGCCGAAGTAACGTTTAAGCTGTCTGGTAAGATTTTCTTCCTTTATCATATCGGGTGTGGTATTGATTCTGGTTGTACAGCAGGGTGTCAGGCCGACTCCAACTGTTGCAAATGGGCCTTATCGAGCTGCATCCGGGCATAGTCGAGGGTCACCTCAAACTTCTTGATGCGCCTCGACGGAGCGTCGTACATGGCATCCATGATAACGGCCTCGACGATGGAGCGCAGTCCGCGGGCACCCAACTTATACTCCACAGCCTTGTCTACCATGAAGTCGAGGGCGTCCTCGGCAAAGGTCAAGGTGATGTGGTCCATGGCAAAGAGCTTCACAAACTGCTTTACGATGGAGTTTTTGGGCTCCACCAAGATGCGGCGCAAGGCCTCTCGGTCC
Organism: Prevotella sp. UBA1705; assembly: GCA_002317385.1. Classification (GTDB taxonomy): domain Bacteria; phylum Bacteroidota; class Bacteroidia; order Bacteroidales; family Bacteroidaceae; genus Prevotella. The sequence continues at coordinate 8,306 of DCJH01000039.1, read as the reverse complement.
AGTGGATTGAGATAGGTGAGCACCGGAACACGGCCGATGAGCTCGGGAATGAGACCGAAAGACTTGAGGTCTTGCGGCACGATATACTTCATCAGGTTACCCTTGTCGATGCTGCGCGTGTTCTGAACCGAACTGTATCCCACCACGTGGGTGTTGAGACGCTGGGCAATCTTGCGCTCGATACCGTCGAAAGCACCACCGCAGATAAACAGGATGTTGCGCGTATCCACATGGATGTAGTCCTGGTCGGGATGCTTGCGGCCACCCTTTGGCGGCACGTTGACCATCGTTCCTTCCAGGAGTTTGAGCAATCCCTGCTGCACTCCCTCACCGCTTACGTCGCGCGTGATGCTGGGGTTGTCGCCCTTACGGGCTATCTTGTCGATCTCATCAATAAACACTATGCCTCGCTCGGCAGCCGCCACGTCGTAGTTGGCCACCTGCAACAGGCGACTCAGGATACTCTCCACGTCCTCGCCCACATAGCCAGCCTCGGTAAACACCGTGGCATCGACAATAGTGAAAGGCACGTCGAGCAGCTTGGCAATGGTGCGAGCGAGCAGAGTCTTGCCCGTACCCGTGGAGCCAACCATAATGATATTACTCTTTTCAATCTCCACACCGTCCTCGTCTTTGGGCTGCTGGAGACGCTTATAATGGTTATACACCGATACAGCGAGGTAGCGCTTGGCCTCATCCTGACCAATGATATATTCGTCGAGATAGGCTTTTATCTCCTTCGGCTTGGGCACCTTCTTGGTGGGTTTATAGGTCTCCTGAGAAGCATGTTCCTCAGATTGCTCTCCCAACACGCCGCTCTGCTGCACGATTTTGTATGCCTGCTGGGCACAATCCTCACAGATATAACCATTGATACCCGTGATAAGCAACCGCACCTCGTTCTCGCTTCTACCACAGAAGCTACATATTTTCTTTGGCATTATTCTCTTCTTCTACAACCTTACGTACCAAGATTTCGTCAATCATACCATATTCCTTGGCTTCCTCGGCCGTCATCCAGTAGTTGCGGTCGCTGTCTTGCCACACCTTCTCAAAGCTCTGATGAGAATGATTGGATATAATGGTATAGAGTTCCTTCTTGAATTTCTGTATCTCGCGAGCCTCAATCTCAATATCGGAAGCCTGACCCTGCACGCCACCAAGCGGCTGATGAATCATCACACGGCTGTGGGGCAGCGCCTGACGCTTGCCCTCGGCACCGGCCACGAGCAGCACAGCAGCCATCGAGGCAGCCATGCCGGTGCAGATGGTGGCCACATTGCTGGTGATAAACTGCATCGTATCGTAGATGCCCAGGCCCGCAGTGACGCTTCCACCCGGCGAATTGATATAGATGGAAATATCCTGCAGGTTGTCCACAGAGTCCAGATAGAGCAGCTGTGCCTGCAAGGTGTTGGCCGTATAATCATCAATCTCTGTGCCGAGGAAGATGATACGTTCCATCATCAGGCGCGAGAACACGTCCATTTGAGTAACGTTCAACTGACGCTCCTCCAAGATATATGGGTTGAGATAACGGGCTTGGCTCTTCACTACATCATCGAGTACCATGCCATTCATTCCCAAATGTTTGGTCGCAAAATTCCTGAAATCGTTGTTCATATTGTCCTTTCTTGTTTGATAACAAAAGAGATAACCAACTCTTTTTATACTATTAGTAACACAAAGATACTAAAAAAAGTCGACAACCTCAATGTTGGTGCATTTATTTTTCCTAAAAATTGTTATTTCGTTCTGTCTCAGGGAGTAAACAAAAGGAGTTAAAAAGTGAAGACGCCACAGGCCTCTGCCCTCCCATCGGCGTGGGAAAAGCCGGCCGCTCGCCTTTACTTCTTAACTCCTGAAATGGTTTATCTGTGATAAGACGACAGCGATTACTCGCCCATCATCTTATTGAAATCGTCGAGAGAAATCTCTTTCTTGTTCAACTTCACCACACCCTTGAAAGCCTCTACGAGCTTCACGTCGATGGCGCGGTCTACGAAGTTCTGAACGGTCTCCTGCTTCTTGAGCAGCTCGTCGGCATAGTTGTTCACGTATTCATCGGGCACATTGTTCATGCCATACTGCGCAAACTGCATGCGAGCGGTCTCGCGGGCAGCGTTCTTCACGTCTTCATCGTTGATCTTCACCTGAGCCTGCTCAGTGAGTTTGTTGCGGATGAGACTCCAAGAAAGCTCCTTCAGGCTCGACTCGTAGTTCTTGTCGATGAACTCCTGGTCCTTGTCCTGGTTATTCTGAGCCATGATGCGCTTCAGCAGGGCATCGGGATAGGTGAGCTGGCCCACCTTGTCCTCAGCATACTTACGGATGTCGAGCAGGAACTTATAGTCGCTATCGTTGGTGAGCTGAGCCTTGAGACCCTCGGCAATCTTAGCGCGGAACTCCTCTTCGCTCTTCACAGCACCCTCGCCGAAGGTCTGATCGAACAGCTCCTGGTCTACGGCGTGGTTCTTGAAACGCTGGATCTCGGTAATCTGATAGCTGAAATCGCCCTCGTGCTCGGCAATCTCCTCCTTCTTAATCTTCAGCAGTGAAGACACCTCAGTGTCGCCCTCGGGATAAGCCTTGCGCGGGTTGAAGGTGATGATGTCACCGGCCTTGGCACCGTCGAAGAGCTTCTTCTGGTCGTCTACCTTGATGTAGCTGGGCATCAGAACGGCAGCCTCCACGGTCAGACCATCCTCCTTGGTGTTGCCCTGCTCGTCGAGCTCGCGCAGATCACCCTTGAGCATATCGCCGTCGGAGTAGCTCTCCTGGTTCTCATACTTACCGGTGCGAGAAGCAAACATCTCTACCTGACGGTCCACGAGCTTGTCGTCTACGCTGATGTCGTAGTAGTCGATGCTGTCCTTGCCGGTCAACTCGATGTTGAACTCGGGTGCAACGGCAATGTCGAACATGAATGTATAGGGAGCTGGCTTATCCAAGTCCTGTGCTTCCTGCTTCTCAGAAGCCAGGGGCTCGCCCAGCATCTGAATCTTGTTGTCTGCAATATACTTTTGAATCTCGTTACCAATCAGCTTGTTGATGGCATCCATCTTGGCGCTGGCACCAAACTGGCGCTTGATCATTCCCATGGGAACCTGACCCGGGCGGAAGCCAGGGATGTTGGCTCTCTTGCGATAATCCTTCAACGTCTTCTCGACATCATTCTTGTAGTCGTCCTCTTCGACAGTGATGGTCAACAGAGCATTGATCTTGTCGGGGTTTTCAAATGAAACTTTCATCTCTTGTTTTTATTTATTATGATTTATTTCTTTCTAAGGGTATTATTGCAAATTCGGAGCGCAAAATTACTCATTATTCGTGAATATACCTAATATATAAGGCAAAAATTTGTTTTTTTAACCATCACATCAGGCTTTCTTCCACCCAACTTTAGCAAATCCTGTGCCAGCTTCCTGATAGACAACTACAGGCCAATTTTACCTTGACATGGATAAATCCCTATGGATTATCGGCACAAAACAATTGTGATTTGTGGAATATAATAGGGGAATCGATACGTATATCTGCCACTTCGACACACATCTTAGCACACCATTCTGGTTCGTAAGACTACAGAATTTTTATTGAACAACGGATTTCACCGAACTAACGGAACCATGCGGCACATTTCGATTCCACGGAGGGCCGCTCTGCGGCCTGTGGAGGACACGGAAACAGCCCACCCGCTAATCTCAGGATTCATCCGTTGATCTCAGGCCAACACTCGCAGAAGCCCCCAAGGCTATATGAAAAAAATAAGTAAGCATCTCGCAATAAACGCCATAAAACGCTATTTCTCAATCAAAACAAGCGCTGAAAAATGATGCCCTAATAGCAAAAAAATGACTCTAAAACAATTCGTTCAATTTGCCAAATTCGTAGTCAACAACTCACAATCATTGTTTTTCATTGTTTTCATCTGTGGTTAGTTCTACTACAAATCTTATTATTTGTTGTTTTCATCTGTGGTTAGTTCCACCATAAATATTGGTTAATTGTTTATCTGAGAGTTCTTCTATGGTATATCCCGCGGGCTCTTTCCGTGTCCTCCGCAGGCCGCTGGGCGGCCCTCCGTGGAATCGAAATGTGCCGCATGGTTCCGTTTGTTCAGCGAAATCCGTTGTTCAAAAACGACAAACGCAATTCTCCATTAGAACCATTCATTAGTGGCAGAGGCGAGCAATCTGCCCACGCCCTACCACCATGTCATTCAGCAGTTTCCTCGCTCGCGTGCTCCACCTCTGCCTCCGTGTGCCCCTCCTCAGCCTCCTGGGCCGCCATTCTCGCGCGGTTCACCTCCTCGGCAAATTCCCTATCCTCCTCGTTCGACTGGAATTTGCGGTACACGAAGTTCTCGCTCAGATAGTTCTTGCGCACCACCTGGTTGGCCGCGAGATCCTCGGGGATGCCCTGAAACAGGATGCGACCCTCGAAGAGCAAATACGCGCGGTCGGTGATGGAGAGCGTCTCCTGCACGTTATGGTCGGTGATGAGGATTCCGATGTTGCGATATTTCAGTCGCCACACAATGTGCTGGATATCCTCCACGGCAATGGGGTCTACGCCAGCAAACGGCTCGTCGAGCATGATGAACTTCGGATCGATGGCCAGACAGCGTGCAATCTCCGTGCGTCGGCGCTCGCCTCCCGAGAGGCGGTCGCCCTTGTTCTTACGTACCTTGTCGAGACGAAACTCGCGGATGAGACTCTCCAGCTTCTCCAACTGCTGCTCGTGCGACAGCTTCGTCATCTCGAGCACGGCCATAATGTTGTCCTCCACGCTCAGCTTGCGAAACACGCTGGCCTCCTGCGGCAGGTAGCCGATGCCCGCCTGCGCACGCTTGTACACAGGATAGGCCGTGATATCGCGGTCGTCGATGTAGACATGTCCCTCATTGGGCACCACCAGGCCGGTGGTCATATAAAACGACGTGGTCTTTCCGGCACCGTTAGGACCGAGCAGTCCCACGATCTCACCCTGTTTCACATTGATGCTCACGCCGTTGGCCACCGTGCGCTCGCCATAGCGCTTCACCAGTCCCTCCGTGCGGAGCGTAGCCAGTTTTGTTTCGTTCATAATCCGATAATTTGTTTGCAAATGTACGAAATAACATTGGAATAACGGAACAATCGTCTTGTTTTAAGTATTCGTAAGCATTCGCGCCCCTGCCCGCCCCTACCCGGGGTACTCACGCCCCCACCCCACCTCCACGACAAAAATACCTGATGAAAAATATTGAAGAATGCATTTCCACAGCCTTCCCATTCCCTTTTCTCGAACACTTCTGCTGAAAAATAGACAAAAATCGCCGTTGGGGGAGCGCCTGTAAGTCAGCATCTTGTAATTATTTGACAAAAACGGCTTTACGATTACTACCTTCTCGCCTCCCGATTACTACCTTTTCGCGTTGCCTTTCGGTAGAGTTTTCACAACGGTTTAGGCCTTTGGGCTCCGCCATCTCACCCTCTTTCCGCCCCCAACACATCGTTTGGCGCTCAAGACGAGCACCCTCCCGCACCTCCTCGCCGTCCATCAGGGCCTAATGCCGGGCTCCCTCATCTCTCTCGTAACTACTGAAAAAATCTATTTCCAATGAATCATCCTTACAACTATAGCCTGGCGACCACCGCGCACCATAAGAGGACAGCTCTCTCATTGCTTGTTTTTGAACAACGGATGGCACGGAAGAGG
>DCJH01000039.1:0-2540 GCA_002317385.1 Prevotella sp. UBA1705 | reverse complement strand
CCATCCGTTATTCAAAAATCCCATTCCGTAGAAATAAAAAGTTCCATCTGCTTTCGTTGTCCCACGCCTTCCGCTGTCCAAGGAATCCCCACCGTGCTCCCTCCACCAAAAGTTATAAATGATAAAAACTAAGACCCTAATTGTAGTTTTAGCCAGAATTTGGTTACTTTTGCAGTACAAATCAGTAGGATACATGTTTCTTATCAAGTTATTGAATACATATCTCACCACGTTTGGCAGCTATCTCATCCTCATGGGGCGGTCGTTCTCGCAGCCGGAGCGCATGCGGATGTTTCTCAAGCGCTACGTCAAGGAGATGTCTCAGCTCGGCGTCGACTCCATCGGCATCGTGCTGCTCATCTCGTTTTTCATCGGAGCGGTGATCTGCATCCAGATGAAGGTGAATATCCAGAGCCCCTGGATGCCACGCTGGGTCACGGGCTACACCACGCGAGAGATTATGCTGCTGGAGTTCTCGAGCTCCATCATGTGTCTCATCCTCGCCGGAAAGGTGGGATCGAACATCGCCTCCGAGCTCGGCACCATGCGGGTGACGCAGCAGATAGACGCCCTCGACATCATGGGCGTAAACTCTGCCAGCTACCTCATCCTGCCCAAGATTCTGGGTCTGGTGACCATCATGCCCTTCCTCGTGATATTCTCTTCGGCCATGGGCATCGTGGGTGCGTATGCCACTGCCTACCTCGGTCACATGATGTCGCCCGATGATCTCACGGCGGGTATGCACCACGACTTCAAGGCTTGGTTCATGTGGATGAGCATTGTGAAGAGTCTTTTCTTCGCGTTCATCATCGCCAGCGTGTCGTCCTACTTCGGCTACACCGTCGAGGGCGGCTCTGTCGAGGTGGGCGAAGCCTCCACCAATGCGGTGGTGAGCAGCAGCGTCCTCATCCTTTTCTCGGATGTGTTCTTGACGCAGCTGCTGAGTTAGTGCCCCCTAAGATAGGGGGTTGGGGGTCTGGGCAATAGCTCGCCCTGTTGCTCCGCCCCCTAAGATAGGGGGATGGGGGTCTGAGCAATAGCTCATTCTCCCGAAATAACACATATTTAATGAATAGATAATTAGGGCGTTCAGACCCCCACCCCCCTAACTTAGGGGGCTAAGCACACCAAAAGAGCTATCGCAATGGCCTACTCTAACCCGATAGAAACCAAAAATTTCAGGCATGGCTTGAGAAAAGATGCCACACCCTGCGAGCGCATACTGTGGCATTACCTGAAGAATAGGCAGATAGAGGGTTTGAAGTTTCGCCAGCAACATGGCTACGGTCCATACGTAATGGACTTCTATTGTCCAGAACTGCGATGGTGCATTGAGGTGGACGGAGAGGCGCATGACACGGATAATCAGCAAGCGAAAGACCAAGACAGGACAGATTTCCTCAACCAACATGGTATCCAAGTGATGCGGGTGAGGAACGAAGATATAGAAAACAACACACCTGCAGTGATACAACACATTCATGAACAAGCCACGACGTTGGCCGCAGAAAGGAAGATTGAACTGCCGGTGAGAAGAGATACAAAGAGAAATAAACCAACTCCATGATAAGATGGAGAGAGGGAAGATGAACGAGAAGATGCTCTATACCATCGTTCAGACCCTCATACCCCGAACAACGGGGGCTAAAGAAGCCCCCAAAACGTAGGGGGCAGTAATATGGGTTGGGCGAAGAGATAGCCACAATGGGCGCTCAGACCCCCAACCCCCTAACTTAGGGGGCTATGATCGAAGTAAAAAACTTAACCAAATCATTCGAGGACAAGACCGTCCTCAAGGATATCAACGCCGTGTTTGAGACCGGCAAGACCAACCTGATCATCGGACAAAGCGGTTCGGGAAAGACCGTGCTGATGAAAAACCTCGTAGGACTCCTCGACCCGACATCAGGCGAAGTGCTCTACGATGGGCGCAACTTCGTCACCATGTTGAAGAAGGAGAAGGTGATGATGCGCCGCGAAATGGGCATGATCTTCCAGAGTGCAGCCCTGTTCGACTCACTCTCCGTGCTGGAAAACGTGCAGTTTCCGCTCGACATGTTCTCCACCATGAACTATAGGGAGCGCGTGAAACGGGCACAGGAGTGCCTCGCCCGCGTCAACCTCATAGACGCACAGCAGAAGTTCCCCGGCGAGATCTCCGGCGGTATGCAGAAGCGTGTGGCCATCGCCCGCGCCATCGTGCTCAACCCTAAATACCTCTTCTGCGACGAACCCAACTCTGGCCTCGACCCCAAGACCTCGCTCGTCATCGACGAACTCCTCTCGGGCATCACCAAAGAGTTTGGCATCACCACCATCATCAACACCCACGACATGAACTCCGTGATGGGCATCGGCGAGAATATCCTCTTCATCTACAAGGGCCACAAGGAGTGGCAGGGCAACAAAGACCAGGTGATGGACTCCACAAACAAGAAGCTCAACGACCTCGTCTTCGCCTCCGACCTCTTCAAGAAAGTGAAAGAGGCAGAGCAGGAAGACCGATAACTCCAAGCCCCCTAAGTTAGGGGGGTGGG
>DCJH01000037.1:23859-26895 GCA_002317385.1 Prevotella sp. UBA1705 | reverse complement strand
CCTCGGGGGCTCTTTTTGTTGTGTAGTAAAGGAATAAGAGATGATAGGATTGAAGGGGAATGGGTAACCATGCGCAAGGAGTGTCCCCTGCTGGTGTTAAAGGTTTTATCGATTGAAAAATACAGGGGATGGGAGGATGGATTTCATACCTTTTTTATCGCGTGGGGAAAAGGTAGTAATCGCGAGACGATTCGGTAGGAATCGCGAGATGATTAGGTAGGAATTGTGAGACGATTTGGTAGGAATGGTGGAGGCATGGCTATGGGGATGGCTTGACTATTAGATTGGAGGGGATGGAGAAGAGGGCTGATGGAGGGATTAGCCTGGGCTGGTTGGGTGGATAATTGGCGGGGCAGGACAATAATTGTGGTGGGGAATCGTTGAGTAATCATGCGATGGAAAAGTTTGAACGGACGAGGCATGAAGAGGGCTAAGGTGTGGCTGCAGCGAGTGGGCTACACCCGGGGCTTCGGCGTGCAGTCGCCGTGGGCGTATGGACTGGTGCGGTATGTGATCAATGAGCACTATCCCTACTATGCCTATGAGGAGCTGGAGCAGGTGTTTGCGCAGGCCGAGCCTACCGAGAAGAAGCTTGGGGCGCTCTATTTCAGGCTGGCCAACCACTGCCAACCGAGGGCTTGGGGATTCGCGATTGACAATCCGGAGTTGAAGGCCCGATATGTGGAGGCAGGATGCCGAGGCACAAGGGTCGTGAGGAAGAGCGAGATGGTGACTCAAAGTCCAGAGGATCTGGATGTGCTCGTGATGGGAATCGACGATGCGACGATGGAGCGATTCCAACAGTTTGCGCAGTCGGCGCGCCCGTCCTCTCTGCTCATTGTGGAGGGCATCAGGCGCAACCGCAAGGCCCACCGGGCATGGCGCGAGATGACGAGAAGTGCGCTTTCGGGCGTGACATTCGACCTGTATTACTGCGGTCTCATTTTCTTCGATATGAAGCTGTATAAGCAGTCGTACAAGGTGAACTTCTGATTTTGGTGTGTCATAATTGTTTCAAATGAGATGAAAAGGCGTATTTGTTGGTTTTCGACGCTAAAAAAGAGGGCAAAAGATTTGGAAATCAAGATAAAATTACTATTTTTGCGCCACAAGAAAATAACATATAAAACTAAGAGCTATGTATTGGACATTAGATTTGGCATCGAAGCTGGAGGATGCTCCCTGGCCCGCAACAAAAGAAGAATTGATAGATTATGCTATACGTTCAGGTGCTCCGGCAGAAGTGCTGGAGAACTTACAGGAGATAGAAGACGAGGGAGATGTGTATGAAAGCATTGAAGACATCTGGCCCGACTACCCCACTAAGGACGATTTCCTGTGGAATGAGGATGAGTATTAATCTTGTGAATGTGATATCGCTGAGCCGTTCTTCATTGTAAGGACGGCCTTTTTTATGCAATAAAACCAACCCTTACTCCGTTATTCCATCGTGTTAAGACGCTTTTGGACAATCATATTGATGCTCTGGGTGACTACTGCGGCTGTTCGAGCGCAGTACGACCCGTCGTTCAGTCATTATTTTGACATGGAGACGTCGTATAATCCTGCGGCCGCAGGCAAGCTGACTAAGATTAATACGGCCTTTGCCTACGCCATGGACCTGGCCGGCTTTGAGCACAATCCGCAGACGGCCTACGCCTCGGCCGATATGCCTTTCTATGCCATGAAGGCCTATCACGGTGTGGGATTGCAGTTCATGAACGACAAGCTGGGACTCTTTACCCACCAGAAACTGGCCTTGCAGTATGCCCTGAGGTTCAATATCCTGGGCGGACAGATGAGCGCAGGCCTCCAGGCGGGCATGCTCAGCGAGAAGTTCGACGGCTCGAAGCTCGACGTAGAAGATAGCAGCGATCCCGCCTTCTCCACAGCCCAGCTCACCGGAAGCGCCATAGACCTGGGCTTCGGACTCTATTATGTGCATGGGCCGTGGTATGCAGGGGCATCGGTTCAGCACCTCACCGCTCCGCTGGTGAACCTTGGTGAGACCAACGAACTGAAGATAGACCGAACTTATTATTTAACAGGAGGATACAATATAAAACTGCGAAACCCGTTTCTAACCATAAAGCCATCGTTCCTCGTACGCAGCGATATGGTGGCTTATCGTGCAGACGTGACTGGCCGACTGGTGTATACCAACGAGGACAAGATGATGTACGGGGGCGTGAGCTATAGTCCCACCAATTCGGTGACGGTGCTCGTGGGCGGCAACTTCCACGGCATCACACTGGGATACAGCTACGAGTTCTACACCTCGGCCATCAATCCCGGCAACGGCAGCCACGAGCTGTTTGTGGGCTATCAGCATGATATCAATCTGGTGAAACGCGGAAAGAACCTGCATAAGAGTGTCAGAATTCTCTAAGCAGCGGGCCATGCTGCCCGCTTGAGAGATTGAAATAGGAATATGAAGAATAAATTGATCATAGCTTTGTGTCTGTTGTCTGTGGTGGCAACAGTCTCCGGATGCTTCAGTGCCAAGTCGGCTTCAGCCTCAGGTAAGGGTGGCGAAGTGGTTGGCGTGGGCGGAAAGGCGTTTACCGAGCCCTCCCCCTATGGCATGGTGCGCATCAACCGCGGATATCTGAAGATGGGTATTCAGGACCAAGACAGCCTTTGGGGCAAGAAAACGCCCGTGAAGGATATCTCCGTAGACGGTTTCTGGATGGACGAAACCGAGATTACCAACTCCCAATACAAGCAGTTTGTGATGTGGGTTCGCGACAGCATCCTGCGCACCCGCATGGCCGACCCGGCCTTTGGAGGTGACGAGTCGTACATGATTACCGAGGACAAGAACGGCGATCCGGTGAAACCCCATCTGGATTGGAATAAGCGTCTGCCCCGCAAACCCAACGAAGACGAGCAGCGCGCCATCGAGAGCCTCTATGTAACCAACCCCGTGACGGGCGAGAAACTGCTCGACTATAGTCAGATGAACTACCGATATGAGGTCTACGACTATGTAACGGCAGCCCTCCGACGCAACCGCATCAATCCCGAGGAGCGCAA
>DCJH01000037.1:22678-23851 GCA_002317385.1 Prevotella sp. UBA1705 | reverse complement strand
CACGGCCTACATCGACGACAACGGAAAGATAGTGAGCGAGACCATCAATAGGCCTTTGTCGGGACCCTGGGACTTCCTCAATACCTATATCGTGAATATCTATCCCGACACCACGGCCTGGGTAAACGACTTCCAGAACTCGGAGAACGAGACCTATCTGCGCAACTATTTCTCCAACGCAGCCTACAACGACTATCCCGTAGTGGGTGTGACGTGGGAGCAAGCCAATGCTTTCTGTGCTTGGCGCACCGACTATCTGCTCAAGGGCCTGGGCCCCGAGGCACGATATATCCAGCGCTACCGTCTGCCCACCGAGGCCGAATGGGAGTATGCCGCACGTGGCAAGAACCAGTCGGATTTCCCTTGGCAGAATGAGGATGTGGCCAATGGCAACGGCTGTTTCTATGCCAATTTCAAGCCCGACCGCGGTAACTATACCAAGGACGGTAACCTCATCTCCAGCAAGGTGGCGAGCTATTCGCCCAATAGCAATGGGCTTTACGACATGGCGGGCAACGTGGCGGAGTGGACCAGCACCATCTACACCGAGGCAGGAGTAGATGCAATGAACGACCTGAACCCGCAGTTGAAGTACAATGCGGCCAAGGAAGACCCCTATAGACTGAAGAAGAAGAGTGTGCGTGGTGGCTCGTGGAAAGACCCGGAGAGCTACATCCGTTCGGCTTGGCGCACCTGGGAATATCAGAATCAGCCCCGCTCCTATGTGGGTTTCCGCTGCGTGCGCTCATTGGCGAACTCTATTACAGGCAAACCTAAAAAGAAATAACACTATGTCAGAATATAGTAGATATAATCTTGTGTACCGTCTGCAGAAGTGGATGGATACCGTAGCCGGTCAGACTTTCCTCAACTATGCCTACAGTTGGGGTGCGTCGATCGTGATTCTGGGCGCGCTCTTCAAGCTTACCCACCTTGCCGGTGCCAATATCATGCTGTTCATCGGTATGGGAACCGAGGTGCTGGTGTTCTTTATCTCTGCCTTCGACCGTCCGTTCGATAAGACCGCCGATGGCCGCGAGATACCCACCCATGTCACAGAGGAGTATCTGGCCAGTGGCGTGGTGACCTATAGCAAGGACAAGAACAGTAAGGCCGCTGAGCAACCAAGGATTGTAGAGACTGTGACCAGTGCTCATCCGGCGCAGTATGCGC
>DCJH01000037.1:6999-22647 GCA_002317385.1 Prevotella sp. UBA1705 | reverse complement strand
TGCTGCGCAGACCGGTCCAACGAGTCCGACGAGTCCGACAGCAGCTTCTGTTTCGCAGAATTTCGTGCCGCAGATGTCGGCCGAGGATGCAGAGGCCCTCAACGAGGCGCAGTCGGGCTATGTGGATGAGCTCAAGAAACTGGTGGATACTCTGCAGAAAGTCAACGAGCAGAGCACCCGACTCACCCGCGACAGCGAAGAGATGGAGAACCTCAACCGCACGCTTACGGGCATCAGCAAGGTTTATGAAATGCAGCTCAAGGGTGCCAGTCAGCAGATTGGAACTATCGATCAGATCAACGACCAGACCCGCAAGATGGCCAAGCAGATAGAGCAGCTCAACCAAATCTATGCCCGAATGATAGAGGCTATGACTGTCAACATGCACGTGGCCGCCCCGGGCACAGCCGCTCCGCAATCCCCAACAAGCAACACCATCTGATGATTGCTGGGCCGTCCGATAGGATAGGCCATGGCATTCAGATTTCCCGAAACAAGAAAGAAACGTAAATGGCAATCAAAAAAAGACCGGTCTCTCCACGTCAGAAGATGATAAACCTCATGTATATCGTCTTGCTGGCCATGCTTGCGCTGAACATCTCGACCGAGGTGCTCAACGGATTTGCCGTGGTAGAGGATGGGCTGAGCCGCACAACAGCCAATGCCTCGACAGAGAATGCGGCACTCTATAGCGACTTCAAAGACCAGATGGAGTCCAATCCGACCAAAGTTCGTGCCTGGTTCCAGAAGGCAACCGAGGTGAAGAACATGAGCGACTCGCTCTTTAACTTTGCTCAACAGCTCAAGGAAGCTATCGTGAAAGAGGCCGACGGCCCCGAGGGCAGTGTCAGAAACATAAAGAACGACGACAACATCGATGCCGCAGGCACCATCATGCTGGCCCCCATCTCTGGCAAGGGGCAGCAGCTTTTCGCAGCTATCAACTCCTATCGGAGTCGCATTCTCAACTATGTGAACGACCCGGAGCAGCGAAAAATCATCGAGAGTAGCCTCTCCACACGTGTGCCCAAGAAGCCCAACACACTGGGAAAAAACTGGCAGGAGTATATGTTTGAGAACATGCCGGTGGCCGCCGCGGTCACTTTGCTGTCTAAATTGCAGAACGATGTGCGTCACGCCGAAGGCGAGGTGCTGCACACGCTGGTAGCCAACGTCGACCTGAAAGATATTCGTGTGAACAAGCTCTCGGCCTTTGTGGTGCCCGAGAAGACCACACTCTATCCTGGAGAACGTTTCACCGCCAGCATCGTGATGGCCGCCATCGACACCACCAAGCAGCCGGAGATCTATGTCAATGGCAGCCGGGTGAACACCTCGACGGGGCAATACAGCTTCACTGCGGGCGGAGTGGGAGAGCATCAGTTTAGTGGTTACATCCTCATGCGCAACGCCAACGGCGATGTGATGCGCCGCAACTTCCTGCAGAAATATAGTGTTATCCCCGTTCCGGGTGGTGCCACGGTGGCCGCCGACCTGATGAACGTGCTCTATGCAGGCTATCGCAACCCCATCAGCGTGAGCGTTCCGGGCGTGCCTCAGAACGCCGTTTCGCTGAGTATGACGGGTGGAAGCCTCACGTCGGCCGGCGCAGGGCGCTATGTGGCCATCCCCTCGGCCGTCGGAAAGGATGTCACTTTCCACGTCTCGGCACGCGATGGCGGCAAGGTGCGCTCGTTCCCGCCGTTCACGTTCCGTGTGCGCAAGTTGCCCGATCCTACGGCCTATATCCCCATGGGCACCGATAGGTTCAAGGGAGGAAACCTCAACAAGGCCGGCCTGATGGGCGCTTCGCGCCTGGCTGCGGCCATCGACGACGGCATATTGGATATTCAATTCAAGGTGACGAGCTTCTCCGTGGTGTTCTATGACAACATGGGCAACGCAGTGCAGATGGCTTCTGCCGGCGACAGCTTCACCGACCGCATGGTGGAACAGTTCCGCAGGCTCTCTCATGGGCGCCGCTTCTATGTGACCGAAGTGAAGGCCGTTGGCCCCGATGGCATCATGCGCACCCTGCCGGGAGCCATGGAAATCAAGGTAAGATAATGGGGAATGTGGAGTTAGGAGTGTGGAATGTTGAATGAACAAATAGCTCAACTTTAGAAAGTTCCCTACAAACATTTCTGCCAATCAGCCCTTCAGACAAACGAAAATAGTAAGAACCATAGATGATGAAAAGATTCTTTTTAATGATATTAGCAGGTAGTCTCTGTATGGCCGCCATGGCGCAGCCCAAGGCCCGACGCCAGGAGCAGCAGGCTGCCGCACAGCAATCCAACCGCGACAATATGACGACGCGCGCGCAAATCATGTTTCCCACCGAGGCTCCGATGAACGAGGACGTGGTGTGGAGGCGCGACGTGTATCGTGAACTCAACCTTAACGACGATGCCAATGCCGGTCTCTACTATCCTGTGGAGCCTCTCGGCACCCAGATGAACCTCTTCACCTATATGTTCAAGCTCATCATGGCTGGACCGAGGCATGGCGGAATTGCGGCCTACTCCTACGACGTGAACACGGGCAACGAGCGTTTCGACGAGTCGCTGCGTGTGAGTCCGCTCAAGTTTCTCGACGATTACCACATCTACTACGAGCGCACCGACCGCGGTGTACACATCGACGACAGCGACATCCCGTCGAGTCAGGTGAAGGGCTACTTCATCAAGGAGAGCGCTTACTATGACCAAGCCACCGCGACCTTCCACACTAAGGTGCAGGCTCTCTGCCCTGTGATGTATCGGGAGGACGATTTCGGCGATGGCATCACCAAGTATCCGCTGTTCTGGGTGCGCTACGACGACCTTGCTCCGTTCCTTGCCAAGCAGACCATCATGACCAGCAACCTCAACAATGCGGCCACGATGAGCATCGACGACTACTTTACCGTGAATGCCTACAAGGGCAAAATCTACAAGACTACCAACATGCTCGGCCAGACATTGGCACAGGTAGCGGGTGGCGACACGGTGAAACTCAACAAGGAGCAGCAGCGCATTGAGCACGAGATAGCCGATTTTGAGAAGAGCATGTGGGGCAACCAGGCCCGCAAAGACTCGCTCGACTCCATTGCAAGTCTCGACAAGAAGGCCCTGAAATCGGTGCGCAAGAACCGCCGCAATGGTGGTTCGGTCAAGACTGTAAAGGCTAAGACACGCCGCAGCTCATCGCCAACGTCTACCAGTTCGTCTGCACGCGTCACTGTTCGCCGCCAGCGTCACTAAGCGGCCGGGCCGACCTCTTCGAACCAATCCACACACTATACTTTATTAATTTTTAGGATAATCAACATGAAAAAGTATCTATCGGTATTGCTGCTCGTAGCGGCAATGATGTTTGCCCAGCGGGCAGACGCCCAAGTAAGGTTTGGACTGAAGGGCGGACTCAACGTCTCGAAATTCAGTTTCAGTGAGAAAGTGTTCGACAGCAGCAACCGAGCCGGGTGGTTTGTCGGCCCGAGCGTCAAGTTCACCCTACCGCTCGTGGGGCTGAGCATGGACGCTTCTGCCCTCTATAACCAGTTGTCGTCTACGGTTCAGAATGCAGACGCCACCACGGGCGAGACCACGGTGAAGCAGCAGTCGGTGGAGGTCCCCATCAATGTACGTCTGGGGTTCGGGCTGGGCAGTGCTGCAAGCGTATTTGTCTTCGCCGGTCCGCAGTTCGGATTCAATGTGGGCGACGACACGTTCAAGTGGAACAGCAGTGCCAGTTACGAGAACACGTTCCAGCTGAAGAAGTCTACTCTCAGCGTGAATGTGGGCGGAGGCGTGACCCTCAACACCCACTTCCAGGTGTCGGCCAACTATAATATCGCCTGCGGAAAGACCGCCGACGCTACAATCAAGGACGTGGTGAACAACACGGTAAATACCATTTCGGATGGCCGGGCCAACTCCTGGCAGATTGCCGTGGCCTATTATTTCTAAACCGGAGGTCTGAAATCTATGGCGAATACTGACAGTAGTCAGTGATGCCACATACCATAAAGAGATAGCATCGACTGCATTTGTTCAGGCGATGCTATTTCTTTATGCACAGTCGGGCAGCTACGAACGGTGGCTCGAGGCTCAATAGGTTGTGATGAGTCTTAGGCTGTCTGACTTGGTTCTTGTCTGCAGCCATCGCCGCAGGCGTTCACGTTCGCCTCCTACCAGTGGTTGGTTGCAGTTGACCACGGCCAAAACATATTGTTGTAGCGACGTGCTGTCGATGGGAGTCTCGGTAGAGACCGACAGGCTCAGGCGCTGCACCTGGGGCCACAGAGTCTTCAGTTCCGGCCGGATATTGCCGAGTTCCTGCTCATAATTGGTGTAGAGCGCCAGTTGTTTTTTCATTTTTTCTATAAGTGAAGCCTGTTCCATGAGTTCCTTGTCGCCGTATTTCCCTTTCATTCCGTTGCCATAGACCAGTTGGCTAACCACCGTACTATCGGAGAGCGACCCCTGAATGATGTTCAATTTGTAATCTTCGAGCTTGTAATCTGCCATCTGCTTCTTGGCCCGGTCTATGGAGGCAGGGGGAATGGTGCGCCCTATGGCTACGATATTGAGCGTTTTGTTCTGTTGGTTCAGGTCGTGCGATATGATTTTGGTGCCGTCGAACGACAGTTCGTTTTTCACAAAATGGAGCATGCTGCTCTTCGTTACGCTGCGCTTCACAATCTGCAACGTCATGTAGGTCACGGGCAGCATGGTGAGGATCACGATGCCCACGGTGTATCGTTGCACGCGTTTCAGTCGATCGGCCTCCACAAACCGCTTGCGCCTGAACTTCATCATGCGAATGCCGATGAGTGTGGCCAGACAGATGAAGACGGAGTTGATGAAGAACAGATAGAATGCTCCGAGAAAATAGTTCATACGTCCCATGGCCAGCCCGTAGCCCGCCGTGCACAGTGGAGGCATGAGCGCCGTGGCTATGGCCACCCCTGGAATGACGTTGCTCTTGCCTTTGGTGGAGATAGCCACGATACCCGCGGCACCGCCAAAGAGTGCTATGAGCACATCGTAGAGGGTGGGCGAGGTGCGCGCCAGCAGCTCAGACTGGGCTTCGGTGATGGGAGTTACGGCAAAATAGAACGTGGCGGTGAGGATACTGATGACCGTGGCCACAAGATAATTGGTCACCGACCGTCGGAGCAGATGCAGGTCGCTGATGCCCACGCCCAGCCCCATTCCAATGATGGGACCCATGAGAGGCGAGATGAGCATGGCTCCGATGATGACCGCCGTGGAGTTGACGTTGAGCCCGAGCGATGCCATAAAGATGGCGAAGATGAGCACCCAGAGGTTGGAACCGTGGAAAGCCACGTCGCCTTTGATTTGCTCTATGGTCTCTTCTTCGTCTGTTTTATCGGGGAGAACGTTGAAATATCCTTTAATGGTCTGCCAAAGATTATGTTCGTGTTGTGTCATATTGAAACTGTTTTGGTTCAAAGTTACCAATTTTTTCTGTTCCATGACCCTTTTAAGTCCCCAAAACAGGCTATAAAGTCTTAATAAATGTCATCTTTCCGATATACAGACCTTGTTCCTGCCCGATTGTGCTTGTTTTTTAGTAACTTTGTGTTATCACGATAATAACGGGGTGGCATGTTGTACACCTCATGTTTATTTCAATATTGCATGTTTCATAAAATACATTTTCAAACTACGCTTACTCGGGAGGTAGCGTACCCCGGTCTCTGTGTCTTATTCGTATTGTCATTTCTGTGTGCCTTCTTTCCCGATACCATCGGCGGCCTGTTAGACACCACACAAGCCTGGATCTACCAGAAACTCAGCTGGCTCTACATTCTCTTAGTGTCGTTCTTCCTCATATTTCTCATGGTCATGGCTTTCAGCCGGATAGGTAATATCAGGCTCGGAGCCGACAACTCGTCTCCCCAATACAGTTTCTTTTCCTGGATAGCCATGCTTTTTGCCGCGGGCATGGGCATCGGACTGATGTACTTCGGTGTGGCCGAGCCCATGTCTCACTATGTCAACCCAGCCCTGCCCACCGTGGCCAACCCTGCCAAGGAGGCCCAACTGGCCACCTTCTTCCATTGGGGAATCCATGCCTGGAGCGTCTTTGCGGTGATGGGGTTGATATTGGCCTACTTCTCCTTCCGCTACAAACTCCCGCTGGCTATACGCAGTGGGCTGTATCCTTTGTTCAAGGAGCGCATCAACGGGCGTGTGGGCGACGTGGTCGATATATTCGCATTGGTGAGCACATTCTTCGGTATCGCCACCTCGCTGGGCTTTGGCGTGGTGCAGCTCAATGCCGGACTGGTGCACCTGGGAGTACTCGGCGAGTCGAGTTTCCAGTTTCAGAGCCTCATTATCATTGTTGTGAGCGGCGTGGCTGTGAGCTCGGCCGTGGCAGGAATGAACAAGGGCGTGAAGCGGTTGAGCGAGATAAACCTGGCGTTGGCGGTGCTGCTCATGCTGTTTGTGCTCGTTTTGGGTCCCACCACGTTCCTTTTGAGCGCATTCAGCGAGGGCGTGGGCTATTATATCAATCGCCTTGCCGACCTCACGTTCAATACCTTCGCCTTTGAGATAGCGGGGCGCGGATGGTTCACCAGCTGGACAGTGATGTATTGGGCATGGTGGATCAGCTGGGCGCCGTTTGTCGGATTGTTCATAGCCCGCATATCCAAGGGGCGCACCATACGCGAGTATGTCATAGCGGTGCTGCTGGTTCCGTCGCTCTTCATCTTCCTGTGGATGACCGTCTTTGGCAACGGAGCCATCTATATAGACCGTCATTGGGCACATGGCGCGCTGTCGGCGCTTGCAGCCCAACCCGATATTCTGCTGTTCACGTTCTTCGAACAGTTCCCTCTGGGCACTCCTTTGTGTGTGCTGGGACTGATGATGATTGCCGTCTTTTTCGTCACTTCTGCCGATTCCGGCATCCTGGTGATGAACAGCATATCCTCTCACAACAAGCCCAACACCCCTTCGTGGCAGAATGCGTTCTGGGGCGTGCTGCTTGCCCTGATATCCATAGCCATGCTCTATGCCGGAGGATTGAAGTCGCTGCAGACCATGACGCTGGTTGCAGCCCTGCCGTTCGGGCTCATCATGCTGGTGCTATGCTTCTGTCTGCTCAAGGCCGTCCACACCGATGTGTTGTATTATAGCATCAAGATTCCCTACGGAAGCAAAAACTGGGACGGCAGCCGATGGCAGGAAAGACTGGAACAGATACTCACCTTTTCGCAGAAAACCGACATCCAGCGCTTCTTCCACGACAAGGTGGCGCCGGCTTTCGAGGAGCTGAGCGGCGAGCTGGCGAAGAACGGCATCGATGCCCAGATACTGCATGGACAGCGTGGCGCCCTTTCCATGGAGTTGCAGATTGCTCACGACAGGGTGCGCAATTTCAGGTATGGAGTGACGACAGAGCGACTGAATATCTCTGATTATCTCATCGATGATGACAATACGCCCGACGTAGACCATAATCAGCAGTATGTGCCGGTGACCTACTACAGCGATGGCCGGACGGGAAACAATATTCAATATCTTGGGAAAAAGGAGATTATTGTAGACGTGTTGAGAGAGTATGAGCGCTATATCAACCTGATTGCCGATGAGCAGAAAGCCATGATGTTTGTCGATAAGGGCAAGTATCACTTGGCCAAGGAGAGTGAGGCTTAGGGTAGTGCGAGGCGAGAGAGATTGGCATGGGATTGAAAGAAGGTAGTAATCGTTGGGCGAAAAGGTACTAAACGCACGACGATTAGGTAGTAATCGTGAGGCGATTACTACCTAATTTCAACCCCATGGAATAGGCCCTTGTCGGGCGCTGCATGGTGCGGCCCCGGCGTTAAGCAAATGTTAAATCGACGAACGACGTTTTGCCGTCTCGTTTCTTTTCGCTTACTTTGCATTCACTTGCTATGAAGTATGTAGACGTCATATTGCCCTTGCCCTTGGATGGAACCTTCACCTACGCGCTATCCGACGAGATGGCCGCGCGGGTGGCTATGGGCGTGCGCGTGCTCGTGCCGCTGGGCAAGAGCAAGACCTATACCGCGATATGCGCCGGACCGGCCCACGACACCGCGGAAGGGCTGCAGGCAGGACAGGTGAAGATGGTGATTGCCGTGCTCGACGCGGCTCCCATGCTGCTGCCCACGCAGATGCGGCTGTGGCAATGGATGAGCGACTACTACATGTCTCCGCTGGGCGACATCTTCAAGGCGGCGCTGCCGTCGGGCCTGAAGCGTGAGGAGGGATTCCGGGCGAAGACCGAAACATGTGTCGGGCTGTGCGAAAACTATCGCAACGCGCAGGCGCTGCACATTGCGCTCGACACCATGAGCCGAGCTGCGAAGCAGCAGAAGGTGTTCACCACCTTCCTGGCGCTCACCCATTGGGACTCTGTGGAGGGCGACCGTCCTACGGCCGACATCGTGGAGATAACCCGCGAGGAACTCGTGAACGAGAGCCATTGCACGATGGCTATCGTCAAGTCGCTCTGCGATCGCAAGTTGCTCTATACCTATGAGCGTGAGGTGGGGCGGCTCAACAGCGGTGGCGACTACCGCCCGGAGCTCATCAAGCCCCTCAGTCAGGCC
Source organism: Prevotella sp. UBA1705 (assembly GCA_002317385.1). GTDB lineage: Bacteria > Bacteroidota > Bacteroidia > Bacteroidales > Bacteroidaceae > Prevotella. The sequence continues at coordinate 14,048 of DCJH01000037.1, read as the reverse complement.
CAGCAGGATGCCTACAACCACCTGCTCATGCAGCAGATGAAACGGAATGTGGTGCTGCTCCACGGCGTGACGTCGAGCGGAAAGACCGAGCTCTACATCCATCTCATCGCCAAAGCGATAGAGGAACACAGGCAGGTGCTCTATCTCCTGCCCGAGATTGCCCTCACGGTGCAAATCACTTCGCGCCTGCAACGGGTGTTTGGCGACCGCCTGGGCATCTATCACAGTAAATACAGCGATGCCGAACGCGTGGAAATGTGGCAGAAACAGCTCTCCGGCCACCCCTACGACGTGATACTCGGTGCCCGTTCGGCGGTGTTCCTGCCGTTCCAGCGGCTCGGACTGGTCATCGTCGACGAGGAGCACGAGAGCTCCTTCAAGCAGCAGGACCCGTCGCCGCGCTATCACGCGCGCAGCGCCGCCATCGTGCTGGCGCAGATGACCGGGGCCAAGACCGTGCTGGGCACGGCCACGCCTTCGATGGAAAGCTACTATAATGCACAGACGGGCAAGTATGGCTTGGTGGAGCTCAAGACGCGCTATCAGGGCATTGAACTGCCCGAAGTGAGGGTGGTCGATGTGAAGGATCTGCGCCGGCGCAAGATGATGTCGGGCCCGTTCTCACCGCCGTTGTTGGCGGCCATCCGTGAGGCTTTGGCCCAAGACAAGCAGGTAATCCTCTTTCAGAACCGGCGTGGATTTGCCCCGATGATCGAGTGCAAGGTGTGCGGATGGGTGCCCAAGTGCAAGAACTGCGACGTGTCGCTCACGTTTCACAAGCGCCTCAACCTGCTCACGTGCCACTATTGCGGCTACACCTACTCGGTGCCCGAGGCTTGTCCCTGCTGCGGCAATACCGACCTCACCGGCCGCGGCTACGGCACGGAGAAGATAGAGGATATTCTCAGCGACATATTTCCCGAGGCCCGCGTGGCCCGCATGGACCTCGACACCACGCGCACACGCAATGCCTACGAGCGCATCATCGGCGATTTTGGGCGTGGCAAGACCAATGTGCTGGTGGGAACTCAGATGATCAGCAAGGGCCTCGACTTCGAACGGGTGGCCGTGGTGGGCATCCTCGACGCCGACTCCATGCTCAATTATCCCGACTTCAGGGCCTACGAACATGCGTTTATGATGATGAGTCAGGTGAGCGGACGGGCCGGGCGCAAGGGCAAGCGGGGGTTGGTGATTCTCCAGACCAAGAGCGCCGACCTGCCGGTGGTGCAGCAAGTGGTGCGCCACGACTATCAGGGATTCTACGATGACCTGCTGGCGGAGCGACAGTTGTTTCACTATCCGCCGTTCTTCCATCTTGTCTACGTGTTCCTGAAGCACAAGCAGGAGTCCACCGTAGAGACTGCCGCTCAGGAAATGGGGGCGCTGTTGCGCCGTCAGCTCGGCGAGCGCGTGCTCGGACCCGATAAGCCTGCGGTGGCGAGGGTGAAGACCATGAGCATCCGCAAGATGGTGATCAAACTGGAGAATGGCATTAACCAGCGCGAGGTGAGAGCCGTCCTGCGTCGTGTGCAGGCCCAGATGATGCAGCAACCCTGCTACAAATCGCTCCTCATCTACTATGATGTCGACCCGTTGTAGAGGGTGGCGATCGGGCCTCACCCTACCTTTCTTCCGCTTTCAAGCCCTCGATTACTATTAACCACGGATGCCACGGATTTCACAAATCATATTATTCTCTTCATCTGTGCCATCCGTGTCATCCGTGGTTTCAACAAAAACTTACACTGAAAACCACGGGCCATTCCTCGTTTGCTATCCTTCTCGAAAATAGGACACCCGTTTTTTCTTGCTTTTATACATTGCTGATCGTAGTTAACCACGGATGTTACGGATGTCACGAATGATATTGGTCTCCTTCACCACTGATTCCACGAAGCCGCAAGCGGCGACGGATGGCACAGATGATATACCGGGAAGACGTGGGCAACAAGAATGATTTGAGTGATTCAATTACTATTTTTCGCTTTTATTTCAGTCCGGATGGAGCATAAAACATCCGTGCCATCCATCGCCGCTTGCGGCTTGGTGGAATCAGTGGTGAAGGGCCTTCTCTTCATCTGTGCCATCCGTGCCATCCGTGGTTTCAACAAAAACTTACACTGAAAACCACGGGACATTCCTCGTTTGCTATCCTTCTCGAAAATAGGATACCCGTTTTTTTTTGCTTTTATACATTGCTGATCGTAGTTAACCACGGATGTCACGAAAGATATTATTCTATTTATCTGTACCATCCGTGGCATCTGTGGTTTCAACAAAAACTTACGCTAAAAACCACTGGTCACTCTCCCGTTTCTATCTCGTTCAAACCATGGTGAATGGCAAAGGAAGCCCCGCGGGAGGGCAATGGATAGAACTAAGAAGCCCCCGAAAGTATCAAACAATACTTCCGGAGGCTTTCTCTTGAAGGCGAATTCGTTCCGACCAGATGGTCGGTGAGGTATGTTATCCTGATATTAGATTAGAAGTCAATATCGAGACCAGCTCCAAACACGTGGTTGGTGCGGGTATAGTCGGCTTTGTATTCTCCGCCGAGTGCTGTTTCACTGGTCTTCTCATGACCATATAAAGTACAGAAATAAGCAAGGTTGAGGTTCATTTTCTTGGTCAGATGGAGGCAAACGCCTGCGCCGACCGAGTTGGAGCTCACCACAAACGACTTGTCGTTCATATATTCCGGGGTGAGTCCGTAGTTGGTATTCTGCCATCCTGCGCTCACGGTGACGAGCTTGCTGGCATCGTATTCCACGCCCGCATTCATCTCCATGGTGCCGCGCTTGAGCAGTTTCTCACGATGGTTGTAGGCTTCGGCCTGCTTGTCCCAGTAGTAGTGGAAGCCCACATTCACGCGCAAGGGGTCGATGGGATTATAGCCCACGCCCACGGTGAGCAGGGCAGGGATGTCGCCAGGCACCTTCTTGCCGTCTTCAAACTCGCCTGTGGCCTCACCAAGCTCGGCGTCGAAGCGCTCTTTGATGGCCTGCATCGTACCCAGTACGGAGGGAGCGGTGAGGATGGCATTGGCGTTCTGAGGCGACACACCGGCCTTCACCAGGGCGGCACCAAGGTTGGCGGGCAGGTTGCCAATGCTCGGAGCCTGGTTCACCGACTTATTCTTCAGGCGGATGCGAGTCTTGAATTCATATTTCGCAGCGACGTTCCAGCGCCCGGTCTTGTAGTCAACGCTGAGGATAGGAGTGAATCCTGTGCCGCTCTGGTCGCAGTTGAGTTCGATATCGGCGGAGTTGGTCTTCGTAGGATCGAGCATCTGGTAGAGAGGCACGCTGCCCACCTTGATATCGCGCACATAGCCATAGTAGTTGGTCAAAGCATATACTCCGCGCACGCCGGCAAACACGCTGAGGTTAGGATTCACCTTGTAGGCAGCACCGAGCGACAGGCCATAGTAGTACTGGCGGCCCCGCATATAGCTGTTGAAGGAGTATTTGCCAGTGGAACCGAAGTAAGCATCGCTGCTGAACATTTGCTTTCCGGGCACAGCCACGGCGTCGATGGCACGGGCCAGACCGCTGGCTGCAAGCGCAGTCTCTGATACAATGCGCTCGAAACTACCCAGCCCATCGTCGAAGGTGCACTTGCCGCCACCTCCGCCTACGGCGAAGTTAGTTTGGAAAGAGAAGTTTTTCCAGTTGTAGGCATACTGTATGGAGGGGAGCACGGGGGCAAAAGCCTTGCCTTGGAAGGTGCGCTGGATGCCCGAGTTGTTGACATTGTTGCCAAAGAGTGGGTATTCGTTCTTGATGGTTCGGGTCTGGATTACGGTCTGCCAGTTGAGCGAGATGTGTGAACCCTGACCCAGGAAGGCCACGCCGGCCGGGTTGAAGTAAACGCCGTCAATGCCAATGACCCCATCACGGGAGAAGTGGCGGTTGAAAGCTACGTTCTGATTGGTGTTGGTGAGCAGGCCACCTGCAAATGTAGCCTGTGCTGCGGTCATAGCCATGGCTACGAAAGCAAATTTTAACTTCGTCATCTTAAAAACTTGTAAAAATATTGGCTGCAAAGGTAATATTAGTGTTCTAAATGTCGCTTAAATTGGTCTTTTATTTAAACTACGTTAACTAAGAAATGCCGTTTTGCTGCACAAATGCCATGGTTTGTGCAGCATTTTACCCCTTTTTCGGTCTGTTTTGAACCGGAAAAGGGGTCGAAAAGTTTGAAATGGGATAATAGAACGGAAATTTGGGACTAACAATGCGCCCTCCATACCTATATATATTATAGGAGTGGAGGGCGCATGGCAGAAGTCCAACCTACTTGTTGCTGGCTGGATACTGTATGCGGGTGTGGTAGATGGCCTTGAGGCGGTCTATCAAAACCTGCTTGGCGACGGATATATCATAGAATGTTATCTTGCACTCCTTGAAGCAACCTTCGGCCACGCGCTGGTCAATGAGGTTGTTCACAAGGTTTGTGATATTCTCCTCGCTATAGTCCTTGAGCGAGTGGGAGGCCGCTTCACACGAGTCTGCCATCATCAGTATAGCCTGCTCCAGGGTGTAGGGATTGGGGCCGGGGTAGGTGAAAAGCTCCTTGTCTACTACCTCGTCGGGGTGCTCATTCTGGTAGTTGATGTAGAAATACTTGGCCAATCCGCGACCGTGGTGGGTGCGGATGAAGTCGCAGATGGCCACGGGGAGATTGGCTTCCTCAGCCAGTTTCACGCCATTGGGCACGTGCTCGATGATGATTTTGGCACTCTCCTTGTCGGTAAGGTTATCGTGTGGGTTGATGCCTCCCTGCTGATTCTCAGTGAAAAACACTGGATTGATCATCTTTCCAATATCGTGATAGAGTGCGCCGGTACGCACAAGAGTACTGTTGGCACCTATCTTATTGGCAATCTCCGAGGCCAGATTACCCACCGTAATGGAGTGCTGGAAGGTGCCGGGAGCCACTTCGCTCAGGTTGCGCAGCAGTCCGCGGTTGGTGTTCGACAGCTCGATGAGTGTGATCATCGATATGAATCCGAAGGCCTTCTCGATGAGATACATCAACGGATAGGCCAGCAACATCAGCACTCCGTTTATCAGGAAGTGATAGTATATGCTGGCATCGAGGTTGAATTCCTCGCCGCTCTGCATGAGTTTCAGTGTGAAATAGGTGATACTCATGGCCACAAACACCATGAGTGCAGTCTTGAACACCTGGGCCCTGGATGACATTTCGCGTAGCGAATAGATGGCTACGAGGCCCGCCACGGTCTGCACGAAGATAAATTCAAACTGGTATCTCACCGCCGCAGCACAGATAAGCACCATGATCATGTGGGAGACGAAGGCCGTCCGGGAGTCCATAAACACGCGCACAAATACCGGAACGAAGGCAAATGGCAGGATATAGACACTAAAGTTGAAGTAGCTATGCTCCATCATTAACGACACCAGGATGGGGAAAATCGTGATGAGCGTATAGACCATGGCTATGCTTCGGGGCTTGTTGAAATAGTCTTTGCGGAACAGGGCAAGGTATACCGTGAAGGTGAGAACGAGGATAAAGACATAGAGCGTGTTACCAATAAACATATTGGTAAGCTGAGTTTCCGATGCGCTTCGGCGCTCCATCTCCTTCTCCAGTGAGTTCAGCACTCGGTAGTTATAGTCGTTGACCATGTCGCCCACGCTGATAATCTTCTGCCCGCTCATCACCATGCCGCTGGCAGGAGATATTCCACTGAGCAGATCGTTGCGTGCAGTCTCCGACCTTTCCTTATCGTAGATGAGGTTAGGTTCTATGTAATTGTTGAGGTTGAGGCGCTGCAGCGCGGTGCGTTCGCCCGCAAGGGCCTCGTCGTTGAGCAGCTGTTCATAGGCCGACATGGTGGAAAACACGCAGTTGATGAATATACTCTCTGCGTTTTTACCAAAGATAACACGCACGAGCGCTGTGGTATCGCTGCTCGAAATGCTGTTATAGTTGGGCGTTTCCATAATTCCAGCCTGATAGAGGCGGTGCAGACGGTCGATGATAATCGGCTCGAAGGATGCCGGAAGTTTGGGCAATCCGCCGGCGAAGTCCTTGCGAAACTTCTCGATATTGTGCGTTTCCACCCCATGATCATAGTTGAAATAGGGCTGGAACTGGCTGAGCAGGGAGTCTTTTTCCTTAGCCAAAGCCTCCTCAGTCTTGTAGATAGGGAAGTCGTATTTGGCAATGACGGTGCCGTAATGCCATGGTTCTCCCACCTCGTAGGCAAACCGTTTGCCTTCGTTTCTGGGCATGAACCAAACGATGAGGAAGGTGGTAAGTATGACGAGAACGATGCGAGTCAGAATGTTCCGCCAGTGGCTTTCTTCCTTTTTATTAATATGTTCGATGATGCTCATGAGCTGTTCTTATCAAATGTATTACTCTGCGAAAATACGAAAAAATCAGCGTATAATCGAAAAAATGTATTAATTTTGCACAAAATAAGATTTTATAGCATGTCAGAAAGAAAAGTACGGGTGCGCTTTGCACCCAGTCCTACAGGTCCTTTGCATATCGGCGGCGTGCGAACCGCACTTTTCAACTATCTCTTTGCCCGCCAGCACGGTGGCGATTTGGTATTCCGCATTGAGGATACCGACTCTCATCGGTTCGTGCCCGGGGCCGAAGAGTATATCCTGGAATCATTCCGTTGGCTGGGCATTCAGTTCGACGAGGGGGTGAGCTTCGGCGGAAACCATGGTCCATACCGCCAGAGCGAGCGTCGCGACATCTACAAAGAGTATGTGAAGCAGCTGCTCGACGCCGGCAAGGCATACTATGCTTTCGACACGCCCGAGGAGTTGGAGCACAAGCGCGAGGAGGTGCAGAACTTCCAATATGATGCTTCTACCCGTATGCAGATGCGCAATTCGCTGGCCTTGGAGCGCCGCGAGTGGGAGCAACTGCTGGCCGAGGGCGCACAATATACGGTTCGGTTCAAGGTGGAGCTGGGCCAGGAAATCCATGTCAACGATATGATTCGCGGCGATGTGCGCGTGAAAAGCGACATCCTCGACGACAAGGTGCTCTACAAA
>DCJH01000037.1:0-6970 GCA_002317385.1 Prevotella sp. UBA1705 | reverse complement strand
CGGCGAGGAGTGGCTGCCCAGTGCGCCCCTCCATGTGCTGCTCTACGAGGCCTTCGGATGGCAAGACACCATGCCGCGCTTTGCCCATCTGCCCCTGCTACTCAAGCCCGAGGGCAAGGGAAAACTATCCAAACGCGACGGCGATAGGCTCGGTTTCCCCGTGTTCCCGCTGGAGTGGCACGACCCCAAGAGCGGCGAGGTGAGCTCAGGCTATCGTGAGAGCGGCTATTTCCCTGAGGCAGTGGTCAACTTCCTGGCCCTTCTGGGCTGGAATCCCGGCACCGAGCAGGAGCTGTTCAGCCTTGAAGAGTTGGTCAAAACCTTCGACATCGCCAAGTGTTCGAAGAGCGGAGCCAAGTTCGACTACCAGAAAGGCGCATGGTTTAACCATGAGTACATCCTCCGGAAGACCGACGACGAGATTGCCCGCGAGTTCGCACCGATCGTCGCCAACAACGGCGTGGACGAGTCGTTCGACCGCGTGAAGCTCGTGGTCCACATGATGAAAGACCGCGTGAGCTTCGTCAAGGAGCTATGGCCGCTGTGCTCTTTCTTCTTCATCGCCCCCACGGAATATGATGAGAAGACTGTGAAGAAACGCTGGAAAGACTATTCTACCCTGCAGATGACGGAGCTTTACGACGTGCTCAAGGGCATCGACGACTTCTCTATCGAGGGCCAGGAACCCATCGTGGAGCAGTGGGTGGCCGACAAGGGCTACAAGCTGGGCGACGTGATGAATGCCCTGCGCCTCGCGTTGGTGGGCATTGGCAAGGGCCCTGGCATGTTCGACATCACGGCATTCCTCGGCAAGGAGGAGACCCTCCGCCGCCTGAAGAAGGCCATCGAGGTGCTTCCTGCAGCGCAATAAGGCTGCAGGGAGACCATCTCCAGGTAGAAAAACACGATTGCAAGGCTCTCAATATGTACCAGATCGTTATATATCTCTACGCCTTCGGGGTGTGGGTGGCCAGCTTCTTCAGTGAGAAAGTGAAGAAGATGAGGCTGGGTGAGCGCGACGCTTTCCGCATTTTGGACGAGAAAGTGGACCCGCAGGCCCAATATATTTGGTTTCATGCAGCCTCCTTGGGCGAGTTTGAGCAAGGACGGCCACTCATGGAACGCATACGCAAGGAGCATCCCGAATACAAGATTCTGCTCACATTCTTCTCTCCTTCGGGCTACGAAGTGAGGAAGAACTACGAGGGGGCAGACGTCATCTGCTACCTCCCGTTAGACACGATACGCAATGCCCGCCGGTTCCTGCGCACCGTGAGGCCGGTCATGGCGCTGTTTATCAAGTATGAGTTCTGGTACAACTACCTCCACATCATGAAGCATCGGGGCGTGCCCACCTACAGCGTGTCGAGCATATTCCGCCCCGACCAGGTGTTCTTCAAATGGTATGCTCGCCGCTATACGCAGGTGCTCAGGTGTTTTACCCATTTCTTTGTGCAGAACGAGCAGAGCCTGTCGCTGCTCCACACGATAGGTATCGACAACGTGACGATAACGGGCGACACCCGTTTCGACCGCGTGTTGCAGATCAAGGAGGCCAGCAAACAGCTGCCGTTGGTAGAGGCTTTCGTGGGCAATGACCAGCCGAAGGTGTTTGTGGCCGGCTCATCGTGGCCGCCGGATGAGGATATTTTCATCCAATATTTCAACATACACCAGGACTGGAAGCTCATCATCGCCCCGCATGTCATCGGCGAAGACCATCTGAAAGAGATTCTTTCGAAGCTCCAGGGCCGTGCTGTGCGCTATTCGGAGGCCACCGAAGACAACGTGCGCGATGCCCAATGCCTCATCATCGACTGCTTCGGCCTGCTGTCGAGCATCTACCATTATGGCACGGTTTCCTACGTGGGCGGTGGCTTCGGCGTAGGCATCCACAATGTGTTGGAGGCTGCCGTATGGGATATTCCTGTGATTTTCGGTCCCAACAACCAGCATTTCCAGGAGGCGCAGGGACTGAAACTGGCCGAGGGCGGATTTGAAATCAAGGACTATCCAGAGTTCACTTCGCTCATGCACCGCTTCGACTTTGATGCCAACTTCCTGCAAAAGAGTGGCGAGGCGGCTGGAAAGTTTGTGAAAAGCCGTGCCGGAGCCACCGAGAAGATACTCCGAAACATCCGGCTATTGTAGGCTGAGGCCTCACATCTATATACATCAAGGGCAGACCGTCAAGTCTGCCCTTGATGCGTTTGTATCGTTGTGGGAAGTCGGCGAGTGCCCGCTTCCCTTGTTTCTCAATCATCATTCCGTCAGCCCAGCACCTCGACGATGCGGTCGAGGGCCTGCTGCAGCACCGAGCGGGGGCAGGCCAGGTTGAGACGCAGATAGTTGCGGCCGGCCTTGGCACCATAGAGTGTGCCACTGCTCACATAGACCTTGCCCTCGTGGAGCAACTTCTCCGTGGCCTCGTCGGCCGACAGTCCGAGCGCCGAAATGTCCACCCAGGCCAGATAGGTGCCCTCCAACTTGATTACTTCTGCCTTGGGCAGCCGTGCGGCAAAGTCGTGCTTCACCAGCTGATAGTTGTCCCAGAGATAGCGGTTCAGGCCGTCGAGCCATTGCTCGCTCTCGTTGTAAGCCGCCTTGAGGGCGATGGGGCCGAAAGGATTGACGTCGCACACCTCGTAGATATTGATTACGCGGTCTATGCGTCGGCGCGTCTCCTCGTCGCTACAAACAATGTTGGCTATCTGAAGTCCGGCGATGTTGAAGTTCTTCGACGGCGAGTTGAAGGTGACACTGATGTCGCGGTTCACCTCGTTCACGGCTGCAAACGGCGTGTAGGCATAGCCTGGCATCACCAGTTCGCAGTGTATCTCGTCGCTCACCACGTGCACATGGTGCTTCTTGCAGATAGCTCCCATGCGTTCGAGCTCGGCCCGTGTCCACACGCGTCCGGCGGGATTGTGGGGATTGCAGAGCAGGAACACCGTCACCTTCTCGTCGGCGCAGCGGGCCTCAAAGTCGTCCCAGTTCACGCGGTAGGTATCGCCCTCGCGCACGAGCTCGTTCTCCTCTATCTGGCATCCCTGATTGCGGATGCTGGAGAAAAAGCAGTTGTAGACCGGTGTCTGCACCAGCACCTTCTCGCCCGGCAGCGTGAGAGCCTTGATGGTGCAACTGATGGCGGGCACCACACCGGTGGTATATAGCATCCAGTCGCGCTGGATGGTCCAGTTGTGGCGGCGCTGGAACCACGAGACGATGGCCTCATAGTAGCTGTCGTCCACCTGGGTGTAGCCGTAGATGCCGTGCTCCACGCGCTCGGCCAGTGCGCGCTTGATGGCCGGAGCCACCTCGAAGTCCATGTCGGCCACCCACAGGGGCAGCACGTCCTCGGCCACGGCGTCCCATTTGTAGGAGCCGGAATGTCGGCGATCGATAATCTTGTCGAAGTCTTGCATAGGGATAAAAGGTTTACAGGGGGTGAAAAATAGTGGGCTGTTGCGGGGCAGCAGCCCACGGATGGGGTTTCGTTCGGTCTCCCATCAGGCTCTTGCCTGCGGCAGAGGGGCGCCCGCTCAGGCGCGTTCCTCGATCACGCAGTCATGGCCTTTGGCAAACTCGTCGTAGGTGATGGAGCCTACCTTATCGGCCACAATCTTGCCGGAGATGGGATTCTTGATATTGGTGATGGTGCCCTGGATATTGGCGTCGATGTTGGTGCAGTCCTCAAAGGCGCGGTCGCACTCCGCATCGAAGGTGCAATCGATGAGCGTCACGTGGTCCATATAGCACAGCGGCTGCTCGCCCGAGATATGGCAGCGCACCAGTTTCACGTTGGTAGAGTGCCAGGCCAGGTATTCGCCGTCGAGCTCCGAGTCGTAGACTGCCACGTTGTCACACTCCCAGAACGAGTCCTTGGTGGTGATCTTCGCGTTGTGTACCTCGACATTCTGGCAGTATTGGAACACATATTTCGCATCGCTCACCAGTCCGTCCACATAGATATTCTTCGAGAACATGAAGGGATAGGTGCCTTCGTGCAGCTCCACATTCTTCAGTTTCAGTCCGTCCACCTTCCAGAAGGTCTCGTCGGCATCGGTTATCTTCACGTTCTCCAGCTCCAGACCCTTCATCTCGCGGAAGAACTTCGGGCCGTCTATCACCGAGTTGCGCATCACCATATCGTTGCTATACCAGATGGCCGAGCGGCTTCCGGGGGCAAAATAGCAGTCGGTGATGACGCTGTGGTCTACGTGCCACCAGGGGTATTTGCCGTAGAAGCGCGAGTTATTGCACGTGAGGTTCTCGCAACACTTGATTCCCGACTCACCGTCTACAATCTCGATGTTGTCGAGGTCGACGTTCTTGATGCCGAACAGAGGACGCTCACCTCCGAATTTCTTGTCTTTTATTGTTTCCATTTTTAATCTCTTGCATCCGTGCTCCACGGACTGCTTAATACCTATTAATAATTGGTGCCCGAGCCGCTGGATATTACCCCTCTGGGGATTAGTACCTAATCGTGCGACGATTACTACCTAATCGTGATGCGATAAGGTACTAATCGCGAGGCGAAAAGGTAGTTATCGCAAAGCCCCTGCGAGGAGGCCCTGTTTTCAGGAGGCCCAGGCCGTTGATATGTTTCCATTGGCAAATATAATGCCAAAATCCGAACCCTCCAAGAAAAAGGTAGGCCAATCCGTAATTTTTATAATTTTTGAAGTAGGGGTTTCCATCCTGTCAGTGGTTATGTAGGCAGAAAGGGGCCCAAGAGAGCCCCGAAATCAGAAAAAGAGTAATAATTAAATAGTTAGACAATGAAAATCAAACTTTTTGCATTATCTTTGTGTTTGGTAGCTGGCTTGGGCCAGATGCATGCTCAGTCGAGCAGCAAGTATTCATCCAGTCAGCGCAACGAGTTCCGCATCGGCTATAGCGACGGACTCACGCTCAGCACGGCAAGCTTCTGGGGCATGGGCATAGGCGACGCCCTCGTGGGCACCGGGCGTCAGGATCAGACGGGTACCGGCGTCTTCGGTCTGGGCTATCGCTATGGCATCAACCGCTTCCGCGTGGGTCTTGACCTGGGGTTTGCCTCCGTGTCGAGCAAGTACGACTATGCTGAGAGCAAGCAGAAGGACATCAAGGAAACACAGCTCAACTTCATCGTGATGCCCGTGGCCGAGTTGACTTACTACCGCAAGGGTATCGTGGAGCTCTACGGATCGGTGGCCGCTGGTATCGACCTGACCAACATCAAGGAGAAGGGACTCACCGAGGCAGGTAAGGCTCACGCCGACACCAAGGGCCGCACCACTACCGACTTCGCTTTCCAGGTGAACCCCATCGCCGTTCGTGTGGGCAACGACCATATCGGCGGATTCCTCGAAGCCGGCGTGGGCACCAAGGGATTCCTCACCGCAGGAGTCAGCCTGAAATTCTAAACACAGAAAGATAACCAACAACACTCATGGAGACGACGCGTAAAATCCAATTCAGAGAGACGTTTCAGAAATATTATCCCGTGCTATGTCAGATAGCACGCGGATATATTTCGGATGCAGACGACTGTGAGGATGTGGTGCAAGACCTGTTTGTGGCCGTATGGAATCGGGGCAAGGACGATCTGCCCGAGGCCGAGCTCGCAGCCTATCTGAAGACGGCTGTGCGCAACAACTGCATCACCCTGCTGCGCCAGCGCCAGCGCATGGAGACCGTGTCGATAGCCGACAGCCCCATCGCCTTGGCCGACAGTCCCGCCGACAACGAGGGTGAGACCGACTATCAGGCCATGCTCGACAGCATCCTGGCCGCCATGCCGCCCAAGTGTCGCGACGTCTTCATGATGAGTAAGTTGCAGAAAATGAAATACAAAGAGATTGCAGAAGCCCTTGATATCTCTGAGAAAACCGTGGAAAACCATATAGGAAAGGCCTTCAAGATCATCCGGATGTATGCCGCCGAGCACCCCGTGTTGTTCCTGTTGTTCACTTTATCACACCTCCTAACCGCAAGCATATGAATACTTCGCATAACATAGACGAAATCTTGGCGCGCCATTTCTCTGGTGAGCCCCTCTCTGCCGACGAGCGTATGGCCGTAGAAGCCTACAAGGCCGACAACGAAGAGGAGTATCGCAAGGTGGAGTCGATACTCGAAAATATGCCCGACGAGGCTCCTGCGATGGCCGTAGACACCGACCGCGCCTGGCAGAACGTGGAGCCGCGCCTGGCCGAACCTGGTCGCAAGCCGCTGTTGCGCCGTCTCTATCCGGTGCTGGCCGTGGCTGCCTCGCTGCTGCTCCTGGTGGGCATCGGGCTGTGGGCCCCGCGCCTCATGAGCTCCGACGGCACCCGCCACTATGCCAACAATGGCACGAACGACTCCACATTCATGCTTCCCGACGGCTCACAGATGGTGCTGTCGCCGCTGGCTTCGGCCGACTTCAGTATGCAGGACGGCGACCAGCTGCGCCATGTGGCACTGCAGGGAAAGGCATTCTTCGATGTCAAGCATAGCGGACAGGCGTTCCGTGTCGATGCCGGCGACCTGCGGGTAGATGTGCTCGGCACATCATTCACCGTCGATGCCACCAACGATGACCATGGCCACGTGATGGTGAAGACCGGTCGGGTGCAGGTGTCCATGGGCCATCAGGCGGTGGAACTCACTGCCGGCGAACAGGTAGACGTAGACAATGGCACCATCGGCCATAAGAAACAGACCCAGCCCGCGGCGCTCAAGACTCATGAGTTCAGCTTCGACAATACGCCCATCAGGGACGCAGCCGAGGAGGTGGGCAAGGCGCTCGACGTGCAGATCGACGTCGATGCTGCCGTCGCTGCCGACAATCGGGTCACCACCCACATGGAGATCACCACGCCCAAGCAGGCACTTCATGAGTTCGCCTTGCTCTGCGGCTGCCGCTACGACTCCATCTCGCCACTGAGATATAGGTTGAAGAGGTGAGGCGGGTGGGGGAGTTGAGGAGTGAAGGAGATGG
>DCJH01000052.1:42885-88273 GCA_002317385.1 Prevotella sp. UBA1705 | reverse complement strand
TTCTTCTGGGTGGCCCGAATGATTATGGCAGGATATGAGTATCGCCACACCTTCCCCTTCAAACACGTATATTTTACGGGTATCGTTCGCGACAAACTCGGTCGCAAGATGAGCAAGAGTCTCGGCAATTCACCCGATCCTCTGATGCTCATCGAGAAGTTTGGTGCCGACGGCGTGCGCATGGGCATGATGCTCTCTGCACCGGCAGGCAACGACATTCTGTTCGACGAGAGCCTCTGCGAGCAGGGAAGAAACTTCAATAACAAGATTTGGAACGCCTTCCGTCTGGTGCAAGGCTGGGAGACCGCCGACCTGGAGCAGCCTGCAGAAAATAGGCAAGCCGTGGCTTGGTTTGAGGCCAAGCTCAAGGAAGCCTATGCTGTGATGGACGAACAGTTTAAGGGTTACCGCATCTCTGAGGCCCTGATGACCGTCTATCGCCTCTTCTGGGACGAGTTCTCCAGCTGGTATCTGGAGATGGTGAAGCCCGAATACGGGAAGCCCATCGACAAGGAGAGCTATGAGGCAACACTCCGTTTCTTCGACGTTCTGCTGAAGATGCTCCATCCCTTCATGCCCTTCATCACCGAAGAGCTGTGGCAGCACATCCTCGATCGCCAGCAGGGCGAGAGCATCATGAAGGCCACGCTCGACCTCGCCGCACCTTCGGCCGAGGAGCAGAAGCTCTGCGAGGACATTGAACTCGTGAAGCAGGTGGTATCTGGCGTGCGTATGGTGCGCAACCAGAAGAACATTGCGCAGAAGGAACAACTCGAACTCCACGCCACTGGAAGCAACCGTTTTGAGGCCTACAACTGCATCATCACCAAGATGGCCAACCTCAGCGCCATCAGCGTGGTAGCTGACAAGGCTGCCGATGCCAGCGCCTTCATGGTGGGCACCGACGAGTTTGCCGTGCCAGTGGGCAATCTGATCGACGTCGAAGCAGAGATTGAGAAGCAGGAGAAAGAGCTCCAGCATCTTGAAGGATTCCTTGCCGGCATCAAGAAGAAGCTTTCCAACGAAAACTTCGTGGCCCATGCTCCTGAAGCTGTCGTAGCTCGAGAGCGGAAGAAGCAGAGCGACTCTGAGGAGAAAATCGCCTCACTGAAGGAGTCGCTGGCTGCGCTTAAGCAGAAATAAACATGAAGAAAATCCTGTATTTGACACTGATACTCGTCATGGCCACGCTGTCGTTTACGGCGTGTGGGCATGACGAGACTACCGATGTAACTACCATCAACAAGCAGACCATGCTCGTTTTCATGCCTTGGTCGGGCACGCAGAGCAGTCGTGGACTATACGACATCTTCCTACAAAACCTCGATAGCATCGAGGGGGCCATCAAGAAAGACAAGGGATTGAGCGGTAGGCTTGTGGTGTTCATCAGCAAATCGGCCAGTCAGTCCGACCTCTATGAGGTGACGTATAGCAACGGAACCATTGTCCATACGCCCATCAAGACCTATTCCGGCAACACCTACACCACCGCCGCAGGTATCACCGAGATACTCAACGACGTGAAATCGACCGCCTATGCGCTCAACTATGCCATGCTCATAGGCTGTCACGGCTGTGGCTGGACCTACAAGGAGGACTGGACCGACTACCCCTATCAGGCCAAACGGCAGGCCATTCTGCCCACCGATGTCACCCAGGCCAAGACCTCTCCCTATGCCAACGGCACCTGGGGAGCCTACCCCACCACGCGCTTCTTCGGCAGTGTGTCGGACGCCAACTATGGCATCAACATCACTTCGCTGGCCGAAGGCATACAGAATGCAGGCATCACCATGCAGTTTGTGCTCTTCGACGACTGCTATATGGCTAACATTGAGACGGCCTACGAGTTGCGCAACGCCACCAATTTCCTCATTGGCTCCACATCGGAAGTCATGGCATTGGGCATGCCTTACCAGACCATCTGGAGTTCATTGGCTACGGCTACTCCCTCGTATGCCAACACAGTGTCGGCCTTCTACAAGTTCTACAGCGCCTATGCCTACCCTTACGGCGCCCTCTCGGCCATCGACTGCCGACAGGTGGAGACGCTGGCCAGCATCATGAAGAATATCAACAGCCGATACACGCTGGCCGACTCGCTGGTGGATAGCCTGCAGGTGCTCGACGGATTCAATACGCCCCTCTTCTACGACCTGGGCGATTATGCCGACCGACTCTGCCAGAACACCAGTCTGCTGAGCGATTTCCACTCGCAGCTCGCTAAGGTAGTCAAGTCGAAGGCCAACACCGACACGCTCTATTCTTACCTTGATCCCTACAGCGAGCCTGTATATATAAAGGTGAAAAAATACTCGGGCCTAACCATATCAGACCCGAGCATCAATCCGGTGGCCATCAAAGGCAGGCAGAAAACCGCTTGGTGGAAGGCCACACACTAACGGCATTACGAGCAGACCACTACTCGTAATCGTCGATAACACTATTGGTGAAGTCCATCATAGGTTTGGCAACCTTGAGGAGCTTCACCATTTTTTTGGTCCAGTCGGCACTGTTGTAGAAGTCGTCGGCCACCACCTGCCACACGCAGTAGTCCTTCATCTTCAGGTATCTCACGTGCTCATAGTCGGCGGGGAAATCCTTGGGCGCCTTCTTCAGGTGCTGCATGCCGAAGCCCTTGGGCGCCGTGTGCTCCTCGGTCCACTCCGAATCGTTGGCATAGCCGAAATTCTTCACGAACTCACCATTCTCTACACACTTCAGCCACTCGTCGATATTCCCCATGATTTCGTTGCGCACGGAGGTCAGGATATTGGTGGGAAGCCAGTAGACACCAGCCCCGATGAGACAACGACCGGGCTGCACATGGATATAGTAGCCGCCATGCAGGGCCTGCCGTCCGTGCGAGGAGATATAGGCACCGAAATGGTTCTTATAGGGCGACTTGTCTTTGGAAAACCGGGTATCCCTATAGATGCGAAACACGCAATCCTTGGCTTTCAGGTGGGAAACGGTGGGATCGAAGGTGCCTATGACCTCGATGGTCCGGTCGATGATACGGTCGAACTCGGCGCGGGCAGCCTGGTATTGGTCCTTATGCTCGTTGAACCACTCGCGGTTGTTACTGGCCGCCAGTTGTTCAAGGAACTTCAACATGATATTCTTTTCCATGATCTTATTCGAGTTTACTCCCTTCCAGCAGCTTGGGGCATATGGCATCGAAGGGACATTGTTCACATTTGGGGCGCGCACTCTGGCAGATATACCGCCCATGGAGCAGCAGCCAGTGGTGGGCATTGGGGATATCCTCGGCCGGAATGTCGCGCATGAGTTGCTGTTCCACCTTCAGCGGCGTGTTGGCCGTGCGCGGCACCAGCCCCAAGCGGTGGGAAACTCTGTAGACATGGGTGTCTACAGCCATCGTGGCCTTGCCAAACCACACGGCCTGCAACACGTTGGCCGTCTTGCGACCCACACCGGGCAGTTTCACCAAATCCTTGGGATCATCGGGCACTTCGCCGTGGAAGTCGCTCACAATCATACGTGCCATGTCCACCAGATGGCGCGATTTGGCATTGGGATAGCTCACCGAGCGCACATATTCGAACACTTCTTCGGCCTCGGCCTTGGCCATCTCCTCTGCCGTGGGGTAGCGCTGGAAGAGCGCCGGCGTCACTTCGTTGATGCGCTTGTCGGTGCACTGGGCCGAAAGCAGGGTGGCACAGAGCAGCTGGAAGGCCGACCCGAAATGGAGTTCGGTGCCTACCACCGGGGCGTTCTCCCTGAAATAATCGAGGATATAGTGGTATCTTTCTTTTCTTGTCATCGTTAGTCTGTTATCGTCGTGCCCTGCGCAGCCTGTGTTCGGGCGGCATAGCAACAAGCAAAAGTACAACTATTTTGACTCTTCTCCAAGCATTTATTGGAATTTCAACAAAAAAGAGGGACCGCAGCCCTGCCCCACTCCTTCGCGACACGACTCCAAGGTCCATGCGCTCCGGTCTTCAGGCCAGCTGCAATCCCTCTTCGGGGAAAATGTTTGGAATAGTTATTTGATCAAATCGATGCTCCGTTTGAGGAACTTATCGAGCGCTTCGCCCTTGAGCATGCCGTTCTGCAGCAGGGCCAGGTCGATGAGCTGATGCACGATGGAGTTGTCGGCGGCATATCCGGCCAGCACCTGATTCTTCTTGTCGCGCTGCTCGTTCACAGCCTTCTCGGTCTGCGCCACATCGTCTTTCTCCTCCTGGGTCACCTCCTCGGGCTTCTTGCTGCTCTGCGACTGACGCAAGGCGGCCAGACGGGCCTGCAGTCCCTTGAGTTCGGCGTCGATGGGTTTCAGCGTCTCGGCGGTAGCCTTGGTGGCCTCGTCGAGCACGGTCTTCACCAGCTTGTGGTCGGCATTGAGCACCACATTGTAGCTATCGGGCATCTGTCCATAGAAGCTCATGCCTGGCTGGAAGTGGCTCATCTCCTTCATTCGGCGCATATACTCGTTCTGAGTAATCATCACCGGAGTGGCCTGCTCACCCAATGCCTCGATGTCTACGTTGAAATTGGCCTTGTCTATCTGCGGCATCTGCGAGCGGAACAGTTCTGACAGGTTGTCACGTTCAGCCTCGCTGAGCTCGGTCTTCCTGGCGTCTTCCTTCACGATGAGGCGGTCGATGATATCAGAGTCCACCCGCGTAAAGCGGCTCTTCTCTATCTTCTGCTCCAGCATGCTCACCATAGGCACGTCCAACTGGCCGTCGAACAGCAGCACATTGTATCCCTTGGCCTGAGCGTTGGAGATATAGGCATACTGGTCTTCCTTGTTGGTGGCATAGAGATACACCAGATTTCCGTCCTTGTCTGTCTGCTCGCCCTTGATCAATGTCTGGTAGTCCTCGTAAGTAAAGTACTTTCCATCCACGTCCTTGAAGAGCGCAAAGTCTTTCGCCCGGTCGTAGAAATCCTCCTGAGAGAGCATTCCGTAGTGGATAAAGAGTTTCAGGTCGTCCCACTTCTTCTCGTAGTCGGCACGGTCGGCCTTAAATATCTGCTGCAACCTGTCGGCCACCTTCTTGGTGATATAGGTCGAGATTTTCTTCACGTTGGCATCGCTCTGCAGATAGCTGCGGCTCACGTTGAGCGGAATATCCGGCGAATCGATGACGCCATGGAGCAGCGTGAGGAAGTCGGGCACGATGCCTTCCACCTGGTCGGTCACAAAGACCTGGTTGCAATAGAGCTGAATCTTGTTGCGCTGCAGCTCGATATTGTTCTGAACATGAGGGAAATAGAGAATACCAGTCAAGTGGAACGGGAAGTCCACATTGAGGTGAATCCAGAACAACGGCTCGTCCTGCATGGGATAAAGCGTGCGGTAGAACTCCTTGTAGTCTTCGTCTTTCAGGGTCGACGGAGTCTTGGTCCACAGCGGCTCCACATGGTTGATGACGTTGTCCTCGGCGGTGTCCACCTGCTTGCCGTCCTTCCATTCGGTTTTCTTACCGAATACTACGGGCACGGCCATGAACTTGCAATACTTGTTGAGCAGCTCCTCGATCTTGGCTTTCTCAAGAAATTCCTTGCAGTCGTCCGAGATATGAAGCACGATGTCGGTACCGCGCTCAGCCTTGTCGGCATCTTCGAGCGTAAACTCGGGTGAGCCGTCGCAGCTCCATTTCACGGCCTGCGCACCGTCCTGATAGCTTCGTGTGATGATGTCCACCTGGTCGGAGACCATGAAACTGGAGTAGAATCCCAGTCCGAAATGGCCGATGATGGCATTGGCCTCGTCCTTATACTTATCGAGAAAATCGGTTACTCCCGAGAAGGCTATCTGGTTGATATACTTGTCTATCTCCTCGGCGGTCATGCCGATACCATTGTCGCTGATGGTGAGCGTCTTGGCATCCTTGTCCAAGGCGATGGTCACCTTCAGGTCGCCCATATCGCCTTTGAAGTCGCCCTTCTGCGCGAGGGTCTTCAGTTTCTGCGTGGCGTCGACAGCATTAGACACCATCTCGCGCAGGAAAATCTCATGGTCTGAGTAGAGAAACTTTTTGATGACGGGGAAAATGTTCTCGGTTGTAACCCCGATATTACCTTTCTTCATGTTTGATAATGATTTCGTTTATTTCTGCCCAACACCTTGCAAAAAACATGCCAAAGGCAAAAAGCGACAAGCCGAGGCTGCCATAATATCAATGCAGTATAGCGGCATAAACATCAATAAATCATTACCAATCAACGATTTGCACACCAGCAAGAAGCAAAATATATTTCATCGCACCACCATCTCCATGTTGCCCCATGACGAAAACTACCTAATCGCCCGACGATTAGTACCTTTTCGCAACGCGATTAGTACCGAATCGTCGGGCGATTAGGTAGTTATTTCAAAACGGGGAATGGGCTATCAGTTCAGGTTCTCCTTGATGATGCTGATCAAGGCCTGCTCGCCGAGACCCGAATGCTCACCGGCCATGCTGATGGTGGCACGCTGAAGCATGAGCTTGCCCAGCGGGGAATTGAGCATCTTGAACTTCGGAACGGCCTCGATGAGGTTTTTCTTCAAGTTGGGATAGCGCTTGAAGAGGTCTTTGAGGCGCGTCGCTCCGGTAATCTCCATCTCCGCATTCATGTCCACCTCGGCCTCATCGGCGTCGTCGGCAGCAGGCTCTGATGGTGACGGAGCAGCCTCGGCGGAGGCCACTTGGTGGTCGTCGGCCCAGTTGAGGAGGGTCTGCGAACCCTGCATCTCGCGGATATGGGTGCAGTCCTGCATCATTTCGAGCACACCACGGAACCGGCCCTGCTCGTCGCGCACGGCCACATAGACGATATAGATGAACACGCCGGGCTTGTTGATCCAGAACTCTGCCTTGCTCTGCTCGCCCGAACGGAACTTCTCGATAATCTCTTTCACCACATGAACGCTCTTGCGCGGATGGCAGTTCACCACCTCGCGGCCTATCACATTCTTAGACCTCGGGAACACGCGATGGTCGGTATCGGAGTAGAATTTCACCAGCTCGTTCTCGTCTACATACGAGATGTCCACCGGAAGATGCTTGTAGATGAGGTTAATCTGCTCCAGCGTGAGCTTGCCCGTGGCCACATCGAGCTCATCGGCAGCGCCCGCCGTATAGCCGTATTTGCTGAGAAGGGCCTGCAGGTCCTTGGCAAATCCGTCGGCAGGAGCGGCTGCTGAGGGTTGCGCGGGCTGGGACTCGTGCTTCACATCGATAAAGGCGAAGCCTATTTCCTGGTCGCCTGACTTCATGTCTTCAAACTCCTCGGGGGTGATGAGGGCCAGTGCCGTGGGATAGAGTATGGTCTCTTCCTTCTCCATGAGGTCGCGGCAGTGGTCTATGAGCACCTGCTGGCGGGCCATGAAAGGCTCTTCCTCGCCCTCCTCCAAGAGCCGCTGGGCCTCGCGTATCTCGTCGCGGATGATGTCGTCGAAGTTCCACATGGTGGTCGTGGGGCGGTCGAAGCCCTTGCGCTCCAGCATGGGATAGAGCTGGTTTTGCTTGCGCTTGTAGTGGATGGGATACTGCCCTATCTGGTCGTAAAGGCCCAGCCACTGGTTCTTGATCATGGGATATTGCATCAAATCCTCCACGGCGAGCAGCTGTCGGCGCATCTCGTCGTTCTCCTCGTAGTAGTGGTGTAGCGGGTGATCGGCCGGCAACTCGGGGCGGCTGTTATCCATGAATCCGTCGAGCAGGCGCATGGTCTGCCGCATATCCACCCGGATGCACTCGTCGTCGCTGAAGTCTTTGAGCGTCTGCTCCATGTAGGCGATGTGGTAAGGGCGCAGCTTGCCCACCTTCTCGGCCAGTTGCTGGCGCGCCTCCTCTAAGGTGAGCTGGCCCGATTCATACTGCTGTTCTATCCTGTAGAGTTCCTCCATCTTCTGCATCTCTATCTGCGGGAGGTGTTCTTTCATTTGATTTGCCATAATATTAACCTTTGATTGTCGAGGCAAAGATAATAGAAATAGTATAAATAAGAGGGTAACAATTGTGACTCGAAAACGTTAATCTTTCCAAACGGAGCATCCATCCGCAGCATTCAAGGTCATTTAATGAGAAACAATCTATATTGGAAATAAACCTTGGAGATATGAATGCGAGTGTGAATTGTTTTTCGTAATTTTGCAAATATATAACGTTGAGCTAATTTCTGATAAGACATGATACGCAAATTCGATTTTCTCATCATCGGCAGTGGCGTGGCAGGCATGAGCTTTGCCCTCAAGGTGGCCAACAGCGGAAAGGGCAAAGTGGCCCTGGTGTGCAAGACAACGCTCGATGAAGCCAACACGGCTAAGGCACAGGGCGGCATCGCATCGGTGACCAATCTTAAGGTAGACAACTTTGAGAAACATATTGAAGACACCATCATCGCGGGCGACTATATCTCCGACCCGGCCGCCGTGGAGCACGTGGTACGCCATGCTCCCGCCGCCATCGACGACCTGGTGAGGTGGGGTGTGAACTTCGACAAGCGCGAAGACGGCTCATTCGACCTGCATCGCGAGGGCGGACACAGTGAGTTTCGCATCCTGCACCATGCCGACGACACTGGTTTTGAGATTCAGCGCGGACTGATGGCGGCTGTGAGGAGGAACAAAAACATCACCGTTCTCGAGAATCACTATGCGGTAGAAATCATTACTCAGCACCATCTGGGCATCGAAGTGACGCGCAAGACACCCGACATCGAGTGCTATGGAGCCTATATCCTCGACCCCGACACGCAGAAGATAGACACCTTTCTGAGCCGCATCACACTCATGGCAACGGGCGGAACGGGGGCGGTCTATGCCACCACGTCGAACCCCACCATAGCTACGGGCGACGGCATAGCTATGGTCTATCGTGCCAAGGGGACGGTGAAGGACATGGAGTTTGTACAGTTCCACCCCACGGTGCTCTACAATCCGGCCGAGACCCACCCCGCATTCCTCATCACCGAGGCCATGCGCGGCTACGGCGGAATACTGCGTCTGCCCAACGGCGAGGAGTTTATGCAGAAGTATGACAAGCGACTCTCATTGGCTCCACGCGACATTGTGGCCCGCGCCATAGACCGCGAGATGAAACTCCACGGCCTCAACCATGTGTGTCTCGACGTGACCCATAAGGACGCGGAGGAGACCAAGAAGCACTTCCCCCACATCTATGCCAAGTGTCTGTCTATCGGCATCGACATCACCCGGCAGTATATTCCCGTGTGTCCCAGTGCCCACTATATGTGTGGAGGCATCAAGGTGGACCTCAACGGGCAGAGTTCCATCAGCCGGCTCTATGCCGTGGGCGAGTGTTCGTGTACGGGATTGCATGGCGGCAACCGCTTGGCGAGCAACTCGCTCATCGAGGCCGTGGTCTATGCCAAGTCGGCAGCCGAGCACGCTGTGCAGACCATAGACCGTTATG
The DNA here is from genome assembly GCA_002317385.1 of Prevotella sp. UBA1705. GTDB lineage: Bacteria > Bacteroidota > Bacteroidia > Bacteroidales > Bacteroidaceae > Prevotella. Next base: position 78,878 of record DCJH01000052.1, on the reverse strand, counting down.
ACTACAATACTGACGTGCCTGAATGGAACGACGAGGGCACCATGAGCAACGAGGAGAAGGTGCTCATCGCCCAGGACGAACGGGAAGTGGGCCAGATTATGTCTAACTATGTGGGCATCGTGCGCAGCGATTTGCGCCTGCACCGTGCGTGGAAGCGCCTGGACCTGCTATACGAGGAGACTGAGGAGCTCTTCAAGCGGGTGAAGCCCACGAGCGATATTTGTGAGCTTCGCAACATGATCAACGTGGGATACCTCATCACCCGGCAGGCCATCGAGCGCAAAGAAAGTCGGGGACTCCACTACACCATAGACTATCCGAAGCATGCCTACGACCAAGAATAACTCTAAAAACTCAATCATCATGGTAGAACAGAAATGGAAAGACAAGGGCTTTATCGACGAGCCGATACCCGAAGGAACTGACATCAAGGCGGAAATACGCCGTATGTGCAAGGAGAAAAACGCCGTGATCATGGCCCACTACTACACCGAGAGCGAGGTGCAGGATATTGCCGACTTCGTGGGCGATAGCCTGGCGCTGGCCCAGAAAGCTGCCAAGACCGATGCAGATATTATCGTTATGTGTGGCGTTCACTTCATGGGAGAGACCAACAAAATACTCTGCCCGGAGAAGAAGGTGCTCGTGCCCGACCTCAACGCGTCGTGCTCGCTGGCCGAAAGTTGTCCCGCCGACGAGTTCAAACGGTTTGTCGAGGACCATCCGGGGCACACAGTGATCAGCTATGTCAACACCACGGCAGCCACAAAAGCCGTGACCGATGTGGTGGTGACGAGCAGCAACGCCCGCCAGATCGTGGAGTCGTTTCCCCCGGAAACACCCATTATTTTCGGCCCGGACGAGAATCTGGGTGGCTATATCAACAGCCTCACGGGCCGGAACATGCTCCTCTGGCATGGCGCCTGCCACGTACACGAGAAATTCTCGGTAGAGAAGATTCTCCGACTCAAGGCCGAACATCCGGGCGCCAAGATTCTGGCACACCCCGAATGCAAGGGACCGGTGGTGAAACTGGCCGATAAAGTGGGCAGCACGGCGGCCCTGCTGAGATACAGCATCGCCGACGAAGCACAGGAATTCATAGTTGCCACCGAGAGCGGCATACTGCATGAGATGCAGAAGAAGGCCCCGCAGAAGACGTTTATTCCGGCTCCTCCCGACGACAGCACGTGCGCCTGCAACGAGTGCAACTTCATGAAGCTTATCACGATGCGTAAGCTCTACAACTGCCTCAAATACGAATGGCCCACCATCGAGGTGAGCCCAGAGGTGGCCGCAAAGGCTGTTCGCCCCATCAACCGCATGTTGGAAATCTCAAAGAAACTGGGGCTGTAATCCCAAAACATATACCATATTATAATAGCAAACACCAAAATCTATGTTATCAGTAGACGAATTAAACGATAGACTCATAGACCTCGCCTTCAGCGAAGATATCGGCGACGGCGACCACACTACCCTTTGCTGCATCCCCGCGGACGCGATGGGCGAAAGTAAACTCCTCATCAAGCAAGAAGGAATATTCGCAGGCATCAAGATAGCCAAGGAAGTGTTCCGCCGCTTCGACCCGGAGCTTCAGGTGGAAGTATATATCGAGGATGGCGCCCACGTCATGCCGGGCGACATTGTGATGAGCGTCAAGGGACGAGAGCAGAGCCTTCTACAGACCGAAAGGCTCATGCTCAATATCCTGCAGCGCATGAGCGGCATCGCAACCATGACCCATCGCTATCAGCAGGCACTGATAGACGCCGGCACCAAGACCCGCGTCCTTGACACAAGAAAGACTACTCCGGGCATGAGGATGCTCGAAAAAGAGGCCGTGAAGATAGGCGGCGGCATGAATCACCGCATCGGTCTGTTCGACATGATACTCTTGAAGGACAATCATATCGACTTCTGCGGCGGCGTTCACAATGCCATTTCGCGGGCCAAGCAGTATTGCAAGGACCACGGCAAGGATCTGAAGATTGAATGTGAGGTGCGCAATTTCAAGGAATTGGAGGAGGCTTTGGCCGAGGGATGCGACCGAATCATGTTTGATAACTTCACTCCAGAAGACACGCGCAAGGCCGTGGAGCTGGTCGGTGGGCGCTGCGAGACCGAGTCAAGCGGTGGCATCACGTTCGAGACGATGATTCCCTACGCCAAGGCCGGGGTCGACTTCATCTCGTTCGGGGCACTCACCCACAGCGTCAAGGGGCTCGACATGAGCTTCAAGGCGGCCGGAAGCGACAAGCTTCTCATCAAATAACACGAATGATCCTCGGGCTTTCCGCCATTGCCGGAAGTGCCCGAGGATCATTGTTTTCTACCGGAAAGCCAAGGCTTTCCTATCCCACCTGCTTACTTTTTGATATAGGGGGCTATGATTTTCGCCATCTGAGCAGCACCCTCCGCCGTGGGATGGATGCTGTCTTCCTGCATCTGGCGACCGTCGCTGTTGCTGAATGCCGAGTGCAGGTCTATGAAACCCAACTTGTTTCGCTTGGCGCACTTCTTCAGTATAGGTGTTATCTCGTTCACGATAACGCTGTCCTGAATGTTCCATCGCTTGCCGGCGGGAATCGGACTGCATAGGAAAATGGCCGGCTTAGACGGCAATGCCCTGAGCGAATCGACCATTTGTTGCAGGTCGTGGCCATACTCATTGCCGTATCTCCAGTTCTCTATCTTCGAATCGTTGGTACCCAGTTTGATAATGGCAATATTGGGTTCGAAGGCCAGTGCCTCATGCCAGGCACGCTCTTTCATATATGGACGGTCGCCCTTGTTGAGCAGAGTGCGGGCCGAAACGCCGAAATTCTTCACGTCGAAACCATCACCGAGCAACTGCTGCAGCACGGCGGGATAGCCCTTGGCGCTACTCATGTCGATGCCCATACCATCGGTTATCGAGTTGCCGATGCACGCAATCCTCACCGCTCCGGCCTTGGCCGTCTTGAGATTGCGTAGCCAATTGGTGAGTTCGGAGAGCATCTGGTCGTGGTATTCGTAGTTGGAGCGGAAGCCGAAACCATGTCCGCCCGTGGGATAGATGTAGAGCGAGCAGTCGTTGCCGGCCCTGCGCATGGCCGAATAATAGGCTACTCCATTCTCCACCGGGGGCACAACCACATCGTCGTTGGCCAAGAGGACAATGGCGGGAGGTGTGATATGGCGCTGCACAGCACGCTCATTGCTCCACTCTTTCACCATCTCGTCGTTGTCTACATTGTCCTTTCCGAGGAAATTCTCCTTGGAACCATAGTGCGTGCCACGCCCGAAGGTGATGACAGGATAGAACAGAATGGAGAAGTTGGGGCGCACCTTCCAGTCGGGATGGGTGCTCACCGACGCGGCCAGATGGCCTCCTGCCGAGAATCCCATGATGCCCACGTCGGCCGGATTGATGTTCCACGCCGCGGCAGAATCGCGTACGGTCTTCATGGCGCGGTAGGCGTCGCCCAACGGGATGGACTTATCGCCATGGGGCATGCGGTATTTCAGCACAAAATAGGCTATGCCCTGACTGGTGAAATAGTCGGCCCAGTTGTGGCCTTCATGGTCTATGGCCAGATGCACATAGCCGCCACCGGGGCAGTCTACGATAGCCCTGCCCGTGGGATGCTGGGGAAGATAGGCGGTGATCTGGGATTCACCGTCGGATGAATTCACCAAGACAAACTTGCGAAGCGTCTGTGCCGACACGGTCAGACCCAGCAGAAGAGTTGCAAAAAGAATAGAAATACGTTTCATTTACCGATTTGTTTTCATCGTGAGCAAGCCTTGGAACAAGTGACCCGGCCTGCGGAAGATTGATGGATGGAATGGTTGAGCTATAAGTTTTTGGTACAGACAGCCGAGACACCCAGTAGATATCCAACTGCCATGATAGCGCAAAATTATAAAAATAATCGGTAAATCTGCCATGAAAAAGCCGAAATATGGCTATAAATCCATATTCCGGCCTACTTCGAGGAGCACAGCTGACACGTCTCGTCAACGCTTTGTGCGAAACAGTTTAGAGCCCTTGCGCTCCCAATAGAGCACGAAACCGGTGATGGGCAACGATGCTCCGACGAGGGAAGCCAGCAGCATGAGCATGCGTCCGAAGAGCCCAAACACCCGTCCAGTGTGGATATCGACGCTCATGCGAAACCATTTGTCGGCTCCCTGCTGGTCAGTATAGCGACCGGTGAACGTGCCCTCGCCATGCAATTCGGCCAGCGAACGACGGTCGAAGAAGCGGTTGTCTTGCTTATAATAGGACCCCGACTCATGCACGATACTTACCCGATAGACATCCGCAGCAGTCTGCGGCAAAGCATAATAGAACTGGACGGCCCGAGGTTCCTCCCGCGAAAGCCGGTCGTAGAGACGGTCTAAGGGCAGAGACACCTGCTTCACCGCCGTGGTGTCTGTATGGGGCATGACATACTCCACATAGCTCTTGCCCCCAGACATCAATGCGTAGACCCCGGAAGAGACCCATCCGAGTGCCAGCACCACACCCGTGAAGCTGACCACGAGAAGCGGAATGAGGGCATAGAAACCCAGCACTTGGTGCAGATCGAACATGAGTCGCTTGAACCGAAACGGCCTGTGGATGGTGAAATGGCTGGTCACAGCCTTCTTCGACCAGCGCTTGGGGTACCACAGAAACAGGCCCGTGAGCAGCGTGATGAGAAACAACAGCACCCCATAGCCCACTACCCTGTGGCCCCACGGCGCAGGCAACCACAAGCCAACATGGCCGCGGAGAATGAAGTCGAAGAAGCGCAGATGGCCCGGGGCATGCCGCTCCACATGGAGCACCCTACCCGAATAGGGATTGAGAAACACCGTGGTGCCCCCGTCAGACTCCGGTTCGAAATAGTCTACCCATACGACTTCGTCGGGCAGTCCGTAGGTCACGGCCCATGCCGACTCACCCTTCGCCTGACGATTGGCTACGCCAAGCAGCTGCTCGGGCTTGAGAAAGGGCCGACGCTCCACCTCGACCTTGCGCCAAGGCTCACCGATGGCCGTGAGCTCGTCTTTGAAAGCATAGATGCCTCCGGTGATGCACACGATGACAACCACCACGCCCGACAGCAGACCGAGCCAGAGATGCAGCCACTTGAATATTTTTCTTTTCATTGAATGATGCGTTAAACATTGATACTAAGGCCTGAAAACCCAGCAAGGGCAGCATGGCACGACTATGCCACCCTACCCTCGCCGACCCTTAAAGCCTGAATATTCCGGCCACAAAACTGGCCGACACCTTCGCACCCTTGGTGGCCGAGGCCGAGGCTACATCGGTAGTATAGACATAGACTCCGGCCTGAGTGGCTATCGGCGTGTAGACTTTGCCGTTCTCGTAGAAGCACGAGAAGCGGCGCCCGCCATTGCCATTGTGCACCGGAATGCCCTTCACGTCGACCGAAGTCTGGTTCACCAGGTCGATGATGCAGCATTTCAGGTCGGCATCGCTCCACGGCGAGGCATCGAGATGGGTGGTCACTTCGGCAAACACCTTGCCGTTGCCGAGATAGAGCCAGTGGGCCACCTTCTGCCCAGTGAGTGCCTGATAGTCGAAGGTATAGTCGGGATCAAACTCGGTGGCGCCTGGCTTGATGCGCAGAAAACCGCTGTGCTTGGGCGACTGCGAGTAGCCGTTGGCCAGCGACGTGTTCGACATGGCGTAGAGATTGCCCTGCTCGTCTTTCTGAAATCCGTTGAAGGCATTCCACGATCCGATGTTGCCGAAGCGCGTATCCTTCATGAGTTTCACAAACTTTCCGTCGGGATAGGAGTAGACAGCCACAAAGGACGTGTCGGCATAATCGGATGTAAACGTATTGGGATTCATCGGTTCATAGCTCACATAGAGCTTGCCGCCGGCATATTGCATACCTGTGACGTAGGGCCACTGGTGGTCGTCCATGGGCGCAACGGCCGTGGTGGTGACCTTGTTGTCGAGCGAGAGCGACTGGATGTCTACCGAATAGAACGTGAGATGGCCGCCCTTGCCCGTCGAAGTGGGCAGTTCCATGGCGGCCATAGTGTGGTCATCTACCTGGCAGAAGCCAATGGGCGTGATGTTGAACACGAAGCTACCCCTCTCCTGGATGAATCCATCGGCATCGCGCTGGATGCCTGTGGCGCTGGTCACACCCAGTCCGCCGATGGAGAAAACGGTCTGTCCGGCCTGCTGATAGTCGCGGTATCCAGCCTGCTCGATGCCCTTGCCCAGGGCGTCGATGGTCTTGGTGGAGTCTGCGAGATTGTCGGTTGTCACCACATAATAGGTGGTGGTGCCGCCCGACGTGATGCCCAAAGCCACCACGTATGGTTCGTGGGGCACCTCCATACTTCCCATATCATTGTCGCACGACGACAGACTCACCATGGCAGCCAGGCCCAAAACCATGGCAGCCGCTGTATATTTAGAATATCTTTTCATTGCTTTTCGATTCATTACATTTTGGAAAGGTAAACCCTAAACTTGGCCATGAAAGCCCGACCCGGCTTCTGCAGTCGGTAGTTGTCATAGAGTTTCTCGTTGGTCAGGTTGGTGCACTCCAACCCAATGCTGTATTTTCCTTCGCTCATCGTGTAGTTGAGCGAGGCATTGTGGGAGAATTGCGTGGGGATATACTTCTTGCTTGTGGGTCGACCGAGCCCGGGGAAGCTCAGATAATACTTGTAAACATAGTCGAGTCCATAGTCCAAGGTGAGCGTGTTGCCCTTGGCCAGCACGTCGTGGAAGTTCCACGAGGCATCGCCGTTGAGGAAGAAATAGGGAATGTTGGGCATGCGCTGGCCGTAGGTAATGTTGGTGCTCGTGCCGCTATTCACATACGATGAGGTTGAGCTCTCAGTCTTCTGCTTGTCGCGTATGTCCTGATAGGTGATGTTGAAACCCAGATGCAGCAAGTTGGCAAACTCGTATTGCACACTGCCTTCCACGCCGTGGGTGATGGCCTTGCCTATGTTCTCATACGACGTAGTGGGGTCGCTCGTGAGGCTCACCCCCTTGAAGATGAAGTCCTTGGTGTAGCGGTAGAGGTAGTTGGCCTCGGCCATGACATGATGACGGGCAAATCTTCGGTCGAACGAGAGGCCCACATTGATGTTGCGCGAGTTCTCAGGCCTGAGGTCGGTATTGCTCTTCTGGATAAATCCGTCGCCGAAAAGCTCCACAGCCTCGGGCATGCGATAGGCCTGTTCCATGCTCACCTTGGCCTGCAGACTGGGCAGAATGAAATAGGTGAACGCCGCGCCGTAGCCCACATGAGCCTGATGGGCCGACACCTTCTCATAGTGCTCCGTCTCCAGGAAGATGTCGAAGAGCTTGTGGGTAGCGGTATTCATGAAATAGAGTTTGCCGAAGACATTGGCGTTCCAGCGCTTGAACCTCAGCTGATAGCCCAGTCCGGTGATGTTCTTGGTGAGCGTCTGGGGCACGTTGTTCATGCTGTAGTCGGGATATTCCGGGTCGTTAGATTTGCGGTGCATGGCCGTGAGCACATGGTTCAGGGTCAGGCTCTGATGGTCGTCTACCACATAATTCAGGTTCACATTGCCCTGCCACTCGCGCTCGTGGATGGTGGCATCGGTGAGATAGCCCTCTCCCCTACTGGCCGAGGCTATGCTTTGGTCCAGCCAGTTGTAGGTCACGGCGGCGGTATCTATGTTGTGAGTGTTCACGATATTGTAGGTGAGATAGGCCGAAAGGTCGAGTCCGGGCGTCAGGATGTTGGTCTTGCGATAACGCAGGCTCGGGATGATAGAGAAACTTTTCTGGCTCACATCGCCATACACAGCATCCATCGTGGCCCCGGTCTGAATCTGCTTGTTGTTCCCCGAAGCAATGAGTCCGAAGAGCAAGAAGTCGGCCCACGGGCGGTTCACGAGTCCCGTCTCAATGCGGATGCCTGCCGCATGATAGCGGTCGTGGAAGCGACGAGCCCACTGGCCGCCCGTTTCGAGACCGGTGCTGAGGTCTACGATGGGCGCATAGACCTTGTAGTTGTTCTTCGAATAGTTGAAGAAGCTATTCAGGCGGAAGGTGAATCCACTCTTGAGATTGGTGTAGGCGCCGTTCAGACTCACCTTGTGGGTGCCAAACGACCCCACGGAATAGGTGGCGTCGAGATAGTTGGCGTTGACCCGAGGCACGATATTCACCGCCCCGCCGAGAGCGTCAGAGCCCAGAAACACCGGCAGTACACCCTTGTAGACCTCCACATGGTCGGCCAGATTAGACGAGAGCGACGAGAGATTGAAGCTCGAACCGAAGTTGTCCATGGGTATGCCGTCGAGGAAAAACTTCACCTGATTGCCCGAAAATCCGTTCATGGCGAAGCTATAGTTGCTACCCACGCCGCCGTCTTCGCGCACCCGGACGCTCGTCACCTGGTTGAGCACCTTGTTCAGCGTGGGGTTGGTGGCGTATTTCTTGGTAAGGTCTACCACCGAGATGGCGTAGGCCTGCTCCTGCATCTTGCGTGCCTTCGACTTGGCCACGACCTGCACTTCGCGCAGGTGCACATCCTCGTGGAGGGTAGAGTCGACCTGCTCGGCATGGGCATAGCCACCGACCAGCAGGGCCGACGAGAGTAAAATCTTGAATGGGGTCATAAGTTCTTAATCCTGATCAACTACTATAAAATTCGTGGTTGCAAAGATACAATGTGTCAGAAAATGCTGCAATACCTTAAAATAATGAAATATCCCCCGCCCCTTTTCCCCACAATACCTAATACAGATATACCCTCCCGCATCCTCCTCCCACCCCGTACCCTACCCTCGGCGCGCCCTCTTTCCCCACCATCTCCATCTCATGAACCAATCCCATCAACCCATTGATAATAAGCCCAATACCATCTCCACCAATCCTTCCCCATTTCCCGCCTCACAATTAGTACCTTTTCGCGTCACGATTAGGTATTAATCCTCGCGCGATTAGTACCGAATCGCGAGAGGATTAGGCCGTTATTCCGAAAGGGCAAGATAGAGGCGTATTTCCGAAGACATCTAAACCTATGAAGAATCCTTATCATATCAATGGATATTGAGGATTGGAGTAATATCGCAATCGCCATCGTGGAAATCCAATTGCTTAGTAGGGACATGCCCTGTGCATGTCCGCACCCTTGCCTTTCCCTCAATATCCTCTCCATTTTATTACGATATCTTTTATAATTCCTATCCGTTCCATGCTTACTATGCCATTCGGCGGTGCGGGCATGCACGGGGCATGCCCCTACTGTGAGACGCAATTTAGACCATTATTCAAGTGGAGATGCTCTATTGAGAAACGGATAGTGGAGAGGGATGCACTGTTCAAGAAATGGCAATGGGTGTTTCTCGGGGTAACAAAAAATTGCCGCCATCCCAAAGGGACGACGGCAATGTGAAGTATCAAAATACAGACCTCGATGCCCACAGGAGAACATCGGAGGTTTGTGGGTGGGCGATTAGAGCAGAGCCTTGATGGCTTCCTCAACCTTGGCCAGGTTCTTGGTGGGCTCGAAACGAGCTACAACCTCACCGTCACGGTTGATGAGGAACTTGGTGAAGTTCCACTTGATGTCGCTGCTATTGCGCCAATCGGTGCCCTGCTTGTCGAAAATGTCTACGAGAATCGGGGCAATCTTGTGCTCCATATCAAATCCTTCGAATCCCTTCTCGCTCTTCAGCCAGGTGTAGAGGGGCAACTCGCCGGCGCCATTGACCTCGGCTTTCTTGAACTGCGGGAACTCTGTGCCGAAGTTTACGTGGCAGAACTCTGTGATTTCCTCGTCGGTGCCGGGAGCCTGCTGGCCAAACTGGTTGCAGGGAATGTCGAGAATCTCGAAGTTCTGGTCCTTGAATTTCTTGTAGATGGCCTCCAGTTCCTCATACTGAGGGGTGAAACCGCAAGCTGTGGCGGTGTTGACGATGAGGAGAACCTTACCCTTATACTCAGAGAGCTTTACTTCGTTGCCCTTCTTATCCAACACACTGAAATCATAAACTGTGCTCATTGTTTTATCCTTTCTATTTTTAATGAATTGCTTTGTTTGTTAATCGTTTCAACAAATTTAGGGGAAAACTCTTACAACCAAAAGGATTTTGAAGAAGTATTAACCATAGTTAACGCACCCGATTGTAATAATTACATTTGTTAATAATCCTTCGTCGAGAAGCCCCTTGGTATCTCTCAAGATGAGCCTACAACTGAATGTCCCTAAGAGCGATGCCCGATGGTGCTCTCGTACGGGCCCGCCAAGCCCCTACTTGCGCAGGGCCTGGTCGAGCTTGGTGTAGAATTCGGCATCCTCTCCAACGAAGATGAAGTTGATGGTTCCGTTGGGATTGATGAGTATCTTGGTTGGATAACCGTGCACGTCGTATAGGCTCGGCGTGCCCACGGTGGGCTCGTCTTTCACGTGCAACCACGGCATCTTGTATTCGTCGAGTGCCTCACGCCAGCGCTCCTCGGTGTCGCGGCAGTCGATGCTCACGATTTTCAGCTTACGTTTGTGCTTGGCATAGGCTTTCTTCATCTCGGGAATCCCCTTGATACACCATGGGCACCAGGAGCCCCAGAAGTCGAGCAGCACATATTTCCCGCGCAGCGAAGAGAGTTTGAGAATCTTGCCCGAGGGCATCTTGAGCGAGAAATCGGGCGCCTTAGAGCCCACCTTGATCATGGGTTCGGGCGTGGCAACAGCAGTATTGGGACTCGTCAGAGTGTTGAGGGCTATGCCCTGTGCAGGCAGCCCCAACTTATCCTTGGCCGAAACCGACGCTGGCATCAGTGCCATAGCAAGCAGGAGCAGCGCCAGGGAGTGCTTCATCCCACATAGAATATTGCGTTTCATCTTTCTATACATTATTATATATACTATCATCGGCCCCTCGGTGGACTTTCCATTAGGGCTGGCCGATGGTTGCAAAGATAGGAAAAATGGGCGCTACATACCGCTTCAAATCAATGAAAAAAGTATAAAACGCATGAAAAATTTCATTTTCTATGGCTTGTCAAACCTGGAAATCGGGGCGAAATGAGAATCGCGGCCTACATTGTTTGGCATTGTAGCAGATTATCATTAAATTTGCTTGACATTAGTTTTCAAACTATTTTTGATTATGGAAAATAACAGATTATTGCTCATCGTAGACCCTCAGATAGATTTCATCAGTGGTTCGCTGCCCGTGCCCAAGGCCGCTGAGGCCATGGACAGGCTCGCGGAATATGTGGCGCAGCATGGCGACGACTATGCGGTGAAAATGGTCACCTCCGACTGGCATCCCTACAACCACTGCTCGTTCAGTCGCAAGGGCGGCGAGTGGCCGGCCCATTGCGTGCAGCATTCGGTTGGGGCGGCCGTGTATCAACCCCTGCTCGAAGCCCTCAACACGTCGCGCGGGGGATTCACCATGCTCTACAAGGGTAATAGGATTGACAAAGACGAATACTCTATCATGCAGAATGCCGACTCCGCCTCGGTGCTCGTGCGACTCATTGCCGCACTGCAGATAGAGCAGGTGGACATCTGCGGACTGGCCGGAAACATCTGTGTGCTCAACACAGCACGCGATATGCTCACCCTCCTTGGGCCAACGATGGTGCGCGTGCTCAGCGAGTTCTCGCCCTCGCTCGACGATGGCAGCGAGCTCGAAGCATTCATCCGCGACAACCATCTCATCGGTGCGTGAGTGCCCCATGGAACTCCCCCTTCAACTGTCATTACTTTTCACTAAAACAATATCATCATGAAACAAATCTTTTCTGCCCTTCTCCTTCTGTTCATAGCCACGCTGTCGGCCCATGCGCAGGCCGACAGTACGTTCTGGCTCGGGGCCGATATCAGCGGAACGACGCAGATGGAGGCTGAAGGTCATCGCTTCTACAACCATAAGGGAGAGCTGCGCGAGAACACCGCGCTGATGCATGAGCTGGGGCTCAATGCCGTGAGACTCCGTGTTTGGGTCAATCCCCGAGGCGGATGGTCGGGCGCACAGGATGTGCTGGAGATGGCACGGCGCGCACAATACTATGGTATGCCGGTGATGATCGACTTCCATTACAGCGACTGGTGGGCCGACCCAGGCAAGCAGCACATTCCCGCCGCGTGGCAATATTCCAACTATGGCGAGATGAAAGACCTGTTGCGATGGCACACGCAGGACGTGCTCCGACTGTTGAAAGACCACCACATCGACGTGAGATGGGTGCAGGTGGGCAACGAAACCACCCACGGATTTCTGTGGCCCATGGGGCGTGCCGAAGAGAATATGGAGCAATATGCGGGCCTCACGGCTGCTGGCATCGAGGGGGTGAGGGCTGTCTATCCGCAGGCCAAGGTCATCATCCACCTCGACGGAGGCTGCGACCGCAAGCGCTATGACTTTATTTTCGACGGCCTGAAGAAGTATGGGGTGAGCTGGGACATCATTGGCCTGAGCGTATATCCCTATTGGGACATCGAGGCCAAGCTCGAATCCAACTGGCAGGGCACCGTGCGCGACTTTGCCGAAAATATCAAATACCTCTACAAGAAATACGGCACAGAGTCGATGGTGGTAGAGACAGGCGTGCAAGTGAGCCGTCCGGTCGAAGGGAAGAAGATACTCTCGGCTATCATCGAGGCCGCCCGGAATCGCACAGACGGCCATTGCCACGGCGTGTTCTACTGGGCACCCGAGCTCGAGGGCGCCTATCCGCTTGGCGCTTTCCGTCAGGGTAGACCCACGGAGATTATGGATGCGTTTAGCCATAAGTAGAGCAGCTGGGGATGGCGACCACTCGCCATCCCATTGTCCTGTACCTATTGCTTCTCGCTGTCGTTCATTCCATCTCCCTCACAGCCTACCCATTCTCCTGCCTTCGCTTCGTCGATGATACCAAAAACTTCGTTAATTCGTCCTAAATCATTGGTCATAGAGCAAGGAAATGTGTAACTTTGTGGCTACACAAAACAACGATTTGAATCTTGAAACCGACGCATACCCTTAACCATTGGATTGTTTTCTCACTGGCTTTGCTGCTCTTGGCCGGATGCGGAAGCAAGGATAAACAAGAAAAAAACAAGGAAAAAACCAAGTCTGCCGTCCTTGATACCAAGGTCGACGAAGCCCTGCGCCAGCGCTTGACCGACTTTGCCCAAGCGCGTCGGCCAAGCGGAAAATTTGGCTTCTATGTCTACGACCTCACCGCCGACAAGCCCGTCTATGGGCTGAACGAGCGCGAAGCCCTGCCCTCGGCATCGTGCCTGAAACTGCTGAGCGGTGTGGCGGGAGTGCATTTGCTGGGTCCGCGATACCTCTATTACTCCACCATCTACACCCGAGGACAGGTTCGCGACGGACTGCTTCACGGCGATATCGCCTTCAAGGGCGACCTTGACCCACAGCTGCAAGGGCCTGACCTCATGATGTTTGCGCAGGCTTTGAAGCGTAAGGGCATACGCAAGTTTGACGGACGCCTATATGTAGACCTGCTCTTGCAGGAGCCGGTGAAGAGCGAGCCCCACTGGTATCCGTGGGATTTGAGCTTCTCCCATTATGGCGTGCTTTACAAAGGCGCCCCCCGAGTGGTGAAAGACCTCAAGGCGGCCCTGCGTAACCAGGGTATCAGCGTGGCCGACAGTCAGGTGGTGATGGGCCGTGTACCCCGTGGATCACGTGGCGTGTTCCGGTTCTATAGGTCGATAGACCGCGTCACCCGGCGCATGTGGAAGAACAGTTCCAATACCCAAGCTACCTCAATGCTCTACACCATAGGCCATCGGGTCAACCCCAAGGCCGACCCGACCGAGGCAGGCGTGGCCTATCTGCGCACCTTCATGCGCGACAGTTTGGGCCTGAGAGACTCGTCGTTGGTGATTCACGACGGTTGCGGACTGTGCACACACAATCATCTTTCGCCCCTTGCGCTCACCACCATCCTGCGCTATGGCTATCAGCACAAGCCCATCTACCACATGCTCTACAACGAGTTGTCGCTGTCGGGCGTAGACGGAACGCTGCGCGTAGAGATGTCGGGCGAGAAGACCCGCGGCAAGATCAGGGCCAAGACCGGCACCCTCTCTCATCCCTACGGCATCTCCTCGCTGGCCGGATACTGCAAGGGCAGCAATGGTCACACCCTTGCCTTCGCCATCATGGATAGCGAAATGTCTGTACTCGATGCCCGTGTGCTCCAGCGAAAACTGGCCGAAACATTGGTACAATAATCCTAAACCAACTGCGCTCCCTGCCTCTCACCCAGAAGCTCTACCGCTCATCTTCCCAGCCACACATGCCCTATCAATAGCCATCATTCCCTCCTTCACTGCCTCTTTGCAGCCTTTGGATCAGAATGATGGCTCTTGGTATAATATTATTGGGGTAACATCATATAACGGAAGTGTCCATAATTCCCAAATTAAAAGCAGTATCTCCGTTCTCATTTAGGAATTAAATACTATCTTTGTAGACTATTCTGTAGTTGCATGTCAGCAGATAGAACATACATAGCCATAGATCTAAAAGCGTTTTACGCTTCGGTAGAGTGTGTGGAGAGGGGGCTCGACCCGCTCTCTACCAACCTTGTGGTGGCCGACGCAAGCCGTACGGAGAAGACTATCTGCCTCGCGGTGTCGCCCGCCCTCAAGGCCTACGGCATACCCGGACGGCCCCGACTGTTCGAGGTGATACAGCGATTGAACGAGGTGAACCAGCAACGGCGATGGGCTGCACCGGGTCATCAGCTCACCGGGAAGTCGGTCTATGATGCTGAACTCAAGGCCAATCCCCAGCTGGAAGTAGACTATATTGCTGCCGTGCCGCGCATGGCCTACTACATCCACTACAGCACACGCATCTATCAGATATATACCCGATTTATCGCGCCCGAGGATATCCACGTCTATTCCGTAGACGAGATATTCTGCGACGCTACCCATTATCTCAAACTCTATAAGCTCTCGGCCCACGAACTGGCCATGAAAATGGTGCGTGCGGTGCTGGCCGAGACTGGCATTACCGCCACGGCGGGCATCGGCACCAATCTCTATCTGAGCAAGGTGGCTATGGATATTGTGGCCAAGCACATGCCCGCCGACGCCGATGGAGTGCGTGTAGCCGAGCTCGATGAGATGTCATACCGCCGCATTCTCTGGGACCATAAGCCGCTCACAAGCTTCTGGCGCGTGGGCCATGGCATTGCCCGGCGGCTCGAACAATATGGCATCACCACCATGGGACAACTCGCCCGATGCTCCATTGAGCGCGAGTGGCTGCTCTACAAGCTCTTCGGCGTGAATGCCGAACTGCTTATCGACCATGCCTGGGGCTGGGAACCCTGCACCATCGAGGACGTGAAGGCCTATCGGCCGGCGGTAAACTCGCTGAGCAGTGGGCAGGTGCTCACCGAGCCTTACACGGCGAAGAAGGCGCGCGTGGTAGCCAAGGAGATGGCCGATGCCCTGGCTCTCGACCTTGTGGACAAGCATCTCGTGACCGACCAAGTGGGACTTGCCGTGGGCTACGACCGCGAAAGTCTTACCAATCCGGCCATCAGCGTGCTCTATAGCGGCCCGGTTTCCGTGGACCACTACGGGCGAAGGGTACCCAAACACGTCAACGGGGCAACAAATCTGGGATTCCCTAACTCCTCGTCGAAGCTCATCACGCAGGCCGTGATGGAACTTTTCGACCGACTGGTGCATCCCCATCTGCTCGTGCGGCGCATCACGCTCATGGCCAATCACGTCATCGACGAGGCCACGGCAGAGCGTATGGGCCACGCCCCTGTGCAGCTCGACCTCTTCACCGACTACAAGGAGTCGCTGCGCAAACTCAAGAAACGTAAGGAGGCACTGTCCAAAGAGCATCGCATGCAGCAGACATTGCTCAATATAAAAAAGAAATATGGCAAGAACTCTATCCTCAAAGGCACCGACTTTGAGGAGGGAGCCACGGCTCGTGAACGCAACAATCAGATAGGCGGACACAAGGCCTGATGCCCCTTCAAGCCCCCGCTGCCACTCTTTTTACAGCTATGACCCACGACTACGACGACATTATCCATTTGCCACACCACGTCTCGCAGACCCATCCTCAGATGAGCAGGCTCAACCGGGCAGCCCAGTTTGCCCCCTTTGCTGCGCTCACCGGACACGAAGCGGCGTTGCGCGAGATGGCGCGTGCCACCGAGAAGCAGGTGTATCTCACAGGCGACAGCGAAGACCTCTTGTCGCGCAAGATGATGATTCTCAAGGCCTTGCTGCGCGAAGAACCTACGGTAGAGGTCACGTTTTTCAAGCCCGACGAGCGCAAGGAGGGCGGAGCCTATCTTAAATCTAAAGGCGTTGTGAGGAAGATCAGGGAGTACGAGCAGATGCTCGACCTCCTCACCATGGACGGCAAATGCTCCATTCCTTTCCGCTTCATCGTCGATTTGGAAAGCGAAACGTTCAAGTTGGATGAGCCGGAAGATGAAATAGAAGAATAGAGCGAGGGGAGATCTACGCTCTATGACAGTGTTCATCCCCCTTCAAATCGATGATTTGAAGGGGGACGAAGCATTTAAAGACATGATGGGAAGACTATCAAGAGATAGGCCTTTCTATCTGATGGATAGACCGTTACGGCCAAATGCTATTCCCGATAGTCGGTTGTTGACTTGAGGAATGTGCCGTTGTTGAGTTCGTTGACGGCGGTCTTGATTTCGTCCATGGTGTTCATCACGATGGGACCATACCAAGCTACGGGTTCGTCGAGCTTGCGAGAGATTATCACCAGCACCTCTGCGCCCTCGTCGCCTGCCTCGATAGTGAGTCGGTCACCATCGCCGAGCTTCACCGCTGTCTTATCCTCGACCATGCTTCCACCTATCACCGCTTTGCCCTGCAGGGTGAAAGCCATGACAGAAGCGTCGGGGTTGGTGTCGAGCGTGAGTGTAGCATGCGGGTCGAGGAGAATGTCGTAGTAGTCTAAGGGCAGGTATTTGCCTTGGTAACCACGATGCCCACGATACTCGCCGCAGATGAGACGGAGCTGTCCTCCGTCGAATGGAAACACCTCTATCTGGCTGTTGTCGATGCTGTGATAGGCCGGCGGGCACATCTTGTCCTTACCTGGCAGGTTGAGCCAGAGCTGCACACCGAGTAGCCGTTCGCTGGCCGAGAGATACTCAGAATGGAATGCTCCCGACCCTGCGGTGAGCCATTGGGCACCGCCATCGTGCACCGTCGCCTCATGGCCGAGGTGATCTTTATGGCGCACGCTACCTTGGGCGAGGAATGTCACGGTCTCGATACCTCGGTGAGGATGGGTAGGGAATCCTGCGTTGTAGTCGCGGGGATCGGTCGAATCGAACGAGTCGAGCATGAGGATGGGGTCGAAATCGTAGATGGTCTCATTGCCGAGCACGCGCACCAGGCTCACGCCGGCACCGTCTTGCGCACGCTGTCCACGCACACTGCGGATTATTTTTCTATCTGTTGTCATACTGTTTGTTCCTTTCTTTGGATATTAAGCATAAGTACAAACACCGTGCCAACCTGCCCCGTGCGTTATATTCAAGTCACCACTTCACCTTGTAGTCTTCCTTCAACTGCTGGTATTCGCGGTCGGTGAGGCGGCTGAAGAGGGACATGCCGTATATATTGTGCCCGTCGGACCGCTGGGCAATATACTGCACGGCAGCGAGTTTCTGGGCCGGGATGATGGTGCTGAGGTTGAGTTGCAGTTCACGGCGGCCGTCGATATAGATACCGTTGTCGCGATTATCATAGGTATAGGGCCGGCGCATGTAGCCCAGTCCGGCGTTGATGTTGCCGTGGGCATCGTTGTAAACATACATCGTGACCGAGTCTTTGTCAAAGAAATAGTGAGTCGGGGCCATGCCGAGCATGTGGCCCCAGAGGTTTTTGTGGGAGGCAAAACCATGTTCCTGGATTTCGAAAGTGGCGTCGCAATGCCACGCACGACCCACGATGAGTCGGTCGAAGGAGTCGCGACTCATGGGCTTGAGGTCTGTCCACACGGGCCGGCCCACAGCATCGGAGTCGAAAACCACTTCCGCAGGGTCGACCGTGAGTTTGTCTTCTGGCTCGCTATCCGACAGGCAGGACATCAAAGCAGACAGCAAACTGGCCACAACAAACAGCAGGAGAAAAGGTCTGAGCAGTCGTTTCATAATCTATATATAATAAGGTGTCTACATTTCTAAAATGCTTTCTGCCCCCTTCCCTTGCTTCCCGAGGGCATGAAAATACAGCAGTTAACCAACTTTAACTATAAAAAGTCACATTTGTTACCTCTAAAAGGCCTTTCGCTGCCCTATCTTTGCAATTGTAGTTAGAAACTCAACTTATACAGAAACAATATGGAAAATCAGATGTTTTGTTTCCAATGTCAGGAAACAGCAAAGGGTACGGGATGTACAGTAAAAGGTGTTTGTGGCAAACTTCCTGAGACGGCACGCTGGCAGGACTTGCTCATCAGTGTATCACGTGGTATCGGAACCATCGCCCATGCCTTGAACGAGGCTGGCGTGGCCTACGACAACATCGAGGCCGGCGACTATATCGTGGACGCACTCTTTATCACCATCACCAACGCCAACTTCGACGACGCAGCCATCCTGAATAAGGTAGACAAGGGCATTGAGCTGAAGAAAAGACTGCTGAAGATTGCTGCCGACAACCAAGTGGCACTGCCCGACTATCAGGAAGTGCGCTGGGGCGGAGAAAAGGAAGACTATCTCGCAGAGGGAAACCGTGAGAGCGTGCTGCGCAATGAGAACGAAGACCAGCGCTCACTCAAGGAGCTCGTGGTGCTCGGACTTAAGGGAACCTGCGCTTACTATGAGCATGCGTCGCGCCTCGGCGAGCGCAACGAGGACATCATCCGCTTCATGGAACGCGCTTTGGCACTCATCAGCGACCCCAATGCCGACCAGGACGAACTGCTGAAAGCCGTTGTAGAGACCGGTCAGAACGGTGTGGCCGTGATGGCACTGCTCGACAAAGCCAACACCGGCGCATACGGCACGCCCGAGATTTCGAAGGTGAACATCGGCGTGGGCACACGTCCGGGCATCCTCGTGTCGGGCCACGACCTGAAGGATATCAAGGACCTGCTGGAGCAGACCGAGGGCACAGGCGTGGACGTCTACACCCACAGCGAGATGCTGCCCGCCCACTACTANNGCTACGGAAATCCGGAAATCTCACAAGTGAGTCTCGGTGTACGCAATAATCCGGGTATATTAATCAGCGGACATGACTTGAAAGACCTGGAAGAGTTATTGGAACAAACAGAGGGTACAGGAGTAGATGTATATACTCACAGCGAAATGTTGCCTGCACATTATTATCCTCAACTAAAGAAGTACAAGCATCTGGCAGGAAACTACGGAAACGCCTGGTGGAAGCAGAAAGAGGAGTTTGAGACCTTCAACGGTCCCATCGTCTTCACCACCAACTGCATCGTGCCGCCCACATCCAAGGCTACATACAATGACCGTGTGTTCACCACCAACGCCGCCGGCTACCCCGGATGGAAGCGCATCAAGGTGAAGGAAGACGGACACAAGGACTTCACCGACGTGATTGAGCTCGCCAAGACCTGCCCCGCTCCTACGGAGATTGAGCATGGAGAGATTGTAGGCGGATTCGCCCACGCCCAGGTTTTCGCCCTGGCCGACAAGATTGTAGACGCTGTGAAGAGTGGCGCCATCAAGAAATTCATCGTCATGGGAGGCTGCGACGGCCGCATGAAGAGCCGCAACTACTATGAGGAGTTTGCCCAGGCCCTGCCCAAGGACACCGTGATCCTCACCTCCGGATGCGCCAAGTATCGCTACAACAAGCTGCAGCTCGGCGACATCAACGGCATTCCTCGTGTGCTCGACGCCGGTCAGTGCAACGACTCCTATAGCTGGGCTGTGGTGGCTCTCAAGCTCAAGGAGATCTTCCAGGCACAGGACGTGAACGACCTGCCCATCTTCTTCAACATCGCTTGGTATGAGCAGAAGGCCGTTATCGTACTCCTCGCCCTGCTGAGCCTGGGCGTGAAGAACATCCACATCGGTCCCACGCTCCCCGGATTCGTATCTCCCAACGTGCTCAAAGTGCTTGTAGACACCTTCGGTCTGGGCACCATCAGCACCGTGGAAGAGGATATCAAGCAATACATCACTGCATAAACTGCTTTCTTAAATTTGTCCATCCGGGTCACGACTCCACTGCTGGGGTTGTGCCCCGGATTCTTATTTTCCAGCGCCTTGCATCCCATCTCTCCACGCTCCATATCCCCCCCTTCTCCACGCCCCATATTCCTCCATTCGCCATCTCTACCTCATCGTCTCACGATTAGGCCCTAATCATCATGCGATCTCTACCTAATCGTGGCGCGATTAGTACCTCTTTTCAAAGCGGCCAGAATCTACCCGTTTTTCCTCAAGGTTTCCAGCTTCTGCTGAAGGCATTGGGCTCGGCAAAAGGCATGGTGATAGTTGAAATTGGTCGACCCGGATAATCCTCAAGAAGAAGGGGATAATACGACGCATATCGCATTGTCAAACAAGTAAGAATCAGACAGATACGACGACACAGAAAATAGACCGTTTCCTTGCACATCACCCACCTTTTCTCCCCGTTTTCACCCTATTCTTGGCCCAATATATGCACACTATCAACCCATTGTGCAAGTAAGGTGCATTTTTATGCTTATAAATTTGGAGATATGGAGAGCTTTTCTTATTTTTGAACCGTCGCATTCACCCTGCATCGGCTTTGTGTTAGAGGTGGTGTGTGGTGCTCGGCGACAGTATTATCCATTATACCTTAAACTTAATTAAAACACAACACCATTATGAAAGCATTTGCAATGATCGAGCTCAACAAGGCTGGATGGATTGAAAAAGAGCGGCCGGCATGCGGTCCTATGGACGCCATTGTCAAACCTCTCGCTGTTGCACCGTGCACATCCGATGTCCACACTGTTTGGGAAGGGGCCATCGGCGACCGGAAAAACATGATTCTCGGCCACGAGGCCACTGGCGAAGTGGTTGAAGTGGGCTCTATGGTCAAGGACTTCAAACCCGGCGACCGCGTGATAGTGCCCGCCATCACTCCCGACTGGAACTCGCTTGAGGCACAGGCTGGCTACTCCATGCACTCGGGTGGCATGCTGGCCGGATGGAAATTCTCTAACTTCAAGGATGGAGTGTTTGCCGAATACTTCCACGTGAACGATGCCGACGGCAATCTTGCACTGATTCCCGAGGGTATCGACCCGGTAGAGGCCGTGATGATCTCAGACATGGTGCCTACGGGTTTCCACGGCGTTGAACTGGCCGATGTGAAGTTGGGCGACGAGGTGCTGGTCATCGGCATTGGCCCGGTGGGCCTGATGGCTGTGGCAGGAACCAAGCTTCGCGGTGCTTCGTTTATCTATGCAGTGGGCAGTCGCCCCGTTTGCGCAGCAGCTGCCAAGGCTTACGGCGCATCCGAGATTATCGACTATCATGACGGTCCCATCGCCGAGCAGATCATGAAGCGCACCAATGGGCGTGGCGTAGACCGCGTGGTGATTGCCGGTGGCACGGTAGACACCTTCGAAGATGCTGTCAAGGTGCTGAAGCCCGGTGGCACTATCGGCAACGTGAACTACTTAGGCAGTGGCGAATATATCAAGGTTCCCCGTTGCGAATGGGGCGTTGGCATGGGCCACAAGACCATCGTGGGCGGACTGATGCCCGGTGGACGCCTGAGAATGGAGAAACTGGCTAAGCTCGTTTCGGCCGGACGCCTCGACCTCTCTCACCTCATCACTCATCGCTACAACGGCTTCGAGCATATGGAAGAGGCCCTGATGCTCATGCGGAGCAAACCTAAAGAGCTCATCAAACCGGTGGTGGTCATTGCAGAAGACCTCATGAAATAAGCTAAAAAACAGTTTCATTCGATAAATTGAACAATGGCAAGCGACTTGCATCCCAATGCAAGCACTTGCCATTTTTGTGTGATAGAGATAGTCTCGTGTACTTAGATTTTCACGCTGGCGCCCACATACCAGGTGGCACCATATACAGGTGCATACATGAATGCGGCGTTGTCGGTGTGCTTCTCGTCCTGAATATAGCTGAAGATATTCTTTCCTCCGGCATAGACTGAGAAGGCACCGATCTGCTTGGCGGCCCTCACGTTGAAGGTCATGAACGGAGATGTCTCCTTGATTTTCTCGGCCACCTTGTCGTCTTTCATATAGTCGATATACATTTTGCCCTGCAACGACCCCAGCACGGTGAAGGTCCAGGTGCCCGGTGTGTACTCCAGGTTGAGGTCGCCGGTCATCGACGGGAATCGCGAAATGTTCTTGCTGGCCTCAGCATAGGGCGTGTTGGCCCAGTCGGCACGCACGTGCTTGAACTTGCCCTGGTTGAAAGTCCAGTTCAATCCGGTCTTCAGGTTGCGCACAGGATTCCATTTTGCAGTGAGCTCCAGGCCCTGCACGTAGGCATCATCCACATTTTCCCACTGGTAGGTATAGCCCAGTTTGCGCACGTTATCGGATGCCGGGGCAAACTCAATCTTATCACGCAGGTTAGTACGGAAGAGGTTGGCGCTCAGCTGATAGTTGTGTCCGTAGTAGTCGGCCGACAGGTTAAAGCTCACAGCGCTCTCGCCCTTCAGGTCCGACGACTTCCATACGCGGGGCGAACCGCTGCACAGATGCAGGTCCTCTGAGAATCCATAGGGCGCGCGAAAGCCCGTCCCGATGTTGGCGCGGAGCACCAGCGAGGGCATCACCTCATATTTCAGTGCCAGGCGTGGGTTCACTCTTGTGGCCTTGAAATTGGTCTTGGGGAATGTTCCGTCGAACACTTTCTCACTCGATGTGTACTCCTCGCCCGACTCGTGCACATCCAATCGCACGCCCGGCACGGCCACGAGATTGGGCAGAATGCTCCATTCGTCCTGCACGAAGAGGCCGAATTCGTTGGCATGTTTCTTACTGATTGAGGTGTAGGCCGTACCATGATGCGGGTCGGTGGAGTCGTTGATGCAGTAGAGTCCGGTCTCGCGGAGTCGGGTGAAATAGCCCTGTACACCGGTAAGCAGCACATGGTTGCCCAGGCGGAACGTGAGCGAGAGCGACGGTGTTACGGTGCTTTCCTTGGCCACATAGGGGCGCATCATCTGCACATCGGGCGACTGTCCGTCGTGCGAGTCCATGTAGTCGCTCAGGAAAGTGTCGTTGGTGGCATTGCGCTTATGGTACACATAGGCTGTGGCGAAGTTGAGTTCGGCCCGGTCGCCGATGGGCAAGCGATAGGCAATATCACCAGTGAGTCGGTTGGTCGAGATGTCCTCCGTGCCCAAAGAGTAGGGATTGAGATAGAGATCATTGGTCAGTGTGCCGCCTGCACGGTGCTCCTCCATCACCTTTCCGCGCACCACGAGTCGGTCGTTCTTGGCAAACGGACTGTAGAAATGGAGTCCTACCCCGAGGTTGGTGAGCTTTGAGGCCACACGGTCAGATACGCCGTCCTTGTGTTTCACCACGTCGCGCGTCAGTCCGTCCTGCGTAGCGTCTACGGCATCATCCTCTGTACGCTGGGCGAAAACAGACACACCGATATTGTTCATGCGCGTAGAGGCCGACGCGTTATAGTTCTTATAGCCCCAGTTGCCCATCTGGATGTCGGCCGAGAGCTGCGGCTCGAAGGTCGGTTCCTTGGTAATTACGTTGATGGCACCGGCCACAGCGCTGCTTCCATAGAGCGCGGAGCCTGCCCCTTTCACTATTTCCAGTCGGTCCACATCGTTGGTTCCCATCTGCTGCAGGCCGTACACGCCGGCCAATCCGGAGTAGATGGGCTCGCCGTCTACCAGCACCTGTGTGTGCTCGGCGCCCAGTCCCTGCATGCGCACCAGCGAGAAGTTGCAGAACTGGCACTGCTGCTCCACGCGAATGCCGGGCACTCCTTCGAGCGCCTCGTAGATATTTTGCGCGTTTTTGTTCTTGATGGCCTGCGAAGTGAGCACTTCCGTGCGGATGGGTACGTCCTTGACGAAGTGCTGCGTGCGCGTTCCGGTCACCACCACCTGGTTGATTTCCTGCTCATCGTCGTCGAGTTGGAAGTAGACCTCGGTGCCCTTGTCCATCGACATGGTCACTTTCTGCTCCTGAGACTTATATCCCACAAGGCTCGCCACGACGACTTGCTGTCCCGTGGGCAGGTTGGTCAGTTTGAAATGGCCTGTGGCGTCGGTCATGGTCGATATCTTCGTGCCCTTCACCTGTATCTTGACGTAGGGAAGATGCTGCCCCGTGGTCGTGCTTTTCACGTCGCCAAAGAGCATGGCATCAGTCCCTTGCGCCATACTTACCATATAACTTAACTGAAGAAAAAATAAAAATAAAAGTCTTTTCATGTTGTTGGAATGATTAATTTTTGTACCCATTATTTTGACGATTGCAAAGTTACGCACATCTATTCGCCGCTGCAATACTCAAAAGTCGTGATTCTTTCTCGACCCATTCCATGCCTATATACCCAAGAGTCGGCATGGGGAAAGGTGCAGGCAGCACCCTATTTGCTGGCCCTATCGACCCATTATGCTTGGAAATACTACCATATCATATCGAGGTGGCGACCCTGGAAAAGAGCCAATGTTGCTTGGCAACATATCATATAAATATCAATTCTGCATAGACACCTAACTGTTGAAGCATAAAAAACGTTAAGCTGGCACATTTTTCTCCACTTCATGCCATCGCACAAAGCTATTTGCCTATCTTTGCAACAATACCATTCTCATTCCATCAAAGACATCCGATACAATGAAAAGAATATCCCTTGCGCTCATTCGGGAGCAGATTCAGACGGTGGGCAGGCGCTTTCCTGTCAGCATACTCATGGTCGTGGCCTTCACGGTATGCGCCATCTGCGTGAACCATAGGCTGATAGTAGACGAAGCCTGCATGTTTTTCGCCCTGTTCTATCCGGCTTCGGGCGCTCTGCTGGCCACCGTGGTGCACCTCTACAACGAGGAGCAACGCAGCAGGCCACGGGGCTGGGGTATCCATCTCGCCACCCAACTGGCCTGGCTGGGCTTCATGCTCTACTTCGTTTCCGAGTGGGAACCGGGCATCATCCGCTTCTCGGCACTCATCGCCCTGATGGTGGCCATGGTGGTGGCAGGCTTTCTCGTCTCGTTCATCCGCGAGAAAACCGACCTGCCGCTCTGGCATTTCACGCTCCGCACACTGCTTGCCGTCATCGTGGCCGGGGCCACGGGTGCGCTGCTCATGGCGGGCATCAACCTGCTGTTGGCTTCCTTCCAGCAACTGTTTGGGCTCAATATTCCCGAAAATGGATTCCTCGACGTCGTGGCAGTGTGCGGCGGATTCATCGCGCCCATCGTGTTTCTGCAGCTCCTGCCCCACGGCGAGCGCAAGCACGACCAGCGTGCCGAGGGTCTGCCGAGGTGGGGCTACGCCATCATCCACTATCTCTTCCTGCCGCTCACGGTGGCCTATCTCGCCACGCTCTACGTCTATGCGGCCAAGATTCTCGTACAGTGGCAGCTGCCCAACGGCTGGGTGTCGTGGCTCGTCTCCACGCTCATGCTCATGATGGTGGTGCTGCTCACGGCCATCTATCCTGCCCGTTTCAGTGAGAATCATAAGACCGACCGGCTCGTCACACGCTGGCTGCCGGTGCTCGTGCTGCCGCTTCTGGTGCTCATGACGGTAGGCATCGTGCGCCGTTTCAGCGACTACGGTATCACTGTCCTGCGCCTCTATCTCGCCCTGTTCAACCTCTGGTGCTACGGCGTGTGCCTCTGGCTCATCCTCCGGCGAGGCAGTCGACTGGGCTGGATACCTGCCTCGTTTGCCCTGCTGCTGGTGCTGGCCTCGGTAGGACCGCAGAGTTTTGCCCACATCACGCGCCGATCGCTGCAGGCCAAGGCCGTGAGCGCCCTTCAGGCCTACGGCATCCGCCATCTGCCCATGCGTCAGGCCGACGTGAAGACATGGCAGCGCGACACCACCGAGGCCCATCGGCGGGTGAGCGAGGTGCTTCAATATCTCGCCACGACCTACAAGTCCCACGAGCTCGCCCGTCTGGCCGACCCGCAGGCGCTGGCCTTATTGAGAACCATGGATACTGAGGTAGCGATGAAACCGAACGACATCCGCCTCCTCTCCAACTATGATTCGGATAACAACACCCTGATTCTGCCTGAAAACCGCCACAATATGGTCAGCGGATATTTCACGGCCGAAGATGTCGTTCGCACGGGCGACACCCTGCGTTGCACCGTCACCGTAAAGGCAAACCGGCAGAAGCTCCCCATCCCGCTCACCTTCTCCTGCCGTGAGCTCCAGGAATTTGCCAACACCTCCGCCCGTCCTGCCGTCGTCACTATGCCCGAGGCCACGCTATATCTCGACGAGTTGACCTATATAGAAGATACCCACAGCCTCACGTTCAATGCGTATATCTTCTATTAGAGACACCGGGCAAGCCTCATCTCCCCCTTGCCCTTACACCGTAGAGAGGGAAAACTCATGCCCGACACCCGCCGTTTCTTACCTGATTGCCGACCTAATAGTAGGGATATCTCCCGTGGATGTCCGCACCGCCGCATGGCTGTCCCCGACAGAATAAATAGAGATAGTAACAGAATAACATTATATCCGGGGTTTTAGACAGAACTACATAACGGGCATATATAATATATAATGACATAAATCTTTTCACAATAACAGGCTGATTACCCTGTTGGTGGAATCTTTGGGTATTTTCTATGCCGGTGGTTTTATCCTTTTTTGAAACTCGGAGCGTTCCCTATGTCATAGAGATACCATATAAATAATATGTCATTATGGACAGACATTTGTCCTTAAGTTATCAAGATAGAACAAGAAAATATGTGGTTATGATTGAGATTATGTAGTTATGTCAAAAAAGAATGGGTGTGTCTTGCCCTCCGGCGGTGCAGACATGCACGGGGCATGTCCCTACTGAGTCATTGTCTTTTGGTGGAATTGAGGTAAGGGGGAGGAGGTTGACGAAAAATAAAACAAAGGAGATGGATGGCGATTAGGATAAAAGTGGTAACTTTGGCGGTAAGGAATCTAAACAAAAGGAAGATGGAAAGGCAAGATAAAGTGGTGGTGATCACCGGCGGTGCACAAGGCATCGGGAAGTGTATTGCTGACGAGTTTCGCAAGACTGGGGCCCAGGTGTGCGTCATCGACAGGCAGGAGGGCGACCATTTTGTAGGCGACATTGCCGACAAGACGGTGCTGGAGGCCTTCGCGCGGCAGGTGATAGAGCACTATGGACAGGTGGACTGCATCGTGAACAACGCGCTGCCGCTGATGAAAGGCATTGACGAGTGTACGTATGAGGAGTTTGAATATGCCCTGAGCGTGGGTGTCACGGCGCCGTTCTACCTCACCAAACTCCTGAAAGACCACCTGGCCGAGGGCGCGAGCATCGTGAATATCTCGTCCTCGCGCGACCGGATGAGTCAGCCTCAGACCGAGAGCTATACGGCAGCTAAGGGTGGCATAGCCGCGCTCACCCACGCGCTGGCTGTGAGTTTGGCAGGCAAGGCGAGGGTGAACTCCATCTCGCCGGGCTGGACCGACACCACCGGCACCGATTTCACTGGCCCCGACGCGCTGCAACAACCAGCGGGACGCGTGGGAAAACCGATGGACATCGCCTCGATGGTGCTCTTTCTCTGCTCCGACCGGGCAGGATTTATCACCGGAGAGAACATCTGCATAGACGGCGGAATGACACGCCAGATGATCTATCATCAGGACAACGGCTGGCGATTGGAGCGGTGAATCGCCTCTGGCAGGAGATGAGATTGCGCGGCTGGAAAGCCTCGCGGCGCATCAAAATAAAGTTAAATCAACCATGGGCTATGCGATATACGAAGCATTTCATTACCTTTGCGGATGAATACAAACACTTAACTACCTAATTATGAAGAAATCATTGCTCACTTGTCTCGCACTGTTGCTGACGCTCACGATAGGCGCGCAGACAGACTACAGCAAGTATTACGCCCACCTGCCCAAGCCCATGCCCCTGGTGGTGGCACCCGTCATCCCCGACAACTGGGTGAACCTGACAGACTTCGGGGCTGTGGGCGACGGCACACAACTCAACACCGAGGCCTTTGCCAAAGCCATCTCGGCCCTCAGCAAGCGGGGCGGCGGCCATCTCGTTGTGCCGGCAGGCGTATGGCTCACCGGTCTCATCTCGCTCAAAGACAACATCGACCTGCATCTGGATCGCCATGCCCTCATCGTGTTCTCGCCCGACAAGCGCGACCTCATTCCCGTGAAAGACGGACTGGCAGACACCAAGGCGAAGCCCGGACTTACCGCCTCGAAGCGCAAGAATATCTCGGTGACCGGCGAAGGAACCATCGACGGCAACGGCGAATACTGGCGACCGGTGAAGCGAAGCAAGGTGAGCGATGCCGAATGGAACCAATATAGGGCTATGGGTGGCACGGTGACCGCCGACGGAAGCCTGTGGTATCCGTTTGATTTAAAGCATCTTCCGAATGTATCCTCTACCTATGATGCACAGGAGAAGATGCGCACCCACCTCGTGAGATTTACCGATTGCGACAACGTGCTTATCCAAGGCGTGACGCTTCGCAACTCGCCCAAATTCCACTTCGTGCCCCAGCGCTGCACCAATGTCATCGTAGACGGCATCAAGGTGGACTGTCCGTGGAGTGCGCAGAACGGTGACGCCATCGACATCGGCAACTGCAAGAACGTGCTTATCGTGAACAACACCATCAATGCCGGCGACGACGGCATCTGCATGAAGGGTGGCGTGGGCGACAAGGGGGCGGCCGACGGCCCCTGCGAGAATATCAACATCCAGGACAACACGGTGTATCATGCCCATGGCGGGTTTGTCATCGGGTCTGAATTCTGCGGTGGCATGAACAACATCTACGTGCACAACAACACCTTTGCCGGTACCGACACCGGACTTCGGTTTAAGAGTTCGGCCGGACGAGGGGGCGTGACGAAGGATATCTACATCTCCAACATCTATATGACCGATATCAAAGATGAGGCCATCGTGTTCCAATGCGACTACTTCGACAACCATGTGGGGGCACAAGCCAAGGAGAACCGGGAGACCAGATACCTGCCCGACTTCACCGATATCCACATCTCCGACGTGGTGTGCTATGGGGCTAAGACCGGCATCAAGGCCGACGGACAGCCCGGCATGGTGCACGGCATCGACATTCGAAATACCACCATATTCTATACAGGCAAGGACAAGGACATCTCTCCCAACTGCGAGCTGAGGCTCGAAAACGTGAATTTCAAGACCTTTGCGCAGTAGTCTGCCGCCTGTCTTCACCTATTAAACATCAAAACCTATGTTTGGAATCAGCACAACCGAACTTATTGTTATCGTTCTCATTATCCTTCTGCTCTTCGGCGGCAAGAAGATTCCCGAACTGATGAAGGGTCTTGGCAAAGGTGTCAAGAGCTTCAAGGAGGGAATGAACGAAGTGGAAAAAGACCTGAAGATAGACGACGACAAGTCGTCGACGCCCGCTCAGGAGACCAAGGCCGACGAGACGAAGGCCGACACAGACCGCAACGCTTAGGCCACGGAGACCTGCTGTTGGAACAAGAAAGGGAAAAATCGGTCATGACAGACGACGAACTATCGTTCTGGGGGCATCTTGATGTGCTGAGAGGCTATCTCATTCGCATCATCGTGGTGACCTTGGGGTGTGGCATCGTGGCGTTTGGCCTGAAAGAATGGCTGTTCGACATTGTGCTCGCCCCGAGCCGGTCCGACTTCATTGTCTATCGACTGATGCACGCCGAACCTTTCAAAATAGAGCTGGTGAATATCGGGCTCACCGAGCAATTCATGATCCATATGAAGACTGCGCTCTATTTCGGGGTGCTCGCGGCGTCGCCCTATATCCTCTATCTCCTCTACCGGTTTATAGCGCCCGCCCTCTATCGGCAGGAGAAACGCTACGCCGTGAGGGTGGTCTTGGGCGGATATGTGATGTTTGTGCTGGGAATTCTGGTCAACTATTTCATCATTTTTCCGTTGACCGTGCGCTTTCTGGCCACCTATCAGGTAAGCAGCGACATCCACAACTTGCTCTCTCTGCAATCGTATATGGACACCCTACTGATGATGAGTCTGGTTTTTGGCATCCTCTTTGAGATACCCCTCATCAGCTGGTTGCTGGCGGTTTTCGGATTGTTGAAAGCCGAATGGATGCAACAATACTGGCGACAGGCACTGGTAGTCATAGTGGCTGTGGCCGCCATCATCACCCCCACGGGCGACGTGTTTACGCTCACGGTGGTGTCGCTGCCCATCTGGCTGCTCTACGAAGCGAGCATCTGGATTGTAAAGTCAACCCAGGTCGCTCACCCGTAGCGTGCCATCGGCCGACACGGTGAAGTGGACATCGTGACCCTCGAAGGGCATGCCGTATACCTTCTGCGGGTCGGCCTGATAGTGTGGACGGGGGTCTAATTCCAAAATCTTGATCAAAGCCTGCAGCGAGGAAGCCTCGAAGCGGGCAACAATGGCTGGGGGAATCTCTACCCGGAGGCGGCGTATGGGGTTGGAATCGACAAATCCCGACCTCGCTCCGACGTGGCAGTCGGCATAGGTCACGTAGGGTTTGATGTCGTAGATGGGCGTGCCATCCATGAGATCGGCCCCCAACACATGGATCACCGGCCCCTGTGGCGTGTCCCATTCCACCTCTTTCATCCTCACAGACGATAGTCCGAGCGGGTTGGGGCGGAAGGGAGAGCGAGTGGCAAAGACCCCAAGCTTGGTGTTGCCGCCCAGCAACGGCGGGCGCACCAGCAGGCTGGAGGCCCCGTGTCGGTTGGCCGAGAACTCCCAGATGAGCCATAGAAAATCGAACTCCTCTATGCCTCGCAGCGCCTCGGCCTGCCTGAATTCGGGCAGAAAAACAATGGTTCCCTCCAGTTCCTCCACCAGTCCACTCTGTTTGGGAATGCCAAACTTGGAGGAAAACGGCGAATGGAAATGGGCTATGGGTTGGATATTCATCAGCGAAAAAATGGGGATGAAGGGCTCAGGGCATCAGATGCCGTGAGCCGGATCTACGAAGAAGGCCAGTGTGAACATGATGAACAGCTCGGCACCGAATACAATGAGCGGAAGTGCTGCCTGGAGACGGGGCAACGGTTGGCTACGCATCGCGCGGCTCATGTCTGGCAGGAAACGCTGGAACACATAGTAGACCAGCGACGCATCGACCAGTCCGAGCAGCATTCCGACCAGCAAATCGCCGAAATAATGCACGCCAAGATACATGCGCGAATAGCACACGAGCATGGCCCATAGCACCATGGCCAGCGTCATGAGGCGGCGGCGCATGGTGTAGATTACGAAGAACGCCAGCCCCCAGCTATTGGTAGAGTGGGCCGAAGGGAAGCCGAAGGGGCCTCCGCGATAGCCATCCACCACATGGACCAGCGGCGAAATGGGATTGTCGAGGTTGCTCGGGCGCAGACGTCCCACCGCATTGCGGATGACCGAAGAGCAAGTTTGGTCGTTGATGATCAGCAAAACCACGGCCAAGGCGAGGAATGTGGAGGCCACCTTCCAATGGAAATTGCGAAACAGCACCACGGCCAGCGACACATAGAGCGGTATCCATACAAAGCGACCGCTGAGCAACTCCATGAGGTTGTCGGCGTAGTCGCAGTGAAATCCGTTGAACCAAAGGAATATCTGCGTATCCCATTGGGTGAGCGTCTGTATGAACGAAAGGGTTAAATCTATCATTATCTTGATGCAATATCGTCGAAAATCGTCTGGGTATAGGCCTTGCCCAGGGGTATGTTCTTGCCCTTGAGTCGGCCTGTGTCCACCACGGTTTTCTGCAGTTGGTTATCGAAAATCACCTCGTTCTCGTCGTCGATCATCCCAAATCCGTCGTTCATCATGAAGAAGGCGAAGTGGGATTGCGCGGGGTCCATCATGTCTTTGCTGAACCGCATGGCGTGACGGCCGATGCCCAGTTGGGCCAACAGCGTGGCGGCTATATCCTGTTGGGAACCCCATGTGGTGATGACACATGGCCGGGCTATGGCTCCTCCGGTCCAGATCATGGGCACATGGAAGCGCCACGACTTGAAGTTGTCGGCATCGTCGGGCCATGCCCCCAGATGGTCGGGCACAAGAATCACCAGTGAGCGCTGCCATCGGCCCGACGTTTTGAGGTGTCTGACGAAGCCGCCCACGCAGCTATCCACATAGGCAAAGGCATTGAGCTTCTTGTCGCGAAGGCGGTG
The DNA here is from genome assembly GCA_002317385.1 of Prevotella sp. UBA1705. Taxonomy (GTDB): domain Bacteria; phylum Bacteroidota; class Bacteroidia; order Bacteroidales; family Bacteroidaceae; genus Prevotella. Next base: position 46,514 of record DCJH01000052.1, on the reverse strand, counting down.
GTAGGGCACGTCGAAGGGCTCGTGCGAGCTCGATGTCTGGATAACCCTGAGCCGAGGGCGCACAGAATGGTCTTGCGCCAGATCTTTCTCCACACGTCGGAACAGCAGATGGTCGGGCACTCCCCACTTGCTCAGCCGTTCGCCGACGGGGAAATCTACATCCTCTACTATCGAGTTGAACCCCTGATTGACCAGGAACGAGCGCATGTTGGTGAAGTCGGCGTCACCCCCGTAGTAGTAGTTCAAGCCCCAACCCGCCTGGTGGAGATAGGCCGGGAAAGATGGAATCTTGGCCGTTTTGCTGGGATATTTCATCAGGCTCACGGTGGCAGGCGACGGATAGCCGAGCAAGATGGACACCAGTCCGCGGTCGGTTCTGAAGCTGTTGGCATAGAATCGGGAGAAGAACACCCCCTCTTTTTTCAGACCGTTCAGGTTGGGAGTGACGCCCTTCTGCCGAGTGAGCGTATCGGAGAAGCTCTCCAAAATGATGAGATAGATGTCCGGACGTTTCTCGGCCAGTAGGCTATCGGCTGCGGGTGAGGTGCTCGGGCGGAGCGGATTGAGCATCGGAGCAGACATCCGGCGGGCCAGTTTGTCGTCCATGAAACGGTATTGCTGGGCGAAATCAGACTGCCGATTCATGCTCTCTATGAACGAAAACAAAGGGTTTACCGCAGCATGGTTAAGGCGGGTATTATCAGAGAAATAGGCCGCCCCCGTGTTAATGGCTGCCACTTTGATGCCTCCGCGAATGGGAAGAAACAGAGCCGCCACCGACAGCAACATGGCCAGCCCCCCCAAAAGGGGCAACGGTGCATAGACCCGCAGTTCAAATCGCCTTAGCAACCGACAGAAAAGACGGTAGATGAGCACCGCCAAACCTATCACCAAAGTCGCTCCCAGGAGCGTCTGCCACCATTCCACACTGGCCAAGGCGTCCTTGGGCGAGGAAGTGATAAAGAACAGTGGAGTGGAGTCTAACGGGAATTGCCAATAGCCATAGAGCGCCAGGTTGGCCACAAAACTCAGGGCAAACAATACAGCCCCGATGCCTATCCAGCCACGAATCACCCTGCCCATGGTCTTCTCGGCCCTCACACTATGGAGGAAACGCTGCGGAAGCGAACTGAGCAACAGCAACAGGGCAGGGATGGCCGACAGATACCCGGCTATTGAGAGGTCGAGCGGAAGGCCGTGGCACATCACGGCGAAAGCCTGCGTGAGCCCTCCTACGTAGAGGAGAAGGAACACAGGCTTCTGCAAAACGGATAATACTGTCCACAAAATAAAGATTGCGAGCAGTAAGAAAAACTTATGTTTGAATACGGATACGGACACGTTCAACGGATTATTCCTCGGGCCAAAGCGTGACAACGCCCTGCTTGGTGAGCTCGAACCACGGTTCCTCGTCGCGCAGCGAGATGTCATCGTAGTCGAAAGGCACTACCACTGTGTCATGGTAATCGGGCAAAACGAGTCCCATCTTGCCGTTCTTCTCAGCAATAATCGGCATGGTGCGCAGGTCGTCCACATAGACATAGGGTGTACGCAGGAAGTCGTAGACTGGCTGAAGAATCATGTTTCCCTCATGGTCCTTGATGCCATACTTGTTGTTTCGCTCCATAACCTCATGGAAACGGATATATTTCTCCTGCATGCGCTCCACGTAGAAGTTCATCGTTTCCTCGTCCTGCACCATGTCACGGAAGTATCCATAGGAGTCGCAGAAGTTGGCCATGGCCCTCGAAATGAGCATGCGCCAGTCCAGATCCTTAATGACTTTTCGGTTGAGGTCGATGTAAAGCGCCAGGGCTTTCTCGCGTTCGGGGATATCCAGTTGTCTTAATCGAGCCTCAAACTTTTCCAGCATGGCCAGCGATCCATGCATCGCCTTGATATAGCGGTGTACCTGACGCCCCATCTCGTCGCAGAAGAACTTGTCTATCTGGCGGGTCTCTATTTCTTCTCTGAATATTCCTTCCATAATATTAAGGTTTAGAGAGCATGTTGAAATGCCGTTTCTATTAAAGTTACTTGATATGCAAATTTACAAAGTAAAGATGACAACTCCAAGAAAAGAGGTGGAAATCTACCGAAGGAAATGAGCGCCTGAAGCTATCGTTGGGATGCGAAGCCCATCAGATGATGCCCATCAACTTCAAGATTCCGGGGGTGAAGATGGCAGTAAAGATGCCGTTGAGCGTGATGCCCAGGCTGGCGAAGGCACCATGTTTGTTGCTCCAGCTCATGGCTGCAGAGGCACCTACGGCATGCGAGGCTGTGCCCATGGAGATGCTTCGGGCAATGGGGCTCGACACCCTGCCCAGCGCCAACGTCCGGAATCCGAAGATGGCGCCGATGATTCCGGTGATGATGACGATGGCGGCCGTGAGCGACGGGATGCCGTTGAGCGAGTTGGTCACCTCCATGGCGATAGGTGTGGTGACCGATTTGCTGGCCAGCGACACGATGATCACCTTGGGAGCACCGAACAACTGGGCCGTGAGCACCACGCTGACAATGCCCACCAGACAGCCGATGAGCTGCGAAACGAGGATGGGAAGCCACAGTTGTTTGATGGAATGGAGCTGCTGATACAGGGGCACACCGAGGGCCACGATAGCCGGTTTGAGCCAGAAATCGATGTAATGGCCCGTCTCCTGATAGGTCTTTACCGAAACACCGGTGAGCTTCAGGTAGGCGATGATGAGCACGATGGTGATGAGAATCGGATTCAGCAGCACCCAACCCGTACGCACCTGCAGGCGGCGCATCATATAGAAAATGGCAAATGTGAGTGCGAGGAGGATGTATTGATTGGAAAGAATGTCCATGGCCGTGGGTTTATTGCTGTGGATTATTGTTGGATTTGCCGTGGTGACTGAGCTTGCGCTCGCTCTTGATCACCAACTGGTGGGTATGTCCGGTGACCACCAGCACCAGCAGAGTGCTGACGACAGTTGCCGCTGCGATGGGCAGAAGATAGGTCTTGATGACATCGAGATAGAGCAGAATGGCAATGCCGGGCGGCACAAAGAAGAAGCCGAGATTGCCGATGAGAAACTGAGAAAGATGACTAACCCATGAGATTTTCACCCATTTCATCTTCAAAAAGAAGGTGAGCAGCAGCATGCCAATGATACTTGAAGGGAACTCTATCCCCGTAATCCACGTGATGAACTCGCCCAATGCGAGGCATCCGAAGATGATAAAAAACTGTCTTGCCATATAATATATAATGTAGAACGAAGGTTCTTCACGGTTTTCCCATGTATGAAAAATCCCAGAAAACACAGCTTCTGAGACCATTCGTGGCAGGATTCTCCCTTTTCCTGCCGCTATTTCTAATCGCGCTTACACCCGTGAGGGTATTGTTTTGCCTTGCGGGCGTGTCGCGTACAGGCATCCTTCAGCTGACACCCACGGCAGTGAGAGTCTGTGTCTGTCAGTGTGAGATATAGCTTATATCCCGCAAATGCCAAGCAAAACGCCAGTATGCACCCTATAATAATATATTGTATCGTCATCTTTTGTTATCCTCTAACGAAACTATCTATATGAGAAAAGTGAATCTCATGCCTGAAATTCACTTTATCTTTTGTGTGATTCCGTTGGGGTTCGAACCC
>DCJH01000052.1:16563-42875 GCA_002317385.1 Prevotella sp. UBA1705 | reverse complement strand
TAATCCAACTGAGCTACGGAACCCCAAATTGTCCCTAATATAAACGTCCAAATCTTAGAATCAGAACGCTTCGTTTTTATCAGGTTGCGGAGAGAGAGGAAGGTAAAACTAACCTCAAACCCTCTGTATATCGGCTTCTTACGAATATCCTACATGTTGTTTATAGCCACCATATGGCCATGGGGAAGTATTTCTGAGAGCACTCATCCATACCAATGCAAAACGCTCACTCGCATTTTGCGGGTACAAAATTACAAAAAAAACGAACCATCTCCAAACAAATGGGGATAAATATTTAATGTGCATCATGAACGGTCTCATGCCCAAATGGTGAAAATCAGATAAAATCTCACCATAGTTTTATTTGTATTCAGGATAAGAATGGTATCATCAGTTAGGGCCGTCTCTTAGTTTTACCAATAAATTAATAGAATAAAATCCGTTCCTACTCCCTCCAGATTTTAGTAGAATATTCCATTCCTAAGGTGAGTACAGACCCTTAGAGATAAGATGAGGACGATTGTTATATGCTGCTATAGTGATGTATCGAAGGTTAGGACAATAGGGCATCTGTCGGTGCGGACATGCACGAGGCATGTCCCTACAGAGCAATAGTTAATCCCATCGTAACTTATTGATAATCAGCATGAGTGGATATGGGGCTGAAATAAGGTACTAATCGGCAGACGAAAAGGTACTAATCGCCACGCGATCTCTACCTAATCGTGGCGCGATTAGCACCTTATTTCAAGAGTGTATCTATATGGTCTGATTATCAATGAATAAGGATAAGTCCTACGATTTCATCGGTAAAAATACAATGAATCATAGGAACCTCTAAGCGATAAACACTCCCTGAGACTCTTGATACTGCCACCCCTAATCGGTGTGACCGGCTGCCTCATCTGCTATCTTCTTCAGATAGTCGCTCGGCGACATGCCTAATTCCTCCTTGAAGCACTTGGCAAAATACTTCGGGGTGCCGAGACCGATGCGCATGGCCAGCTCGTTGACGTGGATGTTGGGCTCGCGGCGCGCTATCTGACAGGCCTCCTTGATTCGCACCGACATCATAAACGAGGTGATGTTCTGGCCCGTCAGCGCACGCAACTTGTTGTAGAGCGTGGATGACGAGACACACATATCGCGCGCAAAAGCCTCACGATCGTATTCCTCCAGATGGTCCTTCACGCAGTTGATGGCCTTCTGCAGGAACAGTTCATCGGGCGACGACAGGTGCTGCTCCTCGACCTTGAAGTCGTCGGCAGACTTGAACCGGGCACGGATGCGCTCGCGGTTGCGGATGATATTGGTCACACGAAGCTCCAAATCCTCCATTTTGAAGGGCTTGGCAATATATTCGTCGGCTCCAATCTGGTAGCCTTTCTTGCGGTCTTCGTCACTGGTCTTGGCCGTGAGGAGTATCACGGGCAGCTGGGCGAAGTCGTCCGAGTTCTTGATTCGCCCAGTCAACTCAATGCCATCCATGATGGGCATCATTACGTCGGATATGACAATGTCGAGTTCCTGCTTCTGAATGATGTTGAGTGCCTGCTGTCCGTCTCGGGCGGTGAACACCTTGTATTTCTGTCCCAGCATGCGGCTCATCAGGTCGAGCAACTCGATATTGTCCTCCACAATGAGCATGGCGTATTCTTTCTGCTGCTCCTCAGCTGCAGTCGCTGGGGCAGATTCGGGAGCCACGGCAGCAAGACTGTCGGTCGTTTCGATAGGTTTGGTCAGGTCTTCAATCTCTTCTTCCGCATAGAATGCCCTGCTGAGCGGGAATCTCACGGTAAAGATGGTGCCCACATTCTCCTGACTCTCGCATTCCACATTGCCGTGATGGAGCACCGCTAAGTCGCGTGTGAGCGAGAGGCCAAGGCCCGTTCCCTCGGTGTTGGCCCGCCGATAGTCGCCGTCGAAGAATCGGGTAAAGAGGTGCTTCATGCGGTTTTGCGGGATGCCGATGCCTTGGTCGCTCACCCGAAGCACCGCGCGGTCCTCGACTTGCGCCAGCGATACTTTCACCACAGAGCCTTCCTTGCTGTATTTCAAGGCATTGGATAACAGGTTGTAGACTATCTTGTCTATCTTGTCCTTGTCGAAATAACCGGATATTTCGGCCATATCGGTCTCAATCTTCTGCCCTTTGGCTGAGGCCATGGGCGCGATATTCTCGCACTCTCTGCGCAGAAACTCTGTCAGATTTCCTTCCGACACCTTGAGTTTGAGCTGTCCGGCAAGCGACTTTCTCACCTCCAATATCTGGCGAAGCATGCGCGAAAGGCGCGAAATGTTGTTCTGCACCACGTCGTAATTGCGGTTGAAGGCAGGAGCCTGCGACCGCAATTCGTCGATGGAAGCCGACATCACCATGAGCGGAGTGAGCAGTTCGTGAGTGATATTGGTAAACACACTGTTCATCTGCAGGCGGTGCTGCGTGTTCAGGTGGCGCTCATACCAGCGGATGAATCCATAGATGGCGCCCACGCCCAGAGCCAGATAGAATAGCCAGGCCCACCACGAGAGATACCATGGCGGCAGCACCCTGACCCTGATGGTGTAGGGCAGCTCTATCCAGTGGCCGTAGCTGTCGGCACCCTTCAGACGGAACTCGTAGGTGCCCGAAGGCAGATTGCCATAGGTGGCGCGGTGGGCGCCATTGTCGGTATAGTGCCAATCCTTGTCGTAACCCTCCAGTTGGTAGGCATATTTATTGCGATTCTGGTTGGTGTAGGCCAGCAGCGAGAACTCCAAGGCTATCTTGTTGACCGACGCCGGAATGGTAATCGTGCGGGTATAGCGTGGTGTCTCCTTGCTGATGCGGCGCTGAAGTGTGGAGTCGAGCTCCTCAAAGGGCTGGTCGTCCACCATGAGATTGGTCACGACAAGGCTTGCCAGCCGATCCTCGGTAGCCAGTTTAGACTGCGGAACAAAGGAGAAGAAGCCCTTGCGCGTGCCGAAATAGATTTCATCGCCATGGCGCGAGGTGGAGTTGGGGGTGAAAACGAGGTAGGACAGACCGTCTTCCTTCGAGAAATTGACCACTTCGGGCAGTTCCTTGCCGCGCTCGAAGGCCAGGCTCACCAGGGCATCCTCGGTGGTAAGCCATAGTCGCCCCCAGCGGTCCTCATTGATGGCGTAGACACAGTTGCCCTCGATGTGATACCGTCGGTTTACCGGAGTGAAGCTGTCGCGACTCTTGTCAAACAGGAACAGGCCACCGCTCTTGGAGATGGCCCATAGCATGCCACGAGAATCCTCATAGCAATTGATGGCGTCCTGCACCGGATAGTTGTGGTTGGAGGGGCAGTAGCGATGGCTCTTGCCGTCGCGATAGCGGATGATGCCCTCGTTCTCGGTCGAGATCCAGATGTTTCCGGCCCGGTCTTCAGCAAATCCTCGCACGTCGCAACTGCTGAAATCCTCACCCTTTTCCTGCAGGCTGAGCTTGCGCCCGCTGCCATCCCGATTGGCCACGCTGGCGCAGAAGCGCTGTCCGATCCATATTCGGCCATCGCGGGCAGCATAGAGCGTGTTGACAAAGTTGTCGTAGACAAAGCGGCTCTTGCCCAGCATCTCCATGTAGGCATTGCCCGATGGCGGAATGACCATCACGCCATAGCTACCGCTTGCCACCCATATCTCGCCGTTGTATCGGCGCACTATGGACGACAGCGAGGCACTGAGCACCTGATGGTCGATGCCCGATAGCCCGGGAATGGCCTCGTTGATGCGCGTCTGATGGGTCTTCACGTCGTAGAAAGCCAGTCCGTAGGGACGCAGGCCAAGCCAGAACTGCTGTCCATCGGGACTGAACACACTGCTCACGCAACTCGTGGGGAGGGTGCTTCCGGTAAGTCCAATCTCATTGAACTGGAAGAGCGAGCGGCGCGTGTCCACGTGTTTCACCCCATCTTCGAGCGTACCTATCCAGATGTTTCCGGCTCCGTCGGTGGCCAGGTCGATGCTGAAGTTCAGTGGTTCGGGCGTTTCGCCGTCCAACGCACGGTGGTTGGTGAATCCCTCCTGCTCATTGTTCAGGTCCAATATGCTGATGCCTTCGCGACAACAGGCCCATAGACTACCACTCACCTTGTCCTCCACAATTTTATAATAGGTGTCGAAATAGCCTTGTTTCTTGCCGTATGACTTCCACCCGAGGTCCTTGGCATTGAGCGGATGGGCCAGACACTCTATGCCATAGCCCCATGTTCCGACCCAGAGACGCTGCTTGGAGTCGATGAACAGGGAGTAGGCCGAGTTCATTTCGTTGTGCTGCGGATACTGATAGAACACGTTTTGCTTGGGATTGAAGCGCATCAGTCCACTCGTCCAGGTGCCGATGAAGAGGTTGCCGTGGGCGTCCTCGACAATCGATTTCACGCTGTAGGAATTCTGTGGGAGACGTTTTCCGGTCAGGTCCACGCGTTTGATCTTGTCGAAACTGTAGGTAAAGAAGGTGTCCTTGGTCTTCACATACCGGCTCAGCCCACCGTCTGTTCCTATCCACAGGGTGCCGTCGCGCGAGGTAAACATGGTGTAGATGGTGCGCGTCCATGTTGAGGGCAAGTGATAGGTGGTGAATCTGCCGGTGCTCTTGTCCATCCTCACGATGCCGTCGCGCGTTCCAATCCACAGGTGGCCGTCGTGATCCTCGGTCATGCAGAGCACCGTGTTGTTAGGAAAGATATTCGACGAGTAGGCGTCGGTGCGGAAAGTCTTGATCTGATAGCCGTCGAACGACCGTAGACCGGTATCAAATCCCATCCAGAGCATGCCCTGCCGATCAAAATAGATACACCTCAACTCGTCGGCTGCAGGGGTGCCGATGGTGCTGAGCATGCGGTAGGGGATCGGGCCGGCCCATGACATGAGCGAGCAGAGCCATAGGGAAATATACAGTATAAGGCGATTCATAGACGATAGTATTGATGCGGCAAAGATAGTTAAATTATCTCAAAATATGGGACAAACCACCTTATTATATTGTCATATCATCCCCATAATGATCACAATTGGGGCTCAACACCACGAAACAGGGCACTGTAGGCACACGTTTCCGTGGGGCGGAGGTGCACAAAATGACAAAAATCTGCAAATCATTGATATTTCTATGCGAAATCACAATCTGTTACCCTATAAATAACAAACAGCAAACCACAAAGCCGTAGGGTTTTCTTATTTTTGCAAAAGAAACCCTTTTGACCCAACCTCAAGACCACCCGGTGTGGTCAAGAAACCGTCATTATGATGCAAAAAATCCTAACCTGTTCACTGCTTCTCATGGCATTCGTCGGTCTTCACGCCTCCCGCCTGAAGCCCGCGCAGCTTCCTCGTACCTCAGTCTCAGCCTCTGCCCCGGCAGCCTCTTACCCCATTGCCGACGAAGGAGCATGGTGCTGGTTTGCCGACCCACGCGCCCTGCACTACCAGAACGACCGCGGCACCATCAATGCCAGCTATATCGGCTACATTGATATCCATGGAAACATCAAGGCTACGCAGGTAGACTTCATCAGAAACACCCGCACCGAGGTGCTCATCCGCTCGTGTTTCCAGCCCGACGACCACAACAACCCCACCTTCCTGGTGCTCCCCGACGAGCGCGTCATGGTGTTCTACACCCGCCACACCGACGAGCCGCGCATCTGGTATCGCGTTTCCCGTCGCAAGGGCGACATCACCACGCTGGGCAAGGAGCACTTTCTCGCCACCAAGCACAATACCACTTATCCCTCGCCCTTTATCCTGAGCGACGACCCGAAGCACATCTATCTCTGCTGGCGAGGCATCAACTGGCACCCCACCATAGCCCGACTCACCTTGCCCAACGCCAAGGGCCAGGTGCGGTTCGACCTTGCTCCCCGACAGATTGTGCAGAGTACGGGTGCCCGTCCCTATGCCAAATACCAGAGCAACGGCCGCGACAAGATCTATCTGACCTATACCACCGGTCATCCCGACAACGAATGGCCCAACTGGCTCTACTTCAACGTGGTGGATATCAACCATGGACAGGGTCTTCTCCTGCGCGACATCAAGGGCCATCTGCTTGCCGACATCGGGCAATCGGCCTTCAAGGTGAACAAGACGCAGGCCTATCAGAAGGCCTATCCCTACACCGTCGTCGATGCTCCGACGCAATCTCGCGACTGGGTTTGGCAGATAGCCACCGACGAGAAAGAGCGACCTGTCATTGCCATGACCCGTATCAGTCAGGACAAGAACCGGCATCGCTACGCCATTGGGCGCTGGGACGGTCGGCAATGGAGGGTGAACGATATTGCCGATGGCGGTCACGCGTTCCACAACAACTGGCAGACGCTGGAGAAATGCTATAGCGGCGGCATGGCCATCGACCCCGAAGACACTCGCACGGTCTATGCCTCGCTGCCCACCGACAGCATCTTTGAGCTGTGGAAAATCACCCTTGACCGTCAGGGCAAGGTGAAAAACCGCGAACAGCTGACCCACCATTCGCCCAAGAATAACGTGCGCCCCTATGTCATTCCGGGCCACGGCAGCTCGTCGCTCAGCCTGTGCTGGATGACGGGCGACTACTACAACTGGATGGTGAAGCGGCAGACGCCCCAGGGATACCCCACCGCCATGGTGGGCAACTGGCCCTTGCCCCAGGCCGTGAAGGGCCAGACGCTCTATGCTAATGCCGCCTATCACGGGCAGACGGAGCAGATAGGGCGCGACACCATCCTTGGTGTTTCGGCCAACAACCGGCTCTATCTCATGCTCGGCAAGAAGCGATTCACCAGTCCATGCCTATTTCTCACCTCAGACGACTGGGCCCGATTCTCCAACGGAACCAACGGCGACAACTGGCCTACACGAATCTCTCAGGCCGACATCAGGCTTGCCCGGGAGCGCGATGGGCTCGTGCTCTATCGCAACGGAATGGTGGAAATGAAGGTTCCGGAGTGGAGATTGGTGTGGAGCGACGAGTTCAACCGCGACGGATTGCCCGACACGACCGTATGGAACTATGAGCAGGGATTCCAGCGCAACAGCGAGGCGCAGTGGTATCAGCAGGGCAACGCCTACCAGCGCGACGGCTATCTCATCATCGAGGGGCGCCGCGAGCATCGGCCCAATCCCACTTACGATCCCACAAGCTATCACTGGGCGCGCAAGCGCAAGACTATAGACTATACCTCGACGAGTCTCAACACAGCCGGCAAACGCGAGTTTCGCTATGGCCGACTGGAGGTGAGGGCCAAGATTCCCACGGCTGGAGGCGCTTGGCCGGCCATCTGGACGCTGGGCAGCGGCATCGACTGGCCCTCGTGCGGAGAGATAGATGTCATGGAGTTCTACCGCCCGAACGGCGAGCCCCACATCCTGGCCAACGCCGCATGGGGCAACGACCGACCGTGGAACGCGGTGTGGAACAGCACCAAGACGCCCCTTACCCATTTCACTTCGCGCGACAGTCATTGGGCCGAGAAGTTCCACACGTGGCGCATGGACTGGGACGAGCACCACATCCGACTATATCTCGACGACGAGTTGCTCAACGATATCGACATGGCCAAGGTGAGAAACGGCTCGATAGGCCATGGCGAAAATCCATTCACCAAGCCCCAGTACATCCTCCTCAACCTCGCCCTGGGAGGCGACAACGGCGGAAAGATAGACGACAGCGCGCTGCCCATGCAGTATGTCATCGACTATGTGCGCATCTACGAGCGGCGATAAGTCTCTGCCTCGACACCACGATTGAAATCATCAATAATCATTATAACCATCATGCAATCTACGATTCTGAAAATCAAGACCCTTCTGGCACTGTGGCTGCTGGCCGCCGTGCTGAGTCCGGCCCATGCCGCTACCTCCCGAGCGAAGAAGCCTTTGCTCGAGAAAGACATGGGAGCTTACCTCTTTACGTTCTTCAACGACCCCACCCACAGCCTGTTCATGGCCGTCAGCTACGACGGCTACACGTTCACGGCGGTCAACAACGGCGAGCCCATCATTGCCGGCGACTCCATCGCCGACCAGCGGGGCATACGCGACCCGCACATCTATCGTGCCCCCAACGGGTCGTTCTATATCGCCATGACCGACCTCCACATCTATGGAAAGGATAAGGGTCTGCGCACCACGCAGTGGGAACGGCCCGACCGATTCGGATGGGGCAACAACCGCGGACTGGTGTTGATGAAGAGCGACGACCTCATCCACTGGACCCATCAAGAGGTTCGCATCGACCAGCTCTTCCCCGAACGCTTCGGCGAGATAGGCTGCGCCTGGGCACCGGAGACCATCTGGGACCCGCAGGCCAAGAAGCTCATGGTCTATTTCACCATACGCGAGAAGGCGGGCGGGCGCACCAAACTCTACTACAGCTATGCCAACGACGACTTCACCACGTTGGAGACCGAGCCGCAGCTGCTATTCGAATACCCCGACGAGAAGGTGCAGGTGCTCGACGCCGACATCTGTCCCATGCCCGGCGGACGCTATTTCATGAGCTACGTGGCGCAGGAGTCGCCCGGCGGCATCAAGTATATGGTGTCTAAGAAAATCAATCATTTCGACGACTATCATGCCCAGCAGATCGACGCTGAGCCTGGCGCCTGCGAGGCTCCCAATATGTGGAAGCGCATCGGAGAGAAGAAATGGGTGCTCATGTACGACATCTTCAGCATCCATCCCCACAACTTCGGCTTCGTGGAGACCTCCGACTTCAAGACCTTCAAGCCCCTCGGCCGGTTCAATGAGGGCGTGATGCGGGCCACCAACTTCGTGTCGCCCAAGCATGGTTCGGTGATTCAGATTACCAAAGCCGAGGCCCAACGGCTTGAAAACTACTGGAGTGAGCAGCAGGCCAAGCCCCGCACCATCCGCTCGGGAGAGCTTTGGCGCGACGAGAGCGGTGCCCATATCAATGCCCACGGAGGCGGAATCCTCGACCACAACGGCACCTACTATTGGTTTGGCGAGCACAAAGCCGACACCACTTCGTCGGCCATGGTGGGCGTGATGTGCTATAGTTCCAAAGACCTCACCCACTGGACCAACCGCGGTGTGGCGCTCTCGGTGACCAACAAACCGGGCGACGACATTGAGCGCGGGTGCATCCTGGAGCGTCCCAAGGTGATTTTCAATCCCAAGACGGGCAAGTTTGTGATGTATTTCCACCTCGAACTCAAGGGCAAGGGCTATGCTGCCGCCCGCTATGGCGTGGCTGTGAGCGATAAGCCCGAGGGCCCTTACCGCTTCCTCTACTCCTCGCGCTCGGATGCCGGACAGTATCCTGTGGAGATGGGCAAGGCCGAGCGGGCCGTGCTCGATACCCTCAACGCCGACCATTTCAAGCAGTGGTGGACTCCCGCATGGCTCGACGCGGTGAAGAAAGGACTCTTTATGAAGCGCGATATGGGCAGCGGACAGATGGCCCGCGACATGACACTCTATGTGGACGACGACGGCAAGGCCTATCATATCTTCTCATCTGAGGACAACATGACACTGCAGATTGCCGAGCTCAACGACGATTTCACCAAGCATACGGGCCGTTTCACCCGTGTGGCAGCAGGCGGACAGAATGAGGCTCCGGCCCTGTTCAAGAAAGACGGAACCTATTGGATGATCGCCTCTGGGTGTACCGGCTGGGCGCCCAACGAGGCCCGCATGTTCTCTGCCCCGAGCATATGGGGACCCTGGATGCAGCATCCCAATCCCTGCGTGGGTCCCAAGGCCAGCAAAACCTTTGATGGACAGTCCACCTACGTGCTCCAGAAAAAAGGCCAATACATCTTCATGGCCGACATCTGGCGTCCCAAGCATCCCAGCGATGCCCGCTACATCTGGCTGCCCATCACCTTTGAGGCTGGCCTTCCTGTAGTCCGCTGGCAAGACAGCTGGACCCCCTCTGCCGAGCTCAAGCAGTGATACCACAGTCGGTTCCCCTTTCATCCGCATCTTTTGTCGAATGAATCATTGATGAGAGGTAGAGCAATCCACCCCTATAAATCCTCTCCTCCTCATCCCCTCTCTTTGCCGCGTCACATTCCTCTCCACCCCTCGGAATGTGACGCGGCATTGCCTTTCTCCATGTCTCCAATCTTCCTTCATTCCCGCCCCCTTTTCATTGTCCTGAAATAAGGTAGTAATCGCGAGGCGATGAGGTAGAGAATGGCGAGAAGAGGAATGGAAAATGGGGAGAGGGGGGATATTTGGCAAGAAAGGAGGACGATGGAGGGGCACGAAAAAGAGGCGCGGACCACCGCGCCTCTGCTGCATAAAATGGGTATCAGAGAGAGTGGATACCCGAGAGAATTGTATGATGTGATGGGTTAATTTCCGGTGATGTGGAGCTGCTTCTCGTTGATGTCGCCCGTGCCGTCGATGCTCTTCCTCAGCTGACGAATGCTGCCCGAAAGCGTGATGTCGCCCGTGCCCTGGAGTGTGCAGTCGGCTTCGCCGCAGTTGTTGAAGTTGATTTCTATGTCGCCCGTGCCCTGCAGGAGCACCTTGGAATACTGGGCGGTGAGCTGTTTCACGTCCATATCGCCCGTGCCGATGAGCGATACGCGGAACTCATCGCACACCACCTGATTGAGATTCACGTCGCCCGTGCCCTCGAAATAGATGTTGAGCGTGTCGGTATCGAACGGTCCCTCGATGTCGAAATCGCCTGCCATGGTCAGCCTGGCCTCCACCAGGTCGGGCGAAGTGATATAGACGGTAGGTGTTTTATCCCCTCCGAAGTTGAACAGGTTGATGTCGTGGCTCGACGAGATGGTCAGCTTTGAGCCCGAAAACTTGGTTTCCATCTGCTCCACCCTGCCCTTGGGCCCTACAATCTTGACGCTGAACGTGTCGCCTTGAATAAATTTTACGTCGCAGGCGCTCACCACTTCGATGCGGTCGAAAGGCCTTGCGTGGCGCACGCTGGTTATCTCCGGTCCGCTGTTTCTGTTGAAGTTCACGCGGCAGGAAGTGAGGGTTGCGAGGGCAACCAATAGGAATAATAGCTTTTTCATGATGGTCTGGTTTTAATATTTTTACTCTTTAGACGAAGGTTGCAGAGCGAAGGTTGCAGCGAGAATGAAAAAGTTGGCATAAAATTTTATAGGAATCTGTTTTTCGTTTACGGTTTATTTAGTATCTTTGCCATCGAAAAGACTGACACACAGAGATGATTGCTCACAATATGACACTCATGCTTAACGAGACAGTAGAGAAGCTTTCCGAGCCGGAATCGCTGAAAGGCCTGTTTCGCCAGCATCGTGACGGATACCCACTCCCTTCCAGCAAGGTGCTCAAGGAGATTATTCAATTGTCGCGCGCTATTCTTTTTCCTGGATATTTCGGTAAATCCCGGGTAAACATCTCCACCATCAAATATCAGATTGGCGTAGACGTAGAGAACCTGCATGGGCTTCTCCGCGACCAGATTCTGTCGGGCCTGTGCTCGTCGGAGGAAGACCCCGACCCCGAGTTCCTGTACAGCCAGAAGGCCCGTGCGGCCGAGATTGCCTGCAAGCTCATCGCGAAGTTTCCGGAGATACGCCACACGCTGGGCACCGATGTGACGGCAGCCTACAACGGCGACCCCGCCGCCAAGAGCTATGCAGAGATTCTCTCGTGCTATCCCGTTATCAAGACGCTCACCAACTACCGCATCGCCCACGAGCTGTTTCTGCTCGGGGTGCCGCTCATTCCGCGCATCATAACGGAGATGGCCCACTCGGAGACGGGCATAGACATACATCCCGGTGCCACCATCGGCAAGTATTTCACCATAGACCATGGTACGGGCGTGGTGATTGGAGAGACCTGTGTCATCGGCAACAACGTGAAAATCTACCAGGGTGTGACCCTCGGCGCCAAGAGTTTCCCGCTCGATGAGCAGGGCAACCCCATCAAGGGCATCGCCCGCCATCCGGTAATCGAGGACAATGTGGTGATCTATGCCAATGCCACGGTGCTCGGACGGGTCACCATCGGCCGCGACTGCGTGGTGGGAGCCAATACCTGGGTATTGGAAGATATGGCCCCACAGACACACAAATACAACAAAGCTTAAGATAGAATTTAACAGATCAATTCAACTAAAATGGAATTTGAACTCATCGCCAAGACGTTCATGGGATTAGAACAAGTCCTGGCACAGGAGCTCACCCAGCTGGGTGCAAACAACGTACAAATAGGTAGACGAATGGTTTCGTTTACCGGAGACAATGAAATGATGTATCGTGCCAACTTCCAGTTGCACACCGCCATCCGCATCCTAAAGCCTATCAAGCACTTCAAAGCTAACTCGGCAGAGGAGGTCTACGACGAGGTTCAGAAGATAGATTGGAGTGAATATATCGAGAAGGGCAAGACTTTCTCGGTAGACTCCGTGGTCTATTCCGATGAATTCCGCAACTCCCGCTTTGTGACCTATAAGGTGAAGGACGCCATCGTGGACCAGTTCCGTGAGCGCAGAGGTGAGCGTCCCAACATCTCCGTGAGCAATCCGGACATCCGATTGCATATCCATATTGCCGACTATCAGGCCACTTTGTGTCTCGATTCGAGTGGCGAGAGCCTGCACCGCCGTGGCTATCGCCAGGAAAGCGTGGAGGCACCGCTCAACGAGGTGCTCGCCGCCGGCATGATTCTGATGACTGGTTGGAAGGGCGAGACCGACTTCATCGACCCCATGTGCGGCTCGGGCACGCTGGCTGTAGAGGCTGCCCTCATAGCCCGCAACATCTCGCCGGGCGTGTTTCGCAAGGAGTTCGCCTTCGAGAAATGGCCCGATTTCGACCAGGAACTGTTCGATACCATCTACAACGACGACTCGCAGGAACGCGAATTCGACCACCACATCTACGGTTACGACATTGATATGAAGGCCGTGAACACCGCACGCCTCAACGTGAAGGCTGCCGGACTCACCAAAGAAGTAACCATCGAGCAGCGCGACTTCAAGGATTTCACCAAGCCCGAGGCCAAGAGCATCATTATCATGAATCCTCCTTACGGCGAGCGCATATCCACCCCCAACCTGCTTGGCACCTATAAGATGATAGGCGAACGGCTCAAACATGAGTTCGGCGGCAACGAAGCGTGGATACTCAGCTACCGCGAGGAATGCTTTGAGCAGATTGGATTGAAGCCGAGCATCAAGATTCCGGTGTTCAATGGCAGCCTGGAGTGTGAGTTCCGCAAGTACACTCTCTTCGACGGAAAGATGAAGACGTTCCGCGAGGAAGGCGGCACCGTGAAGACCGAAGAGGAGAAACGCGAGATGGCCCAGAAGCATCGGTTCAAGAAAAACCGCGAGTTCAAGGAGCGACTGGAGGCCGAGGAGGCCAACGAAGAGGCAGATATTCGCTCGTTCCAGTTCCATTCGCTCACCCGAAACGCATCGCCGTTCGGACGGAGAAGTAACGACGACCGCGACAATGGCGGCCGGTTCCGTGGCGACAGGCGTGAGTTCAAAGGCGAAAGAAAGGATTTCCGCGGCGACCGCAAGGACTTCCGCAACGACCGTCGGGAGCCTCGGGGCGACCGTTGGGGCTCGCGCGAGGGTCGAGACGATTTCAAAACGCGTCGCAGAGACGACGATTTCAATGGTCGCGGGGGCAAATCGTTCAAGTCGGGAGACCGTCGTGGAGGAAACAGGAAGTTTGATAAGAACAGGCGTTTTGATGATGAAGATTAACAGTTGGCTCTTAGCGAGCGTGATGACAATGGCAAGTGCGATGGGAATCTCTACGGAGTGCAAGGCCCAGCAGCAGGCTACCTTGAAGCAGTTCAGCCTCGAGGACCTGAATTTCGGCGGCAACAACTATCACAACATGACCGCCAAGAACCGCTTTACCACCTGGTGGGGCGACGAATTGGTGCGTCTCGACATGGATAGATGTGCCACGGTCGACAAGAAAACCGGCCGCGAGACCACACTGTTCACGCTCGACGAAGTGAACCAATGGCTCGGATCAGACACTGACCATAAGCTCCGCTCGCTCTATTATGCCGAGTTCCCCTATGCCGGCAAACCCTTGGTGCTGCTCGCCCAGAAGGACAAGAAGATGCTTCTGAACTTCAAAACCCACCAGACGGAGTGGAGCCAGAGCACCAAGAACGCCGACGAACTGGAGTGGAACAGCCTCTCTCGGGCCATGGTCTATACCGGACCCGACGGCTACAACCTCTTTGTGCGCGACGATCAAGGCCACGACACGCAGCTCTCTACCGACGCGTCGCGCGACATTCTCTATGGCAAGAGCGTGCATCGCGATGAGTTCGGCTATAGCAAGGGCACTTTCTGGAGCCCCGATGGACAGAAGTTGATCTTCACACGAATGGACCAAAGCATGGTGACCGACTATCCGCTGGTAACCATTCCCGATGCCGACTGGAAGCCCGAAGCCGGCCAGAGCCGCATCGCCACGCCCGCCCCAGAGAAATATCCCATGGCCGGCGAGAAGATGCACAGGGTTACTCTCGGTGTCTTCGACCTACAGACCAAGCAGACCGTGTACCTCAAGGCCGGCGATCCCACCGACCGTTACTTCACCAATCCGGCCTGGAGCCCCGACTCCAAAACCATCTACCTCTTCGAACTGAACCGTGATCAGAACGACTGCAGGCTCGTGAGCTACGATGCCAAGACCGGAGAGAAGATCGCAGAACTCTATCGTGAGACCGACGATAAGTATGTGGAGCCACTCCACCCCATCGAGTTTCTGCCCTGGGATGACAGCAAATTCATCATGCAGAGCCAGAAAGACGGCTACAATCACCTCTATATCTTCAGCACATCGGGTAAGCAACTCAAGCAGGTGACCTCCGGAAAGTGGGTGGTGATGGACTTCATCGGCTTCAACAAGAAGCATCGTGCGCTCCTCATTGCCTCCAACGAACTTAACCCATTGCAGCGCAATCTGTTTATGGTGGATATGAAAAGCGGCAAGCGCACGCTCCTCGACGAGAACGGCGCAGGCTATCATTACGGCACGGCAAGCGAGTCGGGCGACTATCTCCTCGACCGATATTCCACCCCGACCACGCCGCGCAACATCGCTATTCTCGGCGTGAAGCCCAACACACATGCCCGTTATCTCACCGCCGAGAATCCGTGGGAAGGCTATAACATACCCGAATATAAGAGTGGCTCTATTAAGGCAGCCGACGGCGTGACCGACCTCTACTATCGCATGGTGATGCCCATCGGCTTCGACCCGACCAAGAAATACCCCACCATCATCTATGTATATGGTGGCCCGCATGCCCACAATGTGGATGCCAGCTGGCACTGGGGAAGCCGCTCATGGGAGACCTATATGGCCCAGAAAGGATACCTGCTGTTCATCCTCGACAACCGGGGCAGCGAGAACCGAGGCAAGGCTTTCGAGCAGACAACGTTCCGCCGACTGGGTGAAAACGAGGTGAAAGACCAGATGGAAGGCGTGAAATATCTGAAGAGCCTGCCCTATGTGGACAGCGAGCGCATGGGCGTTCACGGCTGGAGCTACGGTGGATTCATGACCATCAATATGATGACCACCCATCCCGAGGTGTTCAAGGCAGGCGTGGCAGGCGGTCCGGTGATCGACTGGAAGTGGTATGAGGTGATGTATGGCGAGCGCTATATGGACACGCCGCAGACCAATCCGGAGGGCTATGCCGAGTGCGGACTGCTCCAGAAGGCCAAGAACCTGAAGGGAAAACTGCAGATTATCATTGGCTTGAACGACCCGACGGTGCTGCCGCAGCATGCCCTGACCTTCATTAAGCAGTGCATACAGGAAGGCACCCAGCCCGACTTCTTTGTCTATCCAGGCGAGCCTCACAACATGAGAGGGCACCAGTCTACCCATCTGCACGAGCGCATCTCGCAATATTTCGACGACTATCTGAAGTAGACCAGCTATCCATAGAACCCCATCAACAGCAAAACAACAACAAGATGAAGATTTTACTATTAGGCAGCGGCGGCCGCGAGCACGCCCTTGCATGGAAGATTGCCCAGAGCAACAAGTGTGACAAGCTCTTTATTGCCCCCGGAAACGCCGGCACATCGGCCGTAGGCGAGAACGTGGACATGGGCGTAAACGACTTCGAAAAGCAGAAAGACTTTGTCGTTGAGCATGCTGTCGACATGGTGGTAGTAGGCCCTGAAGACCCGCTGGTCAACGGTGTCTACGACGCTTTCAAGTGCGACCCACGCACGTCGGCTATCCCCGTGATAGGCCCCTCCAAGCAGGGCGCAGTGCTCGAAGGCAGCAAGGATTTTGCCAAGGCCTTCATGAAGCGCCACGGCATCCCCACCGCTGCCTACGAAACCTTCGATGGAACCACCGTGGAAGAGGGTTGCCAGTTCCTCGAAACCCTGCAGGCGCCCTACGTGCTGAAGGCCGATGGCCTGGCCGCCGGCAAGGGAGTGCTCATCGTGCCCACCCTCGACGAGGCCAAACGGGAGCTGCGCGAGATGCTCGGCGGCATGTTTGGCAACGCCTCGGCCAAGGTGGTGGTGGAGGAATTCCTGTCGGGTATCGAGTGCTCCGTGTTCGTACTGACCGACGGCAAGCACTATCAGATACTGCCCGAAGCCAAAGACTATAAGCGCATTGGGGAGCACGACACCGGCCTCAACACCGGAGGCATGGGTAGCGTGACACCCGTTCCGTTTGCCACCAAGGAATGGATGCAGAAGGTGGAAGACCGCATCATCCGCCCAACGGTAGACGGACTGGCCGCCGAGGGCATCGACTACAAGGGCTTCATCTTCTTCGGACTCATCAATGTGGACGGCGAACCGATGGTCATCGAGTACAATTGCCGCATGGGCGACCCTGAGACCGAGAGTGTGATGCTGCGCCTGAAGAGCGACATGGTGGACCTTTTCGAGGGTGTGGCCGAGGGCAATCTGGATGAGCGCAAGGTGGAATTCGACGACCGTGCGGCCGTGTGCGTCATGCTGGTGAGCGGTGGTTATCCCGAGGCCTATAAGAAAGGCTACCCCATTACGGGCGTAGAGCAGGTGGAAGGCAGCATCGTGTTCCACTCTGGCACCGCCCTGAAAGACGGACAAGTGGTGACCAATGGCGGACGCGTCATTGCTGTGTCGTCTTATGGCAAGGACAAAGAAGAGGCGCTGCAGAAGAGTTTTGCCGAAGCCCAGAAGATACAGTTCACCGACAAATACTTCAGAAAAGACATCGGGCAAGACCTCTAAAGCCCACCCATCAGCCGGTTTCGCCCCACTCTGCCGCCCCATGTGGACAGGCCAGCAGGGGCCGGCCGCCGGCACACAGATATGATTATGGCCTGTCGACGGGCCTCACTCTTGAACAGATTATTCAGATAACATCATCATCGGCGTATGATAACATACCCTCAGACACGGATTGCGCAATCGCGCTGGACACTCTCTTTCACGGCCGTCTATGCGGTGCTGGTGTGTCTGGCCGCCGGACTCGTGACCAGGCCGCTATGGGTGCAGGTGCTCTTGCTGTGCATCTCGGCCCTGATGATGGTAGAGCTCAACAACTCCAACTCGCTCATCCGCATCTATAGCCGCATGGTGTCGTGCTCCTTCCTGGTCATGACCACCATGGCTACCTTCCTTCTTCCCTCCATCAGCGCGGCCATCGTGCAGATGGCGGGCATCGGATTCTTCCTCTATTTCTTTAGGGCTTACCAAGACCAGTCGGCCACAGGCTGGGTGTTCGCGGCCTTCTTTGCCGTGGGCCTGGCCAGCATTCCCTTCGTGCAGGTGCTGTTTTTCGTGCCCGTACTCTGGGTGCTGATGGCCACCAACGTGCTGGCTTTCAGTGCCCGCACGTTCTTCGCGTCGATACTCGGCATGATAGGGCCCTACTGGTTTGTAGGCGCCTACTACGTCTTCTCGGGCGATCCCGCCTACCTCGCGCGCCATTTCATGGAACTGGCCCAGTTTGAACCCATATTCAATCTGGCCATACTCGACCAGCACCGCCTCATCACCCTGGCCTTCGTGCTATGTCTGGCCATGGTGGGCAGCGTCCATTTCCTGCTCTACAGCTACCTCGACAAGATACGCACCCGCATGATCTATGAAACCTTCATCACCATAGACGTATGCTGCATTGCCTTCATCCTGCTGCAGCCGCAGCATTTCGACCATCTGCTGAGCATGATCATCGTCACCACATCGCCGCTCATCGGTCACTATCTGGGACTTTCCCACACCAAGATTTCCAACATTTTCTTTTTCATCATCATCGCTTTAGCACTGATTATCACCATTTACAACCTATGGATGCCCTCAATGCTCTTCTGATCGATTACGGCTATTGGGGCATGCTCATCTCCGCATTCCTGGCCGGAAGTATTCTCCCTTTTAGCAGCGAAGCCGTCATGGTGGGCCTCATGGCCGCCGGACTGGCCCCCACACCACTCATTATCTACGGCACCATCGGCAACGTGGCCGGCTCGCTTTTCAACTATGGAGTGGGCAGTCTGGGCAATATGGAGTGGATAGAACGCTATCTCAATATCAAGGAAGAGAGTCTCAAGCGCGCCGAACGGTTCATGGCTGGGCGTGGTGCATGGATGGGATTTTTCTCCTTTGTGCCCGTCATCGGCGAGGGAATCACGGTGGTTTTGGGTCTCATGCGCGCCAATTTCTTCATCTCTTTCATCAGCATCACCATCGGCAAGGCCCTCCGTTACATCCTCCTCATCTACGGCGCCCACTTCTTTGTATAACCCTTCCCTCTCCCACCCCCTCGCAACCGCTTGGCCATCAGGTACTAATCGCATCGCGAAAAGGTACTAATCATCCTGCGATTAGTATCGAATCGTCGGGCGATTAGGCCGTTATTCCGAGAGGACAAGATAGAGGTGTATTATTGAAGATAACAAGACAACGGAAGAATCCGTATCATATCAATGGATATTGAGGATTTGAGCAATATCGCAATAGCACATCGTGGAAATCCAATAGCTTAGTAGGGACATGTCCAGTGCATGTCCGCACCCCTGCCTTTCCCTCAATATCCTCTCCCTTTCATCCCGTATTTTCTATAAATCCTGCCCGCTCCTATTCATCCTATGCCATCCAGCGGTGCAGGCATGCACGGGGCATGCCCCTACAATATGGTAAATATTCCACCACGCCAACCCTTGTATTCGGTCATTATACTCCCCTCCCTACGGGGGAGGGGCAAGGGGGAGAGGCTGTAAGGGATAGGTTGAAAGGCTGTAAGGAATAGGTTGAGAGGCTAACTTTCATCTCCCAAAAACAATAAAGCCGAGGCTGATAGCCCCGGCTTTATGATATAGAATCTCGGCTGGAAAGTGCCGATTTAGTCGTCGATTTCCTTGAGCTGGTCGGCAACCTCGTCCTTGATGCGCTGGGCAAACTCCTCCATCTTCATGGAAGCCTGCTCGCCACCGCCCTGCTTACGCATGGAAACGAGACCCTCGGCCGACTCCTTCTCACCCACGATGACCATATAGGGCACGCGCTTGAGCTCGTTGTCGCGGATCTTGCGGCCAATCTTCTCGTTGCGGTCGTCGATGTAGCTGCGCACGTCCTGGCTGTCGAAATACTTCTTCACGGCCTGTGCGTAGTCGTTAAACTTCTCCGAGATGGGCAGGATGGCCACCTGGTCGGGCGTGAGCCACAAGGGGAAGTGACCGGCAGTGTGCTCGATGAGCACTGCCGTGAAGCGCTCCAGCGAACCAAACGGCGCACGGTGCACCATCACAGGAACCTGCTTCGAGTTGTCCTCGGCAGTGTATTCCAGCTTGAAACGGGCCGGCAGGTTATAGTCTACCTGGATTGTTCCCAACTGCCAGCGGCGGCCAATGGCATCCTTCACCATGAAGTCGAGCTTAGGACCATAGAATGCAGCCTCGCCAATCTCCTCGCGGGCCTTCATGCCTTTCTCGCGGCAGGCCTCACGAATGGCGTTCTGACTCTCCTCCCAAATCTCGTCGGAGCCGATATATTTGTCGGTATCCTTCGGGTCGCGGAGGGAGATCTGTGCCTCGTAATTCTCAAAACCGAAGGTGCGGAACACCTTGAGGATGATGTCGATGTTGTTCTCAAACTCAGCCTTCACCTGGTCGGGGCGCACGAAGATGTGGGCATCGTCCTGCGTAAAGCTGCGTACGCGAGTCAGTCCGTGGAGCTCACCGCTCTTCTCATAGCGCATCACCGTACCGAATTCAGCGATTCGCAGAGGCAGATCCTTGTAGGAACGGGGCTTGCGAGCGTAGATTTCGCAGTGGTGAGGGCAGTTCATCGGCTTGAGCATATACTCCTCGTCCTCCTCCGGTGTGTGGATGGGCTGGAAGGCATCCTTACCGTAATGGGCATAGTGTCCGGAGGTAACGTAGAGATTCTTAGAGCCGATTCCCGGTGTGATAACCTCCTGATAATTATAGGGTTTAAGCAATCTGCGCAACAGTTCCTGCAGGCGTAGACGGAGTTGTGTGCCCTTGGCGAGCCAGATGGGAAGACCCTTTCCCACTCGGTCGGAGAACATGAAGAGTTCCATCTCCTTGCCAATCTTGCGGTGGTCGCGCTTCTTGGCCTCCTCCAGCATCACGAGATACTCGTCGAGCATCTTCTTCTTGGGGAAGGTGATACCATAGATACGTGTCATCTGCTCACGCTTGGCGTCGCCGCGCCAGAATGCTCCGGCCACGCTGGTAATCTTGATGGCCTTGATGAGTCCGGTGCTCATGAGGTGCGGACCGCGACAGAGGTCGGTGAAATGACCCTGAGTATATGTAGAGATGGAGCCGTCTTTCAGATCCAAGTCGATGTGCTCCACCTTGTAGGTCTGGCCATCGGCCTCAAATTCCTTCATCGCTTCGGCCTTGGGAACCTCTCGACGCACCACGGCCTCGTTCTTCTTGGCCAGCTCGCGCATCTTCTCCTCAATCTTGGGGAAGTCGTTTTCCGAGATGGTCTGACCCTCGGCAGGCATCACATCGTAGAAGAAACCGTTCTCAAGAGCCGGTCCGAATCCGAACTGAATGCCGGGATAGAGTTCCTGCAAAGCCTCAGCCAACAGGTGGGCAGAGGTGTGCCAGAAAGTGTGCTTACCTTCCTCGTCCTCAAATTTGTAGAACACCACTGAGGCGTCGGCGTTGATAGGACGATTCAATTCTGTAGTCTCACCATTGATCCCGCAAGATACAACGTCACGGGCGAGAGCAGGTGATATGCTCTCGGCGATTTGCAAGCCAGTCACGCCCTGCTCATACTCACGAACAGAACCGTCTGGAAATGTGATTTTAACCATATTACAAATTAGTTTTATTTAAATCATCACAAAAGTAATACTTATTTTCGGGACAGGGGAAGAAATGGGAGGATTTTTTAAGAAAGAGGGAGAAAATAGGAGTTAATGAAGTTAAGGGAGTTAAAGGAGTGAGAGGACAATGCCAAAAGTAGAGGGATTGGGAGGGAGATAGAGGAGATTTGAGGAGGGAAGTGAATGAAGTTAAGGAAGTTAAGGGAGTTAAAGCCAAATGCTTGTTGGCAGTTTATAGCAACCAGTAGAGGTAATGCGCTTTAACTTCTCTAACTTCCTTAACTTCTTTAACTCCTCAGACAGCCCTACTTCCCCACCTTCTTGCTCAGCGCGTAAGCCTCATAGATGCCAAGTTCGCCAGCCTTGCTCAGGTCTTGCTGGGCCTCGCGAGGCTTGCCCGACTGCGCATAGACCACACCTCTATTATAATAGGCCTCAGCCAGACGGGGGTCGAGCTGGAGGGCGCGGGTATAGTCGGCAATGGCCCGGTCATAGTTTTTCTCTGTGGCAAAGAGGTTGCCGCGGTTGAAATAGAGGTAGGCGTTGCGCGGTGAAAGCTTCAGCGCCTCTGCGAAATCGCCCTCGGCCTGTGCCACCTTCATGCTCACGTTCTGACCTTTAGAGGCGTCGTAGCTATTCTGCAACGACTGACACACTGCACGTTCCCAACGTCCAATGGTCGCCGTAGAGTCGAGAGCGATATAGTCGTCGAGGTCGGCGATGGCATCAGAGAAGTTCTGTGCATCGGCGTAGGCCACGGCACGCTGCAACAAGAGTGCCGCACGCACCTTGCGATCGGTCTCCTCGCGGATGCCCGCAGAGAGGGCATCGATGATCTGGAAAATCTGCTTCGACTGCACATCCGACAGCTTTTCGTGGCTGTAGTTGCATGTGAGAGCCAGTTTGCGGATAGGATCCTGCTTGGTGTTGAACCGGTCTACGTCGGCATCAAATGCCTGATAGCCCCGCACTCCGTTGGTCGAGGAGAAATAGGAAAGCTGATACATGGGCAGCAGGGCCAGCTCCACCTCGCGGTTCTGGATGGCTCCGCGATACTGACTCTTATACTCATGCTCTATCTGCGGCTGGTCTTCGACCACAATATCGTTGTATTTGTCGAGGTTAATCTCCGACCGTTTGCGCATCTCCTTGATCTTACTGCGACTCCATCGCTGCTGAATGCCCACATGTTTGTCCATCTGCGCCTTGAAGATACGGAACTCATCAAGTTCTGCCTTAGCCGTCATGCCCAGACGACGATAGCACCGGGCACGCGAAGCCAGACCCGACCAGAAGTTGGGAAACTGCTCGATGACACTCGTATAGTCGCGGATGGCTGCCCGCAGATTGCCCACCTTGTCGTTGAGCAAGGCCCGGTTGTAGATGGCCATGAAGTTCTGCGGCTCCATCCTGACCACGAAATCGAAGTCGGTGATGGCCCGGTTGTCGTCGCCAAGCTGCACTCGGAGCAGTCCGCGGTTATAGTGAGCGAGAAAGTTATTGGGGTCGAGGTCGATGGCCATGTCATAGTCGGCCATCGCGCCACGTAGGTTATTGATGTTGAGTCGGGCTAAGGCGCGGTTCACATAACTGTTCACCATCTTGGGTTTCAGGTGGATGACCCTGCTCAGACAGCTGTCGGCACTACGCCACTGACGCCTGTTCAGCGAGATGTAGGCACGCGTCATCCACGCGTCGACGTTGTAGGAATCGATGGAAAGACTCTTGGAAAGCCAAGTGTCAGCCTGTGTAGTGTCCTTCTTATTGAGGTAAATCTCAGCCTTGAGGGAGTAGGCCGCAGCCGTGTTGGACCATCGGCGGATGATAGTGTCAGCGTCGAGCAGCGCCTGATCGTAGTCGTTCACCTTCATTCGGCATATGGCCCGGTTGAGCCAGAAGCTCGAAATCGAGGGGTTCAACCTGATAGCCTTGCTGTAATCGGTAATGGCATCGCCATACTTCTCCTGCCTGATGCGGGAGATTCCGCGCAAGTCGAAGATTTGTTCAATATACGGATTGAGTTCGATGGCCTTGGAAGCATCCTGCTCGGCACCTACAAAGTCATCGAGATAAAACTTGGCCACCGACCTGTCGTACCACGGAAGCCACAAGTAAGGCTTCAAGGCCAGTACCTTATTGAAGTATTGGATGGAGAGCACATAATCCTCATAATGCAAGGCCACCTCTCCACTCGTAATCAGACGGTCTACATTATATTGTGCCCGCAGAGTGCCTGCGGACAGCAATGCCATGAGCAAGATGACAATTCTGCTCTTCATCGGTCAAGTCTATTTGTGGGCAGCCTTCACCCGATAGTTGCAATGGAACTTGCCCTGCATAATGCCACGGAGCTTGTTGCGGATGAGTTGCTTGCGCAAGGGAGTCACGCGGTCTACATACATCACGCCTTCGAGATGGTCGAACTCATGCTGCATCACTCGCGCCAGATAGCCTTCCACCCATTCATCGTGGGGCTGAAGATTCTCGTCGAGATACTGCACGTGGATGCGCGAGTAGCGGGCCACATTCTCACTGAGGCCGGGAATGGAGAGACATCCCTCCTCCATGGTCTCTTTCTTGGAGTTCTCGTCTACCTCAACAATATGCGAATTGATGAATACATGGCGGAATCCGGCATACTCGGGGAAGTCTTCCTTGAGCACATCAAGGTCGATCACCACCACACGGATAGACTTGCCCACCTGCGGTGCGGCCAAGCCCACGCCCGAAGAGCCATCGAGAGTCTCATACATGTCGCTGATAAACTGGTCCAATCCGGGATAATCGGTAGGGATATCCTGAGCAACCTTTCTCAAAACCGGATGCCCATAGGTATATATTGGTAATATCATGTTCTGTAATTCAAATAATCCTGAAGAATAATCGTGGCACTGATCTCATCGACCAAGCCCTTGTTTTCTCTCCTCACTTTCTTCTTTACTCCTCCTTCTATGATTGCACGATGAGCCAGAACGGAGGTAAACCGCTCGTCGTAGTATTCTATAGGAATCGCGGGCTGGGCGTTGCGCCACCGTCCCACGAAGTTTTCTATCCTCGCCATATTCTCAGATGGCTGAGCGTTCATCTGGGTAGGCTTACCAATAATGATACGTTCGACTTCCTCTGTCTGCACATATTGAGAGAGGAAGTCGAACAGATTCTTGGTTTCTACCGTAGTCAGACCGTTGGCAATGAGTTGCATCGGGTCGGTCACAGCCAATCCGGTGCGCTTCTTGCCATAGTCAATGGATAAGATTCTTGCCAAGAAAGATTATTTCTTAAACAACAACCAAGCGTCGCTCTTGGGGTTGAACTGACTGCCACGGATAGCGTCGCGGCTCTGAACAGCCTGGGCCTTGTCTGCAAAAGTAGACGCAATGACACGATACATATTAAGACTTGAGTTGTAAGCCACCTGGGCATCGTAGCCACCCTGCTGCAGCGTTCCTTGCAAACCAACGGCATTTGCCTTGAGAGAGAACGAGCCAACAACGACACTATAAGCCTGCAATCCGGCTCCGCTCACCACTGTCACGTCTTCCGTGCGTACCGTGGCATTGTTCACGTTAGTAACGGTTGTCTGATCGGCCGGCTTCTCTGCGAGCGGAGTCACCACCGGAGCTTCCTGGACGGGCTGCTGTGCCTGATTCTGCTCTTCCTGAGCTTTAGCCTTCTCGTAAGCCTTCTTATAAGCACTTTCCTGTGATTTACAACTTGTGAAGGCAAATGCAACGCACAAGGCTGCACCCATAACCAATGATTTCTTCATACCTTTGAATATTATAGATGTTAATGTTTATTCGTCTTTAGGAGGTTATTTCCTTTAATTTGCGAAGTTACTAAAATAATCACAAAACCGAAATGATAGCCCGCATAAAGTTTGTTAAATCAACCGAATAGACTTTTTTTAACAAAAAAAATCTTTCACAAACCTTGCTTTTCCCACCGAATTGATTATATTTGCAAGAAAGAAGATTCACAATATTCACTAATAATTAGCAATATGAAAACATTAGGTTACATTGGAGCATTCCTTGGCGGTGCTATCGCCGGTGCTGCTTTAGGTATTCTCATGGCTCCTGAGAAGGGTGCAGACACACGTACAAAGATCTCTGACGCTGTCGACGATTTCTGCAAGAAACACGATATCAAACTGAATCGCAAGGATGCAGCCGATTTGGTAGACGACATTAAGGAAGCTGTTGACGCCGCAGTTTAATTCATAAAATCATGAGGGAAAGGGTTGTGAACATCAATTTACAACCCTTTTCCGTCATGTTTAATCAAACGTTCATGTTCTCAAACGATCAAAATATAGAAACTATCGGACAGTTGGTAGAGACTGTCAAGCACTATGTTGGGCTTCAGAGCGAGTATGTGCGCTTAGACATCGTAGAGAAAACGGTAAAGATTCTCACGGTCATCGCTATTACTGCCATACTCTGTATGCTGCTCACACTGATGCTTATCTATCTGAGTTTCGCCGCCGCCTACGCCTTGGAACCCCTGGTGGGCAATGTCGGAGCTTTTGCCATCGTAGCTGGCACATACCTCTTCATCCTGTTGCTTTTCATCATTTTCAGGAAGCAATGGATTGAAAAACCACTCGTTAAATTTCTCGCCTCCCTACTCTTAAGCAAATAAAACATGGACAACAATTCATCGAATCCTATTTCATACAAGACCATTGAGGAGATTCGGCTGCGCAAGGCCATGCTTCTGAAAGATATTCAGAAGGATGATTCGCACATGAGAAACCAATGGCATTCCCTGTTTTCCAAGCCTGTGGCCCTGAGAAGCAATGTCGTTCCCTCCAAGCGCATCAACAGTTTGATGAGCACTGGAGCAGGTATCTTCGATGCTTTCATATTGGGATGGAAACTCTATAGAAAGTTCAAGAAATAGTTAAGAATCTGACTATTTTATCCGAATCTTGTTAAGAAAGGTTATAAATCATAACTTTTTTGCCTAAATCTTTGCATCATTCTAAGAAAAGACGTACATTTGCAATGTGTTTTTCATAGTATTAGA
>DCJH01000052.1:0-16532 GCA_002317385.1 Prevotella sp. UBA1705 | reverse complement strand
TAGATTTAAGGTTAACAAGGTTGGAGTACGGCGGTACTCCTTTTTTTGTGTCCGTACGTCAAGTTAACCGAACAACCCACTCCATTTTTCAGAAGTCTAATTCCAGTCCGTCGTAGGCAAACCGGAAGCCTTCGGGCAGACGTCTACCGGCCTCCTCGTGCAAACCAATCTTATGCGTGAGATGGGTGAAATAGGTTTGGCGGGCACCCACGCGGCGCGCAAAATCTATCGCTTCGGGAATAATGAGGTGACTATGATGCGGAGTTTCCCACCTGAGCGCGTTGACAACAAGGATATCCAAGCCCTCCAAATAATCATATTCCTCCTCGTCGATGGTTTTCATATCGGTGATATAGGCCAATCGACCAAACCGATATCCCAAGATGGGGAGACTGTCGTGCATCACACCAATGGGCATCACAGGGATGTCGCCCACCTGCATGGGCCGATGTTTCCTAATGGTGTGCAGATTCAGTTTGGGCACTCCGGGGTAGAGATGCTCAGCAAAACAATAGGGGAAATTGTGGCGCACAGCCTTCACCGTGGTGCTGTTGGCATAGATATCGATATCGCCAAACCTGCAATAGGGGCGCAAATCGTCGAGTCCGCCCGCATGATCATAGTGCTCATGCGTGAGCATCACTGCATCAATCTTGCGGAAAGGCACCTGCAGCAGCTGCGAGCGAATGTCGGGGCCACAGTCTACCAGCACCCGCGACTCGTCAGACTCGACCATCACCGCACTGCGCATACGCCTGTCGCGGGGGTCTGCGCTACGGCAAACCTCACAGTCGCAACCTATCACCGGCACACCATTTGAGGTGCCGGTTCCTAAAAATCTCAGTTTCAAGGGAATTATCTTATATTTACCTCGGGATGAATCTCCAATCCAAATCGGGCGAAGACGTCGGCCTGAATCTGCTTCATCAGCCTCACGATCTCAGCCCCTGTGGCTCCTCCGCAGTTCACCAGCACGAGCGCCTGCTTCTCATAGACGCCTGCCCGTCCCAGCGAACGGCCTTTCCAGCCGCACTGGTCAATCATCCATCCGGCTGGAATCTTATATCTTATCGTATCTTGCGACAATGCGGCACTACCCTGCCCCACGCCTGGTTCGCCCACTTCGAAATAGCGGATATCGGGAAATCGCTCCTTCAATCGCTCGAGCGTGGCACGGTCTACCATCGGGTTCATGAAGAAACTGCCCGCATTGCCTATCTCCTCGGGGTTGGGGAGCTTGGCCTCACGAATCTCGATGATGGCCTCGCGGAGCTGCTTTGCCGTGAGCTGCCCTACGGGAATCTGCTTCTCTTCGAGCACCTTGCGGATGTTTCCATAATCGAGATGCGGGCGGAACTCGCGCGAAAGCCGATAGGTTACATAGAGTATCAGGTACTGGTCGCGCCACTCCTGCTTGAACCGGCTCTGTCTGTAGCCATACCTGCACTCACTGGCAGGAATCCTCACCACCTCGCCGGTGGCCAGACTCACGGCCTCTATCTCGGTAATGAAATCCTTGGCCTCAACGCCGTAGGCCCCGATATTCTGCACCGCCGACGCTCCGCATTCACCCGGAATGAGACTCAGGTTCTCCAGTCCGTGATAGCCCTGTTCCACGGCATAGGCCACCACCTCGTCGAAGCAGGTGCCTGCCCAGCAGCGTAACTCCACCGACCGGTCGTCGCCCGGCGTCTCTCGCGCCGACACTTCAAATCGTTTCTCGGCCGTCACCACCCTTCCTTCGAGATCGCGGGTGAGCAGGAGGTTGCTGCCTCCGCCCAGGATGAGCAGCGGAGACGCAGGCCCCGCTGCCCTGATCTCAGCGGCCAGCGCCACAGCATCGGCCGCATTTTCATACACAACCAGCTCCTCACACTTCTGGTCTATGCCAAAAGTGTTGTAGGGCAACAACGAACATTGGGTATATCGTTTCATGTTTCTATCTGCAATCTGCCTCGCGACGCGGCGCCGTCAGCTGTTGAATTTCACCAGTTTCCAGTGCCCGCCCATCAGTTTGAAGTCCATTTCCATCTCCAGTCCGTTGGCAATGCCGCGAATCACAAATACCTTTCGGTTGGACTCTGTGTATTTCTGGCCATACAATATGTTATAGATCACGCCACTCGGAATGAGTCCGGGCTTGAAGTCGGACCACTGCTGCGGCACGATAACGCCATTGATGGTGGCAAAATCGTCCTGCGGATCAGGTGCGGTAAACTCCACCTCGTCGGCCATACTCTGCACCTGGAACGCCGAGTCGACCGCAAACCGCTCGTAGAACTTCAGGAAACTGGCATTGCGGTTCTGGTAGATGGGCTTATAATTGACAGACGTCATCTTCCACTCGCCGTTGATGCGGTTGAAGAGGAACTGCTGCACGGTCTTCAGATTGAAGAATATCTTTTCCACCACCACATGGTCGATGGTCGTATCTTTCACCACCTCCTTCTGCTTGTGGTTGTCGAAAATGAGCGTGTAATACTCCTGGCGCATGAAGAAATGCTCCATCTTCCAATGCGCCTCCTCTATCTTCTTCTCCAGTTTGCCATTGCGATACACCGGCAGCGGGAACACAATGCGCTTTTTCTGGAGCTTCCGATTGGCCGCAAAATTGAACACAAAATCGTCGAACAGTTCGTCGGCGGCCTTGGGCATAGGTGTTTCGGCTATCACATTCTCAGCCGAATCGACGACCGATGTGTCGGCCATCACAGAGTCGGTCTGTAGCGTGTCAATAGGTTCAGGCTTCTTGTTCGTGCAACCAGACGGTATTAGGGTAACAAGCAAGAGTGTTAGCAGCACCAAAGAAACGATAATTTTTCTCATATAAAACAACTCATAAAACTATCGCAAAATTACATATTATTTTTAATATAAGTACTCTTTTTCAGATAAAAATGAGTAACTTTGCAATTCGAAGAATAGAAGTTTATAAATATGATATTAGACAAGATAGACGAACTTCTCAAGGAAGTAGCCGATATGTCGGCCAAGAATGCCGAAGATATCGAGCAACTCAGACTGAAATACCTGAGCAAGAAGGGAGAAATCAATGCCGTCATGGCTGAGTTTCGCAATGTGGCCGCCGAACAGAAAAAGGAAGTAGGCATCAAGATCAACGAGCTCAAGCAGGCTGCCCTCAACAAGATCAACGAGCTGCGCGAGCAGATGGACACTGCGGATACTGGCACAGAGAACGTAGACCTCACCCGCACGGCCTACCCCATAGGCTTAGGTACACGCCACCCCCTCACCATCGTGCGCAACGAAATCATCAATATCTTCCAGCGTATGGGCTTCACGCTCTACTACGGACCGGAGATTGACGACGACCAGCACGTGTTCACCATGCTCAATTTCGCCGAAGACCATCCCGCACGCGATATGCAGGACACCTTCTTCATCTCGCAGAACCTCAAGGATGTGACCAAGAACGTGCTGCTGCGCTCACATACCTCGGGCGACGAGGCCCACTATATGGAGACCCATCAGCCGCCCATCCGCGTGCTCTGCCCCGGTCGCGTCTACCGCAATGAGGCCATATCGGCCCGTGCCCACTGCTTCTTCCATCAGGTGGAAGGACTCTATGTAGACAAGAACGTGAGCTTCTCCGACCTCAAGCAGGTGCTGCTCACCTTCGCCCGCGAGATGTTTGGCCCCGATACCAAGATTCGTCTGCGTCCCTCCTACTTCCCGTTCACAGAGCCCAGCGCCGAGATGGACATCTCGTGCAACATCTGTGGCGGCAAGGGCTGCAGCTTCTGCAAGCACACCGGATGGGTAGAGATTCTCGGTTGCGGCATGGTAGACCCCCACGACCTGGAGGCCTG
Source organism: Prevotella sp. UBA1705 (assembly GCA_002317385.1). GTDB lineage: Bacteria > Bacteroidota > Bacteroidia > Bacteroidales > Bacteroidaceae > Prevotella. The sequence continues at coordinate 12,702 of DCJH01000052.1, read as the reverse complement.
CGGCATAGATTCGAGCGTCTACACGGGCTATGCCTTCGGTATGGGCGTGGAGCGCATCACCAACCTGAAGTATCGTGTCAACGACCTGCGCCTCTTCTCAGAGAACGATACCCGCTTCTTGGAGGAGTTCCAGAGCGCCTTCTAAGTCGTCATCGCCCTATCGCTGGGTGCTGCCAGCGATAGCAAGACATAAAAACATTGTGCCAGCCTCATGCAGAGGTTGGCATTTTTTATCCCAAGCTATCCCCCAGATACACCCTCCACAAGGAATCATCAAATATCCGTGCCTATATAATAATAGGTATAAGGAATTCCAAGGCGAGGGCTATCTTCATCTAAAAACCATTCTGTTTCCTCATCATTTTCATACGCTGAGACACCATTCCCCCTACCCCATTTTGCATATTCCATTCCTCCTCCGCCTGCCACTCGCCCTCAACCCCTTTGCCATAACGGCCTAAAGGGCGCGCGATTAGGGCATGAAGGCAAGGCGATTAGTACTTAGAGACAAGACGATTAGTACTTAGAGACAAGACGATTAGGGCCTAATCGTGGAGGCAGAAAGACAGGCTCTATAAACGTTTTATAATCAAAGGTTTACCAGCAAATGTTCATTCCTTGCCGCGAGCCACTGTGGAGGCATATACCTATGGCGGAAAAGAAACCCCAAAAGAGCGGAGAGACTGCCACAAGCAAGCCACTGAAGGCTGAGGATTATCAAGAAAATTGATAGCATAAAGCATGAGAATCCCATTGACTCACGCGCAAATCCACGGCGCAATAGCTGCGGCAGGCCCAACCTGAGCTATGCGGGAGCAGGAAAAGACGGGAACAAATCCGAGGAGACAACTAATCTGCTAAAATTCAATAGCTTACGCATCCTGACACACTCCGGCGCACTGCAAATCAGCCCATGCACGCTTTTATTCATTTGTTTTACCGCTTTACATTTTTGATTCATTGTTTAAATTTTACAAAGGAAATATTGTTGATTTCAAAAAAAAACTTTAAGTTTGTAGCGAAAACAAAAAACTATGGAGTTCAAGAACACAGGATTTTATCGATTTCTGCACAGCGCCTACCATCTCTATGCCGATGGTTTCAGGAGCATGACGCTCGGCAAGACCCTCTGGACAGTGATTCTCATCAAGCTGTTCATCATCTTTGCCGTGCTCAAGGTGTTCTTCTTCCCCAACTTCCTGCATGAGAAGACGGCGAAGGGAGGCGAGTCCAACTATGTGTCTACGCAGATTATCAACCGCGCGAAATAATCAATTCTAAAATCTATAACTATATGTTTAACCTATTATTAGACATTACCAATGCAACGGTCGACTGGTCAAGAGCCCAGTTTGCACTGACCGCAATCTACCATTGGCTGTTTGTTCCACTCACGCTGGGACTGGCTGTGATCATGGGCATTGCGGAGACTTGTTACTATCGTACACAGAAAACGTTCTGGAAAGACGTGGCCCGCTTCTGGCAGAAGCTCTTCGGCATCAATTTCGCCATGGGTATCGCCACGGGAATTATCCTCGAATTTGAGTTTGGTACCAACTGGAGCAACTACTCCTGGATGGTGGGCGACGTGTTTGGCGCACCGCTGGCCATCGAGGGCATCCTGGCCTTCTTCATGGAGAGCACCTTCGTGGCTATCATGTTCTTTGGCTGGGAGAAGGTGTCGCGTGGTTTCCACCTCACGTCTACCTGGCTCACCGGTCTGGGTGCAACCATCTCTGCCTGGTGGATTCTGGTGGCCAACTCGTGGATGCAGTATCCCGTGGGCCAGCAGTTCAACCCCGACACCATGCGCTTCGAGATGACCTCGTTCCTCGACGTGGCCTTCTCGCCGTTTGCCATCGACAAGTTCTGCCACACGGTCACCTCGTCGTGGATCATCGGCGCTGTGTTCACCGTGGGCGTGTGCAGCTGGTATCTGCTCAAGCACCGCGAGGAGAAGCTCGCCAAGGAGAGCATGAAGATTGGCGCTGTGGTGGGTCTTGTGGCTTCGCTGCTGGCCGCCTACACCGGCGACGAGTCGGCCTACAAGGTGTCTCAGGTGCAGCCCATGAAGCTGGCTGCTATGGAGGCCCTCTACAATGGAGGCAACGACCAGAGCCTCACCGTAATCTCTATGGTCAACCCCTTTAAGCAGCCCGACTATGAGAACGAGCAGGCTGCCCCCATGCGCATAGCCGTGCCCAACGGCCTTTCGCTGCTCGCCACCCGTTCGCTCCATGGCTATGTGCCCGGCGTGAACGACCTCATCAAGGGCTACAACAAGGCCGACGGCACACGCGAGCCCTCGTTTGCCGAGAAGATTGAGCGCGGCAAGAAGGCCATCGTGGCCCTGCAGGCCTATCGCCAGGCTGTGGCCGGCAAGAAGGCTGGCGAGGAGATTCCCGCCGAGGCCAAGGCCCAGCTGCCCATTCTGCAAGACAATATCAAGTACTTCGGCTATGGCTACATCAAGGATGTGCACGAGCTGGTGCCGAGCATCCCATTGACCTTCTACGCCTTCCGCGCGATGGTGGCTCTGGGTGTGCTGTTCATCATCTTCTTCGCCGTGGTGCTCTTCTATCTCTACCGGAAGGACATCAGCCAGTATCGCTGGCTCCACATTGCCGGACTGGTGCTCATTCCGCTGGCCTACATCGCCAGTGAGTCGGGCTGGATTGTGGCCGAGATGGGCCGCCAGCCTTGGACCATCCAAGACATGTTGCCCGTAGGTGTGGCTGTTTCCGACATTCCCGCCGGCAGCATCGCCATCACCTTCTTCATCTTTGCCTTCCTCTTCACCACCATGCTCATCGTGGAGATCAGCATTCTGTGCAAGCAAATCAAGAAAGGCCCTGAGTATTCTGAAGTAGCACTTTAACACATCGCAAGTCATGACATACGAATTCTTACAATCATATTGGTGGTTTGTGGTCTCCCTGATGGCCTCATTCCTGGTATTCTTCCTCTTTGTGCAGGGTGCCAACTCCTTGATTTTCGACCTGGGCAAGACGCCCGAGGAGCGCCGCCTGGTGGTGAACTCCACCGGCCGCAAATGGGAGTTCACCTTCACCACACTCGTTACGTTTGGCGCTTCGTTCTTCGCCTCGTTCCCCCTGTTCTACAGCACCAGCTTCGGCGGTGCCTACTGGGTGTGGATGCTCATCCTGTTCTCCTTCGTGATCCAGGCCGTGAGCTATGAGTTTCAGAACAAGCTGGGCAACCTCTTTGGCCCCAAGACCTTCCAGGTGTGCCTCATCATCAACGGCGTGGTGGGCCCGCTGCTCATCGGCGGCGCTGTGGCCACCTTCTTCGACGGCAGCAACTTCGTGATCGAGAAGGCCAACATGACCCAGAGCCTGCAGCCTGTGATCAGCCATTGGGCCAACGCCAGCAGTGGCCTCGACGCCCTGCTCGACGTGTGGAACCTCGTGTTCGGCGTGGCCGTGTTCCTCTTGGCCCGCGTGCTGGGAATCCTCTATGTGAACAACAACATCAACGACGAGGCCATCCGCGGTCGCATTCGCACCCAGTTGCTCTACAATGTGGTGGCCTTCCTGGTGTTCTTCCTCGCCTTCTTCATCCGCACCCTGCTCAAGGACGGCTATGCCTACGACCCTGCCACAGGCGTGATCTTCATGGAGCCTTATAAGTATCTGCACAACCTCATCACCATGTGGCCTCTGGCCATCATCCTGCTGGTGGGCGTGGTGCTGCTGCTCTTCGGCGTGGGCAAGACCATTCTCGTGAAAGACTATATCAAGGGCATCTGGCCTGCCGCCATCGGCGTGATGATGGTGGTGCTGGTATTGTTCCTCATCGTGGGTTGGAACAACACGGCGTTCTATCCCTCCAACGTAGACCTGCAGTATTCGCTCACCATCCGCAACAGCAGCAGCAGTGAGACCACCCTGCGTGCCATGGCCTACGTCACCCTGATACTCCCCATCGTGCTGGCCTACGGCGCCTACGCCTGGTGGTCTATCGACAAGAAGAAAATTGACCGCAAGGAGATTGCCGAGGGCGAGGCCTACTAATCCTCCGCTACGCCGCAATGCTCATATATCATGGGCCGGACACTGAAAGTCCGGCCCTTTTTGTTTCCCGCGAGTGGCTGGCCAGTGGCCGGCCATTTCTTTTTTCGGATGAAATAAAAGGGGCGAGCCCTTTTGTTGTTTACCGGCTTTTTAGTATCTTTGCATCCGCAATAGGTTCTCTATCATAGAGATTAAAAAGGGAACCGGGTGAGAGTCCCGGACAGTCCCGCTGCTGTAATCGGCGTTGTAGCCATGCACCCAGTCACTGATTCGCTGAATCGGGAAGACGCATGGAAGGAGCCGTAAGTCAGAAGACCTGCCGTTGCATGAACCCTTTTCAGTTCTCGAGGAAGAATGCGAAAACATATCACCGCCATTTTGGGTCTGGCTTGCATCCCCTGTGGGGTCTGGGCACAGAACGACTCCATCTCGCTGTCTACGGTCGAGGTGGTGGCATCGCCCATGGTACGCGCCGTGGGGGCTACGGTCGAGGTGCAGACGCTGAGCCGGAAAGACCTGAAAGACCTCGGCATAGACAATGTGGCCGACGCGGTGAAGCGCTTTGCCGGAGTGAGCGTGAAGGATTATGGCGGCATAGGCGGCATGAAGACTGTCTCCATCCACAACCTGGGCGCACACCACACGGCCGTGAGCTACGACGGCGTGACGGTGAGCAACACGCAGGCCGGGCAGATAGACATCGGGCGGTTTGACACCGACAATCTGGAGACGCTCTCGCTCTATGTGGGCGACGAAGACAACCTGATGCTCTCTGCGCGGCAGTATGCCTCGGCGGGAGTGCTGAGCCTGCAGACCGAGCGCCCGCAGTTTGACTCGGGCCGTGCCTACCATCTGCGGGTGAATCTGCAGGGCGGCTCCTTCGGACTGGCCTCTCCCTCGCTGCGATGGGCCTACCGGCTGGCCGAGCACACGGCGTTCTCGCTCTACGGCAAATTTACGAGAGCCGACGGAAACTATCCCTTCACCCTGCACAATGGGGAACTGGTGACTCAGGAGCACCGCTCCAACACCGACATCAATGCCTGGCAGGGCGAGGCCAACTTCTACCACACGTTTGCCGACGCAAGCGAGCTGGCGGTGAAGGCCTACGGCTATTACTCGCAACGCGGACTGCCCGGCACGGTGATTCTCTATGCCAACGCCTCAGACGAACGGCTGTGGGACGAAGACTTCTTTGTGCAGACAGCCTACCGCCGCACGCTTTCGCGCCAGGTGCAACTGGCCACCCGACTGAAGTTCACCCACTCCTGGAACCGCTATCGCGACTGGGGCTCGCAGTATGCCGACGGCGTTCAGACCGACGTGAACAGGCAGAACGAATACTATGCCTCGGCCACCCTGGGCTGGCACATTGCTCCGGGCCTCGACGCAGCACTGGCCGAAGACGTGAGCTACAACGACCTGGACAACAACGTGTATGTGAACATGAACTACGACGTGCCTCATCCGAGCCGCTGGACGTCTGTCTCGGCCCTGACCCTGAAGTGGCGCTGTGGCCGCTGGAAGGTCAACGGCAACCTGGCCTACACCTACGCCGCAGAGCATGTAACCGTGGGCGAGGCGCCGGCCGACAAGCATCATCTGGCACCGGCCCTCTCGCTCAACTACCGACTGCTGGCCAACCGACAGCTCTACCTGCGTGCGCAGTGGAAAAACACGTTCCGCGTGCCCACCTTCAACGACCTCTACTATCGCCGCCTGGGCAACATCAACCTGCGCCCCGAGCTGGCCCGTGAGTATAGTCTGGGGCTCACCTGGAACACATCCCATCGCGCCATGCGCTATCTGGCCATGACCCTCGATGCCTACTACAGCCGCGTGAAGGATAAGATTGTGGCCTTCCCGAGCACCTACGTGTGGCGCATGGTCAATTTCGGCAAGGTAGACATCGTGGGCGTAGACCTCACGCTGGGCTCGCAGGTGGACTTCCGCCCGAGGTGGAACGTCAAGGGCACGACGTCGGTCACCTGGCAACGGGCCGTAGACAAGACCAATCCCTCGTCGCAGATCTACAACAACCTCCTGCCCTACACCCCGCAGTGGAGCGGCAGCGCCTCGCTGGTGCTCTCCACGCCGTGGCTCAACGTGGGCTATTCGGTCGTGATGCAGGGCAGTCGCTACAGCGCGGAGCAGAACAAGCGCGAGTATCGCATGGCGCCATTCTGGGACCATAGCCTCACGCTGAGCCGCGACCTGAGGCTGCACGGCTGCACGGTCCACCTGCAGGTCAAGGCCTCCAACTTCACCAATGCACAATACGAGATCATTCAATACTACCCCATGCCGGGACGACAGTTCTCGGCTACGGCAGGCTTAGACTTATAATCCAACATTCATTCACCAATCAACAAAACACAAAAATGACTATTTTCAAGAAAGCAAACATCTGGATGCTGAGCGCCCTGGCGCTGGCAGTGGGATTCTCTTCATGCAGCAACGACGAGGAATGGAACACCACCGGCGACGGCAAGGTGGAGATGACGAGCAGCGCCCGAGCCTTTATCCTCAACGAGGGAAACATGAACAAGAACAACTCCAATATCATCTATTTCGACTGGATGAGCGGCGTGGTGAATGCCAACGACCTCTTCGAGGCTCAGAATGGCAAGAAACTCGGCGACACCGGCAACGACCTGATTGCGGTAGACAACAACAAGCTCGTGGTGGCTGTCAACGTGAGCAACTATGTGGCCCTGCTCGACGGCTATGGCATAGAGAAGTCGCGCATCAGCTTTGAGCAGTATAAGAACCTCGGTCAGGTGAGAAACCTGGAAGAGGCCGACGGCATTGTCTATGCCGTGTCCTACGGTGGCTACGTGAGCCGCATACGCATCAACGGCAATACGCTCGAATACATCGACTCGCTCAAGGTGGGCGTGCGTCCCGAAGACCTGACCATGAATAATGGCAAACTCTATGTCACCCTGCAGGGAGCCGACTACAAGGACAACCGACTGGCCGTCGTAGACCGCGACTTCAAGAAGGTGAGCTACGCCACGGTGATGCAAGACCCTGTGCACGTCTACGCCATGTCGGGCATGCTCTTCGTGCAGGGCTATGGTGCCATGTACGACAATCCCTGGGGAGTCTACAATCCGTCTACGAACAATTATACAGAGTTCGGCAAGGCCACCACGCTGGGCATGGGCCAAGGCGTGGTCTATCTGATTGACAGCGAGACCAACTGGTCGACCTACGAGACCACAACCACGCTCGCGTCCTACAACCCGAAGACCGGATTGACCGACAAGAACTTCTTCAAAAACGTTCCGGCCGAGCTCGCCACGACCGCCGTCTACAGCGCCAGCGTGAACCCCTACGACGGCAGCATCTACCTCGCCACGTCAGACTATGTGAGCGACGGCGTGATCTATGTCTTCGACAATCAGGGCAACTACCAGCGCAAGTTCTCGGCCGGCGGCATCAACCCCCACAGCATCACCTTCCTGAAATAAATAAAAAACAACTTTTCTGAAATAACAGATGAGAACGCTTGCAGGCGCCTGCCTGATACTATCGCTGCTCTTCTCCTGCGCCGGAAAATCGCCTTCCGGCCATGACAAGGGCCATGCCATCACCCTGAAGTATGCCCATCTCCTGAAGATGAGCGAGTCCGACGGCATCATGGAAGCTACCCTCGCCGACCCCTGGCAAGAGGGGCGCAGGCTGCAGACGCTCCAGATGGGCTATGCCAAGGCGCCCCATGCGCTGCTGCCCTTCAAGCGGGTGGTCGTGTTCTCCACCGCCCACTGTCAGCTGCTCGAATATCTCGGACTGGCCGACAGAATCGTGGGGGTGTGCGATGCGCAGTATATCCTCATTCCCGACATCCAACACCGACTGAAAGACGGTCGCACCAAGGACTGCGGCAGTTCCATGAGTCCCGACATCGAGAAGATCATCGCGCTCAATCCAGACGCCATCATCGCCAGTCCGTTTGAGGGAAGTGGCGGATTTGGCAAACTCGAGAAGCTGGGCATCCCCATCGTCCAAGCCGCCGACTATATGGAAACGTCGGCCTTGGGGCGTGCCGAGTGGATGCGCTTCTATGGCCGGCTGTTCGGCGAAGGCCGGCGGGCCGACTCCCTGTTCCAGGTCGTAGACTCCACCTATCAGAGCCTGCGCCGATATGCCGCCAAACTGCCCTTGGGCCGCAGCATCCTCACCGAGCGCAAGACTGGGGCCACCTGGTACACGCCCGGAGGAGCGAGCACCGTGGGCATGATCATCAAGGACGCCCACGGCCAATATGCTTTCTCCGACGACAGCCACGGCGGTAGCCTCGCCCTGTCGGCCGAGCAGATCATCGACAAGGCAGGAGAGAGCGACGTATGGGCCTTCAAATACAACGGCACACGCAAGCTCTCGCGCCAAGACCTGCTGCGCGAATATCGCGGCTATGCGGCCCTCAAGGCCTTCCGCACAGGCACCATCTATGAGTGCAACTCCTCGGTGGTGCCCTATTTCGAGGAGACACCCTTCCGCCCCGACTATCTCCTCCGCGAGATGATCCAGCTGCTACACCCCGACATCCGCCTCTCGCCCTTGCGCTATTACCGCCACATTGATGCGGAAATGGCGCAAGGCCATTAAAATCTCACGCTCTCGACAATAGACCGACGTCTGTTTGCGTTATTCCATTATGAAGCCGGGCCATCTCTACAGCTTTCTCCTATTGCTCATCGTCCTGCTCTTTGGACTGAGCCTCCTCCACGGCAGCGTGAATATCCCGCTGCGCGGCGTGTGCGACGTGCTCGCCGGCAGGCAGGTGGAGCGTGAGAGCTGGCGATTCATCATCATGGAGAGCCGGTTGCCCCAGGCACTCACCGCCCTGCTGGCCGGAGGAGCCTTGGCCGTGAGCGGACTGCTGTTGCAGACGGCCTTCCGCAACCCGCTGGCCGCCCCCGACATCTTCGGCGTCACGAGCGGGGCGAGCCTGGCTGTGGCGCTGCTCACCCTTGCACCCGCCGCATGGCTGGCCGGCAGCCTGTCCTACGTGTCGTCGGTGGCAGCAGCCTTCGTAGGCGCCATCGCCGTGACAGCCCTCATCTGGACACTCGGGCGCATGGTGCGCAGTCATGTGGTGCTCATCATCCTGGGCATCATGATCGGCTACCTCACGTCGAGCGCCATCACCCTGCTCAATTTCTTTGCCACCGAGGAGGGCGTCAAGAGCTTCGCCGTGTGGGGCATGGGCAATTTCGGCAATGTGTCGATGGACCAGATACCGCTCTTTGCCATCGTGACGCTCATCACCACGCTGGGCACACTGCTCCTCATGAAGCCGCTCAACGCGCTGCTCATGGGCGAGAACTACGCCGCAAACCTGGGCATCCGCGTGCGCAGCGTGCGCAACATCCTCCTCGTGGTCACCGGACTGCTCACCGCCGTGGTCACTGCCTTCTGCGGGCCAGTGGCGTTCATCTCCCTGGCAGTGCCCCACATCGCCCGACTGCTCCTCCAGACCAACAACCACCGGCAACTCCTGCCCCTGACCATCCTGACCGGTTCGGCCGTCGCGCTGCTGTGCAACGTGCTCACCACCCTGCCCGGCGACTCCGGCATACTGCCCCTCAACGCCGTGACACCGCTCATCGGAGCACCGGTCATCATCTATGTGATACTCAAAAGATAAGACTATGAAAGTGACAACCAAGACCGGCGACCGCGGCACCACAGCCCTCTACGACGGCACTCGCGTAAGCAAAGACGATATCCGGATTGAACTCAACGGCCAGCTCGACCACCTCAATGCGCTGCTGGGTCTCTGCAAGGCCACGCTCAGGCAGCCCGAACCCTTTGAGACCATCCAGCGCGAGCTGATGACGGTCATGTCGTTTGTGGCCCAGCGCGACGGCTCACAGGCCGACCAGACCAAGCGCGGCAAGACCCACGACCAGCAACTGGAGCTCTTCTCGCAGGCCGTCACGCGGATGGAAGACTATATCCGTGAGGCCACCGCCACAGGCGAATTCGACTTTGTGCTGCCCGGCAAAGACCTGGCCGACGCAGCGCTCCACATGGCCCGCACCCAGGTGCGCACCTGCGAGCGTCGATGGGTGGCCCTCACGCGCCTGCAGACCGACAGCCAAGCCTGGGACGCGCCCACCGCCGACCTCGGCGCCAAGATTGGCATCTATCTCAACCGCATGTCCGACTATCTGTTCTGCATCTCGCTGAAACACAACGCATAATGCATGACCACCTCCAACCAGCGCCACTCACCCGAAAGTCAGGCCAGCCCGCAGTCTGACACTATCGCCACGCCGCGGTCCATCGACGAGTACATCAGTCGTCAGCGCGAGGAACTGCAGGCCCTGCTCACGCTCACGCGCCAGATCTTCCGCGAGGCCCTGCCCGAGGCCGATGAGCGCATCTCGTGGCAGATGCCCACCTTCTGGCAAGGCCGCAACATCATCCATTTTGCCGCAATGAAAAACCATCTCGGCATCTATCCCGGCGCAGAGACCGTGGCCCATTTCTCTGCCGAGCTGGAGCGTCGCGGCTACAAATATGCCAAGGGCAGCATCCAGATTCCCTATCGCTCTCCCCTCCCTCACGACCTCCTCCGCCACCTCGCCCTATGGGCCAAGAAAGTGAACAGCAAGTAGCGTTAGAACTTCTCCCGATTATTTTCCTATCTCGAATTAGAGAATTGGAGAATTTATAGCCATACCCCCAGCCCACGATAATTCTCTAATTCTGAAATTCGAGACAAAACTTCACGCGCTCTTTTTCCTATCTCGAATTAGAGAATTGATAGCCATACCCCCAGCCTCAGATAATTCTCAAATTCCGAAATTCGAGATAAAACTTCTCACGCTTTTTCCTATCTCGAATTAGAGAATTGGAGAATTTATAGCCATACCCCCAGCCTCCGATAATTCTCAAATTCTGAAATTCGAGACAAAACTTCTCACGCTCTTTTTCCATCTCGAATTAGAGAATTAGAGAATTTACAGCCATACCCCAGCCCACGATAATTCTCAAATTCTGAAATTCGAGACAAAAGATTCCCACGCTTTTTTCCTATCTCGAAATAGAGAATTAGAGAATTTTTGAGCTACTCCCCAGCCCACGATAATTCTCAAATTCTGAAATTCGAGATGATAAAAAACTTTCTTGAATTGGAGAATGAGAGAATCGGGGGCAGGGAGCTATGCCTGTGCGGGAGGTTCGCGCGGCTCCTGCGACTCCACCTCTGCCGTGAAATCACCCTTGCTCAGCCGGATGCTCTTGCCCGCCTTGACCAGTGCGGGGATCTTCTCAATCACGACAAACATCAGCAACAACCCCACCGCCGTGAGCACCGACCCGTCGATGACTCCCATAGGCGGCACCAGAAACCCCACCACCATCAGTAGGATGCTCACCGCCAAATTGATATAAAACACGTTTTTCAATTCAAAATTCAAAATTCAAAATTCAAAATTTATCCAGCCATTCCTTTTCACTTCCTCATTCCAAATCCCCCAAGCCCTCCCTACCAATTCAAAACTGGTCATTCCACAACATTCATTCAACATTCACCATTCGTCATTCCTCATTCCAAATCCCCCCAAGCCCTCCCTACCAATTCAAAACTGGTCATTCCACAGCATTCATTCAACATTCAACATTCGTCATTCGTCATTCCTTCTCCTCCCGCTGGAAGTAATGTCCTTTAACTCCCCCTAACTCCCTATAAAGAAACTTACGGAACCACCGGCTCGTCCACCACGGCATTCTTAGGCGCCTCTTTCACCGTGACCCCATCGAGCAGATCCTTCACGTAGGAACCAGTGCGATGGCCGGCCGCGTTCACGCCGTTGGCGATGAAATAGGTCTCGGGCTTGTAGTTGATGCGATAGCCCACTACATTCGTGCCTGTGAATTCAGCCGAATTGTTGGCAGGAGCAGTCTGCAGCCCCACCTTAAACTGGCCGATGCCGTCGAGATCCACGCGCTCCGAATTCTGCAGATGGCGCCTCATGCACTCCGACATCTCAGCCAGCACCGCCAGCACGTCGGCATAGGTCACCGTCGTGGAATGCGCAATCTCCTTGGCCAGATCCTTGGTGCTGATCACGCCGAGCATGACCGACTTGCCATACCATTTGCCAAAAGTCTTTGAACTGGCATTCTTGTTCTGACATTTGCGATAAAGAATAGACATAATACTAAAAAATTTGAAGGTTAAACCAATCGTTTGTTGTTCTCTCGTAGAGGTCTCCGTCGCGCCGTCCCGAAGCCCCCCTCGTGTGGCGGTAGATGCCCCATCGGGCAGCGGCGAACACCCCGGCGGACGGCGGGCACACACTTCTCATCTCGCGACAGCCCCCTTGTCGCCATCGGTGTGCGGCCCACCCGCCGTCCGCCTCGTCTGGAGCCCCACAGCACCCCGGGCCGTCGAGGTCTATGAAGGCTCTCTACTGGTATTATACCGCATTTTCTGAAAAGTGTATCCTATGAACATACGATGAAGCGCCCCCGAGGCCTCGCCCGCCCCAGTCCACAATGACAATGACAATAATGACAATAAAACCGCACACCTTCACCCTTCCGTCCGCCAGCTCCCCCTCGATGACAGCAATGACAATAATGACAATAAAACCGCACACCCTCACCCTTCCGTCCGCAGCTCCCCCCTCGATGACAGCAATGACAA
>DCJH01000035.1:49655-60914 GCA_002317385.1 Prevotella sp. UBA1705 | reverse complement strand
TTCAAACCTCAAAGTTCAAAGACCTTAATAGTCTCTCTGGATGTCGGTAATCTTCTGCTGGAGCTTCCTCACCTGCTCCTCCTGGAGCACGCGCTTGTATTCGATAGGCACCACCTGGATGAAGTCTTCCACGTAGCGGTTCCAGTCGTCGAGCATCGTTCGGGCCAGCTTACTGCCCGTGTAGCGATAGTGTTGGCGTATGAGTTCATGCAGTTCCTTACGGTAACTGCTCTCCTCCACGAGGTTGATCTCCACCATATCCATATTGCAGAAATAGTCGAAGTTGTGGTTTTTGTCCCACACATAGGCCACACCGCCGCTCATTCCGGCAGCGAAGTTGCGGCCGGTCTCACCCAGAACGACCACGCGTCCGCCCGTCATATACTCGCAACAGTGGTCTCCGGCACCCTCGATAACGGCTATTGCACCCGAGTTTCTCACGCCGAAGCGCTCGCCCACCTTACCGTTGATGTAGAGTTCGCCACTTGTCGCGCCATAGAGTCCGGTGTTGCCGGCAATGATATTCTCCTCGGCGGCGAAGTTGCTGCGTATGGGTGGCAGGATCGAGACGCGTCCGCCGCTCAGCCCTTTGGCAAAATAGTCATTGGCTTCGCCCTCGAGTTTGAAGTCCACACCCTTGACCAGGAAGGCTCCGAAGCTCTGTCCGGCAGCGCCCTTGAACTTCACATTGATCATCGCGTCGCCCAGTCCGTCGGGTGGCAAGGGCTGTCCCTCACTCACGTTGCGGGCCGCTTCGAGGCTGCGCTGCTGCTCAATGTATCCGCTGAGCATAGCGCCCACGGCGCGGTCGGTATTGTGGATGGCGAAGTCGAGGTTCACTTCCTCGGCCTCGTGGTGTATCACGGCCTGGGCATTCTGTATCAATCGCTGGTCGAGAACGTCGGCAAGCTCGTGCTCCTGAGACTTCGTACAATAGTAAGAAACGTCTCCTGTCTCCTTCGTCAACAGCCTCTTGAAGTCGAGAACAGATGGTTTTGTCTCTATCAAATCGGTGCGGCCGATGATCTGATCAAGGCTTGTGAAGCCCATGTAAGCTAAGTATTCGCGCACCTCCTGGGCCATGAACGTGAAGAAATTGACTACATATTTATAGCTCCCGCGGAAGTAACCGCGAAGCGTTTTGTCCTGTGTGGCTACCCCCATGGGGCAGGTATTCTGACTGCATTTGCGCATCATCACACAGCCGAGGGTAATCAGCGGCGCAGTGCCGAAACCGAATTCCTCCGCGCCGAGCAGTGCCATCGAGATGACGTCGCGGCCTGTCTTGAGCTGTCCGTCGGCCTGCAGGCGCACCAATGAGCGCAGGCCGTTCTTCACAAGAGTCTGTTGTGTCTCGGCCAAACCTATCTCAGGCGAGATGCCTGCGAACCTCATGCTCGACGAAGGACTGGCTCCCGTGCCTCCCTCGGAGCCCGAAATGACGATGTGGTCGGCCTTGGCCTTCACCACTCCAGCAGCGATTGTGCCCACGCCACTCTCCGCAACGAGCTTCACCGAGATAGCCGCGCGGGGGTTTACACACTTCAAATCATAGATGAGCTGCTTGAGATCCTCGATGGAATAGATGTCGTGGTGGGGCGGAGGAGATATGAGACTGATGCCGGGAATGGAGTGACGGGTGCGTGCAATCACCTCATCGACCTTGAAACCGGGCAGTTGTCCGCCCTCGCCGGGCTTGGCACCTTGGGCCACTTTAATCTGAATCTCCTCGGCGTTAACCAGATATTCGGTGGTCACGCCGAAGCGACCGCTGGCCACCTGCTTGGTTTTGCTGTTGAGACTGATACCGTCTACCGTGGAGTGGAAGCGCTGACTGTCCTCGCCTCCCTCGCCAGTGTTGGAGCGTGCACCCAGTTTGTTCATGGCCAGGGCCAGGGCTTCGTGGGCCTCTTTGGACAAAGCGCCAAAGCTCATGGCACCGGTTACAAATCGCTTCACGATGCTTTCCACCGGCTCCACCTTATCAATATCAATGGGATTGTGCTTGAATTCGAAGAAGTCGCGGATGAAAATGGGGTTCTGTTTCTTATCAACGAGCGCGGTATAACGCTTGAACAGCGCATAATCGGCCTTGCGAGTGGCCAGCTGGAGCGTAGCGATGGTGTCGGGATTCCAGGCATGTTCGATGCCGTTGGCACGCCAATGGAACAGGCCGGGGAACGGCAGCGGCGTGTCTTTCTGTGCTCCGAGCTGCTTGGCCTCGCTGTGGAGGGCGATGGCATCCTGCGCAATCTTGTCGAGACCAATGCCTCCGATGGTGCTCACCTCGGTGCCGAAGTAGGCCCGCAACAGACTTTCGGAGAGACCGATGCTCTCGAAAATCTGTGCGCCGCGGTACGAACGGATGGTGCTGATGCCCATCTTGGCCATGATCTTAAACAGTCCTTTCTTCACTGCGCCGATGTAGTTGGCCTCGGCGGTGGCATAGTTCTCCTGAATCTTACCCCGCTTCACGAGGTCGTCGAGCACCGCATAGGTGAGGTAGGGGCACAGGGCCGACGCGCCATAGCCCAGCAACAGGGCTGCGTGCATCACCTCGCGAATCTCTCCACTCTCCACAATCAGCGCTGTCTGCACACGTTTTCCCACGCTGATGAGGTAGTGATGCACGGCGCTCACGGCCAGCAACGACGGGATGGCCACGTGTGTATCGTCTACCTCGCGGTCGGAGAGGATGATATAATTGTAGCCTTCGTCGACGCTCTTCTCGGCGTCACGGCAGAGTCGGTCGAGGGCTTCGCCGAGCCTTTCACCCTGCTCTTTGGCCGAGGGCTGGCTGCCGGCGGAGGCCGACATCTTCTCGAACGTCATGGGAAGCTTAATGGTATTGAAGCCCTTGTAGCGGATGTTGCACAGAATATCGAGCTGCGTGTTGGTGAGAATGGGGTGTGGCAGGCGTACCATCTTGCAGTTGCTCTCGTCGGGATTCAGTATGCCCGACCCCACCCGACCTATATATTCGGTGAGGCTCATGACGAGTTTCTCGCGGATGGAGTCTATCGACGGGTTGGTGACCTGTGCAAACTGCTGACGGAAATAGTTGAAGAATATCTGCGGTTTGTCGGAGAGCACGGCCAGCGGCGTATCGTTTCCCATCGACGCCGTGGGCTCCTGACCCTTCGTGGCCATCGGCACGAGGGTAGCCTCGATATCCTCCTGGCCAAATCCAAACTCGGTTTCCTTGGCCTTCAGGTCGGCAATGGCATTGTCTACCTTACGTCCGCTGTGTATCTTCTCCAGCTGGATGCAGTTGGTATTGAGCCACTGGCGGTAGGGATGAGCATAGGCCAGCCGCTCCTTGATCTCGCCATCGTAGTAGATTTTGCCCTCCTGGGTATCGATGAGCATTATCTTTCCGGGCTGCAGACGGCCCTTCTCGGCCACCTCTGAGGGGTCGAAATCGATGACACCCACCTCGGAAGCCACCACCATCATATCGTTTTTGGTGATGGTGTAGCGCGCGGGGCGCAGGCCGTTGCGGTCGAGCATGCCACCGGCATAGCGTCCGTCGCTGAACAACAGCGCCGCAGGGCCGTCCCAAGGCTCCATCAATATGGAGTGGTACTCATAGAAAGCCTTGAGGTCTTCGCTAATGGGGTTCTTATCGTTGAAGCTCTCTGGCACCATCACGGCCATGGCATGGGGCAGCGAGAGGCCGCTCATCACGAAGAATTCGAATACATTATCCAGGCTGGCGGAGTCGCTCATGCCAGGCTGAACGATGGGCGAAATGGCGCTCACATCGCCCAAGGCCTCCGACGAAAGCACCGACTCGCGGGCCTGCATCCACCCGCGATTGCCCCGGATGGTGTTGATTTCGCCATTGTGGGCCAGCAGGCGGAAGGGCTGAGCAAGGCTCCATGTGGGAAAGGTGTTGGTGGAAAAGCGACTGTGCACCAGTGCAATGCCACTGGTGAAATAGTTGTTGGTCAGGTCGGGGAAATACTGGCGGAGCTGCAGGCTCGACAGCATTCCCTTATAGACGATGGTCTGACTGGAAAGCGAACAGATATAGAAATCGGCCACATGGAGTGTAGACGCCAGATGCGCCACGCGGTTCTCTATCTTCTTGCGCACGGCATAGAGGGTGCGCTCAAAGGTGGGCACCTTGTCGTCGGCCACGCCCGTGACGAACACTTGCTTAATGTCTGGCTCTGCATCGAGGGCCGCACCACCCAGACAGTCAGGGTTGGTGGGCACGTTGCGCAGGTGCATGAGCGACAGGCCCACGCGCTCAATCTCCTCAATCATGATCGAGAGGATGGTCTGCTGCGCCTGCTCTTCCTTGGGCAGAAACACCAGACCCGTGCCATATTTGCCGCGCTCGGGCACAGGAATGCCCTGCAACAGGATAAACTCGTGGGGTATCTGGAGCAGGATGCCCGCACCATCGCCGGTCTTGCCGTCGGCTCCTTCAGCGCCGCGGTGGCGCAGATTCTCCAACGTCCGCAGCGCACTGTCTACCAATTGATGACTTTTGTTACCATGAATGTTGACCACCATGCCCACGCCGCAAGCGTCATGTTCATACTGGCTGTTGTACAATCCTTTTGTCATATCAGTTCGCATTTTGTAATTATAAAACCTCTTTTATTTGGCAATATGTTTGCAAAATTAGTATTTTATATCCAAATTGAAAGTTAAAGCGGTATTCATTGCACTAAATTTTAGCATTGTTTAGCATTTGTTTATTATTCGCCTTGATATGTATCAATTCGTAATCTATATTGCACAAAATACTTACAAAACGAAAGTTGTAGGCGATTCTTAGCTTCAAAAGATATTCATGTCTATAAGGCGGCATGCTTCTCGGAGCAACCATATATATAAGAGGTGGGCACGTCAAAACCTCAAGTCAGTGCCGCGAGGCTGCTCATGCAGCGCCAACAGCGCATGATTCTAAAAACAAAAATACTTCATGAAATATCTTGAACATCCGTTCTCATCCTCGACAAAAATGGAATTGCGAAGGCGAAAGGTGGAAAATCGTCGAAAAATAGGCCCATTCGCAACCCTCTAAGCACCAGCGGATTACCAATCTCGACTATCTTTCCGAGAGACGAAAGCCTCCCGATTAGCCCACGATTACTACCTAATCGCAATAGGAATAGGGCCTCTTTTCACCGCGAAAACATAGAGATGGCTCGGCGATTAGGCCCTTTTCGCTCAGCCATGACGACGGATTGGACTAAAAAACAGCTATGGATCGGGGGAAAACGAGGTAGAAAGGCCCAAAGGAAATCTACTTCGAGCAAAAATGATTGACCAACTATCTTGACATTCTCAGGCCGAAGAAGCCTGACCGCCCCATTCTGCGACTACCCACGTTAAAATGCCCTGGCAGTCCCATCCCACAACTATAGTTGTGCCCTACGGGTGTTAATTTCCCGTTTGAGCATTGCTTTTCACGTATATTTTGCTATTTTTGCAGTAAGTAAGCAATAGAAAAGAATGAGGAATTTGAGACAAGTGGCGCATTGGCTGCTCAGACCCATCACGGTGAACCGCACGTTCTTCGTGACGATGTACGTGCTCGGCGTGCTCTGCGCCGTGCTCACCCTGCCCGACACCAAGAGCGCCAAGCTCTATGCCAACCTCTTTACCGAGCTCTTTCTCGACGACTATCTGGCCTGCGTGGCGCTCCTGCTCATCCTTCGCAAGATACGCACCTGGGTGCGCGTGCTGGTCTATGCCGTGCTCTATGCCGTGGCCATCGTCGACGTCTACTGCTTCTGGAAATTCGGATCGACCATCACTCCCACCATGCTCCTGCTGGTGAGCGAGACCGACAGCCGCGAGGCGGGCGAATTCCTGCGCACCTATCTCTCGCCCGACGTCATCTTCTCGCCCCTGCAATGGATATTCCTGCTCATGCTGCTCCACCTCGTATGGAAGCTGCGGCACACGCTCTTGCGCATGCTCGACCTGCGGCAGCGCATGATTATCCGGCTGGAGATGAAGCGGCTTAGGGCCCTGCTGCAGCGCCTGCACGCCGGCCTTATCGGTGGATTGGCTGTGGGCGTGATGCTCATTCTGGGCGTGGTGTTCAGCCTCAACAACAAGGTGGGCATGACTCGGCTCATGACCGCCAACAGCATCGGCACCGTGGAGCACCTGCTCACCAACAAGAATCATGGCGAATTCTATCTCCCCCTCTATCGATTGGCGTTCAGCGTGTATAGCAATGCGCTCGCTGCCAAGCAGATAGACCGCTGCATCGATGCCGCCGAGCGCGCCAAGGTAGACTCGTGCAGCTATCGCTCGCCCCAGATTGTGCTTATCATCGGCGAGAGCTATGGCAAGGTTCACTCGCAGCTCTACGGCTATAGACTCAACACTACTCCGCTCCAGGTGAAGCGCGAGGAGCGCGGATTGCTCACCAAGTTCAGCGATGTGGTGAGCTGTTGGAACCTCACAAGCTTTGTGTTCAAGAACTTTCTGTCGATGCATGTCATCGGCGAGAAGGGCGAATGGTGCGACTATCCGCTCTTCCCCGAGCTGTTTCGCAAGGCCGGCTACCACGTGACGTTCCTCACCAATCAGTTTCTCCCCCAGGCCAAGGAGGCCGTCTACGATTTCTCGGGAGGCTTCTTCCTCAACAATCCCACCCTCAACAAGAGTCTCTTCGATACGCGCAACGAGGAGCTCCACCGCTACGACGACGGACTGCTGAGCGACTACGACAACTTCGTGAAGGAGGGGAAAATCAATCCCAAGGACCACAATTTCATCATCTTCCACCTCATTGGCCAGCACGTGAGCTATCGCACGCGCTGTCCCGACAACCGCCGCGTGTTCGGACCGGAGGCTTACGAGGAGGCGCGCCCGGAGCTCGACAACTACCATCGACGCGTGATCGCCGACTACGACAATGCCGTTCACTACAACGACTCTATCGTAGACGCCATCTGCAAGCGCTTTGAGAATCAGGAAGCGATAGTGGTCTACATGCCCGACCACGGCGAGGAGTGCTACGAACCGGGCCGCGACTTCATCTGCCGCAACCACAGCGCCGCCATCGACTGGCCCTTGGCCCACTACGAGTTTGAGGTGCCCTTCTGGATATTCTGCTCCCATAAGTATGCCGTGAAGCATCCGGAGGTGTTCAAGGCCATCAAGGACGCCAAGGACCGACGGTTCATGACCGACGCCTTGCCCCACATGATGGTGTGGCTCGGCGGCATCGCCACCAAGGATTATCATCCGCAATACAATGTTTTGTCGCCCGATTACAACGAGATGCGCCCCCGCATCCTCAAGAATTCGGCCGATTACGACAAGCTGCGCGACGCCGAATCCCACAAGAAGTCCATCCCCATCGAAGGTCCTATCCTGCCCGGGCAGAAAGAGAGGGTGGCCTACTCTCAGACCCGCCATTAGGTTATTGAAGAAAAAAACACACCGCATGGCTTAACACCCACCACCTAACACCCATCACCTGACACATGGAAATAAAACTCAATAACGAACCTTTAACCCGAGCCGAGTGCAATGCGCTGCGCGGATTAGCCATTCTCGGCATCGCGCTCCACAACTATTGCCACTGGCTCAACCCCATCGTCAAGGAGAACGAATACCAGTTTTTCCAGCATAATGTGGCCTGGTTTGCCCAGGTGATGAACCCTCCGGGCGAATATTTCCTGCTGCATATCCTCTCCTACTTTGGCCATTACGGAGTGCCTATCTTCCTTTTCCTCAGTGCTTTCGGACTGGAAAGGAAGTACAACAACAGCGGACCCTCCCCGGCCCTCCCTGCAGGGAGGGAGCCAGCAGAGGGCAACGGCACCTCGACCACCACGTCCCGCATGGCCCCTCCCTCCCTGCAGGGAGGGTCGGGGAGGGTCTCCCATTGGCAGTTTGTGCGCTACCATTTTCTCAAACTCTTCAAGATGATGATTGTTGGATTTATCTGTTTCACCTTCGTCGATGCCATCACCGCCGGGCGTTGGCACTACACGGTGCTGCAGATTGTGGCCCAACTGGGTATGTTCAACAATCTGCTGCCGGAGCCCGACCGCAATATCTGGCCGGGCCCATACTGGTATTTCGGGCTCATGCTGCAGCTATACATCATCTATCGCCTGCTGCTCTACCGCCGACACTGGGGTTGGACAGCCGGATTGATGGTCATCTGCGTGACCCTCCAGCTCTTCATGGATCCCGAAGGCGACCTCATCAACCGCTACAGATATAACTTCATGGGCGGCATGCTGCCCTTCGGACTGGGACTGTTGTTTGCCCGTTATGGTGAAAAAATCATCCTGGTAAACCTCAACGGGCTGGGTACCATGATGTCGTTTGTATTCTGTTCGTTCCTCATCATCAGCATGAGCAACAACTTCTACGCGTGGGCCTTCGTGCCTGCACTTATCTGTTATGCCTCCATCTACTTCATCAAGCTGTTCCATGTCTTCGCCGAGCTACGGCCCATGGGCCGCGTCTTCCGATGGTTGGAGTGGATGGGCAGCATCTCCGCAGCCTTGTTTGTCATCCATCCGGTGGTGCGCAAGGTGTTTATCCCTATTTCCCGTAGTGGCGATGTTTACGCAGGCCTCCTGCTCTACGCCATCGTCTGCCTCGGTGCAGCATGGCTTCTGCGCGAGTTGATGAAGAAAATCCCCAACCCTAAGATGCAATCATGAGAATCCCCGATATCGAATTGGCCAACATCAGCCGCTTCCGCGGTGAGCAGATGGGTGCTGCCATGCTCTTCATCATCCTGTTTCATGTGAGCCTTCCGCGCTGGGACATGTTCTTCGGACTACGCCGAATGGGCAACATCGGCGTGGATATCTTCCTCTTCCTGAGCGGCATCGGACTGTGGTTCGCATGGATGAAGCGCCCCGACTGGAAGCATTTCTTCCGCCGTCGCTATCTCCGCATCTACCCGGCATGGCTCATCATTGCCTGCCTCTACTACATTCCGCGCTTCCACGGAGGCAACCTCATGGCATGGATAGACCTCATCGGCGACATCACCATTAACTGGGACTTCTGGCTCCACGACGAGCTCACGTTCTGGTACATACCTGCCACGATGATGCTCTACCTCTTTGCGCCGGCCTATATGGAGCTCATCAAGCGCCATCCCATATACCGTTGGCTGCCCGTGGTGATGGTCATGTGGTGCATTCTGGTGCAGTGGGTCACCCCAATCAATCATGCCGTGGGTCACTTGGAGATATTCTGGAGTCGCGTCCCCATCTTTTTCATTGGCATAAACATGGGAGAAATGGTCAGGAGAAAGGACCAAGTGGACGGCGCCGGGGTCTGGATGATCCTCCTGATGTTCGTTATGGCGTTCACGT
Organism: Prevotella sp. UBA1705; assembly: GCA_002317385.1. Taxonomy (GTDB): domain Bacteria; phylum Bacteroidota; class Bacteroidia; order Bacteroidales; family Bacteroidaceae; genus Prevotella. The sequence goes on along the minus strand of DCJH01000035.1, from coordinate 51,585 downwards.
CGAGTGTCTTTCTGGAGCAGATGAGGCACGGCGAGTTCCCGCTTTTCATCGAGAGGATGCTGTATATACCCCTCACCGTGACCACGATTTTGATCCTCAACCGACTCTTCCGCCGCACACCGGCATGGTTTAACTGGTGTTTTCGCTTTGTCGGCGCATTGAGTCTGGAGTGCTATCTCATCCATATCCACTTCGTGCTCGACTATATTCCCAAGGGCTGGACTTACTGGCCGTCGTTCCTTGTGTGCTTTGTCGTCACCCTTCCGCTGGCTTGGGTGCTGAGCAAAGTGGCCGGATGGGTGTCCGATGTCCTCGACAAACTCATACCCGAGAGTGCTCCCACCACTCCCGCAACCACCAAATCGTGATGCTATCATGAAGAATTTGCTGAAACTTATACGCCCCGCCCAATGGATTAAGAACCTCTTTGTCTTCGGTCCCATCGTGTTTGGAGGCGAGCTTCTCAACGGGCAGGCCATGCTGGCAGGCCTCATCACCTTTGTCGCCTTTAGCTTCGCGGCATCGAGTGTCTACTGTTTCAACGACATACACGATGTTGCCGACGACCGCCGCCACCCCGAAAAGTGCCGTCGTCCGATAGCCTCGGGCGCAGTTTCCGTGCCGCAGGCCTATGGATTGATGGCCCTGATGATCATCCTCGGCATAGCCTTTCTTGGGCTGATGGGCCTCACTGGGCATGTCACCCCAGCCCAACCTATGCCCGAATCCCTCTCCAGCCCGATGCTGGAAACCGCCGGAGTGATTCTCTTCTACTGGGTATTGAACCTCGCCTACTGCGCCAAGCTCAAGCAATATGCCATCATCGACGTGTGCATCGTGGCCTTCGGCTTCGTGCTCCGGCTACTGGCGGGAGGCGTTGCCACGGGTATCGTGCTCAGCAAATGGATTGTATTGATGACCTTCCTCATCACGCTTTTCATGAGTTTCGCCAAGCGTCGCGACGACGTTCTGCGCATGGAGGCCACCGGTGAGGCCCCGCGCAAGAACACAATACACTATAACACCACCTTCATCAACCAGGCTATCACCATCACCGCGGGCGTAACGCTCGTGTGTTACATCATGTATACCGTGAGCCCGGAGGTCATTGCACAGTTCCAAAACGACTATCTCTACCTCACGAGCGTATTTGTTCTCGTGGGCTTGCTGCGCTATATCCAGATTGCCGTGGTTGAGAAGAAAAGCGGAAACCCCACCAAGGTCATCCTCAAAGACCATTTCATCCAGCTCGTGGTGGCCGCCTGGTTTGTGTCGTTCCTACTCATCATCTACGTCAACTGACCCCCACTCGCCATGTCTGAACGCCAAACGGTCTACATATTCGACTTCGACGGCACGCTGACCACCAAGGACACGCTGCTCGAATTCATCCGATACGCCAAGGGAACAGGCCCGTTCATCCTCGGATTCCTGCTCCATGCGCCTCTGTTGGTGCTCATGAAGCTGCGCCTCTACCCCAACTACAAGGCCAAACAGCGCCTCTTTTCCTATTATTTCAAGGGCATGACGCTCACCGATTTCAACGCCGTCTGCGAGCGGTTTGCCCAAGACAACCGAGCGAAACTCCTGCGACCGCAAGGTCTCGACACCCTCCGCGAGGCCCAATCCTACGGCCATCGCATCCTCATTGTGAGCGCAAGCATCGACAATTGGGTGCGCCCCTTCTTCCCGCAAAGCCTATCGGACACTTCCACTCCACCCGATGCTTCCACCGCGCAGCCTCTCCCTCCCTCCAGGGAGGGCCGGGGAGGGTCATCTACCGAGCCTCAAGGGTCTTCTCTCACCATCCTCGGCACCCAGATTGAGACCCACGACGGCCTCCTCACCGGTCGTTTTCTTACGCCCAACTGCTACGGGCCAGAGAAGGTTCGGCGCATCGAGGAAGTGCTGACCCAGCCTCGCGACACCT
>DCJH01000035.1:22605-49614 GCA_002317385.1 Prevotella sp. UBA1705 | reverse complement strand
TCATATCATCGCTTTCGGCGACAGCCGGGGCGACAAACAGCTCTTAGACTATGCCAATGAAGCCCATTACAAACCCTTCAGACACTGACAAGTGGCAGAAACTCGGCGAGGTGGTGCGCTTCGGCATCGTGGGCGCACTGGCCACCGCCATCCAGTATGGCATCTATCTGCTCTGCCTCCGCTGGACCAATGCCGGCGTAGCCAATACCATCGGCTATGCCATCAGCTTCGTGTTCAACTTCTTTGCCAGCACATTCTTCACCTTTCGGGTTAAGGCAAGTGCCCGCCGCGGTGCCGGATTCGTGCTGAGCCACGTGGTGAACTACCTGCTACAAATGTCGACCCTCGCCTTCTTCATATGGGCAGGCATGCCCAAAACATGGGCTCCCATCCCGATGTTTGCCATCTGTGTTCCCATCAACTTCCTCTTGGTGAGGTACTTTATGAAGCGGAAATAAGCATCATTAGCATGACTTGGCCCGTCGACGAAACCCTAAACAAAACGTCAAAGTGTATCTTTGAACATACACTTTCGCCCCAAAACTGTATCTGCAAAGATACAATTTAAGCCAAATCGAACCCACAAGAAATGAAAAAAATACTCGGAATCTTCACCATCAGGCGCGAGGAGCGGTGGCCGGCAGCGGCTGCACTGCTCTACATCGTGGCGCTGAACACCCTCGTCATCAACCGATATATCCTGCAGTTCACCGCGATTTCCGACAATTTCCATCGCTTGTTCGTGCGCACATTCCACGTATCGGGCTTCGACCCACTCACCTATTCGGTGGTGTCGGCATGGGGCACGGAGTATAATATCTACCGCCACCCGCTGTTAGCCTTTATGATGTGGCCTCTCAATCAGGTCAACCAGGGCATCATGATAGCCACAGGACACAACGGAGTACAGTTTGTCGTGGCTGCGCTGCTGGTGTTCTGTGCCTTCTACGCCTTCGTGTTCCTCTGCCGAATATTCAGGGAAATCGTAGGCGTGAAGCCCTTAGACGCCTGGCTCCTCGGCGCGCTGACCTACAGTTTCGCCTTTGTGATGGTCTCCGCCTGCGTGCCCGACCACTTCATTCTCTCCATGTTCATGCTCGTGCTGACGCTCTACATCGCCGGTCTGAAGATACAGTCGGGCCGACGACTCACGCTCGGGCAATCGGCGATTCTCTTCTTTCTCACCGCCGGCATATCGCTCAACAACGGCATCAAGGTGCTCATCGCCAATCTATTTGTCAACCATCGCCGCTTTTGGAGCGTGCGCAACCTGCTGCTCGCCGTGGTGGTGCCCTGTGCCCTGATATGGGGTGTGGCGCGCGCGGAGTGGCACTACTATGAGCGACCCAACTACATGGCGCGACAGCAGAAGCGTGCCAAGGCGGAGCAGACGCGGCGGGAGAACATAGCCAAGGCCTTCCGCGACACCACCCACCTGCGCGACACTGCCGCCATCCGAGCCGGAATAGACCGCGCCATCGCCCAGAAGGCCGCCGAGAAGCAGGCGCGCGACAGCAAGAAGGCATGGAAGGCGCACATCGGCAAGCCCATGGCTCACGGCGAATTCTCACAGTGGACCGACATCTCTACGCCGCGATGGGCCTCGATGGTGGAGAATTTCATGGGCGAATCGATACAGCTTCACCAAGACCACCTACTTGAAGACGACCTCACCACGCGCCCCGTCATCGTGCCCTATCGCTATGGTCTGAACTACATGGTGGAGGCATTGCTCACGCTGCTCATCCTCGCCGGAGTGTGGTGCGGGCGCCGCAGCCGATTCCTCTGGCTGGCCATGAGCTTCCTCGGCTTCGACCTCGTGATCCATGTGGTGCTCGGCTTCGGCCTCAACGAGGTCTACATCATGTCGGCCCACTGGCTTTTCACCCTTACCATCGCCCTCGCCTATCTGCTGAAACGCACCGAGCCCACGCGTCTCCGCATCCCCCTGCGCCTCACGGTGCTCACGATGGCGCTCTTCCTCATGGCCTGGAACTGGACGCTGCTGGTGGATTACCTGAACCGATAAAGTGCCTTGAAAAATATGAACACGCCCGAGCGGGTTTGAAACAAGGTAGTAACGGCACAGCGATAAGGTACTAACGGCGATGCGAATAGGTAGTTATCGCCCGACGATTGGGGCCCCATCGTCACGCGATAAGATAGATGTCGTTTTAGCATCAGGTTCAAACACCACTGGAATGCCAATGGATATTGGGGAAGAAGGCCTATCAACGGTGCCCCGGCAAGACTTGTCCACACCCTCAAAACCGACGAACAATTGATGAAAAAAATATTTACAATCCGCAAAGAAGAGCGCTGGCTTATGCTCGCCATCGTGCTGGTGCTGGGCGTTTTCCAGGTGCTCATCATCTCAAAGTTCTTCACTCTGTTTGCCGATTATAGCGAACAGCACTGGGATGTGTTCATGCGCAACTTCCATATGTCGGGGTTCGACCCCATCTCCTATGCCGTGCTCACCGACTGGCACCAAGGCTACGACATCCTGCGCCACCCGCTTCTCGCGCTGCTCATGTACCCGCCTTACCTGCTCAACCAGGCGCTGTGGGCCCTCACGGGCTGCAACTGCTGCCAGATCATCATGGGCGCACTGCTCCTCGCCGCAGGCAGCTATGCGTGGCTCATGCTCTTTCGCATCATCCATGAGCTGGTGGGCCTCAGTCGCGCCTATGCCCTGCTACTGTCGGCGCTGGGGTTCGGCTTCGCCTACGTGCTCATCTCCACCATCGTGCCCGACCACTTCTGTCTCTCGCTCGCGCTCCTGCTCACCTTATTCTATATAGCCGGCGACAAACTGCAACGTGGCGAACGATTCACCCTACGCGCGGCTGCGCTGTGGTTTCTGCTCACGGCGGGGGTGACGCTGAGCAATGGTGTGGCAGCGGTTATCATGGTGGCGGTGGTCAATGGGCGCGAAGTGGTGCGCTGGAAATTCCTCGTTTTGTCGTTTGTCGTGCCGTCGGCGCTGCTGCTTGGCCTCGCCGTGGGCATCAGTCGGGCCGGAGATATGTCGCAGGTGAGCGTGGCAGAGCCCATCGAACAGCAGATGGCATGGGTGCGAAACAATGTGTCGCGCGCCGACGTGGCCATGGAAAACTTCTTCGGCGAGTCGCTGCAGTTGCACCGGCAGCACGTATTGGGCGACGTGCTCACCAAGCGCCCCGTCATCGTGCGCTACTCGTGTACGGGACAATATGTGGTCGAGGGCCTGCTCATGGGGCTGCTGCTGTTGGGCTTCTGGATGGGCCGCCGCGAGCGGTTGGTGTGGATGGCGATGGGCATCGTAGCTTTCAACATGGGGTTGCACCTCGTATTGGGCTTCGCCTTAGACGAGGTTTACATCATGGCAGCGCATTGGGCGTTCTGCCTCCCCATCGTCATGGCCTACGTGTTGCGCAGCCGTCGGCGACCGGTTCGCCTCTCTGTAGCCTTGATTCTCCTTGGCATCGTGGGCTATCTCTGGAGCTACCACAGCGTGTTGCTCTACCGATACCTCACCTGGCCGGTGAAGATGTAAAACATAAAACGCAGGAACGGGACGATAGTCGTCCCGTTCCTGCGTTATTACGGAATTATTATTTTGCGAGGATTGCCCTCCGGCAGTGCGGACATGCACGGGGCATGTCCCTACTGAGCGATAGTTTTTTCAGCGCATCAACAACCCTATGAATCTATAATTTCCTTCTAAACGATTTGTCTTTTTGTCTTTCTGTCTCAAAAAATAATCTGTCCTTTATGTAGTTCTGTCTACGCCTCTCACCGCGCAGCCATAGTTATTCTGTTACTATGTCTTTCTCCTCACGCTCTGTTACACATGTCTATCTCGCCCCAACCACTTGTTCACGCGGCGGCGAAGCGCCTTGGTGATGGCGCCGAAGTTTCCATATCGCAGGTTCAGCGCCAGCTCTTCCATCGAGCGTGCGACCTTGATGCCCGGGTGTCCCCAAGCATTCGTCTTATAAAGGCGCTCTTTATAGTCCACGTTCTCGACCACATATTTCGGGTGTTTCAGCGGAAACTCCATCTCGAAGCGTTTCATCTGGAAGATGCGGCGGTAGGCACGGGGCGTGGTTTTCATGCTACCGGAGAAGTGAGTGGAGTCTTCCGATAGCCCGAGATTGTTGATTTGATTCTGCCGGGGCATGATGGCGAGGCCCGAATTGAGCATCATCGAGGCCCAGAAAATGCTCTCGTAATACTCCTTTCCAGTCTCGCGATGCTCCCGACACATACGGATAAAATCCTTGCGCAGACTGCGCTGGCGCACCAACGAAGCCAAGCGCTGCATGGCCTGAGGGTCGTCGAGGAAGGCGTAGTCGCCCTCCCAAAGGTCCACCACACGCCGCCACGAGGCCCAGCCCCATATGGCAAATGTCGAGGTGAAGAAGTAGCTGTCGTCGCAGTCGGGCGAGGTCTCATCCTCGTTGAATCCGCAGACCATCGCCACACGTTCGTCGTGCTCATACCGGTCGAGCATCTCCTTGCAGAAAGGAAAGAACGATTGCGCGGGCACATCGTCGTCTTCGAGAACCATGCACTTATCGACCATCGAGAAAGCCCACTTCTGCGAGAGATATTCCGAGGGGTCGCAGCCCTGGTTTTGCTCACAATAGTGGCGATGAACCTCACATTCCCAGTCGATGTTTTCGTCCGACACGATCTGTCGGCAGGCCTCTATGCCGGGCATGTCGCGCTCTCCTCGCGGTCCGTCCTGATAGAGAAACAGTCGCGACGGGCGCGCTTTCTTCACCTCGTTGAACACCTGTTCGAAGTGGTCCGGGCGGTTGAAGAACAGCATCAACACCGCAATATCTGTCTTGTAGGGTTGTTTCATGGCTTACTCCTTTTCTTCTATGGCTTCAATATCCTGTGCTGGCGGCAGATAGTCGCTGGCCTTTTCTGAGGTAACAACTTTGCGTCCAAGCTGCGATTCCAATTTCTTACGGGCAGCCTTGGCCACGCTTCCTCCATCTTTGGCGGTCTTGGAATTCTCTCGGAAGCCTTTGGGACTGCGCTGCTTAGACAGTTCGGTAGCCGACGCCTCAGCCAGAGAGTTGAGCGCTATCTCCACATTAGTCATGTTGTCACGCAGACTTTCTTTCTTCAATCCCTTGAGGCGTTTATATTCCTTGGTGGTAAGCGAGCTCCATTCCTTGGTGATGATGTCTGTGAGAAGGGCGAAATCCCGCCCCTCGCTCATCCCGCTGCGCTTCCATTCATCGGTCAAAGCCTTACGGATCTCGATGCTCTTGATGCGCTGATTAATCCACGACTCAGAATAACCCAGTCGTCGGTAGTCGTTCACGGCCTGCTGAATAGACAGCTCCGGATTCTGAATGGCATCTATCCTCTCCTTGGCAACCATGGCCATCCACTGCTTGAAAGGCTCTGCTTTCTTAGATGGAATAGACTGGATGAGGCGGAAAGCCTGCTCAGTATTCACCACATCGGTCAGGCGAAGTCGGCCATCCGAGGCACGCATCTTCAACCCGTGACAATTCGTCACGGTTTCATTTCCCTCAGCTTTCAGTCGCTGTTTCAACTTCCTCCAATAGGCGGCGGGATCCTTACTCTCCGTCAGCGCACCGCAGATATCCACGACAGAGAAGAACCATTCCTCCTTCTCGTCGTCCCATGCGGTACGAATCCGACTATTTCCAAACAGCTTCAGGGCTTCTTGCATTGTCATAAGGCCATAGCATTATATCATTGCAAAGATAAAAGAATTGTGTGAGAATACATGCTGAAAAGCCATGTTTTTGTGCCTTAAAGCATGCCCGAGCCCGCCACACACCCGGAATCGACAAAACAGGGAACTCTCGGGGCACTGCAAACAAATCGGGGCACAAGGCTTCTCGCATTGGCAAATAATTCGTACTTTTGCATCATAAACAACTGGTTTGGCGCAGAATTCATGAAGAAATGAACAATCCATTGAAGATATTCTGTATTAGAAAGGAGGAGAAGTGGCTCGCCGTGGTGGCGCTTCTGGTGTTCATCGGGCTCAATGCCGTGATGATTGGCAGCCATTGGGAGGCCTATACCGAGGGCCATGCGGGTGGATTCTGGACGGTTTTCACCCACCGTTTCAGCATGTCGGGCTACGACTGCTGGTCGTGGATCACCGTATCGGGTATGCGCATCCACTTTGAGACCATCCGACACCCTCTCTATCTCACCTTCCTCTACCCCATGTACCTCCTCAATCACTGGCTCATGGGGTGGACAGACGTTAACTTTGCCGTGTTCATGATAGCCGCGGTGCTGATATTCTCGGCCCTCTACTCGGCCATATTCATGTATCGCACCTTCCGCGAGATACTGCTCTTGGAGCACCGTCACGCGCTGTTGCTGGTAGCATTGCTGTTTTCCTTTGGTCACGTGATGATTCCACCGATGGTGCCCGATCACTTTGTCATCTCCATGATGCTACTCACCATGACGCTCTATATTGCCGGACGAAGGATGCAGAAAGGGCGAGGGCTGAAGGCGTGGCAGTCGATGCTGCTGCTGTTTTTCACCTCGGGCATCGCCGCTTCCAACGGCGCGAAAACGCTGTTGAGTGCGCTTTTTGTCAACGGGAAGCGCTTTTTCCGCCCCGGCTACCTGCTCATAGGTGCCATATTGCCCCTTGCTGCCTTGCTCACCATCCAGCGAATCCAGTATCACCTCTTTGAAGTGCCGCAGCAACACGCCATCGAAAAGATTGAGAAGGCCAACGCCAAGAAGCACGACGAGAAGAAGATGGCGGCCACGGAGAGCCACAACCAATGGGTGAAGAAGCATGACATGAAGCGAGCCGCCCATGGCGGACTGCTACAACTGATGGACTTTCAGACCCCGCGCACACCCGCTATCATCGAGGATTTCTTCGGTGAGTCGATTCTGCTGCACCGCGACCATGCCCTCGGCGACGTGTATGTAGACCGCCCATCCATCATCCACTATCATGCCTGGTGGTGCTATGCCATCGAGGCAATATTCGTTCTGCTCTTCGTTGGCGGCGTGTGGATAGGTCGCCGGCACCATCTCATGCAGATGATGCTGTGCTGGTTTGCCTTCGACGTGACGCTCAACCTCATCCTTGGATTTGCCATCAACGAGGTGTATATCATGGCGTCGGGCTGGATTTTCATCATCCCCATCGCCATCGGATATATCCTCAAGGCCCTGCCCAAGGCCTATCTGTTCCCCATGGAGGCCCTGTTGCTGTTTCTCACCCTATTCCTTTGGGTCAGCAACGCGACGCTCATCGTCAACCATCTAATTTAAGCAGTGATGAACTTCAACGACAATCTCAGGACATTCAGCCAGGCCAACCTGCGCGAATGCCAGCTCAAACAACTGCGAATCCTGCAGGAAATCGACAGGATTTGCCGGAAACACCACATTGAATACTGGCTCGACGGGGGTACGTTGCTGGGCGCGGTGCGTCACGGTGGGTTCATTCCGTGGGACGACGACATCGACATCGCCATGCGTCTGGAGGACGAACGACGATTCGAGGCCATTGCCCCGCAGGAACTTCCCGACTGGCTCTTTCTGCAGACGCCCCTCTCCGACCCCAACTCCAAGGAGCCCATCACGAAGATTCGCGACATCACCTCGCTCTATATCGAGCGCGGAGACAACTTCCAAACCGACTATGTGAAGGGCATTTTCGTGGATATCTTCCCATTTGTAGACTATCCCGACATCTCCAGAAAGTGGATAAGGCGACTCACCAAAGGCATTTCCAAAAGCCATTCGATACTCCATCATACCCACTATTACAGCCTTCGGGCGTTCGCAGAGTTCTTCTATTTCGGGGCGAAATATGCCTTGTGCAGCGCGGCCTGGGCCGTAGTCTCACGGCTTGGAAAGAAGAACCGCGTCTCCGATGTGCCCTATCTCAATGGTCGGGGCATATCGTTCGACAAACGGGCCGTATGGCCTTTGGACACCATCCGGTTTGAAGGCTGCGAGTTTCCGGCCCCGGGTAATCCCGATTCCTATCTGCGCGACCTCTATGGCGACTATATGACTCTGCCGCCGGAGGACAAAAGAGAATTCCATTCGGTGTTTATCCTGCCACAAATGGTGGCAGGAAACGGAGACAAAAATTAGAAAAATGCTGAGGATTACAGCTTGACCGACTTCAGGGTATGCTGTAATCCTTCTTTCAATCCGAACAAAGGCTTCCACCCCAACGCCTCCAACTTGCGCGTGCTGAATACCGCACGGGTGATGGGCGTTGTGTTGCCGTGCGATGCATCAGCCGGAATGTCGAACACAACCCGCCTTGAAGCCAACCTTGCCACAGTCTCGGCCAGGGTGCGAATCGATACGTTCGACTCCTCGTTGGCAATGTTGTAGGCCTCGCCCGGCGCCCCTTTCAACAACACGAAAAGCAGCGCAGACGCACAGTCTACGGCGTAAGTCCACGACCGGAACGCCTCTCCCGTACTCTTCAAAACAATGTCTTCGCCCCGCAATACGTTCCTGACGAACTGCGCATAGACCCGGTTGTCGGTCTCGGTAAACTGCGGACCATACACATGACTGGGCCTCACGATCTCCACATCGAAGCCGTATTGCGCGCCGTAGCAGATGCAGAGCGTCTCCGCCGCACGCTTGGCCGACGGATAACAAGCCCTCACTGTCGTGGGATTGACATAGCCGCTGTAGTCCTCCGAGAACTCTCGGCCATCGCCTTCGCCATACACTTCGCCCGAGGAAACATAGACAAACCGCTCCAATCCGTGCTCCACGCCATAGCGCAAGAGCCTGTCCACGCCCATGATATTGGCCTGCATCACCCCCACCGGGTCTGTTTGGTAGAGACGGGGATTGGCTCCTCCCGCCGCGTTGATGATGAAATGGAAGGTCGTTTCCGACGGAATAGGTTCGGTAACATCAAACGGAAGGAAGTGGAAACGGCTGTCATCGCGCTCCTTCCTGAACACTTTTTCGGCACGTTCACGGTTTCGTCCTGCGGCGTAGACCTGACAATCGAGGTCGCTCCGACACAGCAACATCTTCACCACACAGCTTCCGATGAGTCCGGTGGCACCCGTCACAAGCACGTTTTTCCCCTTCAGGCTGTTCCAAGGCAGTTGGAAAGCCAGTGCGCGGGCCATGTCTTCCTCGTAGGGAGTCGTCATTTCAACCATTGCTCCTGCTCTGTATGAATGAGTGCCTTAAACAGTTCGATGTCCTCGGTCTGAGTCAGTTTCAGTCCGTTTCGCTCCGAACCCAGTACCAAATGCTGGTCTTCCACACCCAGTTCGGCCATCAACGTGCACGACGCCACGGTGCCGTCGAGGCCTCGCCGGTCGGCTTCGGCATGCTTGTCGAGCAGCGTTTTCAGTCTGTAAGTGTGCGGAGTCTGCGTCCTGATGAGCTCTTCGCGGGGAATGGCGATATTCCTTACCAGGTCGTCTACCTTCTGCATGATGGCCTCTTTGCACACCAAGCCGGTGACGGCATAGCCGAATTTCTGGCATTTCTCGATGTTCTCGGAGATGATTCTCTCGCTCACCAGAGGCCTTACTCCATCGTGTACGAGGATAATGTCGTCGTCCTTGCATCCCGCTTCGCGCAGTCCCACGAGACCGTTGCGTATGGAATGCTGGTTGCTGTCGCCCCCTTCGAAAATCCATTTCAGCTTCGTGATGTTGTATTGATTGGCATACGCCTGCAGCACCACGTCCCATCCTTTCAGACAAACCACGCAGATGCCGTCTATCTGCGGATGCGATTGGAAAGCCTGCATGGTATAGATGATCACCGGTTGGTTATCAATCGTCATAAATTGCTTGGGGATATCCTGTCCCATTCGGTTGCCAATGCCCCCGGCTGTCAGTAATGCGATGTTCATATTAGGTTCAGATTAAATCGTATTGAATATTGTCGTATGCAAAGATAAAGGGGTAGAAAAATCCCCGAATCATTCCTTTCAGTCCATCTTGTCCGCCATTGGGATAAACCTTCCTGCGGTGTTTCATGCACAACCAGCACAATTGGAGCAATGCCAACGGGCTTCGGCTGAGCATCAGTCCGGCCATGCGGTGGGCCGTCTGCAGCTCCGGGCGACGCGTTCCATCATATATAATATGGTACAATCGCTGCCAATTCTCGGTGCGTTGCAGCCTGCGGTAGTTGCCCCAACCCTGCAGATAAGGCTCGTAGGTGGGTTTGCGCTTATTGGTTTTGCCAAACATCTTCATCTCGTTGGCACAGGCTGAGTCGTCGTTCATGCGATGCCAGTTGAGCGGTTCTTCCACGCGCACGATGCCGCGCCCCATCTGCGCGCAGATGCCGAGGCTCCAATCGTAGTGGATATGGGGTATCCAGTTACGCTCGTCTTGTATGAAATCGCGGCGCAGGAGCATGGTATGGCCGGCAAATCCGCCAAAGAGCAGGGCCTCAAGCGCATATTGAGGACTGACGATGTGGGCGTGTTCCGGGTCGATTCCACGTGTATGGGTCGAGAAACAGATATCGTGCTGACCGATGGCCTCTACCTGACGGCCTATCTTCTGGGCAAACCACACATCGTCTTGGTCGCTTATCGCCACCAGATTGCCTGTGGCACGCATCGCCGCCGACTTGAAATTGAGGTTGAAACCGAGGTTTTTCTCATTGCGATGGAAGTTCACCTGCGGAAACCTCTCGGCATAGTCGCGGCAGATGTTCACCGTGGAGTCGGTCGAACCATCATCTTGCAGTATCAGCTCCGACACCGGATAGGTCTGCGCGAGGATAGAGTCTATCTGCTCGCGGAGATATTTTTCGCCGTTGTAGGTGCAAAGAATCACGGAAACCTTGGGTGTCATACGCTTCAAAATCTATGGGTTAGTGCCGGCCGCGGACGCTCGTTGGCCCACCGGCAACTTATTCTTTTCGATGCAGAAAGGCCATCATCTCCTTCAAAATCTGTGCCCCGGCCAGTCGCATCACGATGTAATAGAGTGCCGCTGCCATCGCCATGCGCGAGAGGAGGAGCAGCCAAAGGCTATCGATGGAGCGCGTGGCGAAGTGGGTGGCGGCCATCACGCCACCGGCGGCGAGGGCAAACGGCACGATGTCGCGCAGGAAATCCACGAGGCGATAGCCAATGAGGCGCTTCACGATATGCTGCCAAATGAACAGCCAAAGGCAGTTGAGCAACACGTAAGCCATCACCATCCGGAAGATTCCCCATCGCCATAGAACGACCATTGTAAGGATTTGGATCACGCCTAAAGTAAAGGTAATCCAGAAATAGGTGCCGGAATGGCCCTTGCTGATGATGAGACTCGACAGCAATGAGCACAGCGGCATGACCGATCCACTGAGGCAAAGCACCTGGATGTAGCCCGCCGAGACGAGCCATTTCTCGCCAATGGCCAGCACGATAAACTCTTTGGCCACCAAACCGAAGCCCAGAAGCAAGGGAAAGGCGAGGAAGGAGGTGAACCTGACAAGCTTCCGAAGCGCATTGACCTGGCGCTCGGGATCGTCGCGCAAGTCCACCAACACAGGCTGAGCAACGGAATCTACCATGCCCTGGATGAGCGAAAAGCATTTGAAATTCCACTGGTAGGCCTGGTTGTAGTTACCTGTATCGTGCGACGTGAAGTAGTGGCCCAGCAGAATATTCAGCACATTGTTGTTGATATGCGTAGTAATCGTGGTGGCGAGGAGCTTGCAACTGAAGCGGAACATGCGCTTCACCGGTCCGAAATCGATATGCCGATTGGGTCGCCAGGGGGAGTAATGCCAGAAAAGCAGCGTATTAATGACGTTGTAGGCAATGGTCTGTGTGGCCAAGGCCCAGTAGGAATATCCCATAAACGCCATCACCACGCCCACGGTGCTCGATACCAATGTGGCGACGATGCTGGCCTTGGCGCGCTGCTTCACCATCATATTCTTGAAGAGAAAAGCCGACTGCGCCGTGCTCAGCGAGGCGAAAAGGATAGACAGGAAAGCATAACGGCTCAGGGGGATAAGCTCTGGCGTATGGTAGTATTGGGCAATGAGGGGCGCGCAGAAGAACAGAATGACATACATCGCCGTGCCAACAGACACATTGAACCAGAAGACAGAGTTGTAGTCATTGTCCGTTGGGGCATCGAGATTAGTTAGCGCGGTAATGAAACCTGAGTTCTGCAGGGCAGTGGCCACCAATGAGAAAACGGTAATCATGGCTATCATTCCGTAGTCGCTTGGGCTGAGCAGGCGACCGAGGATGATGCCGAAGACAAGGCCGATGAGCTGCATCGATCCGTTGTTCATAGCACCCCAGAAGAGTCCGTGGGCTGTTTTCTCTTTGAGTGAATCCATTATTTGAGTGGTCATGACGCGCTGGGCGCCATTCGATTACCTTGCAAAAATAATAAAATTATTATGAAAAAGGTGGTTTATTTGGGGAAATATCAAACCCCATCCTAAAGGGGACGGGGTTCGTAGAGGTTTCAACGAAGGAGAAGCGGGATGGCGAGGACTATCGCTTGTTGCCGAAATCGGCAGGTATCTCGCCCCACAACTTGGTCTCCCACTTGATGATTGGCGTCTTGACCTGGTGCACGCGGAGCCACTGTTCGGCCCGGGCGATGACCCGATGGAGCGGCTCTGTCTTGGCATTGTGCTCGAGCTTGGTCTTGCATTGCTTCTTGCGCACCCAGAGAATGGCATTGTAAGAGTCTGAATAGATCACCTTGTCGGTGATGCCCCACTGCTCCATGAGGGCGAGGGCATGCACAATGGCCAGAAACTCCCCTATGTTGTTGGTGCCATGCACGGGCCCATAGTGGAACACTTGCTCACCCGTTGCCAGGTCGATGCACTGGTATTCCATGGGACCGGGGTTGCCCGAGCAAGCGGCATCCACGGCCCATGCGCTCGCCTGCACTTCGAGAGGGAGGGGGAGCACGGTGTCGCTGCGGTAATCGGGGGGATTGACGAGAGAGGTGGGCATGGGGCAAAACGGACTTTTACATGCGCTCAGGAACCTCGATGCCCAGCAGAGCCATGCCGTTCTTGATGGTCTTCGCCACATTGCGGGCCAAGACAAGGCGGGTTACTTTCTCTGCATCGGAGTCAGCATTGAGGATGGAATAGTCGTGATAGAACTGGTTGAACTCCTTCGTCAACTCGTAGCAGTAGTTGGCAATACCTGCAGGATTGTAGTTCTCGCCGGCGTCTTTCACAGCTACCTTGAACTCATCCATCTTCTGAATGAGGTGAATCTCCTTTTCGTTGAGGGGCGCATCCGAGCCCAGTGCGGCCGGAACGGCGATGCCCTCAGCCTCTGCCTTACGCATGATGGAGCGGATACGAGCATGCGTGTACTGGATAAACGGACCCGTATTGCCATTGAAATCGATAGACTCCTCGGGGTTGAAGAGCATGTTTTTGCGGGCATCTACCTTGAGGATGAAGTATTTCAGCGCACCCAGTCCCACGATGCGGGCAATCTCGCGCTTCTCTTCTTCGGTCATGTCGGTAAACTTCCCGAGCTCGTCGCTGGTCTTGCGGGCGTCGTCGATCATCGTTGCGATGAGGTCGTCGGCATCGACCACCGTGCCCTCGCGACTCTTCATCTTACCATTGGGAAGCTCCACCATGCCATAGGAGAAGTGCACCAGGTCTTTGCCCCACTTAAAGCCGAGGCGGTCGAGCAGTATGGAGAGCACCTGGAAGTGGTAGTTCTGCTCATTGCCCACCACATAGATCATCTTGTCGATGGGGAAATCTTTGAATCGGAGGTCGGCCGTACCGATGTCCTGCGTCATATAGACGCTGGTGCCATCGGAGCGAAGCAACAGTTTCTGGTCCAACCCTTCGTTAGTCAGGTCTGCCCATACACTGTTATCTTCTTTCCGGAGGAAGAGCCCCTTAGCGAGGCCTTCCTCTACCTTCTTCTTTCCCTCGAGGTATGTATTTGACTCATAATATATCTTGTCGAAGCCCACGCCGAGCGCTTTATAGGTCTCGTCGAATCCGGCATACACCCAGCTGTTCATCTTCTCCCAGAGCGCACGCACGTCGGCGTCGCCCTGCTCCCACTTCACGAGCATCTCGTGCGCTTCCTTGATGAGGGGTGCCTCGGCCTTGGCCTTCTCAGCAGCAGGCTCCTCGGCCATGCCGTCGGCCATGTATTGAGCCTTTAGCTGGGCCACCTCCTCGCGGTAGTGCTTGTCGAAAGCCACATAGTAGTCGCCGATGAGATGGTCGCCCTTCTTGCCCGTAGACTCCGGCGTGTCGCCGTTGCCCCACTTCTGCCAGGCCAGCATAGACTTGCAAATATGGATGCCGCGGTCGTTCACGATATTGGTTTTCACCACTTTGTTGCCGTTAGCCTCCATGATTTGCGAGAGACTCCAGCCCAAAAGGTTGTTGCGAACGTGTCCCAAGTGGAGCGGCTTGTTGGTGTTGGGCGATGAATATTCTATCATTACCAACTTGCTGTCGGGTGTAACGGCTGTCTCGCCATACTTCTCGTTGGCATTGATATCATTGAGCAGACCGACCCATGCCGATGGGGCGATTACTAAATTGAGAAATCCTTTCACCACATTGAAAGAGGCCACGGCCTCGCAATCGCGTGCCAACACCTCACCAATCTCTTGTGCTGTGTCTTCGGGTTTCTTGCGAGAGGTTTTCAAAAAGGGGAAAACCACAAGGGTAAGATGACCTTCAAAAGTGGCTTTGGTTTTCTGCAACTGCACCATGCTTGCTGGCACGTCCTGGCCATAGAGTTCCTTTACAGCCTTGATTACTGCGCCGGAGATTTCCTGTTCAATGTTCATTGATATGCGGATATAATATTGTTATTCTTGAAAAGTGTTGCAAAGTTACTAAAAAGATTAGGAAAAGCGGGGACGACGATAAGATATTTTGAGATATTCTTTGTGCTATCAATATTATTTCTTTATTTTTGCAAAATCTTTATTATTATGGAAACGCAGAGAAGAAACAACAAGCTGTTGTACCGAACCATACGCGACTATGCCATCCTCACGGTGGCCATGGCCATAGGCGTGATAGGTTTGAATTTGTTTTTGTTACCCAACGAGATCACCATGGGCGGTATCGTGGGTATCGCGTCGGTTATCTATTGGGGCACGGGCATCCCGGTGCAGGACACCTATTTCGTGGTCAACGCCATCCTGCTCTTTGCTGCTTTGAGGGTCTTGGGCTGGAAATTCTGTGCCAAGACCATCTATGCCGTGGTGGTGTTCACCCTCGGCACCGAGCTCATTCAGCATCTCATGGAGCCTGGCCTCCACCTGCTGGCCGACCAGAAGTTTATGGCTTGCATCGTGGGCGGCGTGTTCATGGGCACCAGCGTGGGCCTCGGCCTGTCTACCGGAGGCAGCACGGGCGGGTCCGACGTGGTGGCATCCATCGTTCACAAGTACCGCGACGTGTCGCTCGGCCATATCATTCTTTTCTGCGACGTGGCCATCATCACATCGAGCTACGTGGTCTTGAAGAACTGGGAAAAGGTGCTCTACAGCTACGTACTGATGTTTGTCATCTCGTTTGTGGTCGATTATATCGTCAATTCGCTGCGCCAAAGCGTACAGTTCTTCATCATTTCCGACAAGTATGAAGAGATTGGACGGGCCATCAACAAGATAGCCGACCGCGGCTGTTCCACCCTCAACGGCAACGGATTCTACTCTCAGAAAGACATCAAGGTCATCTTCTGTATCGCCAAGAAGAGCGAGTCGAGCTTCATCTTCGACCTCATCGACGAGATCGATCCCGACGCATTCGTGTCGCAGAGCGCCGTGATCGGCGTCTACGGACAGGGCTTCGACCGCATGAAGGTGAGGAAAAAGATGCGCATCGACGAGATAAACCAGCAGATAGGAAAGGGAAAAGTCCATGAAGTATAAGTCATTAGGTTGTCTCGCGCTGCTGTTGGGCCTACTGCTCATCGTGGTATTGGGCGGCAGTGTGTATATGCTCAACTACTCGCTCAGGCCCTCTGTGAACGAAGGGCGCAACTACGGACTGAAATACAAGGAACTCTTTGCCACCTATCCCGAGACGCGTCCGTGGGTCGACTCGCTGCAGAAGGCCCATGCGCTGCGCGACACTTTCATCACCAATACTGACGGCGAGCGACAGCATGCGCTCCTCGTCAGGGCCCCAAGCCCTACGGGGCGCACCGCCGTGCTGGTGCATGGCTACACCGATTGCGCCGTGTCGATGCTCCATCTGGGCTATTTCTATCATCACGACATGGGGTTCAACCTCCTGCTGCCCGACCTCCACGCCCATGGCAAGAGCGACGGCCGGGCGGCGCAGATGGGGTGGAAAGACCGATGGGACGTGCTCCGATGGATAGCCATTGCCGACTCGCTCTATCGCGACAGCACGGAGCATGCCTCCATCGTGGTACATGGCATCTCCATGGGAGCAGCCACCACGATGGCCATTGCGGGCGAGAAGACACCCGCCTCAGTCAAGGCATTCGTGGAGGACTGCGGTTATACGTCGGTGTGGGATGAGTTTGCAGACCAGCTCAAGGAGCAGTTCGGCCTGCCCGCCTTCCCCCTTCTCTACACCGCATCCGGTCTTTGCCGCCTGAAATACGGGTGGTCGTTTGGCGAGGCATCGATGGTCGAGGCCGTGGGGCGCAGTCAGAAACCCATGCTCTTCATCCATGGCGGGCACGACACCTACGTGCCATCCCACATGGTCTTCACCCTTTTCCAGGCCAAGCGTGGGGCCAAGTCGTTGTTTGTGGCCCATGGGTCGGAGCATGCCAAGAGCTATCACGACCACAAGGCCGAGTATCAGGAGCGGGTGAGGGAGTTCCTGCGAGGAATGTAAACGCATAACCATCGCAATAGTAGGGACATGCCCCGTGCATGTCCGCAACCCTGCGAGCAACATGAATAAAGGTCTCAACAAACATTTATCTGTTGGGGGTTGCCATCCGGCGGTGCGGACATGCACGGGCCATGTCCCTACTGAGCAATAATATTAATATTGCAGAAATAAGTAGAACCGGCCGCGACAAAAAGATGAAAGGATGGGAACGGAAACGCAAGGGATGCCTACCCGATTTGAAATAACTACCTAATCGTAACGCGATGAGTACCTAAAGGCACAACGAAAAGGCCCTAATCGTGAGACGATTAGGGCCTTTTCGCAAGAGAACTGATAACTCGCTGTTTTTCAATGGGATGCAAAAGCGGAAAAGGGCATGACCCAATGATGCCGCAACCCTACCCTGCAGGACTCTACTTCGGGCAGAGTGCGACAGGCCAGACTGCGGCATCAAAGGTTGGGCGGAGGCCCAACAGTGCTATTTCAAGGTAATGACAATCACGCCATGGGCGCCGCGCTCACCATACATATCGGTGGCCGACTTGCCCTTGAGCACATTGACCGACTTGATGTTCGAGGGCACAATCTTGTTCATTTCGTCGTAACTCACCTCCTTGCCGTCAACGATGACAAGAGCTTTACCAGGGCCAGCAACGTTTACGGGACCTTCATCGGATTCCTTTGAGGGGCTGTTGTCGGGCACTGCCGTGCCGTTGACAGCAGCATCGGGACCTTCGTCCTCCAAAACGGTGGTCATATTGTCCTTAGCCACGGTGTTGGCGGTCTTCTTTCCCACGTAGGAAACGACTAATTTGGAACCTTTGGGAGCCTCGATGGAGAACTTGCCGTCGGGCCCGGTCACGGTGCCACGCTTGGTGCCGGCAATCATAACGATGGCCCCTACCACCGGCTTGCCCTTTTTGTCAAGGATGATTCCTGAGAATTTCTTGGTTTTGTCGCCGTCGGAAGTCTTCACTTCGACGGTCTTCTTGGCAACCTCCGGTTGGGAGATATTGGTCTCAGTCGAAACGGAAGTCGACTGCTCCACAGCTGGAACAGAAGGTTGAGACGACTGGATGGCGCGGTGAGACTGGGCCGGAAGATAGACCACATCGGTCACCTCGCGGGCATTCAGCGCCAGGGCCACGCCCACGATGGGCAGCAAGGCGAGCAACTTGAAACTATTTTTTCGGTTGGATGATTGGTTGAGCATCATGTGTATTCGGTTTTTGAGGGTACTGTGACTGAAGCCGTTCGCTATTGTGTACCCGCTGCAAGCGGCGGCCTTTCGGATGAGTAGATATTGATATTGACGGGCATTGATGCCATGAGAGAGCACGGCTGCGTCGGCTTCAAACTCGTGGATGGCGCGCAGGTCGGCGCGAAGCATCCATATGGCGGGATTGAACCATTGCAGGGCCGTGAGAGTATCGACGAGCAGCAGGTCGCACGAGTGCCGATAGGCGATGTGTGCCCGCTCGTGAGCGAGGATGGCCTCGTTGCGCTCGGCATAGTCTGGGCGACTGAGCACTATCCATTTCATCCAGCTGAAGGGCATGATGTCAGTGTCGGCCACGACGATGACGGTGCCATCGGACTGCGGATGGCGCTCACCTCGGCGAATGAGCAGGACTACTCGGACCACGGAGGTCAGCGTGAAAGCCAGCGTAACGGCCATGCCCACGAGGAACACCAGACCAAGGATGAGTCCCCAGTGGTCGGCAGGCGCCTGCACAACCGTAGCAGGGGATGAGACATCGGCGGTCGGCGCGAGGGGCACCACGGCCTGATGGTGGATGGTAATCACGCAGAGGGGCAGAACAAACGACGCCACGGCCGTGGCGAGAAGCACGATGCGGTTGAGCCGATGGAACGTGTCCTTGGCCAGCAGCAGGCGGTAGAACATATAGAACACCGCGATGAGCGCTGCCACTTTGAGGTCGTAGGTCAGAAATTCTGTANNTCTGTCATTAGTCGTTATGGTTTTCTATCTGTTGGATCAGGTCTTTCAGTTCGTCCACCGTAATCTTCTCCTCCTTGACGAAGGCCGACACGGCGCTGAGGTAAGAGTTGTCGAAGTATTTGCTCACCACCGAAGCGATGGACCGCTTGCCGTAGTCCTCCTCTGCGATGAGCGGATAATACTGGAACGAGCCCGCCACGGTGTGGTGGTCGAGAAACCCGTCCTTCTCCAACGTGCGCACTTGGGTGGAGATGGTATTGAAATGAGGCCGCGGCTCGGGGTAGAGCTCCAGGAGGTCGCGCACGAAGAGCGGGCCATGATTCCAATAAATGTCCATGATCAGTTTTTCCTTATTGGTGAGTTTTCTCATATTTCAGTTTCTTGTTATAGTTCATCTACATCCTTCAATATCTGCGACAAATATAACTAAACGATTTAGTTGCTACAACTAAATAATTTAGTTGTTAAGACTTTTTAAGCCAAGCAAGGCCGATTTAACAATCGGTAAGACAATAAAGGAGGAAAACTCTGGGCGGACAGGTCGGAAGATAAGATAGGAGGAGGACAGGATGGGATAAGAAAAAGGATGCAAGAAACGAACTGAGGTTCAGCGTCTTGCATCCTTGTGTATGGAGGAATCGTAGCCAACGGGCATCAAGCCACCTGCGGCATGAGCTTCTTCAAGTGCCGATAGAGCAGCACGATGGCCGGTATGAGGAAGGCGTCGGCGGCTATCCAGGCCACCGGATCGCCCAGGCACACGCCCGTAAAGGCCAGCGCAGGCACCAGCCAGAGGCTCACGCCGCAGCGCGCCATCATCTCCATGACACCCGAGAGCATGGACAGATTGGAGTAGCCGAGGCCCTGGATGCTATAGCGCAGGATGGTGAGCAGGCCGAGGGCCGGATAGAAATAGTTGGCAATGCGCATGAAAAGCGCGGCATTGCGAATCACCTCCTGCTCACCGCTGTTGACAAAGAGCATCATCATCTCGTCGGCAAAGGGGTAGATGATGAGCATGGTGAGCACGAAATAGACCAGCATGATCTTCATCGAAGAGAGGATGCCGAGGCGCACGCGGTCTATCTTCTGAGCGCCGATGTTCTGTCCGCAATAGGTGGCCATGGCCATGCCGATGTTCTCGAACACGCAGGTGAAGAGATATTTGATGCGCATGGCGGCCGTGAACGAGGCCACATAGATGGTGCCCAAGGCATTGTTGGCACTCTGAAGCATGATGATTCCCACACCCGTGATGCTGAACTGGAGGCCCATGGGCACCCCGTTGTTGAGCAGAATACTGATTTTCTTGTTGTCGTAGCAGCGCTCCTCGCCCTGCGGAATGAGCATCTTCATCTCGCGGCGGATATAGGTCCAGCAGAGCAGTGAAGAGAATCCTTGCGAGAGGAGCGTGGCGATGCCTGCGCCCATGACGCCCTGACGGAGCCAGAGGATGAGGATGACGTCGAGCAAAATGTTGAGCAACGACGAGAAAATGAGGAAGTAGAACGGTTGCTTGGAGTTGCCGAGAGCCCGGATGAAGCCCGCCAGCAGGTTGTAGGCAAAGGTGAACGGGATGGCCAGAAACTGCAGGAAGAGGAATATCCAGGCGTCTTGAAAGATGTCGTGCGGCGTGTTGACGATGGCCAGAATCTTGGAACAGAAACTGCACGAGAGCAGGGTGATGACCACAGCCAGCACCAGGGCTATGCGCATGGCATTGGCCACGTAGGCCCGCATCTTGGGAAAGTCTTTGGCTCCGAAGGCTTGGGCAATGGGGATGGCGAAGCCGGCGCACGACCCATTGCAGAAGCCCATGACCAGAAACATGACCGACGACGAGGCGCCGACGGCCGCCAGGGCCCCCACTCCAATCCATCGGCCCACGATGGCAGCATCGATAATGAGATACATCTGCTGCAGGATGTAGCCCAATATGAGGGGTAAGGCAAACCGCAGGATGCCCCTTGTAGGAGACCCCACGGTCATATCATTGATGTTCGGCATAATGATGTTATCTTGAATCTGGGTGCAAAGGTAACACTTTTTCGCTTTGCCTGTGCGTTAATCTTCTATAAAAGAACGGCTTAGTCCATCTTGCCCACCTCTTGCCGGATAAGCGCCATCTTCTGTCGGCGGTCCAGCGACATCACGCCGCTGTGGGCATCGAGGTAGGAATACACCAGGAAGGCTTTCTCCAAGAGCATCGCCCGCAGGGGGTTGGCCTTGTAGCTGGCCTCGGCATAGAGCAGTTCGGCGGCGAAATGGAGGCGGTCCATGCGCTGCTCGGGCAGCCATCGCTCCTCGCTGTAGGCAATGAGTTCATCGAAAGAGAGGTTGCGCACCTCGTCGTAGGGGCCCACATACTGACGGTAGAGGTCCTTTATGGCTTCATCGGCACGGTCATCCTCCTTCTTCTCCAAGAACTTACGGATGGCCACCTGGAACTCCTCGATGAGCCGAATAAAATAGTCGCGTTGTAACATTCTGTTGTGTTTTAATTTGATTTCCTCTTGTAAATATATGTCTTCACACTGCCGTGCTCATCTAAATACTGTATTTTGAGTTTCTTCTTCTCATTGTATTTTGTCGAGAACACCGTGCAAAGGTCGCTTGGCTTGGCTGGAGAGGGCATCAGATTGTCATTGATTTTCAACACGACGACACCCTGCTTGATGTCTGGTAGATGCGCAGCGTCTTTTCCAGAGATGCTTGCCACGATGATATGTCCGTCTTTCCATCCAAAGGTTATGCCTTGAGTGGCAGATGGTTTCACCTTGTCATGGTCTATCGGTTGGAAGATAATGCGCTTCCGGGGATAGTCGAGCGTGGTAACAAACTGTCTCATCACCTTCGTGCCGATTAGGTTGATAGGCTTGGAACGCAGCCTAATGTTCTGTTCTTTCAATTCGTAATCTCCAATAAACACGCCGTTGGCATGATTCAACAATACAATCGTGTCAGCCTTGCCATAGCCTCCACCACCTGTCCCTGTGAAGCCACATTCTATGAATTTATACTTTGGCTTCACCGCATTTTCTACACATTTAGCCAAATTTCTATCAAGTGTTATGGCACTATTACTACCTGAATCGAAACAAGTAAGTATTTTCTCATTATGCCCGAAGTTCATTTCAAACCATGGCTGGCCATTAAAACGAGGGGTCATTGGTACCCAAAATGCATTGTCTGAAATATCACCGACCGAGTCTCTGATAATGATTCGCTGACGCTGAAAGTCCAAAGTCCAACATCGCCCGCGCATCACTTCTGGTCCAACAACGCCCTTGATATCGTAACAATTCATACCTGGCACATTAGCAATATCAAGCATCAGCGCTGTCATACCACTATAATGCTGATGCCCAAGTGTGAACTCTGGAAACATACCAAGTTGAGATTTGATAGTATTGCCTTGGCTATCGCCAAAGGATTGTGAAGAACTTCTCGTTAATTTCAACTCTTCCCAAAGTTCCTTTGATGCGCTCAGGGTTGCTCCGCAGTCAAACAACATAGGATATTTTTTCCCATTTACCTCTATTTGAAGAATGATACCACCATTGGCATCGTAGAAGGGAATGGTATCGTTTTGAGCCACAGCGGACAGGCATCCCACAGTTGCCAACAAGATGCTGAGTCCTATACTCTTAAGAAAATCGTTTGTCATATCTATTTGTTTATCTGAATAGCAACATGCATAATATTATTGTTTCAAACCTTGCACATACTCGTAGAGCTTCTTGTAGAACGGGTGGCGGGTGAGGGTGGCTACGTCTCCGAGGATGATGAGCTTCATGCGGGCACGAGTGATGGCCACATTCATACGGCGGAGGTCACGCAGGAAACCAATCTGCCCATCCTCGTTGGAGCGCACCATGGAGATGAGGATGATGTCACGCTCCTGTCCTTGGAATCCGTCGACGGTGTTCACCGTGATGAGATGGCGGTAGGGCTTGAAGAATTCGCGCTTGCGGATGAGCTGCTTCAGGTATTGCACCTGTGCACGGTAGGGCGAGATGACACCCACGTCTATCTGCTCGTCGAGGATGCGTGGCTTGCCTATCTTGGTGAGATAATCCTGCAGTGTGCTCAGCGTGAGGAAGGCCTCGCCCCGGTTCACGCGGCCGTAGCTTTCGCTAACAAAGGATTCTCCAGAGCCAGCCTCACCCCCAGCCCCTCCCCAAGAAGGGAGGGGAGTAGAATGTTTGTCGGATGGAACAAGGGGGCCCTCTATGCTATGCTCTTCTTGTTCAGGCTTGACCCTTGGGGAGTAATCACTCCCCTCCCTCTCTGGGGAGGGGCTGGGGGTGAGGCTGACATGGCTACTCCTCCACTCAATAGGTACCTCCCAATCCAATATGCTCCGGTTTTGCACCTGTGGTGCGGTCTCCACCTTGCCCTCGTAGAACCATTCGGAGGAGAACCGCATGATCTCATCTTTCATGCGATATTGCACCTGGAGCAGCGTCACGCAGTCGGGCTTGTTCTCCACGATGCGCTCCATGAGGGTCTTGCCAAGGCCTGCCTTCAGGGCGGCGATGCTCTTCACGGTGGGCGGAAGCTGGCAATGGTCGCCGGCCAGAACCACGCGCGACACCCGCCGCATGGGAATCCAGCAGGCCGCTTCGAGCGCCTGGGCAGCCTCATCTATAAACAAGGTGCCGTATTTCTGCCCTTCGAGCAGTCGGTTGGCCGACCCCACGAGGGTGCTCGCAATGACGCGCGCCTCACCAAAGAGGTCGGCATTGATGCGAATCTCCAGTTCGGCAGCGCGCGATTTCAGGCTCTCCAACTTCTGATGGAACTTGTCGTCGCGCCCCTTGCGCGTCTTCCGAAGCTCGCGCATGGCCTTGCGGATGGCCCACAACTGGGGATAGTCGGGATGGTCGGAAAACCGGCGCTCATAGGTGAAACTCAGCATTTTGTCGTTCACCCGGCTCGGATTGCCGATGCGCAGCACGTTGATGCCACGGTCTACGAGCTTCTCCGAAATCCAGTCGACGGCCATATTGCTCTGCGCGCACACCAGCACCTGACTTTCGCGCATGAGTGTTTCGTTGATGGCCTCGACGAGCGTGGTGGTCTTTCCGGTGCCCGGCGGACCATGAACCACCTCCACATCTTTGGCCCGGAGCACCTCGTTCACGGCCCGCTCCTGCGTCTGGTTGAGCCACGGAAACCGCATCGGCTCGAACGTGAAGCGCTGGGCGGGCTGGTGCGAATAGAAGAGGTCGCGCAGATAGGCCAGCCGATTGCCCTTGGCGCGGATAACACGGTCGAGCGCATCGAACATCATGTGATAGCTGGTCTCGTCGAACGAGAGGCGTACGCCGATGGGATCATCGCTGTTCTGCACGTCTAAAACATGCCCCTCGGGCATCGCCACCACCAGGCGGTCGCCGTCGACGTAGGCCACCGTGGCCGTAAACTTGAAGTCGTGAACCTTTTCATCCTTTTGTCGGAAGAACACAATGGGCTTCCCAAACTCAAAGTTGTGGTCTATTTCCTGGTCTGCCGTGCGATACACCTCCATCACAAACTGGTTGAGAGAGTTGTAGTAGCTCTTGCCTATCCGCAGCGGAAACCACGCGTCGCCACGCTTCACCTTGCGCCCAATGCCCATCGCCTCGGTCTGTTGGCGATAGGCTTCGCGCTCGGTCTGATACTCCAGCTGGAGCAACAGACGCTGCTGTTGTAGCAATTGTATGGGTGATGATGTGGTCATATTGGATGCAAAAATAGGAAGAAAATGCTGCTTTACACCTGATTAGCTATGGTAAAATGCAGAAATTATGCTTTTTTATCCTATCCGTGAGGGGCATATCCTGTATCCGTGAGTATCTTTTCGGGGCGACAGAAAGGGATGCTCGGACCATTCCGTGCCCGCAATTCATGGAGAAAAACGGATTTATCGACTCATTTTCTTTGCCCAACCATTGTTTTGATTTACCTTTGCAATGGTCAACCCGCGGGCGACCGACCACAGAATCAACCGCAGACACAGCATGCAACAGCAGGAAGCCATCATCATTTCAAACCTCTCCATCGGCTACAAAGGCAAGGTGGTGGAGCGTGGACTCAGCGCCGAAGTGAGGTGCGGAGAGCTCACCTGTCTGCTCGGCACCAACGGAACGGGCAAGTCGACCATGCTGCGCACGCTGGCCGGACTGCAGCCTGCCCTGAGTGGTGAGGTGTGTCTGAGAGCGGAAGGCGACCAGATGCAACAGGTGGAAGCATTTTCCAAGCAGGAGTTGGCGCGCTGGGTGTCAGTGGTGCTCACCGAACAGCCCGATGTGAAACAGCTCTCTGTGGCCGAGATGGTGGGCATGGGGCGGATGCCCTACACCGGTTTTTTCGGGTCGCTGAGTGATGACGACCGAAGGATTGTGGCCGAATCGCTCGAAGCCACAGGCATGGGCGCTTTCGCTGAACGGTATTTCGATGCGCTGAGTGATGGCGAACGACAGAAGGTGATGATAGCCAAGGCACTGGCCCAGCAGACTCCCATCATCCTCCTCGACGAACCGACGGCCTTTCTCGACTATCCCAGCAAGGTGGAGATGATGAAGATGTTGCGACGCCTGGCCAATGAGATGAACAAGACCATCCTGCTCTCTACCCACGATCTGGAGCTGGCCCTGCAACATGCCGACCGCCTGCTGCTGCTCGGACAAGGGCTCCATGAGATGAGCCGAGAGGCGCTCGGGCAATATATCAAGAGCCTGAGATAGGGGATTCGGCCGTGCCATCGGCTTTTGAATGGCCTGCTGTTTAGACGCAGATTTTAGAAAAATGTCTTGAGGTTGGCAAGACATCGCTGCATGATTCTCATGGTATGATACGAAAAAAACGCCCGAATCATCGGACGCTTTCTGGTTTATCGTTTGTTTCTCAATATCTTTCGGATATCCGAAATTGACCTGTTGAACGGGCCGCTGTTCTCCAATTTGAGCGTGCACATGGCCGCAGCAAACTTGCCCGACTCCTCATAGCCCATGCCTTGCATGCGACAATAGAGGTAGCCCGTGGAGTAGGTGTCGCCGCATCCGGTGGCATCGACCACCTCGCTGGGCTCGTAGGCGGGAATCTCGAAGAACTTGCCTTCGGCGTATATCAGCGATCCGTAGCTGCCAAGCGTTATCACTACCTCCTTCACACCGTATTCGGCCAACTTCAAGGCCACCGTACGCGGGTTCTTGGAATTGGTGATGACCTCCATCTCGTGCTCGTTGAGCTTCAGGATGTCGGTACAAGCGAGAATCTCCTCCTTATCTTTCCAATCGATGGCGTGCACCTGTTCGCCCACCACTTCGCGCAGATAGCCCTGGGCGTCGATAGACACCTGACCTTTGGTGGAGAGGTATTTCACCACCTCGGGGGAGAAATCGTCGGCCAGAAGACTGCCCAAATGGAACACCTTGGCCTCCAAGGGACGCATCTCCTCGATAGTGAACGGATCAGCCTTGGCCAGCACACGCTGGGTGCGCTTGTTGGTATCGGCGCCATATTTGTTCTCAAAATAGACGGTGTGGCGGCTTGGATAACAAATGGTATCGATGCCCGCCTCGCGAAGTTTGTCCACCTCGGGTATCTGGCCCTGCCCTACCTTGGTCACCAATTGGTAGGACACGTCCTCCGGGAGCTGGCGAATGCCTCTCGACATATAGAATGAAGTGCCGCCGGCCATATAGACCTCGCTCCTCGGCGTGATAATCTTATCTCGGGTAATGTGCCCGATGCAACAAATATCTCTCATTAAAATGAAGTCTTAGGCTGCAAAGTTAATAAAAACTTTGAACTTATATCGATTTTTCTCCCTAACATTCATCCTTAAGTTTGAATATCAACCATTTCGCGGCAAAATACCCGTCCTGCAACAAATCGCATCTGCCTATCTCCCACCCTGCCGTTATCAGGCCCATGGACAACACGTACCAGAAGTAGAAAAAGTCGATTAATGCGACAGGAACCGGCATCATTTAACCTTCTCCATCCCACTTGAACAACCTACGTCCCTGCTTGTTGCCAGATTCTTCGAGCCCCTTCTCTCTTTCTTTTTTCATTTTTCCTGTCCCCCTCTAAACTTTTCTGACAAAAGTTTGTGGATTCCGATTTTTCATCGTACCTTTGCATTCGCATTTCCTCCGAGAAATGTTGTCTATGCCCAGATGGCGGAATCGGTAGACGCGCTGGTCTCAAACACCAGTGGA
>DCJH01000035.1:0-22599 GCA_002317385.1 Prevotella sp. UBA1705 | reverse complement strand
CGGTTCGACCCCGGGTCTGGGTACCAGGGGCCCTGAGTTGAACTTCTCAGGGTCCCTTTTTATTTTCTTGGTCTGTAACTTATTGGTTTCCAGTATGAATGCCGTTACTTATGTCTGTTTTATAGTATTTCATCAATAGACATAACATGGATAAACATATCTCGGTATCCCCCGCTTCACATGATTGAAAAAGAACACTGTAGAGGCAAGTTCTACCTCATGATACCAGCTTTTGGAACTATACCATCACCATGACAGCAACAATAACGAGTATAAAACCAAGGATATTGAGACCTGTAAGTATGCCGCCAAAGACAAGAATGGAGATGGTGAGGGCTGTGATAGGTTCAAGAGCGCCTATGATGGAAGCCAGGGTACTACCGATGATGTGGGCTCTGCCGTGACAAGCTGCATGGAGATAATGGTCGGAAAGAGCGATAACCAAACAATATCCAGCCAAGCTGTCGAATTAGGCATGAGGATAAGATACCTGCCCAAGCCATTATATACGAAGAAAAGCAGCATTCCGGAAGTCGTAGTATAGAATGAAAGACGCATCACCGACATGCTCCGGAGTGTGCTCCGGTTTACGCCGATGAGATATAATGCATACGTCAGACCCGCCGCCAAAGCAAGTCCCAACCCTAAAAGGGAAATCCTACTGTCACCATTTTTACTGAGAACACTTGATGAAGTGAAATTTAATTCGGGTGCAAAGTTACGAAAAATGGTAATAAAATGGCGGTCAAGGCAGATTCATAATTCGGGAAAAGTGAGGAAGAAAAAGCAAAAAAGTTTATAGCATTATTGTTTGTTTCGACAACAGAGGTATATATTTTCCATATTGTCACCACATTTACGGAACGCATGCCTCAGCGTTTTCAACGTCAACTTTCTTTATCAAAATCGCATACATTTGGACGACTTGTTTTAGGCGAGACAAAAAGATGAATAGATGGTTTAGCCCGGTTCGTGTGATAGAAAAACAGGGAAGAATGAGACAAAAGGGAGAGATAGCAAAACCATCACTACCTCATCAAGCGGCCATGAGTACCTAATGGCAAGACCGTTTGATAGTAATGGCAACATGAAAAAGGCTCAATGACAAGACGAAAAGACACTAACGGCAGAGCCTTAGAATGTCAATATTTTACAAGTCTCTGTCTGTCAACAACTTCAAACAAGGCGATTTCTCGCGTATTTGAGGCCACCGGGGCTTGATTTTGAAATACGCTCATCTCAGGAGACAAATGCTCAGGATTTTTCATGGGGCATTTCTGGCTACCAGCATGCACCATGAAGATATAGGTTGCAGAAAGAAATCAAGTCGGCATTAAAAACGAATAGACATCGGAAGAAAATGTTTGCAAATGCTCAATCCTTTTCTAATCCGGGCACACACACCATCAGACTTTGGGGCAACAGCTTGCAGACGAAACGATAACACTTGTAAAACCACCCTGTGGTATAGGCGGTCCTACCCCGCCTTTCAGCCCTCAGCGACCTCACCGCCCCCCGTGCCACATCCACTTTCGGCAGCCTCAGATAGTCAGCTCTCGCATTGCGGTTCATCTCAGTCATCACCATGCCTGGGTTGACGGTGCAGGCATGGATGTGGCGGGAGCGCAATTCCTCACGCAGTCCCGTGCTGAAGGCCGAGAGATACGACTTCGTTGCTGAATAGACCGCCATCCCGGTGTTGGGCCCAAAGGCCGATGTAGACGACACCATGACGATAATTCCACAGCCGGGCACATAGGGCAAGCAGACCTTTGTCATAGCGGTGGCCCCCTTGTAGTTGAGGTCTACGAGTTGCATCATTGGGGCAAGCTCCATACGTTATATCACATCGCCCACCGCCATTCCAGCGTTGTTGCCAAGCTGTTGGATACGTGGCCGCCCGGTGGCAAGCCGCTGACCGAAAGCTTCCACTGCCGCCACATCCGAGAAGTCGAGCGGCATGACGACACATTTTCTGTCAGGATATCTGGCTACTACTTCCTCCAGTCGCTCGCAGCGACGTGCCCCCAGCCATATTTCGCTAATCTCTGGAGGTAGCATGCTAAGGATTTAGCGCATCACCCTTTTTCGTTTTTGATATGCACATGAATTCCTCGGTATAGCACAGAGTGTTTTTTAGCAATGAACTTTACAAATAACCAAGTCTATTATAAATAAAATAAGTATATTTGCAAGGAGCGATGAGCCTAACCTACGGATAAAGACTATAAACCATATCTATCGCCATCATGTCGAATGAGTATCACACTAACACCTTTGCTCATGTTAAAAAAGGATTTACTATATCTCGATGACACCAGAATCCCTATTATCATATATGAAGATGGAGGAGGATCAGAATAGAACTGAGCGATAAAGGCATCCAGCAATAATGCTATAGACAGGTATTCTTCAACGCCATGACCCTCTGTTTGGCCTATCTTATTTTTACGGTTGCTACTACTGGCCATGGGTTAAAATACCATTGAATACGCTGAGAGGTACACCCTTTAGTAAAGCGAAAGGTACGATAAGTCAAACCGGAATGACTCTGAAATCTTAATTTTGCAACATCTTATCATAGAAATAAAAACCTAAAATAAGTCGTATGAAACTAAAGCTATTGTTCCTAATGATGCTTTTGGCACTCGGTTCGACCGTGGCCCAATCGCAGACTACGATTACAGGAAAGGTGACAGACGCCCAAGGCGAGCCGCTCACCGGAGCTACGGTAAAAGTGGAAGGAACGTCTAACGGTGTCACCACCAATGTAGACGGAGTGTTTTCCATCAAGGCCAAGGAAAAACAAAAACTGACAGTGTCTTATATCGGATTCTATCCTCGAACAGAAACCGTTACCGGGAAACCCATGAACATTGTACTCGACGCTGAGGCGAAGGACATCAATGAGGTGGTTGTCGTGGGTTATGGTACTCAGAAAAAGAGCGACATCACCACTGCTATCACCTCTGTCAACGTAGCGGAATTGGCCAAGAGCGGTAGCGCCGAAGTGTTGCAGGCCCTTCAGGGAAAGGTGAGCGGCGTACAGATTATGACCTCTGACGGATCGGTGAACTCCAACATGCAATTCCGAATCCGCGGAGTCAACTCCATTACAGGAGGAACACAGCCGCTGTTTGTCATCGATGGTGTGCCCATGCCAGTAGAGTCTGTGGGCTCTGCCACCTCAGACGCCAACACGGTGAACAATCCGCTGATGGGTCTGAACCCCAACGACATCGCTTCTATAGAGGTATTAAAGGATGCCTCCGCAGCAGCCATTTATGGAGCCAAGGGTTCCAACGGTGTGGTGCTGATTACCACCAAACATGGCATCGAATCTACTAAGCCCAAATTCTCGGTTGGCATTACTACCGGACTCGACTATATGCAGAATCCCAAACTGCAGGTGCTCAGTCCCGAAGAATATGCTTATAAGATGAGAAAGTATGGCACCTACGACACCCCGAACCTCATAGCGTTCTGGGATAACATCATTGCCAACAAGGGATGGACTGATGCCAACGTGCACAACTGGCTCGACGAGATTGTTCAGACAGCCCATAAAAACGACATCAACGCAAGTATGGAAGGCGGCACAAAAGGCATGACCTACATGCTTTCGGCCGGATATCTGAACAACAGCGGAGTGATACGCCGCTCGCGTTTCGACCGTTTCACCTCACGTCTGAACCTCACTCAACAGTTGGGTCTGCATGGCAGCATGGGCCTCAACGCATCGTTCTCTACCTCGCAAGACCACAACCCTACCAGCGATTGGTCGCAATCGGGCATTGTGCTGAACGCCTTGCAGCGTTCACCGTTCCTCTATTATCCAGGCTTTGCCGACATCATGAACTACAGTAACATCAATATCATGAGCCCACTCGTAGCTGTTGACCAAGTGGATATTAAAAACAAGTATGACGAGTTGAACGCAAATCTCTGGTTCTCATACAACATTCTCAAGGGCCTGACATTCACCACAAGTGCCTCCTACCGCCGCTACACCGTGAATTCTACACGGGTGTGGGGATCGGACACCTGGTTCGGACAGTCGGAACAAGGACGAATGGAATTAGGAAATCGAGTGGAGAACAGTTGGGTATGGGAGGCCCGCATGCAATACAACAAGCAGATTGGCGCCCATTCGTTCTCTGTTATGGGAGGATTTGAAACCAGCAAATGGTGGAGCAACTACCTCTATACCAAGGCTACCAACTTTGAGGACATGCTGCAGGGTATCTATGGCATTAACAAGGGACTTGTGACCTATGCCCCCAGCTACCTTTACGACAGCAACAAGATGGTATCATGGATAGGCCGAGCCACCTATAATTATCAGGAGAAATACCTACTGACCACATCGCTTCGTGTAGACGGGTCCTCGAAATTTGGCAAGAACAACCGCTATGGCTACTTCCCCGCCGTATCCGCCGCTTGGCGTGCCTCGGAAGAAGAGTTTATCAAGAACATCGGCTTCATCAGCAACCTGCGTTTCAGAGCCAGTTTCGGTATGACCGGAAACAACCAGATTCCGTCTTATCAGTCGCTGTCTCAGCTGAGTGACAGTAAGGTTGTGTTCGACCAAAATACGGTTGAGATAGGTCGTTATCCCTCCAACGTGACCAATGACGACCTGAAATGGGAGAGCCAGAAGCAGTTTAATGTAGGTTTCGACTTTGCCGTATGGCGCAACAGACTGCAGCTGACCGCCGACTTTTACTACAAGCGCATAGACGATATGTTGCTTCAGGTAAACATTCCCTCCACCTCTGGCTTCACCACTGCATGGAAAAATGCCGGCGTATTGGAGAACAAGGGCATGGAGTTCCATGTAACCGCCCATTGGTTCAAGCGTCCTGTTGCATGGTCTACCGACTTCAACATATCCTTCTACAGGAATAAGATACTCAGCCTTGACGGCGATCAGTATGAGCAGTTCTATAGCCGCGGACTGAATAGCAAGATTACCAGCGACGTGTTATTGCGCGTGGGGCAGCCCGTAGGTGTGTACTATGGTTATATCAGCGACGGGGTCTACAACAACAGCAACGAGGTAACCAACGGCTATTCCGGCTCTAATCTAAAAGCTGGCGAGATGAGAGTGGTCGACGTTAACCACGACGGAATCATCGATTCCAACGACCGCGTGCCCATCGCCAATGTCAATCCAGCACACACTGGCGGTATTGGCAACACGCTGGAATGGAAGAATTTCGACCTCTATGCATTCTTCCGTTGGTCTGTGGGCAATGATGTGATCAATGGCAATGCCTACTACCTGCAGGGCGCCACCAACATCAACAACATCATGAAGAGCATCAACAATAATATATGGTATGCTACCGACCCTGACAAGAACTTCCCATTGAGTGGTTCAGGCACCTGGAGCGAAGGCATCATGCGCAGCGACCTGGTAGAGGATGGATCTTTCCTGCGCCTGCAGACCGTTTCGCTGGGATATAACTTCCCGAAGAATGTGCTCAAGAAACTGAACCTTTCCAAGATGCGCCTCTCTGTAACCGGTACCAATCTCTGGTTGCTCACACGCTATTCGGGCTTTGACCCAGAGGCCAATACCGGCACAGGCACTGTGTCGCGCATTGCTCCGGGCCTGGACATGAGTCCTTATCCACGCCCACGCTCTGTCGCTTTTTCCCTTGAAGTAGGATTATAACCATTAATGAACAGACGAAAATGAAAAAAATATATCTATTCTTTGCAGCTGGATTGCTGTTGAGTTCCTGCTCCGACTTCCTCAACGAGGAAGCTAAGAGCGTCATGACAACCACCAACTTCTATGAGAACGAGCAGCAGGCAAGACAGGCACTCAATGGAGCCTATCGCGAGTTGAGCGGTTCTAATGTCACAGGCTATGAGGTGCGTGAACTGCCCAACGACCTCCTCAAACGCGCTTCGTGGGACGAGGCCAACGGTCTGAGCGACTTCACCTATACGGCCAACAACACCTATATCACCACCATGTGGCAGGGCCACTATATGGTTATCAAAGACTGCAATGCCGTCATCGACGCCGTGGAGGCCAATAAAGACAACATCAACAATTATGAACGTTACGTGGCTCAGGCCCGTGGCATTCGCGCCTTCCTCTATTTCGACCTCGTTCGGTGGTTTGGCGACGTGCCTCTTGTGCTCGAAAGCACCAAGTCGCTGGCCGGACTCGATGTGCCCCGAACAGACAAAGCCGAGGTCTTCAAGCAGATTATCAACGACTTCGAATATTGTCTGGAGCATACGATGGACAAGGGCGACACCGGCAATGGCTATCAATATGGGCGCATGACGAAAGATGCCTGCCGTGGATTCCTCGCCAAGGTATATCTCTGGTTGGGCAGCGTTGCCCAGCGCGACGGCAAGCCTCTCCTCGGTGATGCCCATGAGGATTTCCAGAAAGCACTCGACTATGCTGGCCAAGTGATTCAGGGTGGACGATATTCTCTGTGCAAATACTATCCCGACGTATTTGATGCTAAGACTCGCGACGAAGCTCAAAACGAGGTTCTGTTCTGTGTTGAGGGAAAAACGGGTGACAATACTGGTACATGGACCGGCATGATGTTTGGTATCCGAGGTAGCCAAGAACTCGGCGGTTCTTGGGATAACATCTCCAGTTCAGACTATCATCGCATGATCTACGAACCCAGCGACTCTGTGCGCCGCCTATGGAATTGTCCTCGTGTGCAACTTCAGGAAGACGGCACACTGTGGGGATGGGATTACAAAATCTACTGGGATACCCGCTCCGACCAGAAGCTCAGCGAGGCTACAGAGAATAACAACTGGGTGCAATGGTGCATTGGCAAGTTCCGTCGATATCCTCTGGCCAACCCCAGTGCATACAACTATACCAACTTTGGGATGGATGAGCCTTTGTTGCGCTATGCCGACGTATTGCTGATGTATGCCGAAGCCTACAACGAGGTGAACCAGTCTCCCGGAAGCTACACCCCCAGTTCCTCGTTCGACCTTACTGGCCAGAGCATCAAGTCGGCCTACGATGCCGTGAATCTTGTGCGCAAGCGTGCTCGCATCGCCAATGAGGGCATCATGCACCAGGACCCCATGCCACGCAGACTCAAGACTCAGTATGAGAATCTGACCGACATCTGTGTGCCCGATTGGCGCCCAGGCTCATATGGCTATATATACGATGGCACCCGCAATCCCATGGACTACTATAAGTACAACAACGATTACGATGCTTTCCGCAACGAGATTCTCAATGAGCGAGCCCGTGAACTCGTGGCTGAGACCACTGATCGCTGGTGCGACCTTGTGCGTCGGGGCAAGCTCATCAGCCAAATGCAGATGTGGCGCATCTACAATCCGTTCATCAGTACCACGGAGCGCAATGTGCTGACTACCGGTGCTCCTGAGAACATATCAGAGCGCAACATGCAGTTGCCCATCCCTCAGAGTGAGATAGATGTAAACAAAAACCTCAAGCAGAACCCCGGTTATTAATCTTAAAA
This sequence comes from Prevotella sp. UBA1705, assembly GCA_002317385.1. Lineage (GTDB taxonomy): Bacteria > Bacteroidota > Bacteroidia > Bacteroidales > Bacteroidaceae > Prevotella. The sequence goes on along the minus strand of DCJH01000035.1, from coordinate 15,103 downwards.
TGTGCAGAATATGAAAAGAAAATATATATATTCAATGGCCATAATCACCTTATTTCTGTTGGCAGGCTGCGAGAGCGAGGCGCCCGAGGCCGATTTCAATGTCAGCATTGATAAGACCTCTGTAGCCGTTGGCGAGGCGGTGACACTCTCTGTAAGTCATGGAGAAAATCAGTTAATCTCCGTCTACAGTGGAGATGAGGGCCATAACTATCAGAATAGTGCAGACTATATTCTTCAGGGAAAGACCGAACAGCAACTCCGTGACTCCATTTGGCGTCCGGTAGACCCAGATATCTATCCTTTTATTTGCAACTTGGGTAAATCGGAAGTCGGCAGCAGCAGCGTAGCCGACAACCTTGTAGAGGTGAGGGATGCCAACTCAGGCAATAATCTCCTCAACTCCGAGGCACAGATTATCAATGATGCGGGCATTGGGCAGAACGTACTGAAGATTACTTCCACCCATCCCAACTGGTGGTATCAGGCCATCCGCGTCAACACCAACATGAAGTTAGGCTCCAACACGACGATGACCCTGCGAATGCGATTCGATAAGGATTATTTGCAGGATGTCAACTCAGGCGAGATCAGCAAGACCATCACCACATTTCCAGTGGTTATCCGTTTAGGTGGTATTGCCAAAGGAGAGAGCGAGGTAACCTTCTCCAACAATACGGTATGGGATATCTACTGGAGCCCCAACCAGGCTTACACGGACTATACCGTAGACCTCTCTCGCATCATTACCGAATGGCAGAACGCCACGGGGAAGACTATGGAGAAACTGGCCTACGCCCAATTCCTCTTCACGGCAAGTGGCAGTATTGGCTATGTTGGCGACTTCTATCTCCAGAATGTGAGCTATAGCAACTACGACTTCCTGCCTTTCGACACGGGCGAGAGCATTAGTACGGCCAACCGCTCGGGCGAGTCTACCTACAGCCACGCATATACTCAGCCCGGAACTTATCGTATGGTGGTCATCGGCTCATCGGTAAGTGGCAAGAACTACAATGGAAGCTATACCGATAATCCCGCGGACAAGATTTCCAAAGACGAGTATAACTATAACACTGTCGTCAAGACTTTTGATATTACTGTTCATTAATCCATCTCCAACGTGTTTCTAAGACATATCATATCCTTGCTATCCCTGGTGCTTTCCAGCCTTACGGCTCAAGCACAGGAAGGCCTTTCCTTTCGGCATCTCAACCGACAGAACGGACTCCTGCACGACAATGCTACCTGCATGGTCCAGGATTCCCTGGGATATATGTGGATAGGAACACACCGAGGACTCAATCGTTTCGATGGATACTCCATCGATTCCTACCGTCATCCCGAGGGCAATCCCCTATCGCTATACTATAATCGTATCTATAGTATGGGCATTGTTTCGGGAAGACTCTGGATGGCCACAGACAAGGGGCTATCCAATTTTGATATCCGTAACAAGAGATTTACCTCTTTTGTCTCCAAAGACCATGGCTCGAAAGAGTTCTTCAGTCAGGTCAAAATGATACGTCCGGCAGCCCAAAAAGGATATCTATGGATGGTGTCTGCTAATCAGATACGTTTTGTTAAAGTAGGTCCTATAGACAAAACCGACCGACCCGAGATTACCTCCCTGCGCATAGGCTCCAGCAATGGCTTCGTCAGCGCCGAACAGAACCCTCGTGTGGCAGAGAACGGCAAGGGCATCGCATGGTTCTCCGGCAACAGCTACATGTCGGTATATCAAGCCGACGCTACCGGGAAATATCATCTCATCAACCGCATTGAGGGAGGCATCGGCACCGGAGTACGTGATATGCGCTACATGGGAGGATTCCTCTTCGCCATGTATGCAAACCGTGTGGTCAAGTTCAAAGTAGGTGGACGAGGTGGTCTGGCACAGGTTGCGGTCCATCCTTTCCAGGTCCAGACCGACCTGGTAGCCATGACAATGGACAACAAGTCTATTTGGGTAGCCACCAGTGAACAGCTCACCCGCCTGGACTGGAATTTAGTAGAGACAAGCACTTACCGCCACTATGCAATAGATTCCAAGTCGGTGGTCAACGACATCAACAGTCTCTACTCCGACCGCAATAGCAATCTATGGGTCTCCGGCTGGATGGCGGGCGTATGCTACGCCAGCACCACCCCCACGTTCTTCCATCTGTTGAACTTCGGCCAGAGCCTTACCGACAATCTGCTATATGCCGATTTCGTGAGCGCCTTGCACTATGGCAACGACGGCTATGTATATCTGGCCAGGAAATTCGGTGGCATCGTCCGCATGAATGTCCAGACCCACCAGACTGATTTCAACTATTGCATACGACCAGAGCTACTCAAGAGCATCACGAGCATTCAGAGTGACCGCACTCATCTCTTCGCTTCTGTCCGGGATAACGTCATGGTACTTGACAAAACCACGGGACAGATCACAGCTACCTTGACGACACAGAATGGCGGATACATCTTCTGGTTGGCCACAGATCGTTTTGGACGTCTGTGGGCAGCGACCTATGCTGGACTTGAGTGTTTCCGCGAGGAAGGGGGACAATGGGTGAACGACAAGCTCCTGACGGCCCACAGTCCTGCCCCTTTCCGCCTCTCTACCGACCTTCTCCATAATATATATAGCGACTTGGAGGCCAATGAGCTCATTGTCACATCGGCCAATGGTCTGAATAGGGTGTTCTTCGACAGCAAGGGACGGGTGACCAATATAGCCATCTATAAGGCCAATGCCTCAGACCACAGCCTGAGCAACAACTTTCTTTGGCCTATTGACAAAGGCGGAGAGCATACCTACTGGGTGGGCACCTTGGGCAGCGGACTGAACAAAGTGACTTTCGTAGACAAGTCTGATGGCACCTATACCTATACTGCAGAGCATTACGGCATCAATGAGGGCGCAAGTAGCGACGATATCGAGAGTATCGAGACCGACCGCTTCGGTCGAGTATGGTGCGGCGGCTACAATCTGTGCTACTTTGACGACCAGGTGCACCGCTTCAACCGCTTCACCACCGACGACGGACTGCAAGGCTATACCTTCGGCACATCGTCATCGGCCAAAGACAGCTTGGGGAATCTCTATTTCGGCGGCTCCCAAGGAATGAACTTTTTCATGCCACAGAGCGAGGTCACGACTGATACCTCGTCTGAAATCCATTTCACTCATGCCATTGTAGGAGGCAAAATTGTAGACGGCGACATAGAGTACAGCCATCGGATAGAGCTTTCCTATCCCAACAACAACCTGACCGTAGACTTTACTACCCTCAACTATGAGAGGCCTCATCAGGCGCGTTTCCGCTACAAGATACGAGGCTACGACGACTGGCACTATATCGATGCCGGGCAAAAGCCCACGGCCTCCTACCAGAAACTGCCCTACGGCCACCTTGAACTCCTCGTCGAGGCGGGCGACTGGCAGCAGTGGAGCGGTAAAATATACAGGCTGGACATCTATTCCCAACCACCTTTCTGGCGTTCGTGGATTGCCTATTTGTTCTATGCGCTCCTGCTTGCCGAGCTCATCTATATGGGCATAAGATACTTTGTGAAGTGGACCAAGATGAAGAATTTCTTTGTCATGCGCAAGGAAAAAGAGAAGCACAACGAGCGCATCATGCAGATGAAGACCCGATTTTTCATGGATATGTCGCACGAATTCCGCACCCCGCTGACTCTTATCAGGCATGCAGCCACTGAGCTCAGCGAGAACGAGGAGACCGAATCCAACCGATATGTTGGCATCATCTCCAGGAATGCCCAGAAGATGAGCAACATGATTGACGATCTGCTCGACTTCCATCGGGCCGACATGAAGTCTATCCATCTCCATGCCATCCTCACCGACGTTCCCATGTTCGTGCGCAGCATCTACGACGAATTCACCACATGGGCGGAGTCTGCCAGCCTCACCATGAACCTAAATCTGCCGGAAGACGACTTCAAGGCATGGCTCGACCAGGAAATGGTGAGCAAAATCCTGGGCAACATCCTATCCAACAGCATCCGTTACACGCCCAAGGGAGGTAGCATCGATATTCAGGTCTCCATGGGCGAATATGAGAATGCCCTCCCCGAGCACAAGGATTTCTACGCATTCAGGGCCGATATGGAACAAGGCAACCAGCTCATCATCCGGGTATCAGATACTGGTGTAGGCATTGCCCGGAAGGATCTCCCCACCATCTTCGACAGACTCTATCGTGTCTCCAACAACAACCAGCACCATGAAGGCACGGGCATCGGACTCTCGCTCGTGCGCTCACTCCTCAGTCTCCACCATGGCGGCATTGTGGTGAGCAGCAGTCTGGGACTGGGCACCGAGATGATGGTGTTCCTCCCGTTATCCGCTTCCTATCTAAAAGAGGAGGAAAAGAGCACCGACAACAGTTTCGTTGCCAAGGAATATCTCTCCGGATATGCCGCCGAATTTGAGGAGACCCAGTTCAATGAGGCTACGCCTGAGAACATAGAAGGCCGTCCCACCCTTCTGCTGGTGGACGACAATCATGAGGTACTGATGATTCTCTACGAATATTTTAAGAAAGAATTCAATCTGCTCATGGCCATCGATGGGCAGGAGGCGCTGGAGAAGAGCAAGCAATATCTCCCCGACCTGATAATCTCCGACGTCATGATGCCCAAGATGAACGGCTTCGAACTGTGTCAGGCTCTGAAGCAAACCCTGCACACCTGCCACATTCCCATCATCCTGCTGACAGCCATCAGCGACGAAGAAAAGCAGATTGAGGGATTAGAAATGGGGGCAGACGTCTATATGCCCAAGCCTTACAACCCACGCCTGCTGCGCGCCAACGTTCTCAACCTGCTGAAGAAGAGCAAGGAATCGCACACCGAAAAAACGAGTGGCCTCCATCTTCGGGAGCAAATCCAGAACGAGAAGCAACGCGAGATGTTCGATGAGTTCAATAGAATTGTAGACGAAAATCTCAACAACGACGACTTCTCTATCGACCAGATCATCTTGCAGCTGGGCACCAACCGTACCAAGCTCTACGCCTTCATCAAGAGCGCGACCGGAATGTCCATGGGTAAATACATCATGAAACTACGACTGGACAAGGCAGCCTATCTCCTGCGCACCACCGACTTGTCGGTTTCCGAGGTTGGATATAGCGTGGGTGTGGAGAGCCAGTCTTATTTCTCGCGGTCATTCAAAGAGCAATTCGGCTGCACACCAAGTGAATATATTAAAAAGAACTGATATGAAAAAACACTTCCTTCTGACAGCATTGCTGGTCACAGCCTGCACGGTTTTCTCCCAGTCAACGCAGCAGATTAACTCATTACCCGGAGAACAATGGTGGGGCGGAGCCACGGCGTTGGGCACCTATATGCCTTTCCGTTCGGGCGCCGACACCTTTGACCTCCGCAAGCAGAACTTCAACAACCAGACCTCCCCTCTGCTTGTTTCCAACAAGGGGCGCGCCGTTTGGGTAGACGGCCCCTTCCGCATGCAGCCTGTACAGGGCGGTCTGCAGGTCACTCCCCACCGCGGAACCGTAGACCTCAAGACTTATGGCTCGACTTTGCGTGATGCTTACGTAGGCGCCATGAAGGCTCACTTCCCCCCATCGGACCAAATTCCACCCGAAGAGTTCTTCAGCAGACCGGTTTATAACACCTGGATAGAGCTGCTCTATGACCAGAACCAGGAAGACATCCTCAAGTATGCCCGCAGCATCATTGACCATGGCTTCCCCACCGGAGTGCTCATGATCGACGACAACTGGCAAAACGACTATGGCGACTGGGACTTCCGTGCAGCCCGTTTCCCCAATCCCAAACTCATGGTAGACAGTCTCCATCGCATGGGATTCAAGGTCATGGTATGGGTTTGCCCCTTTGTGTCGCCCGACTCCAAGAAAGGACGCGACCTGGAAAAGAAGGGATACTTCGTCCGTCGCAAGGGAACCGACGAAGCAGCCGTAGTCAAATGGTGGAACGGCTATAGCTTCGCCTACGACCTCAGCAACCCCGAGGCCTACCGATACCTGAAATCGGAGTTCACCCGCCTGCAGACTCTATATGGCATAGACGGATTCAAACTCGATGCCGGCGACCCGGAGCGCTATCTGCAAGAGGATGTCGATGTCTACGATGGCAAGTCCTATGATGTGGAACAGACGCGCCTATGGGCCCAGTTGGCAGGAGAGTTTCCGCTCAATGAGCTGCGCGCCTGCTGGCAAGAGGGCAACCGTCCCAATATGCAGCGACTCGGCGACAAACCTTATTCCTGGAATGGCGTGTCCCAACTTGTGCCCGACATGATTGCGGCAGGCCTTCTCGGCTATGCCTACACATGCCCCGACATGATTGGTGGCGGCGAATACAGTAGCTTCTATGGTGTCGACCCCGACAAGTTCAATCAGGAACTCATCGTGCGCTCTTGCCAGATTCATGCCATGATGCCTGTCATGCAATTCTCCGTGGCCCCATGGCGCATCCTGAGTAAGGAGAATCTTAACATCTGTCGCCGCTATGCACTCTGGCACCAACAGCTGGGCAGCTATCTCGTGGAACTGGCACATCAGAGTGCCCGAACCGGCGAACCCATGGTGAGACACATGGCCTACAGCTTCCCGGGCCAAGGCTTTGAACTCGTGAACGACCAGTTCATGCTCGGCGACAAATACCTCGTGGCACCGGTAAGTTCTGCATCGCGCACCCGCGACGTCCGCCTTCCCAAGGGTAAATGGCGCGACGACCAAGGCAAGACCTACCGCGGAGGACGCACCGTAAAACTCAACGTGCCGCTCGACCGCCTACCCTGGTTTGAAAACATTTCTCGCTAAACAACCATCATCATGACCAAAAACATTATTCTCTCCGCACTCCTCACCACGACGTTGAGTCTTGCAGCGTCGGCCCAAACCATGCCCGATGCCATGGCTACGGTAACCTATAAGCCTACCGATAAGATCATTACCAATCCCGAGAGGGGCATGTTCACCCATCAGGAGTTCTATTCCGACAAGACCAACGAACTGGATATGGACCAACTCGACCAATGGCGCGACCAGGGGTTGAGCCTTGTTTTCACTGCCTATATCATGCGTGATTTCCGCGATAAGGACATCTCTCAGAAATATCTCAACCGCATCAAACGCAATTTCCGCGCCCTGCGTGCCTGCGGCATGAAGGCCGTGGTGCGTTTCTGCTATTCCTATTCGGAGGCCGACAAGCCTTGGGATGCCCCTTGGGAACTGACTCGACGTCACATTGAACAACTCACACCGATTCTCCGCGACAATGCCGATGTCATTGCCGTGCTCGAAGCGGGCTTCGTGGGCGTATGGGGCGAGTGGTATTACACCGACCACTACAACTACCAGCCCACCAAGGAACAGTATGGTCCGCGCCGCCAGGTGCTCGAAGCACTCCTTGAAGCCATGCCCAAAGACCGATTTGTGGCCGTGCGCTACCCCGCCGCCAAACTTGGAGTGTGGCAGATAGACTATCAGGACACCATCTCATGGGCCAAGGCCCACGACGGCAGTCCCATCAGTCGCACGGCATTCCACAACGACTGCTTCCTCGCGACATCCGACGATATGGGTACCTTCAACGACGTGCCCCAATACCGTCGCTACTGGGAATGGGAGAGCCGCTACGTACCTATGGGCGGAGAAACCTGCGCGCCGTCGGCCTTCTGCGAGGTGCCCAATGCCGTAAAGGCTTTCGAAGCCTACCACTGGAGCTATCTCAACCGCGACTATCATCCCGACGTCCTTGCCCGCTGGGAGAACGAGAACTTCCTCGACGTGGTGAAGAAACGGCTGGGTTATCGACTGGTGCTCCAGCAGTGCAGTCACACGACGGCTGCTCAGGCTGGCGGAGAGTTCCAACTCGACCTTGAACTCCGCAACGAAGGATGGGCCGCCCCCTACAATCCGAGGGGCGTGGAACTCATCTTCAAGAAAGGCAAGGAGGCCTACAAACTGACCCTGAAAGACGACCCGAGACGATGGATGGCCAATCAAGCAACCCATATCAACACTCGTTTCCGTCTGCCCGAAGAAATGTCGGCAGGCACCTATAAGGTCTATCTCAGCCTGCCCGACCCTGCCCCGTCGCTCTATGGCAAGCCCGCCTATAGCATCCAGCTGGCCAACGAAGATGTGTGGGAGCGCAAGACGGGCTACAACCAGTTGTTCGAGGTGGAGGTGAAAGGCGGAGGCAACAAGACTGCCGCCCCATCACTGCCTGTCCTACAGAAGTTTTAGGCTGTGCGACAATGGGTAAAACCAAATGGACAATAGGTAAAAGCCCACCATCGAAAATATCTTAATTTTAAGACATCAACGTGTAGGGGCGATGCGCCTATCCCGCCTCGTCCCACACGTCCAATCCAAACGATATAACTCTAAACTAACTGATATGAAAAAAACTTTTACCCTTCTTCTCGTGCTGCTTATGGCAGCCCTGTCTGTGAACGCCAAGACCCTTTGGTCGGGCTCACAAAGTTATGCCAACTATAACACCACTCCAGAGGCCGACAAGCGCGTCATGCTCACGGCCGACATGTTTGCCGATGCCGCCGTTGGCGACAAAATCAACGTGGTGTTTACCTATTACGCTGCCGACCCCGTCAGTTGGCATCAGGTGGAACTGTGGAAAACGGATATGTCTCAGGCCATCACCGGCGGTGTGCATATCCTGGATGGCGATACCCTCGCCACCTTCACCCTCGACGAGGCCATGCTCACCGAGCTCAAGGCCAACGGCTGCAACCTTGCCGGCACAGGCTACACGGTGACCGAGGTGCGTCTCGATGCCAAGTCGAATGTGCTCTGGAGCGGTTCCCAGACCTATGCCGACTATCAGACTATTCCTGTGGCCGGCAAGCCCATTGTGCTCCCCGCCTCCATGTTTGCAGGCGCAGCCGAGGGCGACAAGCTCAACATCAGCCTCACCAACTATGCTGCCGACCCGCAGAGCTGGCATCAGGTGGAACTCTACGCCCCAGACATGAGCGCATCGCTCTGCCCTGGAGTGCATGTCGTTGAGACCACCACAGAAGCCGCGTTCACCCTCGACGCTACCCTTCTGGCCAAGTTGCAGGCCACCGGATGCGCCATTGCAGGTACAGGTTTCACCGTGACCAAGGTGACTCTGGAGCCCAACTCGGGCATGATCTGGCAGGGCAACTTCGCCGTGGGCAGCTGGAGCAGCATCACGATTCCCAAGGATAACTTCGCAGGGGTGACCAAAGGCAGCAGCCTGGTGTTCACATTCTCGGATGTTCCGGAAGGCTCTGGCCTCGTGCTCAAGCAGAATTTGCCCAGTGGTTGGGCTACAATGCCCTCTGGCAGCGACTGGATTTCGCTTACCGAGACGGAGTATGTCTACCCACTCACCGACGCAGACCTGGAGACCATGCAGACCTATGGCCTCGTGCTTACAGGCATGAGCTATACGCTGACCTCCGTGCAGGCCGTGGTTCCCAGCAGCATTGGCCAAATAGCCAAGGCTACAGCAGTTCAGGGAACCATCTATAACCTCAACGGTCAGGTAGTAGGTCAGCAGGGCAGCACGTCTCATCTCGGACGCGGCATCTACATCCTGAACGGAAAGAAATTCGTCATCAAGTAGTCTGGCGCATGCCATGGCATGAATCCGACGACCGGATACTGATGACCTCACCCTCCATTTCTCCCGACGGACCGTTGTATATCCGTCGGGAGAGTTTGGGCTAAATAGAGTGGCGAGCGGCTTTTCTCCTTGACCCAAAGCCATCACCGCACTCCAACCACTCAAGATTTCTACGACAATGAAGAGACTTCTCCTGCTTTTACTCTGTTTCCTGACCATGGTCTCCGCACCGGCTGAGACCGTATGGACGGGCAGCACCACCTACTCCGACTATAAGGTCATCGCGGGAAACGGCAATGTCCGTCTGGAAGCCTCATGGTTTCGCGATGCCATGATAGGCGATAAGGTTGTTCTTCATTTCGACTATTATGCCCCCGACCCGCAGTCTTGGCATCAGGTGCAGCTATGGAAGACCGACTATTCTGCGGCTCTGGCCAGTCAGCACATTGTGGAGGGCGACGACTCCGTGGCCTTCGTCCTCGACGCTTCGCTCCTGGCTACCCTCCAATCGGAGGGCTGCATGGTGGCCGGAACCGGCTACACGCTCACCTCGGTTGAGACAAGGTTCACCCCCAACGGATTCCTTCACACAGGCTATACGCCTTCCGACTCCATCATTCTCAACCCCGAGCGCGGACTATTCCACCATCGCGAGTTCTGGTCGGATGCCGACGACTCCCTGACCATCGACGACATCGACAGATACCGACAGCAGGGCTATTCGCTTATCTTCACGGTCTATGTGCTCCACAACTTCCGCGATACCGACATCTCAGAGGCTTTTCTGGCGCGCATCCGCCACAATATGGAGGTCATTCGGGCTGGAGGCATGAAGGCCGTGGTGAGATTTTGCTACACCTACTCTACCGACGACAAGCCTTGGGATGCCGTGTGGAGCGTGACAAGCAGGCACATTGCCCAGCTCACCCCTATCCTGCAAGACAACGCCGACATCATTGCCGTGCTCGAAGCAGGCTTTGTGGGTGTATGGGGGGAATGGTATTTCACCGACAACTACACCTTCGAGCCCTCGCCATCGCAGTATGGTGCACGGCGAGATGTGCTCATGGCCTTGCTCTCGGCTCTGCCGTCGACACGCTTTGTGGCCGTGCGCTATCCCACGGCCAAGCTCCATACCCTCGGCATCACCCCCGCCGACACCATCAGCGCGACCACGGCCTTCGACGGGAGCGTCCGCTCGCGGGTGTCGTTCCACAACGACTGCTTCCTGGCCAATGCCGACGACATGGGAACCTTTCAGAACAATCCGCTCTATCGCAGCTACTGGCAGTCGGAGAGTCGCTATGTGCCGATGGGGGGCGAGACCTGTGCTCCGTCTACATTGACGGAGTCAGAGATGGCCCTTCAGGCCTTCGCAGACTATCATTGGAGCTATCTCAATGCCGACTACCACCCAGATGTGATCGGCACATGGAACAGCAACGGACTCCTGGAGACCATACGCCGCCGACTGGGCTACCGGTTGGTGCTCAACGATAGCTATCATCCACAGGACATGAGGGCCGGCAGCGACTGTCCCATACGGCTCTACCTCAACAACGAGGGCTGGGCTGCCCCGTTCAACCCGCGCGGAGCAGAAATCGTGGTGATGAATACGGCCAACGGCGAAGTGGCCTATCGACAGGCGTTGCATACCGATCCCCGGCACTGGCTCCCCGGAAAGACCATCGCCGTGGCAGACACGCTGCACCTTCCGGCCTATCTCTCGCCGGGCAATTATGAGTTTTGTCTCCACCTGCCCGACCCGGAGCCTCAGCTCTACGGGCGTCCGGAATACAGCATCAGGCTGGCCAACCAAGGATTATGGATGCCTAACGAGGGATTCAACCGACTGTTTCAGGCCACGGTGATGGGCACAACCTCCATCAACGGGCCCCAGACGGCGACAAAAAACAGAGAAGTCTATGATTTGTCTGGGCGCAAAATGGACGGCGCTCACTTGAAAAACGGAATCTATATCATAGGAAAACAAAAAGTGGCTATCCGTCGATAGCCACTTTTTGTTGTATCAATCCTCTGTTCTATACCCTCTCCACCACTTCTTCCAGCGGTTTGCGGACCTTGGCGGGATGGGGAGCGGAAGGGGAGATGTGGCCGAGGGGAATGATGGCCACGGGTTCGAAGCCAGGGCGACAAAAATAGGATTTGAGCTTGGCCACATCGAAATTGCAGACCCAGCAGGTGCCCAGACCAAGCTCGGTAGCGGCCAGACAGAGGTGCTCGGTGGCGATGGCCACATCGATGTCGCCATGCTGTTTGCCGTCTTCCTGGCGCACCCAGTTGTCGTCGGCATTGCGCAGGGCGATGATATAGACCGGAGCCGAGCGCAGCCACTCGCGGTTGTAGCACTCCTGCACCTGATAGCGAGCCGTCTCCGACGTCACCACCAGGAACTTCCACGGCTGGCGGTTGCAGGCCGACGGGGCCAGGCGCACCACCTCCAAAATGTTGTTCAACTCTGTTTCGCTCACCGGCTCGTCGGTATATTTGCGACAAGAGAAGCGCCGGCTGGCCATTTCAATCATGTTCATCATTATCTTTTCTCCTATATATGATATGTTATCCTCGTGGACGGATGGCAGATGAGAGTAGAATTTGCCTCGCAGGATGCTGCCCCACCTACCGGCGAATCCTTGCCCTCAGCGGAAATACCATGAGGAAGACTCTACAAAAATAGTGTTTTTTCAGGATATAGACTCATGGTTGAGGGTCTTTTTTATTCAACCCTAATGCCACAGACTGTCTTATTCTACAGGAAGCAACATTCGGAATCGGCCCAAAACCTGCTCAGCGAATCATGCTATGCACTCATTGAATCCTCGTAATGAGCCCGCAAACCGCAAGTAAGGCCTTAAAAAAGACTGAAAAACGGCCCAAACACACGGTATTTGTTAAAAAACGATGAAATACGAAAGAAATTCACGAAATAATTTGGTTTATATTATAAACCTATTTATATTTGCAACGTATAAAGCCTGATGAAGGTGCGGATCCAACCATTTGAGGGCTACAAGGGAGAGGGAAGCGTCTAAGAAAACAGCTTCGAGGAAGTCGACAGGGCATTCCAAACAACTTCAAAAACATTCACGTACAATGCAAAAATGATTGATTATGGAAACTTCTAACAATGAAATGACTGCCGAGCGCAGTCTGGAAATTATCACAAAGACCATCGAAGAGAGCCGCCGTCGCATCACCCGCGGCAGCTGGAAGAGCATGATGCTCTGGGGTGTGTCGGTAGCTGTCATCGCCTTGGTGGTGGGCCATCTGTGGCAGAATACCTCGGCCGGGCCAGGTGCTAACGGGCTCTGGGGCATCCTCGGATTGATTGGAATTGCCGAACAGAGGTATAAGAAGCGACAGCCCCAGGTGCCGGAGACCTTCATAAGCAAGACCCTCTCGCAGGTCTGGAGCAGCCTTGGCTTCATGGCGGGCTCTATCGGTCTCTTCATGGGTATATTGGCTTTCTTCAACATCGTAATACCCCTGCCTGTGGTGTACTATCCCGACCATGTATTCGAGAGTTACCACATCCCCATCACTGCGCTCATTATTCTGCTCATGGGCATAGCGGGAATGATTACGGGGCGTATCCTGAAGAGCACCGCCATCACCGTGTGCTGCTATATTTCAGGCATCGTGGGCAGTTTCCTTGCACTGGTCTACGCCGGTCCATTGGAAATGGTGGTGCTGGCAGGAGTAGCCGTTGTGGGCCTCATCGTGCCCGCACTGATCATCAAAACCAAGGAGGGTTGACCATGTTCAAACCGCTCAATCCACTGCTCCACAGTGAGCTGCGACTGGCCGTCATGTCACTTCTCATTGGTGTAGAGGAGGCCGACTTCCCCTATATCAAGGAACAGACTGGCGCCACAGCGGGCAACCTGAGTGTGCAGATAGACAAACTGGAGAAGGCCGGCTACATCGAGGTGGAGAAAACTTTCCGCGGCAAGCGTCCCGCCACCATCTGCAAACTGACCGACGGGGGGCGCCAGGCCTTTGAGGAATATATTGAAGCGCTGCGCAGCTATATCCAATAGCCAAAAGCATCGAGCCAATTCCATCGCACAGCGGGCCCCTGCGCCCTCGTCGCATCGCTGGCAAGCCAGCGGCTCGCAAGGCTTCAAAACGAGTATTCCTTCTCATTTGACCATGTTCCTTCGTCCCCATCAGGGGGTAGAATCATATCCGGCAAGGGTGGAACCATCAGTGTTCCATCCTTGTTTTGTAAGCCATGGAAAGCCGAAATCGCAGAAAAATATGCGTAGAGCCTCAGCGAGAATCATGGCAGAGCAATGGCATCTGAAACAAAAATGATTGATGAAATAATTTGAATCGCAAGGGATGCAGCAGCCTCTAAGCCACGATCCATAGACCATGGCCTGAAAATCTGAAAAAAATGGATACCTTTCTATCCTGTTGATACATAGCAAGATATCCACGAATACCAGTTCGTCGTTTGGCGATAACCATCTTACGGGCTTGTCATTAGTACCTTTTCGCCCTGCGATTACTACCGAATCGTCATGCCGATAGTACCTAAAGCCCACGCAAAAGTGGCGCTTTTCTCTAAGATAGAAAGCCGCATCTGGCGTCCTACTCACCCTTTTGGCTCACGATTAGGGCCTTATCGCAAGAGAAAACCGATATGGAGCAGATGGCAGAAGGACAAAGTCACGACCCGCCGGGCCAGATTTTCACAAAAAACAGGGAGAGACAGGCCCACCAACTCCTCGTTTAAGAAAAATAAAATAGGAATTATTTGGACAGAAAATGATTGTGAGAGATAGAACACGACGATGCCTTCATCTGCAGAAAGCAATGGCATGAGTCTGGAAGTCCACCTTTTGAGTTCTACCAGCCGATAGGATGCTCCGGGCAACATCATCCCTTTGTTAAACCCTTCGAGCCCCTACGGCACTCTGGGCTCAGCGCATCGGACCCAAGAGAACCCTATTAAAAACCAAAAAGGCAATACGATCACTCGCACTGCCTTTTTGTAAGAATAATGTTAACGGATATCAGTATTACCAAAGCAATAATACTAAGAATAGTCATCAACATGACTTTATACTGACATCACGACTGATTCAAAATCTAATAACATAATCCTAATCTTTACCTTAAAAAATCTATCAAACTACTAACCTAATGAAACTTTATGTGAATCTTCTCACGAAGACATTGCAAAGATAGGCATTGTGTGGGTACACACCAAATATTTTTGCATGATTTCACGATTTTATCAGTTCTTTTTGATTTAGGTCAAACAAAAGGCCCACATCCTTACGGATATGGGCCTGATATTGAGAAATTTTAATATTTCCGAGAATTACAGCTGGGGACCAGCAGCAACGAGGGCCTTACCAGCCTCGTTGGTGGTGTACTTGCCGAAGTTCTTGATGAAGCGAGCGGCAAGGTCCTTAGCCTTCTCATCCCACTGAGCAGCGTCAGCGTA